>CATJOY010000109.1 GCA_949741925.1 uncultured Desulfovibrionaceae bacterium | reverse complement strand
AGCTTCATGCAGGGCGTCGCTTGGCCGCAGCTTGCTTGCTGCTGCGGCCAAGCGTCGTCCGACGCCCAAAAAGAGCTGGGAGAGTCCAGAGAGGGGGGGGCGATAGCCCCCTCTCTGGCCCCGCGGGAGGCGGACCACCTTAGGAACTCCCCAACGCTCCGGCCCATCGGGCCGCCTTCCATCCCAACGGTTGAAAGTCCTTTTTCTTACTCTTTTTATTCTTATTTCCACAAGGTGAGATAGCGGAAAAAGGTCTGGACGCTCCCCGGCCTTTTCACTACGTTACAAAACAAAAGATTCCCGGGGACTCTTTTGTTTTCGTTTTTTCGCAACCTGTAAGGAAAAAACCATGCTTGCGTTAACAGGATTCGGCATAATTGTAGTTCTTTTATCCTGCATCTTGTTCAGAAAACTTTCCGCTCTTGTCGCGCTGATTCTTATCCCCTGCCTGGGCGCGCTCATCGCGGGCTATTCCCCCCATGAAATCAGCCTTTTCATTATGGATGGGCTGCGTTCCATTGTGCCCGCCGCGGGCATGTTCGTTTTTGCGATTATTTTTTTCGGTGTGGTTTCTGATGCGGGCATGCTGGATCCCATCATTGGGCGGATTATAAAAATGATGGGGCTTAACCCGGTGCGCATCACTATAGGCACCGTTGTATTGACCCTGCTTATCCACCTTGATGGTTCCGGCGCGGTAACCTTTATGATCACAGTTCCGGCTTTGCTGCCGCTTTATGAGCGGCTAGGCATGCAAAAACGCATCTTGGCCTGTTTGGTGGCCATGGCCGCAGGCTGCAACGTGCTGCCCTGGGTCGGCCCGATGATCCGGGCATCCGCCACCATGCAAACACCGGCAGCGGTGCTCTTTCAGCCGCTCATTCCAGTGCAGATTGCCGGTTTTTGTCTGGTGTTCTTCTATGCTTATCGCTTCGGGAAAAAGGAACAACAACGCCTCGGCCTTGTGCCTGGCGGTCAGGAAGCAAGCGGCTACAGCTACCAGATCAGTGAGGAAAAATTGGCGCTGCGCCGCCCCAAATTATTCTGGCCGAACATCATCCTTTCTCTGGCCGTCATTATCTCTTTGGTCGCCGGCTGGGTAGATGCCGTGGTCTCCTTTATGGCCGGCACGGCCATAGCGCTGATTATGAACTACCCCAACGTCGAAGATCAGAAAAAACGCGTGGATGCCCACGCTAAACCCGCCTTGATGATGGCCAGTATCCTGATGGGAGCCGGGGTGCTGGTGGGCATTATGAAAAATTCTGGCATGCTGAATGCCATGGCGGTAGCCGCCGTCTCCGGCGTGCCCGAAAGCATGAGCTCACAAATCCCCCTGATTCTCGGCCTGATTTCAACGCCGCTTTCCCTGTTTTTTGATCCGGATTCTTTCTATTTCGGGGTTATGCCGGTTATTGCCCAAGTTTATCAAACCCTTGGCGGCGATCCTCTGGAAGTGGCTCGGGCCGCATTGCTCGGGGTGCAAACAACAGGTTTTCCCATTAGTGTAATGACCCCTTCGACCTTTTTGCTGGTCGCCCTTTGCAAGGTCGATGTGGGCGAACACCAAAAGTTTAGTCTGCCCTACCTGTGGTCGTGCTCGGTGGTGATGACCCTCACAGCGGCCCTTTTGGGGGTTATTTCCCTGTAGGAGGTGCCGGGAGAGAGGGGAGAGGGGCTCCCGGTCCCCCAGGATGGGAAGGCGGCCCGATGGGCCGGAGCGTTGGGGAGTTCCTAAGGTGGTCCGCCTCCCGCGGGGCCAGAGAGGGGGCTATCGCCCCCCCTCTCTGGACTCT
>CATJOY010000108.1 GCA_949741925.1 uncultured Desulfovibrionaceae bacterium | reverse complement strand
TCATCGACAGTGTATCTGTCGATGACTAGCGGATCGCGGCGTATCCGGCCGCAACCCATGGATTTCTTTGCATAAAGAAGGAGGTTTAAAATGGCTAGAGGCAGAAAAGCCCCCCGTTCATCACTCCTTGTTCTGGCCTTCCTATGCGCCGCCCTCGGTTTTGCCGGAGCGGCCGGAGCAGCCGGAGCTCCTGTTCCCACCTACGCCGGCGATCCAGGCTTTATCGCCACCAGCCCGGGCGACTTCCAGGCCGCCAAAAAGAGTTGGGAAACGCCGGAATACGGTAACTTTACCGGTCGGGTCGACACCACACCGGACCCTGTGACCGGAAGAGTGCCTAGCATCACCATGCCCTGGCAGCTCTCGGCGGTGAAGGCTTCCACAGCCTACGCGCTAGGCTATTTTGGTCAGGGCGTCACCCTGGGTATGATGGATTCGGGCTACAGGGCCTCCCACGAGGGCTTCCAATCCGAATTGATCAAGTCCGTCATGGGTACGGGTGTGTACGGCACCTCGGGGTTTGGCTACCGGCCTAACGCCACCAACCCGGACAGCAAGTATCCCTTCTCCGGTAACCCAGGCAACCCGTTCACCAAAGGTGATACCTTTGACATCAGGGCCGATTTCTATCTGGATACGGTCCCGATGGTTTCCGAAAACCCCGGTGTCCGCGAGCCCAGCGCAGTGTGGTCTCACGGTACCGGGATGCTCGGGGTTTCTTCGGGCATTCGTGATGGTAAAGAGCAGCATGGCATCAGCTTTGGTTCCACTATGTACAGCGGCTACACCGGCGGTTCGGATACCCAATCCCACGGCGCCTTCCACGATTATGAATATTTCTATACGGCCAACAAGGCTCTGGTGGATGCCGGCGTTAAAGTCATCAACAGCAGTTGGGGTTCCTATGTAAAGACGTTGAACCGCAGCCGCTATGACGGCCTGGGCAATGACCTCGGTATCGGCGGCAACGTTAACGGCTATGAATTGACCGGCCGGGACGGCGGCAACATGGCGACAGTCCTCCCCAGCGAAACCCTGGCCGACCTGGAATACCAATACTTCTTCACGAAAAAGACCTATTCCGAAGGCGGCATCCAGTACAACCCGGCTCACCCCGGCCTCTCCTTCATGGATGCCATCTGGGACGCCATCAAGGGCACTGACGTGGTCAATGTCCGCTCGGCCGGCAACAACGACTGGAGCAGCCCGTTTTATCGGCCGGCCTATCCGCTCTTCAACCCCTGGGCTGAAGATCAGTGGGTGGCTGTAGGCGGAGTTCGGCCACCCAGCGCCAGTACAGACTATGCCGAATACATGAAACAAGAAAACTTTAACGAAGCGGGCCTGGCCAAATGGTGGACCGTCTCCACGCCGTCAAGCAGCGTCCGGACCACCAGCTCGGGTGGTGATACCATGTACTCCAACTCGTCGGGTACCTCACCGGCCACGCCCGTAGCCACGGCGGTGATGGGGGTTCTGCTTTCCCGCTACCCGGATATGAGCGCCACCCAAGTGCGGAACGTGATGTTCACCACGGCCAATAACAAGATGAGCAACGGCAAGGACTTCCTCGGCACCGGGCAAACTGCCTCCAACGGGGAATCCCTGGCCTGGACCGCGCCGGACGGCACCCCGGACGAACGCTGGGGCTGGGGTATTCCCGATCTGGAAAAAGGCATGTACGGCCCCGGCCAGTTCCTTGGCCCCATGACCTACAACATGCAAATCAGCGCCCTGGATGTTTGGTCTAACAATATCAGCCAAGTGGGCATCAAGGCCCGTGAAGCCGAAGACCTGAAGTGGCTGGAAGATTACAAAAAGCTAGGCACTGCCCTTGCCGGCGACTTCAGCCCCAACGTGCTTAACGAGGACGGCACCGTTAAGGCGGAAGCCTTTGTGACTGATGGTCTTCTGAACGACCCGGCCATTGAGGCTATCACCAACGGCAATCCCGCAATGTACGACAAGATTCCCTATGAAGATGCCGTGCGGTGGCGCAAAGAATGGATGGATGAGCGCGCGGCCTACATCCAATACAAGATCGATAACGGTCTGTATACGGCTTCGCTCACCAAGCAAGGCCCCGGTACCCTGGTTATGACCGGCGACAACACCTATGAAGGCGGCACCACGGTTGAAGAAGGCGCGCTGTACGGCTTTACCGAATCCTTCGGTACCGGAGCGGTC
>CATJOY010000107.1 GCA_949741925.1 uncultured Desulfovibrionaceae bacterium | reverse complement strand
TTTTTTGTAAAAAAGTTTTTTCCTCCCCCGGGCGTCGTTCCCCACCCCGTCATTTCGGCGTAGCGCGGTCTATGCCGATGCGGCAGCCGCGGAGTTGGGCGCTGTTCAGGGCATCGATAATGGCTTGGGCGTGCTCTTCGGGCACTTCCACAAAGGAAAAGCGGTCGCGGATTTCAATAGCTCCGACAATACGGCCGGGCAAGCCAGTTTCTCCGGCAATGGCGCCGACGATATCTTTAGGGCCGATTTTGGCCTTATGGCCGAGATTGATAAACAGCCTGGCCATGGGCTTGCCCGCGCTGCGTCGGAAAGAGCGGTCAGCGGGGCAGGTATACCGGGATCGGGATTTGGGACGGTCATCGCCCCAGTGTTCGCGCTCCTCTTCTGTGGGCATTGTGCCGAGTTCGCGGTGCAGAAGCATTTTCAGCAAACACGCTGAGAGATCCTCGGCGGTGATTTCGGCCTCGAGCAACTGGCGAACAAGGGGTTTCTGGCGGCTGAAGTCGCCGTTTTCCAGCTCGCTGCGAATTTCTTCGAGAATAAGCGCGGTGCGGATGGTGGCCACGTCAAATTGGCTGGGAATTTTGGCCTGGCGGATATCGGCTCGGGTTCGGCGAATGATATCCCGCATGGCGTATTCTTCGCGGGGGGTAACCAGCGTTAGAGCCGCGCCGGTTCTCCCGGCCCGGCCGGTGCGGCCGATGCGATGCACATAGGTTTCTGCGCCGTTGGGGATATCGTAGTTGATGACCACATCCACATCATCCACATCCAGACCGCGCGCGGCTACATCGGTGGCTACAAGCAGATCGATGCTGCCGGAACGGAAGCGGTTCATAACCCGATCTCGTTGCGATTGCGAAAGATCGCCATGCAGGGCGTCGGCCTGGTATCCTCGAGCCTGGAGATGGCTGGCCAACTCGTCCGCGCCGTGTTTGGTGGAGCAGAAGACAATGCCTTTTTGGGGGTTGCGGGCATCCAGAACACGGCAGACGGCATCCAGTTTTTGGTACTGACGCACACTGTACCAGCTCTGCTCAACTGACGGCACGGTCAGGTGCTTGCTGGCTATTTTAATGGTTTCCGGGTCTTGGAGAAAACGGCGGGCCATATCCATGATGGCCGGGGGCATGGTGGCCGAGAAGAGAGCCCGCTGGCCGCTCGGCGGCGTTTGGCTGAGGATGGCTTCTATGTCTTCGCGGAAGCCCATATCCAGCATTTCGTCGGCTTCGTCCAGAACGGCAAAGCGAACGTAATCAAAACGGATGCTGCCCCGATCCAGATGATCCAAAATGCGGCCGGGGGTGCCCACGACCACCTGGACGCCGCGCGCCAAGGCGCGGAGCTGCCGTTCCAGGGGTTGGCCGCCGTAGACGGGGAGCACGGCCAGGTTTTTTTTGCGGGCGGCCAGGGAGCTGAGTTCTTCGGCTACCTGGATGGCCAGCTCACGGGTGGGGCAGAGCACCAAGCCCTGAATCGCTTTGGATTTCAGGTCGATGCCTTCCAGCAGAGGAATGCCGAAAGCGGCGGTTTTTCCGGTGCCGGTCTGGGCCTGGCCGATGATATCCCGCCCTTGCAGGAGAAAGGGAATGGCTAGGGATTGGATGGGGGTTGTTTCTTCAAAGCCCATGTCGGCCACGGCTTTAAGTATATCTTTGGAAAGAGGGAGTTCGTCGAAACGCATGGTTATTCCTTGCAAAAAGGTGGCGCGTTGTCTCCCGCGCGTGTTCGCTTGGCGCGGGAGGCGGATGCGGTGCGATCCGGGCGAGGCCGGGCCGCGACAGGAAGGTGATTCCCGGGGAAAACGCTTCGGGCTCGCCCCCCGTCAGCGCAGGGCAAGAGCGGCTACGGGGTTCCCGGGGAGGCGGCAACAGGCCGCGCCGGACAGTTCCTGGCGGAACACAAGCGAGAAATACAGGGGAACGTGATTTTCGGGGTAGGCCCGCTGCAAAGGCGGACCGGCCGTTACTGCGCTTGCCGGGCTTATGCATAGTCGTTCGGCGGCCGAAAGTCCAGACCGGGAGGGGCGTTTGCCGAAAAAAGAGCGAAAGGGGCCTTTGCAATATTCGGCCTCCTGCGCTACAAAGGGCCATGAACGTGAATACTTTGCGTGAAGATCATTCCTGCGAACACTCTTCCTCTGAGCGCCATCCTGCGGCCCCTCCGTTTCCGGGTATTCCCCCGTTGCTTTTTGATCCTGATCCCTCTTGCCCCGTGCCCTCCGCTGAAGAGTGCGCGGCCCTGTGGCAGCGCTACGCCATGCTTGAGCACATCAAAGATCATTCCCGCATGGTGGCGGAGGTGGCAACGATATTGGCCGCGCGCGCCGCGGAACAGGGCGCGGCAGTGGATGTGCCCTCGGTGCGGGCTGCCGCCTTGCTGCACGATTTAGGAAAATCCTATACCATCGAGCACGGCGGCAACCATGGGCAGGTTGGCGCTTCCTGGGTGGTGCGCGAAACAAAAAACCCGTTGCTGGCCCAGGGCGTTCTCCACCATATGCGCTGGCAATGGGATGTGAATGCGGACGAAGACAGGCACTTGCTGTGTTACTGCATTATTTACGCGGATAAACGGGTTATGCATGACCGGGTGGTCAGCACGAGCGAGCGTTTCGCCGATTTGCTTGACCGCTACGGACAGACGGAATCCGCCCGGCAACGCATCGAATCCTCCCACAGGCAGGGTTTGGAAATTGAAGCGGCTCTTTCCCGCCGCTTGAAGGTGGCTCTTAATGAACATACTTTTGATTGCGGGCGGCTGGTCCAGCGAGCGTGAGGTAGCCCTGACCGGAGCTCGGTCCATTGAAAAAGCGCTCCGTGAAAACGGCCATACCGTTACGCTGTTCGATCCGGCAACATCCCTGGAAGGCCTTATAGAGGCTGCATCCGGGGTGGATTTCGCCTTTATCAACCTGCACGGCTCCCCCGGAGAAGATGGGTTGATCCAGGCTCTATTGGATCGGGTCGGCTGCCCTTACCAGGGTTCAGGGCCGGCGGGCTCGTTTCTGGCGCTGAATAAAGCGGCGGCCAAGCATCTTTTCCGCTCCGGCGGGCTGCGTACGGCGGATTGGGTCTTGCTGCCCCGGCGGCCGGAACCGGGGTGGCGTCCGCCCTTTGCCTTTCCGCTTTTCATCAAGAGCAATACCGGCGGTTCCAGCCTGGGCATGGAACGGGTTCTTTCCGCTGAAGAGCTGGAGCCCGCTCTTGACCGTCTTTTTGCCAAGGGCGGCGAATTCCTCGTGGAAGCAGCGATTGAAGGAGAGGAATTGACCTGCGGCGTTCTGGGAGATGAAGCGCTGGCCCCGATTTTGATCCGCAGTAAACGCCCTGACGGGTTTTTTGATTATGCCAATAAGTACGGCGGCGCGGAGGGCGCGGAGGAGATCTGCCCGGCCCCGCTTTCGGAGGCGGATACCCTGGCTGTGCAGCGGGCGGCCCTGACGGCGCACCGGCTGCTTGGCCTTTCCGGCTACAGCCGGGCGGATTTTATCCGCGGGAAAGACGGCGCCTTGTTCATTCTGGAGGTCAATACACTGCCCGGTATGACTCCGGCCAGCCTCATTCCCCAAGAAGCCCGGGTCGCCGGTTTATCCTACGCCGATTTTCTGGAGAAACTCATTACCCTCGGGCTGGCCGAGCGCAAGAACGAGGCCGCAGCCGCGCGGCGTTGAACCATGGACGGCCTTGCCGCGTTTCTCGGGCTTTATGGTCTTCTCTGGCGGGCGGCGCGGCCTGTGCTGCGCCGCCACCGCCGTTTGAGCGATTCCTTTGCCCGGCGCTTGACGCCCGCGGCCTGGGGCCGTGGCCAGGCGGCCGGAACCGGCGATGCCTTGCCGTCCGTTTCCCCCCTTCCTTCCCTTCCCGTGGATTGCTGGATTCAGGCGGCCTCCGGTGGGGAGGCCTTTCTGGTGCGGCGGCTGGTTCTGGCGCTGGATGCCCTCCTTCGGGAGCAGGGGGGAAGCCCGGCCGATGGAACAGACGGAACAGAGAGATGCGGGAGCGGGGCGGAGGGGCTGCGCCTGCTCTGTACTTCCTGTACCCGGCAGGGGCTGGAGGTTTTGCAAACCCTCGCGGCAGAGGCCCGGGCAACGGGCCTGGCGGTCATCCCGGAGGTCTTTCCCCTGGATGAGCCGGATGTGATGCGCCGGGCTTTGGATCAGGCGCGGCCTAAGGTCATGGTGTTGCTGGAAACGGAGCTGTGGCCCGGGCTTATGGCCGCCTGCGCGGAACGGCGCATTCCTGTCCTGCTTCTTAACGGCAGGATGCGTGAGAAAAGCCTGAGGGGGTATCGCTGCCTGAATTTTTTCTGGAAGCGCTGCCCGCCCCGGGCCGTCTATGCCGTCTCCGCTGAAGATGCCGCAAGGTTTGCCGCCTTGTTTGGCACAGAGCGGGTCGCTGCCATGCCCAACATGAAATTTGACGGCCTGAGCCTTCAGGAAGGTTCCCGCGGCTGTCTTCGGGGTAGCGAAGAGTGCCCTTCCGCCGTGTTTGCCCCGGGAACGCCGGTTATGGCCCTGGCCTCGGTACGCCGGGAGGAAGAAGAACTCCTCCTGCCGCACGTGGAAACCTTTATGGAGGCAGCCCCCGGAGCTGTTCTGGTGGTTGCCCCCCGGCATATGGAGCGCATTGGCCCGTGGCGGGAACAGCTCTCCGGCCGTTCTTTTCCGGTAGTGTTGCGTTCGGAACTGGGCGCGGGAGGCGGCCCACGGCGGGCCGAGCCCGGCAGCCTGGTACTGTGGGATCGTTTCGGGGAGTTAGGGGCGCTGTACGAAGCAGCCGGAGCGGTTTTTGTGGGCGGCAGCCTGGCCCCCTTGGGCGGGCAGAATTTTTTGGAGGCGGCGGCGGCGGGCCTGGTGCCTTGCGTGGGGCCTTTTTGGAGCAATTTTGCTTGGGCGGGGGAAGAATTTTTCCATGCCGGGCTGGCCCGCCGGGTTGCTTCGGCGGAGGAACTGGCCCGGGTTTTGCCGCGTATGCTGGCTTCGCCCGAGAACCGGGATGACGTCAGGCGGCGTTTCGCCGCCTATGTGGCCCCTCGCCGGGGAGGGAGCCGCCAGGCGGCGGAACTCCTGCTGGGGGAACTTTTGCAATTGAGAATTGAGAAGTATTCTGCGGAAAGGCCCTAAACGTTTTGGCCCCCACGGCATATGGTCCTATCGTAGTCTTTTCCCGGCTTTCCTATGGCACGTGTTGCTTTTTTGCCTTTGCTTTTATTCTCAATTCTCAATTTCCCATCCCGCTAGCCGCATTTAGTAAAGCCGCAGCTCGGGCAGAGGTGGCAGCCTTCCTGGAAGACTAACGTATCATCGCATTCAGGACAGTGCTGTTTGCCGAGGCCGTTGAGCCGGTAATCCGGATGCTGCGAGGCCAGGTAGCGGTTTTCCAGCACCCAGGCGATGCCATCCGGTATGGATTGAATCTGCCCGTGCTTGCCCTGCTGGAATACAGGGATCTCGCCGCCGATGCCCTTGATCTGCTGAATCACCTTTTCTACTTCGATGCCGGAACGCAGGGCCAGAGAAACCAGCCTGCCGATGGCTTCGGCCTTGGCCGTGGTCGAGCGACCAGATTTGCCGATGGTGGCAAAGACCTCAAAGGGTTTACCGTCGATTTCGTTCACCGTGACGTACATCATGCCGTGTCCGGTGGAAACCCGCTGGGTGAAGCCATAGACCAGATCCGGCCGGGGCAGGGTGTGCAAGCCCGAATCCGCGCCGGCTCCGGGGGCTCCATCACCCGTGGAGAGCACCTGCACGCTTTTGCAGCCATCCCGGTAAACAGTAACGCCCTTGCAGCCGAGTTCAAAGGCCAGCCGATAAATACGGCGGATGTCATCCACGGAAGCGCTGTTGGGCAGGTTCACTGTTTTGGAAACGGCGTTATCCGTGTGCTGCTGAAAAGCCGCCTGCATGCGCAGGTGCCAAATGGGTTCGATATCCATGGCTGTCACAAAGACCCGGCGCAGATCTTCAGGCAGATAGTCGAGCGAGGCCACGGAACCTTTGGCGGCCACGGTTTCCATGAGCTTGGGGCTGTAGCAATCGGCGGCCTTGAGGGCGTGCTCGAAATGGGTGTTTACTTCAACCAGCTTGTCGCCATCCATGACGTTGCGGGTAAAGCAGAGGGCAAAGAGAGGCTCGATGCCTGAGGAGCAGCCGGCAATGATCGAAAGCGTGCCTGTGGGGGCAATGGTGGTTACTGTGGCGTTTCGATACGGCCCCATGCCTTTTCGGGCAAAAATGCTGGAAGCGTAAGCCGGGAAGGGGCCGCGCTCTCCGGCCAAAATCCGGGAGCTGACCCGGGCTTCTTCGCGCAGGAAGCCCATAACTTTTTCGGCCAGATTGAGCGCTTCCTGGCTATCATAGGGGATGCGCAGGCGATAGAGCAGATCTGCCCAGCCCATGACGCCCAGCCCTATTTTGCGATTTTTGCGGACATTTTCGGTGATCAGGCCGATAGGGAACCGGGAAGCATCAATAACATTATCCAAAAAGCGAACGGCAAGATGAACGATCCGGCGCAGTTCCGGCCAATCAATGCCGTCTTCGGCATCCTCCTTATAGAATCGGGCAAGGTTAATGGAACCCAGGTTGCAGGCTTCGTAGGGCAGGAGGGGTTGCTCGCCGCAAGGGTTCGTGGATTCGATTTCTCCCTGATCGGGTGTCGGGTTATCGCGGTTGATGCGATCCAGGAAAACAATGCCGGGATCGCCGCTTTCCCAGGCTTTCTGCACAAGCAGTTCAAAAACTTCGCGCGCTTTGAGTCGGCCCCGTTCCTCGTTTGTGCCGGGCATGAGGAGGGGGTATTCCTCGTCGTTTTCCACGGCGTTCATGAACTGTTCCGTCAGGGCCACGGAGAGGTTGAAGTTGTTGAAATCGCCCTCGCGTTCCTTGGCCTTGATAAAATCAAGAATATCCGGGTGGTCGATGCGCAGGATGCCCATGTTGGCCCCGCGCCGCGTGCCCCCCTGCTTGATTTGTTCGGTCGCGGTATTGAATATCTTTAAAAAGGAGAGCGGCCCCGAAGCCACGCCGCCGGTGGAGCCTACGCGGCTATCGCGGGGGCGCAGGCGGGAAAAGGAAAACCCGGTTCCGCCGCCGGATTTGTGAATCATGGCCGCGTGCTTCACGGCGTCAAAGATTTCCTCAATGGAGTCGCCTACTGGCAGGACAAAACAGGCCGATAGCTGCCCTAAATCTGTGCCTGCGTTCATCAAGGTTGGGGAATTGGGCAGGAATTTCCATGTGGTCATGGCCTCGTAAAATTCTCTGGCTAAATCATCCTGCGTATAGGGAGATTGTTCGTACTTGCCTTCTTCGGAGGCAATGGCCGAGGCCACCCGCCGGAACAGGCCGGAGGCGTCTTCCAGAGCGTTGCCCTCAAGATCCTTGCGGAAGTAACGCTTGGCAAGCACAAGCTCGGCATTGGCGTTTAAGGAAAAAGAAGGCGCGTCAGGGCATTTTTTTGCTGCAACCATGTTTCTTCGTTGGGTAAGGGGTGCGTTCTTTTTTGGGTCTTCGCCGGCAGACCTTCCGGGGGCCGTAACCGTGCACTGTGTTCCGCCGAGTTCCCGGCAGGGGGGCCTTACAAAGGCGCAAAGCATTTCGTCTGGGCAAAGCCGACGGGTAAAACCGAATGGTCCCCCTCGGCAAGGAAGACGAAAAACAGGTCAAGGCGTCGTGGGAATACGACGAGCTTGCTCCGGCTGCTGCCGCCAGGGAGGAAAAGACGGCTTTGCAGGAGCGATGCGCTTGGCCCCGCCCTCTGCGGGTGCAGCGAGGAGCATATGCCAAAGCGGGAGAAAAATCCAGATGTCCCGGAAATATAACGCAAATGTGCATAGGCTTGGGCAAAGCGGCATTGTGGCGGAAGATCCGCCGCCCGGCATGGCGCCGGTACGGGGGAACCCAACAACGAGAGCGCGCTTGGGCTGCTTTGGCCGGCGTGGCAGAGATGACGCCATCGCTCAGGGGCAGCTTTTAGAGGGGGAAGAGTGCGCACGCGTTATGTGCAAAGCGTTGCACAGCCGCGCTGAAGCCTTGCACATCACCAGGGGAATGTGCAAGCCCCTGCCGGAGCAACCCCTTACTCTATGCTATATAGTTTAATAAAATAGCATAGTTACATGTTTGGCCCAAAGTTTGCTAAAGTACAAGCAATCAGGGGCCCGCGCGGGCCCGAAGGAATATCACCCGCAGAGTCCGAAGGAATCTGCATAGAATTAAGGAGATATCATGAGACCCACGTTAAAAGTACTCGCTGCCTGTACCTTGATCGCCGGCGTTACCGCTGCCTTGCCGTTGGTCGCCTCGGCAAATCCCTTCTGGCGTTGCGGCCAGGGGATGGGTCCGTATGGCAATTCCGGGTATACCGCTCTGGCCCCTGAAAAACAGACTGCGTTGTACAGTATCATGCGCGAGCATAGGGAAAAAACCCAGCCGATCCGCGACCAGCTCTGGGCCAAGGAAACTACCCTGCGGGCCCTGAGCGCCAACCCCAATACGACCCCTGATCAGATCAACGGCCTGGTTACTGAAATGACCACGTTGCGTCGGCAGTTGCAAGACGAGGACCAGGCTTATTCTGACCGGCTCAGTAAAGAAGTGGGCGTCAATGCCCCCTTTGCCGGCGATTGCGGTTGGGGATACGGCCGTCATGGCGGGTATATGGGCCGCCACATGGGCCACCACATGGGCCGCGGCTGGCGTTAATATAAAGTCCCCGGCCTTGCCGGGCATTCAACCCCCTTTTACTCGGTTCCCGGCGGCAGCCGCGCCCTTCGCCGGCGGAGAACTGTTCCTATAAAGTGTCTCTACCTGATTGCATACGCCTCGGCTCGCCCAAGCCGGGGCGTTTTGCACACCGCGGCAGGAAAGCGATTTGTGCGCCTGAAACAGGCCTGAGAGGCAGGTTCGGGAACGGTTCGGCAGCCGCCTGCCGTGGATAATTTTTGAAAACTCCGCTGCGCGGGCTCTGGAGAGTTGACGAAAGGCCGGTTCTTGCCGTAAGCACAGTTCTGGCCCGACAGGATTTCGGCGAGGCGGAAGCTGCCGCGTGCCGGGCCGGGGGTTGCGGGCGGTTAGCTCAGTTGGTAGAGCGTCGGCCTTACAAGCCGAATGTCAGGTGTTCAAGCCACCTACCGCCCACCAGAGAAATCAAGGGGTTGCCTACGTTTGCTAGACAACCCTTTTTTTCATGCTATTTCCCGCGCTCAACGTAGGATGGGCGGAGCATTTTTTTGCTGCCGGCAAGCCCCGGTACCGGGCGGCCCTTTCCTTAAGCATTTTCCTGACCTGCCGTTCTCCACAATCACAAGGATTTTCAGAAAAACTTCAGGCTGTTCCTGTTTCCCCTCGCTCGCTGTAAGGCCTCATCCTCCGGGTGGCGCAGCGCTGGGGCATTCTTGGAATCCACCATCTTCTGAGCGGCGCTGTATAAAACAACCTTTTTTCACAGCGTCAGATTTTCTCTTTTCCGGCAATGCCGCCGCCGCGCCTTCATCCCCCCTTATTTTTTCCGGGGGAAAGCAGTATGGCGTATGCTGTTGCTGTGATAAAGGAATATAGAAAAGAAAATATTACTGTGAAGAAGGAGCTTCATGCCCTTCCAGCCTTAAGGCCGATTTGTTTTTTCTGTTATGCCCGCTGCAAAAATTTGCGGCCAGAACCCTCTTGGCTCCAACCCTCTCATTTTTATCTATACAAGCCAAATGGCAGAGATTCAAGCCCTGTACCGACACGAGAAAACAAACTATGTATACTCTGTCAGGCCCAGAGTTTCTTCCCAAATGTTGAAGAACGTTCCGGCCAAGCAGGCCGCGGGAACCGAAGGCATTCTCGCGCGGAGCTTATAGCTTTTTCGATTCGGCGACCGCGGCGTCAAGCAGCGTTCCCGGCGAGACATGCAGGGGCTTTGCCAGGCGAATGAGCATATCCAGGTTGGGAACGCGTTTGCCAGATTCCAGGGATGAGTAAAATCCTTTGCTGATCCCCACCGCATCGGCAAGCTGTTGTTGCGAAAGGCCTGCGGCGTCGCGGGAGCGCCGCAGGACACACCCCATATATTTTCGGGCAATGAATGTGGCTTGTTCTCCAGACATGCTCTCTGATACGGCATTGTGCTTCTTTATTCGTCAGTCTATAGACTCTCATTTGTTCGTTTATAGGAGGATGGGGTGCGCGACGGAAACAAAGACTACCATCTTGGTGTCGGCAGGCTGAAGGATGTCACGCCTGATGAACTGTTCGCCCGGCTGAAACTTGCAACATCCACAACGAATATAACTGATTTGGCCGCCTGGCTGGATTGGCCTGTTTCCCGGGTGCGAAAAGCTAAAAAATGTGGCGTGATCCCTGTGGAGTGGCTGGGGATGCTGAGTAGAAAGAAATCCCCCTATGCTCCCGGCTGGGTTCTGACCGGGGAGGGGTCTCCCTTTTCCGGGTTGCCGGAAGCGGAATCGGAGATGCTGCAGTAAGGCGGGGCAGCGGAAAAGCCTCCGTCGCCGGCTGCCCGGAGAGGGGGTGACCAACGTTTGGGCGGACGGATTTTCCATAAAAACGCCGCGTAAAAAGATTTTGGGGGCAGGGCGGATTCTGGAGGCGGGCTGCCTGTTTTTTTTTCAGAGAGCTGCTTTCCCGGGGGCCGACTGCAAACGGCGCTTGGCAAGGCTGGGTAAAGTACATATAGCTTGGCGGAAGACCTCATCGGAGTCAGCCATGGTCCGTAATAACCCGCGCGTTCCACCCCAGGCGGCAGAGAAATCCCCCGAAACGCCCCAAAAGCTCTTTGGCCGGGATTTTCTTTTGCTTTTTTGCATGGCCATGTGCGCCAACAGTTATAGCGCCGTGTTTTACTGTTTTGAGCAATGGCTGGATGGCCTTGCTGTCAGCCCTAACTGGCGCGGCGCGCTGATTTCTTCTCTCTTTGCCATGGTGTTGCTCTGCCGGCCTTTGGCTAGTTTTTTTCTATTGAAGCGCAATAAGCTTCTTCCTTTGCTGTTCTCGATTCTTGTTTCAAGCTGTGTTATGCTGGCTTACCCGCTGGCGGGCGCGGCGCGTTCCATTTCCTTCATCCTGGTTTTGCGTATTATTCAGGGCGCTGCCCTGGCCGTGTTCTCAAGTTGTGTGGTGGCCGTTCTGGTAAGCTGCATCCCCAAGGGGCAAAGCGCCCGCGGCTTTGCCATTTTTTCCCTGACAACGCTTTTGCCCTATTCGATCATTCCGGCCCTGGCCGAACATATTTTGCCCATGCTGGGGGATGCATCGCGCCTTTTTGCGATCACAGCAATCTTGGGGTTGCCGGCTTTAGCTATGCTCGTTCCCCTGGCTCCACGTCTGAAAATTCCGGAAATACCCTCCAAAGGCGAGGGCAGCCTTTCCGGAGCGGCCCTATGGCAGGCGGTGAGCCATTCGCGCCTTTTCTTCGTCTACTTGGCCTGCATGACCTTCAGCATCATGACCGTGTTGGCCTTTTCCTTTATTAAAGGCCTCTGCTCAGTTACCGGAGCCCAACCGGCTCTGTTTTTTTCATCGTATACCGTGGTCATGATTTTGGTCCGGGTCTTCGGAAGCCACCGTTTGGATTCCCTGCCGCGGTACAGCATGACCACGCTATGCAGCCTGGCCCTGGCCACGGCCTCGTTGGGCATGGCCTGGGGCCCTCTGTGGGCCTTTGTGCCGTTAACCTGCCTTTACGGCCTGGGGCTCAGCGTGCTTTACCCCTTGCTGGCATCCACGATTTATGATCGTTCCCTGCCCGGAGCGCGTTCCCTTAATTCCAACTTGATGATGTCCACCTTTGATGCCAGCGGTATGCTCGCTCCGCTGCTTGGCGGTTTCGTTATTCACGAAGGCTATGGCTACCGCGGGGTGTTTACTGTTATGGCGCTCTCCGTTACGTTTTGCGGCTGTTGTATGCTTATCGATAAATTGCGTAATACTACGGCAGGCCCCAAGAGCCCGGCCGGGGGCCAGCCGTTGTAAAGGGGCCTGTTGCTGCCTTGGCTGACCGGCAACGAGAAGGGAAAAAGCATGCATTTGACTTTCTGGCTCCCTCAAGACCGTGAGCATGGCGAACAAGGCCGGGGCGGTTCAATCCCGGCCTGACCGGAAGGCGTAAGGAGGTTTTTTTTCATGGTTCTGTTGTTCCCGTCCGGTGAAAGCGGCGCGAGCGCCGCGCAAGGAGCCGGCGGCCCTGGCGCTATAAGCGCCGGCCGTATACCCGGAGGCCTCTTCGGCACGCTGAAGCGCTTTACCAACGCGCAACGCTCCGAGGAGCGGAAGAGAGGTACGCGCTGTGCCTGAACTGCGCCTCAGCGGCATTGTGGAAGAATCTATTGTAGACGGCCCGGGGCTGCGCTTTGTCCTCTTTACTCAGGGCTGCCCGCACGCCTGCCCGGGCTGCCATAATCCGGAAACGCACCCCCGGGACGGCGGCTTTCTCATAGACGTTGATACAGTGTTTGCACAATTTGCCGCCAACCCCCTCCTTTCGGGAATAACCTTTTCCGGGGGCGAACCCTTTCTGCAACCCGGCCCGTTGGCCTATCTTGCCGGAAACGTTCGGGCCATGGGAAAGACCGTCTTTTGCTATACCGGCTATACCTTTGAGCAGTTGCTGTGTCTGGCCCGTGAGGAGCGCCTTGTGGCGGAACTCCTTGCCCGGGTGGATACCCTGGTTGACGGGCCGTATGTGGCGGCCTTGCGTGATCCGGAATTCCCCTTTAGGGGCAGTTCCAATCAGCGCCTTCTCAGCCGTGAGGACATGCTGCGGCTGGCCTCCGCCTGTTCTCCGCCCGGGGGGCTTAGCGACATATGCCTGTGACGCTCCTTGAGAGGAGAGGCTGGATCAGTGTTTCATCCAGTTGGGGAAACCGGAGCAGTGGGCGGGTACTTCAGTGTTAAGCCCGATGCGTTTTTCAAATGAACCCCGTTGCCTGAAAAACCCCGGCCAGCTTGAAGCCGAAATGTTTGTGTAATGCGATGCTGGCCGGGGTGGGCCGGGTTACGCCGCCGTGAACATGAGCTTTAGGGAACCCGGCTGACTTTGGCGGAATCAAAGGTGGCCATGCGGGTGTACATGCTGGCAGCCGCCCGGAGAAAAGGCAGCAGTAGAGCGGCCCCGGTTCCTTCGCCCAGGCGCAGACCGAAATCAAGATAGGGACGCTGCCCGATTTTTTCCATGACCAGGGCATGGCCCGATTCTGCCGAGGCATGGGAGAAGAAGCAGTATTCCGTCACCTCAGGAGCCAGTTCCCGCGCGGCAACAAAGGCCGCTGTAGCAATGAAGCCGTCAATGAGCACCGGCAGGTTCAGAGAGGCTCCCCCCAGAATGATACCGGCCATAACAGCGATTTCAAACCCGCCCAGGGCCGCCAGAACAGCTACCGGGTCTTTTGAAGCGATAGTTTCCGCATGCAGAGCAAGGGATTTGCGGATAACTTCGACCTTGCCGGCCAGGCCGATAGGAGGAATACCGGCTCCCGGGCCTGAGGCCTCTTCGGGGCTGAGGCGCAGCCAGGCGCAGAAGAGCGCTGCCGAGGGCGTGGTGTTGCCGATACCCATTTCTCCTATGCCCAGGCAGCGGCAATGTTCGTTGGCTGCATCTCGGGCAAGTTCCAGGCCGTGATGCAGCGCCAGCAGGCATTCTTCACGGCGCATAGCCGGACCTTTTGCAAAATTATCGGTTCCTTGTCGAATTTTTCTATCGAGGAGCAGGGGGTGCGGCGAAAAAACGCCGACTGCCCCGGCATCGACAATGCGCAGTTCCGCGCCCGCTGCGGCGCATAAGGCGTTGATGCCGCCGCCGCCGTTCAGGAAATTGACAACCTGCTGCCTGGTAACTTCCTGGGGCGCGGCATTGATGCCTTCGGCCACTACGCCGTGATCCCCTGCCACGGTAAAAATTCTGGCCGGGTCCGGGCCTTGGGGGATGCCTGCCGCGGGGCCGGTTTCTTCAAGGCCCATGATTGCTTGGCCCTGATTGTAGATGGTCATCAGTCTGGCGGCAATTTCTTCCAGACGGCCAAGGCTGCCTTGGGGTTTAGTCAACGAGTCGATCCGGTTCCAGGCTTGTTGCAGTTTGGCCGGGTCCAGCGGACGTATGGCCTTGCAGGCGGCGGTCAGATCGTTTTCAAGGCATACAGGGGTAGGCATGGCGTCTCCTTGGTTTTTCGGGTTGCGGTGAAGGTATATACTTCAGGAATGGCCGTTAGGCCAGAGGTGTTCACCAGGTCCGTCATCTTTATGAACCATTACAGTCTCTTGGGAGAGAGCCGGGGCAGTGCCCACGGAGGGGGAGGGGAACCCTTTTCGGATTCACGCGGCCGGAACAGCCATTTTTTGTATATCGGGGCTTGACCCCTGCCGGGAAATGCATTAAGAAAATCCCTTCACAACAAGGGTCGTTAACTCAGCCGGTAGAGTATCTGCCTTTTAAGCAGAGGGCCACTGGTTCGAATCCAGTACGACCCACCAAAAAAAACAGGCAGTTAGCTGGATAACAGCTAACTGCCTGTCTCGTTGTGGATAAGATTTGGATAAGTTGCTTGTATTCATGCGGAGCAGCATGTACCCATAAGGCATGGGCAAGCACGAAAGAAAATACATCAAAACAAAGTTTGAAGGGGTATATTATCGCATTTCCTCTTATCGTGATCCGCGTACAGGAGAGCTTGATCGCGTATACTGCTACTGGTGGGCAGACGATAAGGGCAAAGGACACTGGAAAACTGTAGGGCGCCACAGCCAGGGCGAAAGACCGCAAACGGCTCGGGCCGCGCGTATTGAGTTCCTTGCCAGCCAGGCTAAAGGGAAAGGGATAACCTCTGATCTCGCAACTTTGACCGTGGGAGACGCAGTAGATGCTTACGCCTCCTGGGCGCGCAGTGAGGGTAAGCATATCGCTCAGCCATTGCAGCAATACAACAAACACTTGCGTTCCCGGCTTCATTTCGTTCCTATATCGGCACTTACTCCAGCCATACTCGTGTGCATAAAAGCCGAGCTTGTAAACACCCGGGTGGCAAGAGGCAAAGATCAAAGCCGTATGCTTTCCGCACAGACTATAGCTCACCTCTTTAGCTTTTTGAGACGTGCTATCAACAGGGCTATGGCCACAGGGGCATGGCAGGGTATCAATCCCTTGGGAAGCCGTCAGGGAGGAGCTTGGCAGATGCCCAAAGTGGATAACCGACGGGTGCGATTTTTTACTCCAGATGAGGCTAATCGTCTGTTGTCCCATCTGGCCATGAGCAGCCGGCAAGTGCACGATATGGCCATGCTTTCGCTTCGCACAGGACTGCGAGCGACGGAAATTTTTAAGCTGCGGGCTCAGGATATAGATTCTCACGCGGGCATCCTGCATGTTACCAGCAAAGGAGGCCGCATAGACTCGGTACCCGCTTCGGATGAGGTGATTACTATGCTGCTTTCTTATGATCGTAAGGGAAATGAGCCTATTTTTCAGGAGCGCGGTACAGGAGGTCCTGTCAAACGTATATCTGATGCCTTCCGGCGGGCAGTTGATAAGCTCGGCCTTGACACCAGCGCTGGAGAGAGTCGTTACGCCGTCACTTTCCATACGTTGCGGCATACGTTTGCGTCCTGGTTGGCACAAAGCGGCAAAGTAACCTTGCTTGAATTGCAGAAGCTGATGCGGCATGAAAGCCTGGCTATGACGCAGCGTTACGCCCACCTTATCCCCGGACAAGAGCGGACAAAGCTTGCTATAATTAACGACCTCCTTAACACAGATACTGATCACTCAAACGGCTCCACGTAGATGAAATTCTTGGAAAAATGGATTCACGAAGTGAATTTCCTTTCGCCTTCATGGCGGTGCAGAAGAGATCTTTGAGGTATTATGCTGTGTCTCGCGTATTGACTCTGCCAGCGACGATATAGTCTTCTATCACGCTACGCTCATAATACACTCGGCGGCCGATGGTCGTGTACTCCGGTCCCATGCCCCTGGCGCGCCAACCTTCCAAATTACGGGCATTAATGCCGTATTCAGCCTGGACTTCTTCCCCGGTAAGCAGTTTTTTTCGGTTTTCCCGAGAATCGGCGAATGCTAGAGTCTCTTGAATGGTCCGCCGGATAAGGTCCTCCATTTCTGCAGGGCTCATAACCACAAAGGCGCTCATAACTCCTCCATCTCGATAACGTATCGGCTCGGTATCAATCATTATCCTCGGCTGGATACGCTGAGGCCTCTCCACTGGGGCGGACTAAGCACAACAGATGCCGGTTAATCCGTATGGCGCATTCGAGAGATACCTCCTGGATCCGTAGTCGTTTTTAAGGTCCTGAATTTGTCTGACCAGGGCATCCAGCTTTCTACGCAGGTTCTCTATAGTCCCTTCCTCCGTGGAGAACATACCGGCTTGGCGTATCAGCCCACCTACATAGATGAGGGATACACGGCCGACCTCATCGCGCAAGAGCACGTGTCCCTTACTGTTGCAAGCAAGTCGTAGCAGCCATGAACCTGGCCAAGGAAGTTGATGGTGTAGCCAGGCCAGGAAGAAATCGGGAGGAATGAGCTATCAGGGGATAGGGTAATCATATAGCCTCTTTCTCCGGCAAGGGATAACCAATTTTTGTGCCCATTGCTGCTCCCTCACAGTTTTTTTCACCAGCCAGCACCAGTGACATGCGGGCGAGGCGACGCCGTTCGGATATCTCCAGGCTCAGAGCAACTCTCAGGGCAATCAGAAAACCTATCGCGCAAATGCCGATCATACGCCTTCCCAGAGCTCGCGTAGCTTACCGCCAGAGCAACGCTCGCGTAAGCGACGAATAAGATCATCAAAGTTTGTACAGCGTATGGCTACGCGGCGACCGTTATCAACGGCCCAGAAAATGCACCTTGCCCTGCCTGGCAAAGCCGGGTAATGTGAAGATCTCTGCATGAGCTTCTCCTCGTGCAGGGGTTTGCCCCGGCAATGTTGCGAGCATTGCCGGGGCATCTAGTTATAAAACTTTCCCTTCGTTCTTTGAGGCGTCTTCGGCCATACGGATGATAGTCATAACGGCGTCCATCACATCGTGACCATCCCGGGCGATGCGTTGGGCTTCATCGTGACTAATGTGTCCATCCGCCAAGGCTTCGCCCAAAGTAGCCACCAGTTCTCCGAAATCTTTGACTGTATCTGCCAGATGCATGGCCAGGGGATGCCCCTCTCCTATAATATCCGGCAGACGTACAAAAAGGCAGCCACAGGCCCGCCCCAGGGCATGCAGGGGGGCATCACTCCCCGTGGCCTGAATCAGAGCTGGCAACAGATCCATATCCGGTTTGTGCCCTTCATGACGGGATAGCTCGCTCATAAGAGTTTTGTATTTCTTACCGGCGATATCCGCGATGGCTTCGGCGGAAAGGCCGGAGGGAGCGTGTTTGACGGCGGCGTGCACCACAGAGGAAAGGCGTTCCATGCGAAAATTCCTTGTGTGTTCGCGTTTACGGGGGGCGGGAGGCCTTGCTATGCGGAAGGAGAGGCATTCTTTTTTTTCGGCCCGCGGGGTACGTCCAAGGGATAGGGAAGCAGGTACTCAGGCACGCCCAATTCCAACAGCTGGGCATGGCGTTTGACCGGCATGCGCTTGCCAGAGATGAGCCGCAGCACTCCAGAACCGCTCATCCCCAGGTGTTTGCCGATTGCAACATAGGTCAAGCTATTACGGATCATCCAGGCCCGGAACTCCGCTTGTCTGGTAGAATTTATTCTGTTAGAGGCTTGAGTAATTAGCATATGTGTACTCTTTTTAGCTTAGGTAGCATAAGCGAAAAAAGTTATGCTAAAAATATTTTGTTGTCCTGTTTTTAAAATATAGAAAAAAAATATCTTTTTCAAGTATTTTTGTTTTAAAGTTTAGGAATTTTCTATATGGATTGGAAGCAACAATTTGAAATTCTTAATAAAATAATTTATGAACAACTATCCAAGACAGGAGCAAAACCCTCCCTTAAAAGGGCGGCCGAATATCTGGGAGTTCCGGCGCACAAATATCTGGCTTGGAAGGAAGGCCAGGCTCCAGTGGTGGATGATTTGCGCCGCTTGGCGCAGGAGTTTGAATTCCGAGCTGAATGGTTGTTGCTGGGCATAGGTCAGCCGCGACAGGCCCGGCGCTCCGGAGCTCTTGAGCCCCGCTATGTGGATATCTGCGATACGTTGCACGATCTTGTAGCTTCCCTGCCGGAGCCCTTGCCCCAGGTGGCTGAGGCCGGAGGAATGACTACCACTGATCTTTACGACTGTATTCATTCTCAGGCGTTTCCTCCCACTGATGCTGTTGCAAAATGGATCAGACGCTATCGCATCAATGCCAACTTCCTTCTAGCTCAGATCGGCCAGCCGTATTTGAGTGAAGAACAATATCACGAGTCCGGCTCTCTAGAGGCTTTTCGCGAGCAACGGGGCGATTTTTTACCGGCAGGAAACCCTGTGAAGGCTGATCCGGATACGGCTGATCAACTGATCACCTTGCGGGAGAAGCTCATTGCTGTGCAGGAGAAGGTTATTAAGGAGCAGGAGCGCTCCATTGATCTTGCCCGGCAATTGCAGGCGGCCCTCCAGGCGGCCCCCCCCAGAGGGGGGGGGGAGGGGAGAACTGTCGCTTTATTGCAGACTGCCCCTGGCATTGCCCCAGAGACCAATTGATACACTAACCCAAGGAGGAGAGCATGGACTTTTCAGATCGTATCATGGCCTTGGCCGCCCGCATTCAGGAGCTCCGACCCCATGCGATCACCGAAGAAACCACCAAGGCTGCGTTAATCAACCCCTTCCTACAGGCTCTAGGCTATGATACCTCCGATCCGCGTGTAGTCATCATGGAGTACACGGCGGATATTGGCATTAAAAAAGGTGAAAAAATAGATTATGCTGTCAAGCGGGATGGCAACATTATCATGTGCATAGAAGCCAAATGCTGCACCACCATGCTTGATTCCAGCAAAGCCGGACAACTCCACCGATATTTCCATAATATTTCAACTGCCCGAATTGGCATACTGACCAACGGCGTGCGCTATGAGTTTTATGCGGATCTCGATAAGCCCAATCTTATGGATGACAAGCCGTTTATGATTTTTGATTTCGAGCACTTGGATAAATCGTTGATCCCGGAGCTCAAAAAGCTGGCCAATGACGTTTTTGATGCAGATGTGGCTCTTTCGGCTGCCCAAGAACTCAAGCACCTCCGCCAGATCCGGCAGCTCATCGCCACTGAAATTAAAAACCCTTCGGACGAACTGGTGCGGTTCTTTGTCGCATACGTGACAACAGGCCCTATACGGGCCGCCACCTTGGAACGCTTTCGCCCCATTGTGCGTTCAGCCTTTGAGACCTACATCAACGATGTTCTTCTAGAACGTATCCAAGGCGTGGCCAATATGAGCACGGCTCCGACGCCCTTGTCGCGAGAAGAAACCAAATCCAGCACCGCGTCCCTCCGGGAAGAAGAAAATGCTATTGTCACAACCCAAGAGGAATTAGAGGGGTATTTATTGGTCAAGGCCATCTTACGAGAAGTTATTAACCCGGCCCGGGTAACCATACGGGACCGACAGACCTACTGCGGTATCCTGTTGGACGACAATGGCCGCAAGCCTATTTGCCGCCTGCATTTTAACTCCGCCACCGTCAAATATATCGGCACCTTTGACGCGGAGAAAAACGAAACAAAAAATAAAATCGATGGTCTGAACGATATCTACCGATACGCTGAGCTTCTTAAGCAAACTGTGCAGGGCTATCTAGACAGCGCTAATTAGATTCTCCTACGCTCTCTGGCATGGAAAGCCGCACCGGAGAGCACTTTATCGATAATCCCCAGCTCCATGGCCTCAGGGGCGCTCAAGTAGGTATCTCGTTCGGTCAGGGCCGATATTTCGCTTTGCGACCGATGCGTGGCAACAGCCAAGATATGATCAAGGATAGCCCTAAGACGTAGCATTTCCGCCGTATGGATGGCGGCATCGGAACTTTGCCCACGAAAGCCTCCTGATGGTTGATGCACCATGATCCGGCTGTGCGGCAGGGCCAGACGTAAGCCGGGCTCTCCGGCGGCCAGGAGCACCGCCCCCATGCTGGCGGCTTGGCCAAGGCATACCGTGCCCACCGGACAGCTCACATGGCGCATGGTATCGTATATGGCCAGCCCGGCGGTTACAATGCCTCCAGGCGAATTGATATACAGCCAAATAGGAGCATCAGGCTCTTCGCTTTGTAAAAATAGGAGTTGGGCGCAGATCATGCTGGCCGTGGCATCCTCTATGGGTTCATCCAGCATGATGATACGATCCCGTAACAGCCGGGAATACATATCCCAGAGCCGTTCCCGACCAGGCAAACGCTCCACGACCAATGGAATCATGACGGCCCCCTTTCCACATCATCGCCGCGTACGGCGCAAGGGCAAGGGGGCCGGAGGGCGATACGCCGGGGGTCAGGCATTCAGACGGCCCCTTCAGCGGCTTCTGAAGCCGGAGCGGCGGCCGTGGCCGGAGCGGCGTACGAGCTGGCTGGCAAAGGTTCCAGGCAAGCCACATGCCCCGGAGCGGGCTCGGTGCGGCGGCTGCATGTTACGCTTAGAATGGCCGGGCAGGGCGAAAGGGCCGCGCTGGCAATAAGGCTGTCATAACGCAGCGGGTCCGTGCACGAGCCGATAAGGGCTAAGGTGTTGGTTCCATCCGCAAGCTGCACGGGATTGGGGTTAGCGTTTTTGAGAATGGCCGTGGGGATGCGCAGGGTAAAGATTCCACGGGCGGGCATATCCGTCAGCGGCCGGTCAACGTTCAGGGTGACCGGGGAGGCCGATGGCGTGGCCAGAGCGTTGTTGCCGATAACCGTTAGGGTGGGCTTGACACAACAGGTATTCATATGCTTGCTCCCTACCCTGCCGTCTGTGCGGCAGTGGCGGGCTTAGAGCCCGAAGCCGCGTTTTGCAGGGGAACCTGGATGCCCGAGCGAGCCCGGCCTGCGCTATTATTGTTTTCCGCTTGACTATAGGGAGCGTTGTCCTCGGGGGTGTGCGGATCCACATGGTAGCCCATCCGCGCCCCAAGCGCCCCGAAGGGGACGCCAAAGGGCGTCGGCACGCCGAAGCCGGGCAAGAAAACGAAATCTCTTTCGGGGTGACGCTCCATGCCGTCCATCCTCCGGCCGCGGCGGTATTCCTCCTCTTCGCCCCTGGATCTTCTGTCCCCTACGGAGTACGCGGCCAGCGGCCAAAGGTCAGGCGTAGCACCCCCGAAAGCCCGAGCCGCAAGTGCGGGATCGTCACTTCCACGCCGAAAGTCCCGGCCCTGGCGGGCGCCTCCATAGGCTATCGTTTCTTCACCGGCCGGAGCAAGTTCGCTCCCGGCTCCTTGGCCCTGGCGGGCTATGGCCCCCATGGCCTTGCTGATATCCTCCAGGCAATCCACCTGCCAGGCTACGCGCCAGGCCTGCTCCATGACATGGAGCACCTTCTCAAGGAATTCTAGCGTATCCTTGGTGACCTTGCCCTCCAGGAGCTGGGCTCCCTTAGTTTCCAGAGCCTTATCCAGTTTATCAATAATTTCAATATATTTACGGTATTTGCTCATGGGCTATTCCTCCACCTCACGGCGTTTCTTTTCGCCGTCTGATTCCCCGTCCTTGCCGGGTTCTGCGGATGCTTCTTCATCCTTGCCCTGACTGCCCAGCAGGGCGGGCATAACGGTCTGGCCCATATTTCTGGCGAGATCCTTACCTGCCGGGTGAAAGGCCAGAAAGCCCAGCCCTAATCCGGCCAGCATGGGAGCGATGACGTTTTTATCCATAATGCCTCCCTTTTACAGGTAGTTGTCCCCCATTGCGTCAGGGGAGAGGCGGGAGGATCCTGCCATCTTCCCGCCCCAGCCGCGTGGGGCCATAGGCCCCTACGGCAAGTCAGCCCTGTTGCCCGCAGCCCCGGCCTGCATTGCAGGCCTGGTAGCCGCAGAGGCTTACGGAGGCTATGCCGCCATAGGGATAAAAAGAAGGGGCTTTGACCATATTGTTCTCGATGCCGGCAATACGATTGGTCAGTGCGAAGAACTGCCCGTTCATGGCGGCCATGGTCTCCATCTGACGGCGGTCGGCCTCGCGGGCTGATTCGGATTGCAACAGCCGCGCCTGGAGTTCTTGGGCCTTTTCGCGCCAGGAGGCAAGGCTTTCATCCTTGCGGTTGACCTCGCCTTGGTAGAACATACGTTCTTGCTCACGGGCGATGGCTGCCTGCCCCAGGATAATGTTGTTGGTGGTACGCTCCTGCTGGAGCTGGATGGACCCGGTCTGGCGATCGATGGCGGCTTTGATCTCGCCGTTTTCGGTGGCGATATCCTTGCGTATCTGGCCGGTATCACGGCATTGGTCGATGTGGTTGCGGGTCATCTCCGGATCCACAAAGTTGGCGTAGCGGGCCCAGGTGAGCTTATCCGCGCATCCTTCGCGGGGTTCGGGCGTGTAGCTGTTGCGATTGTGGCAGAAGAGCGAGAAGAGGACCACCAGGAAAATGGCCATCAGAAAGAGGCCGATGCCCCAGCTCCCTCCAGCATAGGCAGCGCCGGATCCGCCAACGTTTTCCACTTTTTCCGAAAGTTCCATATGCGACTCCTATTTTTTTAAAGGCGGGAAGGGATTTCCCCGCTTGTGTTGCCCGTTGTCGGATGCTTCTCGGGGCGCGGCAGGAGTCGCTCCGGGGGCCTTGTCCGGCGTGCTGTTAATGATGTCGTTGCCCAGGCTGTGCAAGCGCCCGGCAAGGCCGGGACTCACGGCCTCAAGCATGCCGGCCAGAGGTCCGCTTTGCAGGTAGAGCAGCCCTCTTTGCAGATCCGCCACGTTCAGGTTTCGATCCGCTATCGCCCGCAGCAGGTCGCTGCGGGAGTTTTGGTAGCCCCGGGTTATCTCCCAGGCCTGGCTGATCAGGCGTTTCCACTGGGGGGAGAGCCCCGGGATCTTGTTGATGAGTTCCGGCAGGATATTCATCCGCTCCTCCTTTGCCCCTTAGGGCCTCTATCTCGGCGCGCAGCGCGGCAATGGCCCCGGCCAGTTCGGCCTGGCTCCGAGCGCTCTCGGCCACCAGCCGGGAGGCTTCATCTAGCTGTACAGCTTGGGTTTTGAGCTGTTCCGCCTGACGCCGGAGTATATCCTCCTGCGTGGGCTCGGGTTCAATAACCCCTGCCTCCACCAAGCCCGTGTAATACTCTTTACAGGTGGCATAGATGCTGTCGTAATCGGCCTTGAGGTCCTCATGGATCTTGGTGGTCACGCCGATGGCCTGAGGGCCATCCGGAGAATGACGGTAAATGGCGCCCTCTTGGACATACGCCAGGAACGAATCGCCGTGTACTTGCCCCAGAAAGGCATACGGGGGGGCGGGATAGATAGTCTGGGACATAAGACCTCCGGGGCGGGCTGTGCTCTGTCCCGGAGAATAGCCTACAGATAGGGCGTGTGGGCGGAAAGAGAGGGGAATATGGGAGTGGAACCGGATGGCTAGGCCTACCCCGTGGCTTGGCGGCGCTGTCCCAGAAAACGGTAGATGGCCACGATCTCGCAGGGTTTAAACTTGCCGATGTTGCGCTCCACCCAGCCCCGGACCTTGGCGTCCAGATCCGGCAGGTGCTCCTTTTGTTGATCCGCTGGGTAAAACGCTTCGCACGGCCCCATACCACGCTTATCACAAAAGCGCTCCAGGATGAGTCGGGTCTCCCGCTCGGAGAGCTCCATATCCTGGCAGCACTCCCTCACCACACTCTTAGCCACGGCGGCCCCAAAGTAATCCAGAAACCAAGCTCGGGCCATAAGGCCTCCTCATTCGTGACCCCATGAGACCGGCGATCCTCGTATCCGGTCCCAGAGGTCAACTGCTATTAACTGGTATAGTCTATTAGGATAAAAGAGACGTACCCCTTATCCCCCACGCATTTCCGGAGGAAGCTGCCTGCGTTCCACCTCCGAATGATAGGCTTCGGAACAGTGGTTCGGCTGAAAAAAGAACAGGATATCAATTGCCTGCCGTAAAAAGTTCCACCAGTTGTTTCGTCCCCGCAAACGCCAAGCCCTTGCGGACAAGGTTTCGTCAGCCCAACCTCCGGTAATGGCATTGACCAGCTGGTCCAGGGCGATAATGCTGTGCTTGATGATCATGGTCCCTTTGGGCATCAAATCATCTCCAAATCTTCAGGAGTTATGGCCGCTATGGCGGCCGCCTTACGCTGCCCGCCGATTTCCATTTGCATTGCCTTGTGGACGAGAGCCCCGCCTGTATACAAATTCAAGAACCCGACCGGGTCCAAAGTCAAGCGGACCAACTCGCCGCCATTTTGTGAAGTCCAATTCCGGTAAGCGTTCCAGATCACTCCCTGCGGCAGTCCCGGGGTTCCTGAAAGCACAAGAGAAGCAACGTTCGCCGTATCGACGAAATTTTGTTGATCAAACACATCATAGGAAAAATGCAGAAGTTCCAAATGGTTTCCCGTATCAATTTCGTAATCAAACCCCGCAAGAATAGCGGCAGAGGTCTGTGCATCAATTACGGCGATTTTTTCTTTTCGCAGTTCTTCCAGGCTAGGCGGGTCCGGCAAAGGTTCAGGTAACACCATATCAGGATTAGCAGCAACAAATGCGGTGACCCGGGCAAACTCCGCAGTAAATTCTTCTGCATTCATAGGGATGTGATAGGGGGAGTTGTGTTTTGTCACAACGAAGCTACCATCAGAACGAGCTATGATGCCGACGGACCAGTCTATGTGATCAGGTTCCGAGGCGGGCTCAAGAGAAAGTTCCGAGACCTCGGTACTGGCCGTATGTCCCGATACCAAATCCTCTTCCATAGCTTTTACTTCACCGAGAGAAGCGAGATACATTTCATCGTCATACGGACCCATCACGCTACCCTCCAACAAAATCCTCGCATTTGGTTTGCCCCGCTAAGCCCGATTATGTCCTTGGGCGATATGGCGGTACCTCCGGCAGCCACTCCGGCAGCCACTCCTTTAAATATCGGATTATCAACAGTCCCGTATCCTGAGAAAAAATAGGCCCATGTTCCTCCAGCAGGAAGTGTATAAGAGCCGCCGGGATGATATACATACAGCCACTGTCCCACGCCGGCTGCTTCTTTGGGGATAGGTGCACCGGCGGTGATCCCCAGGGCGGTGCGTGCTGCCGCCGCCGTAGTCGCTCCGGTACCCCCATGGGCGATACCTAAAACGCCTGTAATCCCTGTAGTAACTGGAACTGTCCCGTCGAATTCCTTTGCCACCAAAAGGGAGAGGTCAGTCGCGATTTTACGTGGAGTAGCTAGCTTAGTCGCTGAGGCCGCTGATACGGCCTGTCCAGCGGTATTGAATCGTGCTTGCAGCCAATCCAAACAATTCCGAGCTGCTGAAAGCCAGGATCGTAGACTCATGGTAGCTGTACCAGGTAAAGCATACGTTGCCGTTCCCGCGGCAACGGTCACGGGGATACCCACGTTGACGTTTTTTGAGCCGTCAAAGCTCGCGCCGGCTGTAGCATCGTCTTTGGCCGTGATCGTCCGAGCTGTGGCCAGTTTGGTAGCTGTGCCTGCGTTGCCTGTGACGCTGGCCTGGGCCGGATGCACATGGTCTTCCCGAGCGTATTTGGCGGAGGTGCCTGCGGTCGCGGTTCCTGGAGCTTTGGGGGCTGACGTGCCGGGCTCGACTCCCTCTAAGATGTCGGGATCCACGATAAGTTTTCCCTCCCCATCCACCTCCAGGCCTCCCCCCGGGGCGATGATGTTGGGCGGCCCGTAGGTTGCCTGCAAGGCTTGGCGTAACTGAGTATATTGGGTCTTATCCAGGCTGATGCCAGCCGCCTGGATAACGCCCGCCAGTTCCTCCTGGACAGCATTGAGCCAC
Organism: uncultured Desulfovibrionaceae bacterium; assembly: GCA_949741925.1. GTDB lineage: Bacteria > Desulfobacterota > Desulfovibrionia > Desulfovibrionales > Desulfovibrionaceae > JAJDHY01. The sequence goes on along the minus strand of CATJOY010000107.1, from coordinate 5,944 downwards.
TCATAGGTCACCCGAGTGGACTGCAGGCCTGTGGCAGGATCGCCGGGACCAAAATAGCCGGGGCTGCTCACCCCTTGGCGCGTGGGCGGCAGGGAGCCCACCACATAGGGTCCGTCTATGCGAAACATATTACTACTCCTCTTGTATACGGTAGCCGAAAGCCGCTACCGTATGGGCTGGTTTGGCCCGATTGATTACGCACTCGTAGAGGCTATTGCCCCAAGATGCCAGGGGTTCCTCGGCCCCGGAGACATCCGCCGAAAACCAGATGATCCGCTCCTCGGGAGCTTCCATGCGAAAGACAAAATACCAGCCGTCATAATCGCTCGTGGTCACCGTGGCTGGCACGGCTGAGGCATCCACAATACTCCCGCCGGGCGCATCGTTAACATAGTCGTCCGCGCCACTGACATCAGCCGCAAAAGGCCGGAATTCCCGCACTACGGCCGGATAGCCCATAGCTTTGGCCAGGGCCTCGAAAAACGGGATATCCTGGCCCACGGGGCGTACCAGCTTGCGCAAAACCTGGTAACGCCGTTCGGTCAGACTCCCGCTTCCGATGCCGCAGGCATCGGGCAGGCCAAGCACCCGCTCCCAATCTTCCAGAGCTTCCAGGGTTGTCCGGGGATTGGCCTCATCCAGCAAGCGCCAGGCGGCGCTGTCGAGTCTTGTCAGTTCCTCGGCCGCAGCAGCCAGGAACCGGGTGAGGATGGCCCCAGGCTCCCGGCGCCAGGCAGCGCCCCGGGGCAGTAACCCTTGGAGCATGGCCAGATAGTCCGCGGCGCTGTGCAAGCGCATGTTAGCCCACCCCCTGGATGGTCACCGGGCCCAACACCGGAAGCTGGTGGGGCTCGGGGATGATGTTAGCCGCGGGGTCCAAAAGCACGTGATCCACTTCACCGGGCGTGCCGCTGATAGCTTCAGCAATGTGGGTCAGCAGCATAGGCGTGCCCGGCTCGCCCTCGCGGGCGAAAAGATCGGCCAGTTCTAGTTCGATGTCCCTGGCGGTGCGCTCGCTGTAGGGCGTGATCCGCGCGCTCACGGGCACAGGTAGGGGCTCCGGGGCAAATACCACCAGCGCCGCCGTGACTGGGCGACGCTTATCCAGGTATGCCTGAATTTCAGCTACCTTGGAGGCTGAAGGGATCGGGCCCTCCGGATCATCGTCGCAGACAAAGGTCACACCCACGGTACCGATGCCTAACCATAGGGGCAGGCACCAGGCCCTGGTCACTCCGGGCACCTCCAGAGTCCATTGCACGTAATCATCGGCGTTGCCGCCGTGGGGTGGGTTGCGCAGCTTTTCCAGGAGTCGGCTGCGCAAGCTCTCGTCGTCTTCGGCATCGGACCCGCCCGAGAGGCCCAGAGAGACGGCGGCCATTTCTAACCCGGCAATGGGCGAGACAAGGTGCACTTCCGCTCCTGGCTCCAGGTTAGCGTCAGCGCCAGCCATTTCGGCCTCTAGGGTCAGGGTGGCCGTACCCTCATCGGCAACCACGACCTCAGCTGTCACCACATACCAGAGTCCCCGCGAATCTCGATAGCGCGTGCCTTCGGGGATGACCACGCCGGCAGTTCCGGAGGCCACGGCCGTGCCTGAGGCCTGGCTGCCGGGTTTGCGGCTAACGCCCCAAATGGCGGCCCAGCGCAGCAGATACTCGGATTCAGCCGTATCTGGGAAGACCTGGCGGAACATCCAGGCCAGGAAGCCGTGCATCAAGTGGCAGGCGCCGGACCAAACTAGGGAGCAGACCCGCAAAACACTCCGCGAAAGCAGAGGGCCGCCGCCCAGCAAGCGCCCGGAAAAATCGGCGGCAATACGCTCCTGCAACTGCTCAAGCGTTGGCCGGTTCCAGGGCATAGCTTCCTCCCTCCCGTAAGTCGATTTTGAAATTCCATCGATCCGTATGCGGCTCCCTGGTGCGGTCCGTCGGATAGGTCAGGCGCACGGTTAGGCGACACACCCCGCTTTCGGGATGATCCGCAGTTACCTCCACCTTACCGGCCAGACCGTCCCGTACCAGCCAGGCCAGCGCTTCGCGGGCGTACTGCTCCGCCCGAGCCCGGACGCGGGCGGTATCTTTTTCGCGGGCCAGAAGCCAGAGGCGCGAGCCGATGCTCTCCTCGCCCAGACCATCTCCCCAAAAGCCGCGCAAATCCTCGGCCTCAAACTCCGGCGGCAATTCGTCGGATGAACGAGCCCTGGCATCGGTAAACAGGCTGACGACAACAGCCGTATACAGACTGTCGTCGGCCAATAGATCGCGTCCTTGCAGACGCAAATCCGCCGTCACCCCTTTAAAGAACAGCAACATATCCATGGCTCTTTCCTAATGCGGCCCGCTGGTCTCTCCGTCGGGGCAGGTGTGGGTGTGCGTATCCAAAATAATGCCATTGCTCTGGATATCCCCGCCCGTATTGGTCAGACCGTCGCGGATTCGGGCCGGGCCGCCCATGCCGTTGGCCTCGCCGCCCCAGGTAATGCCGCCCGCTACGGTCAGATGGCCGCTCAGCGTCGTCTCCGGGGCGTCCACAGTGACCTTGGGGGTAATCACGGTCACGCTTGAGGCGGCTTTTACCCTCAAGTTCGCCGTGGTTACGGTTATGGTTCTCTCCCGGCCCAGCAGGATGCTGTCCCCCTCGTCGGTATAGATGCAGACCTCGCCGGGCTTGAGTGCCGTGATACGGTAGCGCCGGTCGTCAACTGCCAGAACAACGGGATGGGAGCGATCCGCGCCCACGAAGACAGCCAGGGCCTCGGCGCCGGCCTGAGGGTGAGAGGTCAGGCCATACTGCTGCATTCTCTCGGCGCCTTCCTGGACCTCTTCGTTTAGCAGGGAGAGTTGCACCACCTGCATCAACGGCGCGTCATCCACGCGGTTGACCACGCCGCGAGAAACCAGGTTCCGGCAGGCATCCATGGCCTTGGTCCAGACCTTGGCCAGGGCCTTTGCAGTAGGGTTACCCGGCATGGGCCGCCTCCCGCAGGGCCGCTTGGGCCTCTTCGCTCTTACGGACCAATAGTGCTTTGCTCGTTCCCCCACCCGTGTCGGGTGATGGCGATGTGGGCTCGGGCTGGAAGGCATCCGGATCCTTGAGTTCCAGCCGGGCGGTGGTCCCGGCCTGGGCGCTTTTGGCAAGGGTTATCCGGGCAATACAGAGTTCCTGGTCAATGCCCAGCCAGGGCAGACTTACAGTTACAAGACCGCCCAAAGGCCAAAGGCGGCCGTTTTCCTGGCGCCAGCCCTGTACGGTGACGGTCACACTGGTGCTTTTTGCCGCGCGCACGGTCCGTTCCCAAGCGGCCCGTGTACGCATAGCAGCGGTATCGCCTTGTTGCTCAGCGCGCAAGACATAGGGTCGATACCGCGGCACGGCGGTATCGCGCACTTCGCCGCGCACGGAGCAGGCAGTGCCCCAAGCCGCGTTGTTCCCTTGGCGCTGCCCCTGGACAATATAGTCGCTGTAGCGCTCGCCAAGATTATAGGAGGCTTCGGCCGCAAGAATATTTCTCCCTTGTTCCAGAGGGGTTACGGCTCGTTCCCGCCCGATGCGGCTGACGGTAAGACCGCCCAGGCCGTCGGGCAGACATAAGAGCTCCCTTTGCTTGAGGGCCCGGTAAAGGGCATCTGCGGTCGTCTCACCGGGCTCAATTTTGAAGGAGGCAAAGGGCCCGCCGGGAACGACACCCTCGGCCACGGCAACGCTGACGCCAAAAGGTTGGGCCAGTATGGCGGCCAGTTGGACAGCATCAAGATTGCGCCACTGTCCGGGCTGGTGCACCGCTGAACAATCCACCAGATCGCCGCTGGAATCCCTGCCGGTCACGGCAACCTCATGCCGCGCCGCGGCCAGGCGAAAATCCGCCCGGTCAATAAAGCCCGCGATTAGAGGGCTTGTCTGGCCGTCACGGGAGGCCAGAATCTCACAGCCCATGCCCGCAGCCAGAGGCACGGCCCTCTGCCCCGGTGCCCACCGGTCTGTAAGCGCCAGGGCAAAACCTCCGGCCAGGGCGTCCACGGAACGGGTGATCTGGCAAGAGGTCCACCCCTGCCAGGTAATGCCTTGCACGCGCAGGATGACCTCTTCAGCCGTTGTCTTCTGATCAGCGGGCATTAAGCACCTCCAGGGCACGATCCGCGGGCGCGAATCCGGGATGAGCTATTGCATTCCGGGCCACGAAATCCTCAACCGCCTCAAGGGTTCCGGTATAGCGCCACACGGCGGCCAGTACGGGCAACGAGCGGGCAAGACGTACCGTTCCAATATCCGGCGCGGTGCCGGCCCGCTCGGCAAGGAGCAATAGAGCCGCCGAGCGCAGATCCATGGCCGTGGCCATAGCCTCATCTCCGGCGGTCGTGGCCGGCAGCCTTTGGGCAAGGGCATCCACGGCATCCATAATCTCACCACGCAGGGCTTGGGCCGCATCGCGGGAGGCCGGAGAATGTCCGGCTGTGGCGGCCAGTCCCTGCACGATACACAGATTGCCGACGGCTCCGGTAATGGCCGCGGCATTCCGCGCTGCCGTAGTCCTGGTAATGCCGGCCACGGGTACGGGGGGGATTTTCAGGGCGCGGGACGCGGCAAAAAAGCGTTGTGGTTCCGGGGGGATGCCGTTGCTTCCCGAAAGCCTCCCCGAGCCGGCCTCGGCAAAGAGCGTGGCCAGGGAGGATCCCAGCGATCCGGAGGCAATCAGTTCCTCCAGGGCGTTGGGATCCGCAATAACCCGGCGCAGCCAGCCCACGGAGCCAGTCAGATCCAGCCCTAAGACATCCCCGGCGCGGATCAGACTATCCAGCAAGGCGTCCCGACTTTCGCGCATCACGATGGAAAGCACTCCCTCCAGGGAGAGGGCGTTCTCTAGGACCACAGCTAGCAGATCTGCAAGGCTCTGGGAGCGCAGGCTCACCAAAGTGGCCCTGTCGGTCCCGGAGCGGGGTCGGGCCGCTCGTGCGGCTGTATCCACGCGCACGAAACTCATAGTAAAAACGGCCATGCCGCCGTCGGTCGCCGTGTGCTCCACCCTGGCCGAAGTTAAACTGACCAGAAAACTGCCATACCAGGGATGCACCAGGGTACCCGGTCCCGGCATATCCAGGGCCTCTTGCAAGGCGTCGCGCCGAGCCATGTAGTCCGCCCCCAGGACAAAGCCGGTAATGGTTATATCTCGGGGGGCCCGGGCCATATCCTCAACGTATGGATCGTCGCGCTGAGGAAAATCATGGCGGACCACCCGCCGGCCTAGGGTATCGGATGCTCTGGTCACCCCAAAGGATACGCCCCGGAAGCTGGCCGGTTGCAAGCTGTCGCGCCAGGCCATTAGTAATCCTCCATGTAGCCCAGACCCGCGTTGTCGGCGTAGACCACGCCCGCGGCGTCACCCTGGTCCTGGAGCTGATAGCCAGGCGGCGGAATGAGCCGCACGGTGGTTTCCCGACGCGAGATTTCAGTGTGGCTGGTGAAGGCCCCGGCGGCTTCGCCGGGCACGCCCACTGTCGAGCCTGGCGGTAAGGCCGAGGGGGCTCCCGCCCGGCTTTGTATATCCCCGGGAATATGCACATCAGGCACAGTGATTACCGGGTTGCTGTCTCCTATGCCTAGCCAATCCTTGAGCCAATCCGGGAGCTTTTCCGTAATCTTGGCAACGCCACGCGAAAAAGTCCCGGAAATTCTTTCCCAAATATTTGTAAAATCTGGGACAAGACCAATAATAGCTTCCCAGGCCTTCGCGAAGGTTTTCTCAATACCTTTGAAAATACTGCCGAAATCCGGAATAAGACCCACCACGGCCTTCCAGCCGTCGGAAAAACTTTTCGTGATGCCGTTCCAGATCCTTGAGAAAAAGCTGCTGATGCCGCCCCAGGCATTACGGATAAGACCGGAGATACCGTTCCAGGCACTCTCGAAGATACCTGTAACCCGATCCCAGAGCCCTAAAAAATAG
>CATJOY010000106.1 GCA_949741925.1 uncultured Desulfovibrionaceae bacterium | reverse complement strand
GTTTCCTCCACTACGGGAGTTTGTGGCAAGTTGGTTTTTTCATGATATGGCGCGCCTTCGGAAAACTCCTCGGGGTGGGCGGGTAATTCGCTGCACTTCTCATTTTTATGAGGACTTTGATGCTTTTTGAATTGGGGAATCCAAAGGAGGCGCGTTCCGTTGACTTCATAGGAAGAGATCAGACCGACGCATTCCAGCTCGCGGAGGAGCGCGGCAACATCCACGTCGTCAAAGGGAAAGATTTCGGCCTTGATCTTGCGGGGCCGGTTTTCAAGACGGCCTTCGCGGTCTGCCAGCATCCACAGGCCGGGAAAAAGCAAACGGGCCGGAAAGGAGCACTCCGCCAATTGGTCGTTTTTGAAAAATCCCGGCTTGATGTCGCGGCTTCTCATAGAGGTATCCTTTGGTTGGAGCATCCGGCAGACGGCGAGGCGCAGGTAGAGGTGTGGAAAGGGCGCTGTTGCCGTTTATTGAGGGACAGGTAGGGGATAAGGAAAAGATCCTTGTGGCGCTATGCATGCGCGCCGGAGATGCTGGGGCTAAGGAGCAGCGCGGCGGAGGCGGCAAGGGCCTTGCGGCGCGGGGCGAGCGGTCGGGAAAATTTACAGATCCGCTTTGGAGAAAGGAGTCTCGGGCTAGCGTGGAGCTGGAGCGCCGAGATAGTTGCTTTGCCTTTGGGGCGGGATTGCGGCAGGGGCGGAAAGAGCAAACGCGCGGCGCCGCGTGAGTTCAGGATGGTTTCCGGTAGGATGAGAAGATCTTTTCAGGCTTTTGGCATGGTTGTCGAGAGAGCTGGAAAGGCCTGCCGCGCTTACCGGAGGCAAAACCGATATACCGTATCGTTGCATACATTGCTCATGTTCAGAGACAATCGATGCATTTATGGACCCCATAGTACCAAAGGGCACGCGAAAAAACAAGCTGAAATGCCTTTTGTCAACGACACAGGAAGAAAAGCGGATGGTAAGGCTGGGGGCATGGAAACGTTTTACGAATCGGTGCTTGCGGCGTTGAGGGCAGCGCGGGATCAAGGGGGATTTGCGTCTGTTTTGGCGGCACAATGCGGTGTCCAGACGGCCACTATACCCCTCCGGCTGACGGGGGAACGGAGCCTCTCGGCGCGGGAAGCGGGTACGGTGTTTGATGCGCTCAAGGTTCAAGTATCCCGGCTTACGGAACAAAAAGTTTGCTGGGGGTTTGGTAGAGCATATACATACAGGCTCGAATAAGGCCCTTGCCAAACGTGCCGTAAGCGCTTATAGAAAAAGGGAACCCCGGCCCCTGTTGGCGCAGGGAACCGGGGCTGGCGCGGCGCGTTGCAGCGCCCCGCGCGGTTGCCACGAGTTGTAGTTTTTCAATGACCCCGACCCATCGCATGTGGGTCGGGGTCACCTGCTATCTGGCGTCAGACGCCAGAAGCAGCACCACTGCCAATACGACGAGGAGAGCCATGATAAACCGTTTCATGGCGGGCCTCCTTTTCTGAGTTTGCGCCGCGCCGAGCGCAGACTTGTAAAACGAAAAGAAGGGCAACCGCGCGGGAAGGGTTCTAGCGCAAAGCCCGAGAGGTTGCAACGGCGCATCGGCCGTTGCTTGCCACGGCGTAGGCATGCGGCCCCCGAATAAGGCCCTTGTCAAACATGCTGTAAGCGCTTATATAAAAAGGGAACCCCGGTCCCTGCTGCTTACAGGGACCGGGGCTGGCGCGGCGCGTTGCAGCGCCCCGCACGGTTGCCATAGCGTTTTTTCAATGACCCCGACCCATCGCGAGTGGGCCGGGGTCACCTGCTACCTGACGTCAGACGCCAGAAGCAGCACCACTGCCAATACGACGAGGAGAGCCATGATAAACCGTTTCATGGCGGGCCTCCTTT
>CATJOY010000105.1 GCA_949741925.1 uncultured Desulfovibrionaceae bacterium | reverse complement strand
GAGGCGTTACGTGCCCTTCAAGTCCGGCGTCCTTGATGCGTTGTTTTTGCTCCTGGTCAGAAAGCGCCACCGGTTCGGGAAAGAGGTTTTCTTTGAGGAAAGAGTCGTAGGTCCCACCTTTGACAGCATTTATAAGCGAAGCAATATAGTCATCGGATATGCTCCGTTCGGCCTGTCTCAGGTTCCAGGCATCCATTGTTCGGGGAACCGGGTTACCCGCCCAAGCATCGCCAAAGGCCGCCCCCACGGATTCCCAGAAGCCAGGTTCTATATCTTCTAAACGCGGCGGCCATACCCCGGTGCTCATTCGTGCGTACAGCGTCATGCTTGTGCCCTCGTTTTCAGTTCACCGGAGGATCAAGGCTCTCGTCCGGATGCGACCAGGGCTCAATACTCTCGGCGGGAGGGGTGAGGCGATCAAATTTGGAGTACTTCATCTGGTCTTCACGGCCTATTTCTTTCAGCTTATCCCAGGTCCTGATAATGGGTTTGCCCTCTTTATCCAGCACCGCATTAGGCCCCAGAAAAAGCATCAGGCCGCTCTCGTCTGGGGCGGTAACCCAGGCCCCCTCCCGCAGAAGAGCCGAAGCAAAACGGGATGCCACGTGTTCCGCCCCCAATGCGGGATATTCTGGCAGGGGTAGCAGTGAGGGATTGGAAGTCGCGATACGTCTCAATTCCACCCTGGCGCCGATGTCCAGGACATCGTCATCTTCGCTCACCGGCACCCGGTACGTCCTGGAGACTCGGTAGCGGTCAAGCACCACATCCCGCGCCGCCCTCTGCACGGCCGAAGACATTGCATCACCGCGCAGCATATACTGGAACGCCAACATCTCGACGGATTCGCGGAGTTTGCTTTCCAGGCTAAGATCTCCTTGAGCCCTCAAGGTTTTAAAAAACGCATTCATCTCGTCGCTAATTTCTTTTTGGAATACCGTTTTCGTTATCCCGGAAAGGTTAAGGGCTGTTTCCGCATTGGCGCGAAAATCATTATCTCTGGCAGCTTCGGCCAAGAGTTTAACGGCTCGTGACGGCATGCCCGAAGCAGCCGTCATGAGCCACGGAGGCAGCTTGCCGTCAACGACCATTTGACGTTCCACCTCAGGCCAAGCCGAGCCGTATGCCTGCTGAAGCTGGGAAAGACTTTGGGCCGTATCAGGATGGGCAAGCAGATCATCACAGAGTTTCTCAAGTTGGGCTTTGGTCAACACGCGCCGGTCAGCCCGGGGAACTCCCTCCTTTTGCTGTTGTTCCAACAACACGAGAGCAATATCCTCAGGTCCGGCGTCCTCGGGAAAAACCGCTTCAGCGGCGGCCGCCCGCGCAGGATCATCCTGGTATGCCGCGACGCGCCGCTGATATACCGTGGCTAGAGCCTGTACTTCATTGGTAAGCCGTTTGTGTTCCTTCGTATCCATGCCGGAAACGTCTCCGCGCAATTGTGCGCCAATCTTCTCCATCCTGGCCGCCACCTCAGGCAAATCAGCCGTAGCCGCAAACATCCCGGCTTCTCTATACGCTGTCCAAAATTCCACTGAGGTAAGAATCCGATTGGCTTCATCAGTAAAGCCCAAACTGTGCAGCCCCTGGGCAACAGTCTCCAGCCCGGAAACGTCGCCCATGGTTTGCGCCCGGTCCAAAGCCTCTTTCTCGCCGGCAAGCAAACTGCGGGCCTGTTTGTTCCGATTAGCTTCAGCTTTGGCCTTCATGGTTTTTCTTTTGCTCTCAATCTGATTCCGCAGCGTGGTTGTATCCGCCTTCTGCATCAAACCAGACTTGAGAAACTGTTGCGCCCCTATGATATCGTCGTGTTCCAGCGCGGCTTGACCGGCTGAAAGATAAACCCCGCTGACAAGTTCGTTTGCTTTGGCCCTT
>CATJOY010000104.1 GCA_949741925.1 uncultured Desulfovibrionaceae bacterium | reverse complement strand
GGCGCATCGTTCCCGCCTTTATAGGGGAGATAGAATGGTTGATTGCCCGGGGGCTGGCTGATTCTCGGCTGACGGCCGCTTACCACAGCCTTCTCGGAGGGCTTGGCGTAGAGGCGGATACTTCCCCGAGTCAAGCCCAACAGGACCGGTTTGCCCATATCCTTGAGGCTTATCTTGTGGAAGGCCAAACCCCGGTCAAGAGTCTTGAGGATGCCTTGGCCCGTTTCAAGAACTGGCTGGCGCCAATCTACCGTAAGGCCTTGTCCCTTGATGTGGAATGTGCCGATGAAGTGCGCGATACCTTGAATCGCCTCGCGTCCGTGGAAGCCGAAGTCAGCGTAACGGCTGAAACTATCCACATCGGTGAACTTGATGGTTCTCACATGGAGGCGTTGGAGCTGGACGCCGGGGAGAGGGACCGCCTTGCAGACTTGCAGGCCGCCGCACGCGCTGCCGCTGAAGCCTGGCTCCGTGAACAGCGCAATGCAAACCGTAAAGAACAGCTTACGGCCTGGAACCTGGAAGCTCAAGAACAAGCATCTACGGAACGTGTTGCCATAACCAGGGAGGCCATTCGCACAAGCGGCTTGGATATTGAGGCCGTGCGAAAGCAGTTTGGCGAAGAGACGGCGGACCGGCTTGCGCGGGCTATTCCCGGAGGTCTGCGTGAGCCGGGGAAAGGGGTACGCTCTCCGGAAGCGCTTGCGGCAGAATATGGCTATGATGATGTCGCCTCCATGATCACGGAGCTTTTGGAAGCTCCCTCCGAAGCAGAACGGATCGCTCAGATTGCTCAAGCCAAACAAGCCGAACACGATGCGCGGTTTTCCGCCGAGGAAGCGCTTTTTGCCACTGACGCGGCGGCCGCGAGCCTGCGGTATGTGAGCGAGCTACTGGCGAGTAGAGTTAACGTTATGGAACAGAGGAAAGGAGGTGATGAAGGCAAAGCGCAATCCCGGCGCGAAGAAATGCATGCCGTGGATGAAAAAACGCTCCGTCGTCTGGCACAAAATCATGTGCGTTCTTT
>CATJOY010000103.1 GCA_949741925.1 uncultured Desulfovibrionaceae bacterium | reverse complement strand
TGTATTTTTCCTGTCTGATTCAGGTAAAATGTTGCTAAAACGCATCGATAAGTATATTAAAGTCCAAATCTGTCATCGACAGTGTATCTGTCGATGACTGGCGGATCGCGGCGTATCCGGCCGCAACCCATGGATTTCTTTGCATAAAGAAGGAGGTTTATAAATGGCTAGAGGCAAAAACGTTCCCTCTTCATCATTTTTTGTTCTGGCGTTGCTGAGCCTTGCCTTGGGTTTTGCCGGCGCGGCCGGTGCTAACGAGTGGTCTTATGCGGGTGACCCTGGCTTTGTCGCCACCAACCCCAATGAGGTCGCGGCAGCCAAACAGAGCTGGGAAACCACGGAATATTTCGGAAGCGGCGGCTTGAAACATCTCAAGGCCTCCAGCGCCTATGCTCTGGGGTTTTTCGGGCAGAACCGCATCGTCGGCGTCATGGATTCCGGCTCGCTGCAATCCCATGAAGCCTTTCAAAACATTGTCACCAATGGGGTCGTGACCAAAAATTGGAATTTCGTTACCCAAGAAGGTACCTACACCACCACGGGCACACGTTACGCTGGAGCGGGAGCCAACCTCACCAACGGAGGCCTTCCGTATACTTCCGGCCAGGCTTTCTCCCTGACAGGCGCGTATGATCCGAGCTTCAACGATAGCCACGGCACCTCCGTGGCCGGCATCGTCAGCGCCAACCGCGATAATTCCACAACCTCTGGTGATATGCATGGTATTGCCTGGGCTTCAAACATCGTGGTCGGCAACACCGGGGCCACCGATAGCAACAACTACGGACCCTTTCAAGATCCCGGCTTTTTTAAAACCAGCTTTTCGGCCATGGTGGAGGCTGGCGCGGAAGTGATCAACAACAGTTGGGGCACCAACCCCCGCATTAACCTGGAGGCGACCCCAAACTTTCCGGCTTCAATGGGTGGCCTGACCGCGGACCAAGGCGGCCGCCCCAATAATGCCATAGTCGGAATAGATGGCGCTCCAGTCGGGAACCATATCTGGACCAACAATGTGCCCCAGGCGGAATACGAATATTTCTTGTACAAGCAGCGGCAGGGTGACTACACCTGGATGGATGCCACCTTTGACGCTGTGCGGGGCACCGATGTGGTCTATATTATGACCACAGGAAACCGCGATAACGCCAACCCCTTTTACCGGGCCTTGTACCCCTATTTTAATCCCGAAGCGGAACGGAACTGGATTGCCGCCGCGGGTATAAAACTTGATCCGACCGACTCCACAAAACTGACCATCGTCGATAGCTATAATGAAGCGGGCCTGGCCAAATGGTGGACCGTGACCGGATACACCCTGAATGATGCCTTCACAACCAACCTTGCGGGCGGTTATAATTCTTATTCTTTTTCCGGTACTTCCTGCGCCGCGCCGCACATCGCGGGGGCCATGGGCGTGCTGCTGTCCCGGTACCCGAATATGAGCGCCGCGCAAGTGCGTGATGTGATGTTCACCACCGCCCGGCGCACCAATGATGACGGCACGCTCTTTAACGGCTGGACGTCCGCCGCGGGCGTTCCGGATGAACGCTACGGCTGGGGCCTGCCCGATCTGGAAAAGGGCATGTATGGTCCGGGCCAGTTCCTCGGCCGGTTTGAATATAATGCCTCCGCCGCTCCCCTGGATGTGTGGAGCAACAATATCACCAACGAGGGGTTGGATGCCCGCAAGGCGGAAGATGAAGCCTGGCTTGCGGAGTATGAAAAAACCCTGCCCAACAAGCTCGCCGGACTGGGGTTGTACAATAACGGTATGGACGGGCGCGGCGGTCTTCTCTCTCCCGGCACCACGGAAGAATATGCCAAGACCGGCGATTACTTCCTTGGCGACGCCTTTGTCATTATGGATAACGACGACGACCCCACCAACCACATCATCAGCCAGGCTAACGCCGAGAAGTGGCGGATGGAATACGCCGCCAAGCGTGCGGAAGATATCCGCAACAAGCTTGCCAACAACCTGTATAGCGGTTCGCTGGTTAAAAAAGGCCCCGGCACCCTGGTTATGACCGGCGACAACACCTATGAAGGCGGCACCACGGTTGAAGAAGGCGCGCTGTACGGCTTTACCGAATCCTTCGGTACCGGAGCGGTC
>CATJOY010000102.1 GCA_949741925.1 uncultured Desulfovibrionaceae bacterium | reverse complement strand
TGTGGAGGAGGGGCTTGTCCGGCAGCAGGCAGAGGCGGCAGCCGCGCTCTTTGATGCCCGGGCGAGAGCATGGGCCTATGATACGGGGAGAACGGCAGGAGAATACTACCAGGAAAACAGGCCGGTGTTTCGGGCGGCACTGGAAGGGGAAAGGGCCGGAGAACAGGTCTTACTCCAGGCTATGTATCGTAATAGAGCAGCAACACTTTCTGAATTTGTACGTGAAGTTTTGAATGGTTCCCCTCAAGATAAAAAATCGTATTGGGTTTTGGGAGAGTCTGCACGCCAAGGCATGGATATTGAAGGTTTTGAAATACGATTGGCATCTGATCAGGTTCGCCATATAAAAAGCGATCATCCTGACTTTGACGCATGGGAAAGTATTCCCTCTGTTATTGACTCTGGGGAAGTAACTACTTTGGGCAATAACAGGGTAACAGGAGGCCCCGCATTTGCTTTTGCTCTTTCCAAAAATGACGGAAATACTTCCGTGGTTTTAGCTGCGCCCGTTTCTTCAAAAAAAGGAAATTTTTTACGAGTATTGACATCTTTTGAAGATTCATCTGCTAGGGTACAGCATTGGCTTGAAGAACAAAAGAAGGCTGTCCTATACCAGAGTGCTGGGGAAATTACAGCGTATCCCGACCAACAAGGTCTCCCCTCTGGATCAGACAGCCAACGTGGGACTAATCTACAAAAAAATTTTTTTGAAGACAATCCCCGGGCCTCTATAGACTTCAGTACCGGCGATCGGGCGATAATCACCTTTTTCCAGTCTGCGGATGCCTCCTCAGCGCCCCACGAACTCTACCATATCTTCCGTCGGGAGATGGCGCGGATTGCTGCGGACCCGGGCGCTTCGGAGCGGGTACGCCTCGATTGGGCCAGGATCGAAAAATTCGTAGGAGCGAAGCCGAGGCAGACCTGGACGCGGGATATGGAGGAGAAATTTTCCAAGGCAGGGGAACGCTTTTTACTGGAAGGCAAAGCCCCTTCCCCGGAGCTTCAGGGGGTGTTCAAGCGTTTGCGTCGGTGGTTTTTGGAAATCTATGCCAACGCCGATGCGGCTGGATTGAAAATCTCTCCGGCCATGCGTGAGGTTTTCGGCAACATGCTGACGACGCCGTCGCGGGGAGGGGATAGGGCTTTTAGCCGTGCTATGGGGCAGATGACGGGCGCAACCTACCGTGAGACTCAGCCTGATGGGGAAGCGGGCCTTGCCCGACAACAGATGGACCGGGAAAACGGGTCGGAATTGAATACGGCTTTGAAGGAGGAAACTTCGGAGGCAAGCACGCTGTTTCAGGCGGCGAAGCGGAGTATCTATTCTGACGATAGATCAGTAAAAATGACCTTTGAGGAAACGGCTATCGAGCCCTCGCTGGAGGATAGGTCACAGCTCCGAAAGTATCTCGAAAGCCTGCAACCTGCCGCTATCAAGGCATTGCGTTTCCAAGATCCGGATGAGTACACGCGAGTCCTGCGCGATATTGTGGCGACCATGTTCCCGGAGGGAGGAGCGTTACGCTTCCGAAAAGAGGGAGAGATATATGATTACGACCACTTCTTAAAAGACCCAACACGTCGAGATTATGTAACAACGCTCCCGTCAACCCTTAAGGATGAAGACATTCGGGTTGAATTTACTACTGCTGAAGGTGAAGCTAAGGCATATTTGATAAAAAAATATTTTGATCCCGAAGTGCAGAAGGATGTTTGGGATTTGTTGGTCATTTGGGATGGGGAACTGAGAACAAAATTCGCCCGTGTAGGCGAAAGAAAAGGAAGAAACTATATAGAAGCCCAAATTCAAGGGGCAGGCAACGAGGCGTCCCGTTCTGCCACCCCGCCCAGGACTTCGGAGAGCGCCTCCCCCCGGAATGGAAACACAAATACATTAGGGGTAGAGGATGTAAAAGTCAAGATCCCGGAGCACTCCGGCCTAGCCGATGGCCTGGAACCGGAGTTCAGGGGCAAGGAGATGGTGCGGGAAGAAGAGTCCAATTTGTCTTCCTCCGGCATCTCCGCCGATTCCGAGGCCGAAGGTCAGGCAGTAATTACCTTTTTTCAGTCTGCGGAGTTCTCTTCAGCCCCTCACGAACTCTACTCTATCTTCCGTCGGGAAATGGCCCGGACTGCTGCCGACCCACGCGCTTCGGAACAGACCCGCCGCGATTGGGCCGGGGTTGAAGAGTTTGTAGGTGCGGAGCCGAGACAGGCCTGGACGCGGGATATGGAGGAGAAGTTCGCCAAGGCGGGAGAGCGCTTCATCCTGGAAGGCAAAACCCCTTCTCCAGAACTCCAGGGGGTATTTGAGCGCCTGCGTTGGTGGTTTTTGGAAATCTATGCCAACGCCGATGCGGCCGGATTGGAAATCTCCCCCGCCATGCGTGAGGTTTTCGGCAACATGCTGACAACACCGTTTCAGGAAGGGGATATGGCCTTT
>CATJOY010000101.1 GCA_949741925.1 uncultured Desulfovibrionaceae bacterium | reverse complement strand
TGTGGAGGAGGGGCTTGTCCGGCAGCAGGCAGAGGCGGCAGCCGCGCTCTTTGATGCCCGGGCGAGAGCATGGGCCTATGATACGGGGAGAACGGCAGGGGAATACTACCAGGAAAACAGGCCGGACTTTCGGGCGGCGCAGATGCTCCTGGAAAGGACGGTTGAAGAGGATGTGAACGCGGCGCCGCCTAACGGCCAGTCTCCCGCTCGGAATATGCCTGATTTTCCTTTTGACGGCGGCATGGCGCGTAATGAGGCGCGAAACAACCTGCCGGGGAAAATAATCGGCTCCGAAACGCGCATTTTGGGCAATGATGCATCGGAGACGGCGCGGTATGAGGTGTGGGAACTGGATGACGTGATTCCCTCCCATGATCCTGAAAACGATTTTGCGCGCCGCGGCGATTACCCCGCCGCCGCCCAAGAACGACCCTATCATTCAGACTCCGGGGAACAGGAAAAAGTGCGTGGTAACGCCCTGGCCTATGATCCCGGCTTTGTCCTCAATACCGACCCCACGGCGGGGAACGGACCACCGATTATCACGCGTGAGGGCATTGTGCTTGGCGGTAATTCACGCGCCATGACGCTCGGGCTCGTTTACGCCCACAATCAGGAGGGCGCGGCCGCATACCGGAGTGAACTGGCGAAAAAAGCCGCCGCTTTCGGCATTGATCCGACCAACATTAAGAGGATGCGCCGCCCTCTACTGGCGCGTGTGGTTGATAGCCCCCTGACGTCGGATGAAATGCTGGCGCAGTCGCGCCGTTATAACCAGACCACCACGCAGAAGCAGCAAAGCAAGGCCGAAGGGGTTTCTAGAGCGCGTATGATCAGCCCGGATACGCTATCGACCCTTTCCGACAATATGGCTGATTTTGATACGCTCAATCAATTTTTAGATTCGCCCCGGTCAAAGGATATTGTTGGCTTGCTCTTGCGGGATGGCGTGATTGAGCGAACGGAAATTTCTAGTTTGATCCAAAAGAACGGCCGTCTGAACGACAACGGCAAGAAGCTTGTTGAGAGCGCTTTGCGCGGCATGGTTATAGCCGATTATGATGTCCTTGAAGCGCTGCCCGCATCCATCCTGAACAAATTGGATAGATCCATACCCGCCCTGGCACGGTTGAAAGCTCGTGGCGAGGGATGGGATTTAAGCGACCTCTTGACCTCCGCCCTACGGCTTGTGGGCAAGGCGGAGGCCGAAGGCAGGGATGTGGGCGACTGGTTAGGGCAGCTTAACCTTCTGGGCAGCGATCCGGATAAAAAGCGTCCGGCGGCGCAAGCGCTTGCTTTGACCTTCGCTCATGCCACGCAAAAGGAAACGGCGGCCCGTTTTGAAGCTATGGCCGAGGAAGCGGAGCGGCAACTTATGCCGGAAAACAAACCCGGCGCCGCCTTTGTGAAAGCCTTTTTGCGTCCCGTCGCTTCCGTGGACGGCCGGACGATCATCGATTTTGACCCGCGCGGCAATGAGTTCCATGCTGCATTGCTGTGGGCATACGAGAACGGAGGCAAGGGCAAGACCGTATCCGCCGCGCTGGACCGTCTGCAAAAAGATATGGTCGCGAAAAACTCCACGCCGGAACGGAAAGCCGAGGCGCGGGAGATGATCCGCCAGCTTTCCGAACTTTCCGGCGCGATCAATATATATCAGCCGAAGCTAGGACAGTATTTCAGCTATCGTGGAGGAGAGACTCTTTTTCAAGGTACCGTTCCGGAAAAGAAAAACTCTGTTGGAGTTCCCCTATCGCGGGTGACCAAAATAGAGGGGAGCGTTACGCGAGAAGATCTGAATGCCGCGCTCACATTGCTTGCCGGAAAAGATTTGCCGAACTTCATTGAGGAGGTGACCGCTCAGGTCAATTCAGGCCAAAAACGGAAGATGGGAAGTACTAAAGCCGGGGACAAGTCTCAAGCTAACGGTTTTAGTTTTGGGGAACACAACAGCGTTGCCGCGCAAATAGCCAACGCCTGGCAATGGGCGGCGGAAGCCAGACGACACGGGGATACAAAACACGGAAAGCCTGATGTGGCTATCCGTCGTTTTGTTTCATCCCTAGACATCAATGGGAAGAATGCCTTTGCCTGGATTACGGTGAAAGATACGCCCGCAGGGTTACGGATTTATTCCGTTGAACTCATGGATGAAAAAAAGCTCCGCGGTACGTTAGGTAACGGAGCAACTGAAGTTGCTGCGACTACCCCCTCTGGACGGAGCTTTGAAGAGATAATATCCAAGCTTAACGATCCTGTCAAGGAGAATATGTTTTTTCAAACCGCTTCCCACGATGTTCTGAATACCTTTTATCAGGGGAAGATTATCGATTTAAGTTTATCGGACACCCCTCGAGCGGCTGTGAACTTCGGTGCCGACGGCCGGGCGGTGATTACCTTCTTCCAATCCGTCGACGCGTCGTCCGCTCCTCATGAGCTGTACCACATCTTCCGCCGGGAAATGGCCCGGACGGCGGCCGATCCGCGCGCCTCGGACCGGGTACGCCTCGATTGGGCCAGGATCGAAGAATTCGTAGGAGCGAAGCCGAGGCAGACCTGGACGCGGGATATGGAGGAGAAATTTTCCAAGGCAGGAGAACGCTTTTTACTGGAAGGCAAAGCCCCTTCCCCGGAGCTTCAGGGGGTGTTCAAGCGCTTGCGCCGGTGGTTCCTGGAAATCTACGCCAACGCCGATGCGGCCGGATTGGAAATCTCCCCCGCCATGCGTGAGGTTTTCGGCAACATGCTGACAACACCGTTTCAGGAAGGGGATATGGCCTTT
>CATJOY010000100.1 GCA_949741925.1 uncultured Desulfovibrionaceae bacterium | reverse complement strand
GGTCACTCTGCGCTCTCAGAGAAAAGAGCGCAGAGTGACCGCGTTAGAAATGGGGCAGAAGCTTTAGGAGGAAAGAGAAGGCCTTACGCGAACAATTTTTAGATAATTTCACAGAAGTAAGCCCGGCGAGGCATGGTGAAAAAACAGGCTGCTCACGGGAACGATTCCTCAATCTCTAGCTGCCTCTATTGCGATTCGCCCGATCTTTAGAAGGTAAAAAAATGCGCGGCAAAGAAAATTTCCTTGCCGCGCATACGGACTTTTATGCGGCATCCCGCCGGGATACCCAACTAATACCGATTCAGCACCCAGACCACACGGCCTATGCAGCTTTCTTCCCATGCGGGCATGGAAAGGGTGATCTCCGGATGTCCCGGGTTTTCCGCGCGGAGAATGGCCGTGCCCCCCGCGCCCATGAAAACCCGTTTGATGCTGACTCCTTCGTAGGGCAAACGCACCCCGAACATCTCTCCGGAAACTATATGTTTACGCGTGGTATCAAGGCCCACATACGCCCCCCTCAGAATAAGAGGCTCCATACCCGCAGCATCATTGGAAAAAACCCTGATGCCAGCATCCATCAGAAATCGAGGAACCAACAGCTTCTTCTTGACCTGCGGCAGATTCCCTCCGCTTGTCTCAGGCCAATCCTGCATGGAATAAACGCTGACCAAATCGCCCCTGGCCTCATCATCAAGGCCGTAAGGAGCGGCCTCCTCCTGGGCCTGAAGTTCCTCACCCTCGCCCGCAGGCGCATACCCGCCATCAGTGCGGATATACATAGGGCCGGTCCCCCTTTTGAGCCATTCGGGGTTCAGACCATAGCGCTCAAAGAGCTTCATATACCAATCCGAAGGAACGGAATTGCGCCTTTTGGCGTCTGAAATGCTCGATTGCCGTATATCCAGAACAGCGGCCAATTCCACCTGCGTCCGGGTGTTGGTCGTCTGCTTTATTCTTTCAAAAACATCATCAAAATTTGCCACTTAGAAACTCCTGCTTTTTTATCGTCAACAGCCGGCACCGCATGGCTCATGCGCCTGCCCCCGAAAGCGAATTCGCTCTTCTTTTTTCAGTGACCTGTTCCCGCAACGAACGGCTGCGTCCGAAGCGATGCCAACTGACACTCTGGTTACTGCCACAATGAAGGCCGGCGCTGGCCACCGAGCCTTCAAACCTCACAGGGTTTCAAGTAAGTTCTTTTTCCTAGTAATCAAGTAGACAATATATTATTTCTTGTTCTCCCCGTTTCCCATATAGCGCAATGGGTACGGAGATTAAAAAAAACTTTGGCAACCACGCTGAAACCTCGGCTGCCAAAGGCTGAGGCGGCGGGACAACATGCTTCAAGGGGTTACTTCCGAAAAATGCCGCAAGAATCCGTCTTCCGGGGAAAGAAGAAGCCGCGTATTGGTTTTTAGAGATTTTTTATAGGCCTCAAGACTGCGCGAGAAGTCAAAAAACTCTGGAGATTGCCCCATGGCCTCGGCAAAAATCCGGGTTGCCTCGGCATCGCCTTCGCCACGAATGGCTTCCCCCTTTTTGCGAGCGTCTGCAAGAAGCACCGCCCTATCACGGTCGGCAGCGGAACGAAGCTTTTTGGCCTCCTCCTCGCCTTCGGAACGGTATTGGGTTGCCTGACGTTTCCGTTCCGCCTCCATACGGCCGAAAATAGCCCGTTGGTTTTCCACAGGCAGATCCGTCCGCTTGATGCGCACGTCCACAACCTCCACGCCGTTTTCGGCAATCCGCTCGTTGGCGCGCTTGTGCACCTGATCCATAATTGTCTGCCGTTCCACGGAAACAACGTCCGTCAAATCATACTGGCCGACAACAACGCGCAGTTCCGAGTAAATAATATCCTGTAAGCGCGCCTGAGCCGCGGGGATAGTTTGCAAGCGCTGGTAAAACAACAAAGGATCCACAATGCGCCAGCGGGCGTAGTTATCAAGAACAATGGCCTTTTTATCTTTGGTCAGGGCTTCGGCAGGCCGGGTATCATAGTTCAAGAGACGAACATCAAAATACAACACGTTCTGAATAAACGGCAGCTTGAAGTGCAAACCGGGTTCCAGAACCCGGCCGACAGGCTTGCCGAGCTGCAAGACCAGGGCTTTCTGAGTCTGGTGTACGGTAAAAAGGCACTGGCTGCCCACGATGACCAGCAATACCAAAGCGATAGCCGCTGTTATGAGTCGCTTGTCCATGGTCATCATCTCCGTGCTCCCGGTGTTCTAAAGCGGGGCGCAGAGGGCGTGCTTCCCGAGGCCCGAGAGGGTTGCGCCGGGGCTGTCTGAGGCGCTGCGGATATGCCCGACGTTGTTGTGGAAGCTTCGGAAGGCGCTCCGTTTTGGGCGGAAAGATCCGTGGAGCCAGCGGCCAAGGGAAGCAGGGGCAACACCCTGGAGCCCGCCTCGCCGGAAACAATAATTTTCTCCATGCCCGGGGCGGAAAGAATTTCTTCCATTGTTTCAAGATACATGCGTTTCTTGGTAATATCCTTGGCTTTGTTGTACTCAGCCAACACCGCCAAGAAACGGTCGCTCTCGCCTCGAGCCCGACGGGTTACCGTTTCTCTGTAGGCCTCGGCCTGATTGATGATTTCGGCGGCCTGGCCACGCGCCTCGGGGATGATCCGGTTCCGGTAGCCTTCGGCCACGTTGATGGTTGTGCTCCGCTCTTCACGGGCACTGGCCACGTCTCTAAAGGCATTCATAACATCCGGCGGCGCGTGCACGTCTTGCATCTGCACGCCGATAACCAGAATTCCCGCCTTGTAGCGATCCAGAATCTCCTGGAGCAGCTCGCGGGTCTCTTCCTGGATCTGGCCCTTGCCTTCCGTTAGAGCCGCATCGATCCGGCTACGGCCGATAACTTCCCGCATAGCAGCTTCGGAAGCGCTCTTCACGGTTTCCGACTGACGGGCGAGATGAAAAAGATAATCCTGGGGATCGCGAATGCGATACTGCACGCTGAACTGCACATTGACGATATTTTCATCACTGGTCAGCATGGAGGCTTCCTCAGGCACGGAACGCACAATGACATCCTGCCCGGAACTGTGCAGTTGGGAGCGGTAGCCCACTTCGACGCGCTGCACCCGCATATACTTAGGCTTGATGACGGATTCGATGGGGTAGGGCAAATGATAGTGCGGCCCGGGATCCACGGTGCGGTTATAAGCCCCGAATCTAAGGACAATACCTTTTTCCTCGGGCTCCACAATAAAAATGCCGGTTGACGCCCAGGCCAGGATGATGACAAGAATAAGTATCTTTCCTGCGGGGAATGGAATTTTTTTAAACTTTTTGAACTTATCGCTGATGTTGCCCGGGGAAAGGGGAGGCGGCGAGCCGTCGTTTCTGTCGTTGCCGCCGCTTTTATTACCGGGCTGCCTCTGACGCTTTTCCTGTAGTTTTTCCCAATCCCAATTCATGCTAAAGTGCATAGGACAGGGGGGGCCTTTTGGTCAAGCGGCAGCGGCGGGTTTTTTAGTTTTTCCCGGTGCTTTTCCCGGTGTTTTTCTCGATTTGGGAAGAGGCCGGGCCAGATGCCCTAAAAAGCTTCTCCTGCTCCGAACCCTCGGCTCCCGGAGAGAGGGATGCCGACAACCACATAAAGGTGCTTTTGATGAAAACCATTCCCACACACGTTTTCAGAACCTATGATATCCGCGGCCTGGTCGATAAAGACTTTGACGAGGAAGCCGTGGAGCGGCTTGGGAAAGCCTGTGGCGCCCTGTTCCTGGATCGGGGGCAGAAAACCTGTGTTTTAGGGCACGATGCGCGTCTAAGTTCCCCGGCCTATCGGGACGCCATGGCCGCAGGCCTGCGCTCCACGGGCGTGAATGCTATCGACATCGGCATGGTGCCGACGCCTTTACTGTATTTTGCCGTGCTCCACCTTGGGCTTCCCGCCGGGATCATGGTCACTGCAAGCCATAACCCGGCGGAATACAACGGTTTCAAAATATGGAGCGGGTCCGGCACCCTGCGGCCTGAAGATATCCGGCATCTAAAAACGCTGCTGGATGCCGGAAACTTCCCCCAAGGCCAGGGCGCTTTCTCCTCTACCGATGTCCGCCCCGCCTACCGGGAAGCTATAACCTCGCGAGTGAACCTCGCCCGGCCGCTCAAGGTGGTGGTTGACGGCGGCAACGGCGCAGGAGGCGAACTCTGCGTTGCAATTCTGCGTTCCCTCGGGGCTGTGGTCATTCCGCTGTATTGCGAACCTGACGGGCGCTTTCCTCACCATCATCCCGATCCCGTGGTGGAAAAAAACATGGCCGCTCTGGCGGAGCAGGTCAGGCAAAGCGGCGCGGATCTCGGCGTGGGGCTGGATGGCGATGCAGATCGGCTCGGCGTTGTGGATGAAACCGGCAAGCTCCTCTACGGGGATGAACTGCTGGCCTTATATTCCCGGGAAGTTCTGGCCCGCGTCCCCGGCGCCGGCATCATCGCGGATGTTAAATGTTCCCACCGCCTGTTTCGGGATATCGAAGAACACGGCGGCAAAGGGGAAATGTTCTCCACAGGGCACTCCCTGGTCAAAAGGCGTCTGCGGGAAACGGGGGCGCTCCTGGCCGGGGAAATGAGCGGCCACATGTTTTTTGTAGACCGTTGGTTCGGCTTTGATGACGCCATTTATGCCGCCGCCCGTCTGCTGGAGCTGGCAGCCGCCTCCACGGTTCCCCTTTCGCGCATGCTGCAATGGCCCCCGACAGCCTGCACCCCGGAAATTCACCTGGATTGCCCGGAGGATATCAAATTCGCTCTGGCTGAAAAAGCCAAAGCCTTCTTCCGCCAACGCTACACAACCATTGAACAGGATGGCGTGCGGCTGGTCTTTCCCGATGGTTGGGGGTTGGTCCGCGCTTCCAACACACAGCCGGTTCTGGTGTTGCGTTTTGAAGCTGAAACCCCTGAAAGACTTGAAGAAATTAGAAAGATTGTCGAAACGCCGGTGCACGCCTGGCTGGAGGAATATGCCCGTACGGGCGCCCTTTCCTAATACCGTGTGCCGCGGTATGCCTCATGCCTGCGGCGGCCGGGGCTGCTCGGCCCCACTAAAGGATGATGCCCCCGCCGCCCCGTAGCGGCGGGCTCGGCGCACAGCATAGATCGGCTACCCGACAGCGAGGCAGATACAAACGCCCTGTACCCCCTCTTCGCTTTCCTGCGAAAGGGCCGCCCACAGGGGCTGGAGAATATGTCCCAAAATTCAGCTCAGGCCATATTCCTCCGTTGATTGACCTTTACGGTCCGGCAGGCTATTTTTTAAAAATTGAGGAAAGAGCAATTTTTCCGGAGGCTCGCATGCAAACGACTGGTCCCAGACACAAGGGCTTTTATATTCTGCCCAACCTGATCACCACAGCCAGCCTGTTCACCGGATTTTTGGCCATTATCTGGGCCGCTGAGGGCAAAATTGAGGAAAGCGCGATAGGCATTTTATTCAGCGCGCTTATGGACGGTCTGGACGGCAAGATAGCCCGCTGGACCAACTCGGCCAGCGAATTCGGTCTACAATACGATTCTCTCGCGGATATGGCGGCCTTTGGCGTAGCCCCGGCCTTCATGGTCTACCAATGGAATCTGGAGCAGTTCGGCCACATGGGCGTTGCCGTCTCGTTTCTGTTCGCCACCTGCGGCGCCCTCAGGCTGGCCCGCTTCAATATCATCACCCACACCACCCCTAAAAAATTCTCCATCGGCATCACCATTACCGCCTCGGGCTGCACCTTGGCCTGCCTTGTGTTGTTTATCCCCTATGTGCCGGATGTTTTGCTGAGCGCGGTTCCCAGCTTCACCCTCGGGCTGACCATGGCCTTGGGCTTTCTGATGGTCAGCCGGGTGCGCTACGCTTCGTTCAAGGAATATGGCTTTATCAAGGCCCACCCCTTCAGTTCGATGGTCACGGCCATCATGGGCTTTGTGCTGGTTGTCTCCGCCCCGCGCCTCCTGGGCTTCCTCATTTTCGGCGGCTATGTTCTCTCCGGCGTCGTGTATACGTATGTCTGGCTGCCCCGGCGGGGCAAGAATCTGCCGCATATCCTTAAGCCGTTAAACTAAGCTGAAGGCGTACAATACGTGGTCTTGCGCGTCCCGTATGAGGGGGGTGTTCCAAAACAGTTCTGCTGACGCCGCCGAGAAAAACGCGGCGGCGTCAGCAGAAACAACAGACTCGGCATAGAGTTGCTCCGCCTTCACCCGTTTTTTTCGCTAGGCGCGCCGGGAGAAGGCAGACAACATTTCGTGGAAACTCCAGCGGCTCCGGCCATGCCGTTTAGCGCACGGAACTGAAATCTTCCCCTGTAAACCCCGGGTCCGGAGGCAGCCCTCTCCCGGCGGCCTCACGACGGGCCAAAGTATCCATGGCCTCGTTCTCAGGGTGCCCTGCATGGCCGCGCGTCCAATGAAAGCGTACGGTATGCTGCGCCAGCAACAGCCGCAGGCGTTCCCACAAATCCCGATTTTTAACAGGCTTTTTCCCGGCTGTTTTCCAACCGTTCTTCAGCCAGGATTTGATCCAGCCCTTCTCCACCGCATCACAAAGATACCGGGAATCGGTGTACAGATCAACCCGGCTCGGCTGGCGTAGCGCTTCCAGCGCCATAACGGCCGCAGTGATCTCCATCCGGTTGTTGGTTGTAAGGCTGAAACCTCCGGACAGGGTTTTCTCGTGTTCTCCGCAGACAAGCAGCGCCGCCCAGCCGCCGGGCCCCGGGTTGCCGAGACAGGAGCCGTCGGTATAGGCTAAAACCTTTTTCTCTTCTGTCATTGATTGATCTCGATAAGCTTTTTTTCCAAAGCGGCCAAGGCCGCAAACAAATCCCGGATCCAGGGGCCATCGGGAAAAGCGCCGTTAAAGGAATCCGCCAGCTCCGCCAAAAACTCCTCGCCCAATGCCCTGCGCGCCAGGGGCGGGGCTGTGATGAGCAGCTTTGCTTCTTTGGGCACCAGCACAATAAGCAGGCTTCTGCCATCCCAGATATCCGCTCCCCGCATATCAGGCAGAATCCGTACCGTCAGGCGCAGATCATAGGCGCTCCGAAACCGGGCAGCGATAGTTTCCAACCGTTCTTTTTCCTCTGCCGTCAGGCTCCCGGCAGCATCATCAAGGGAACCGGATACCCCTATACGCTCCATGCGGCGGCTGGTGTTGGTCCAAAATCCCCAGATAACAGCGAGCAGCACCAACGTCAGCGATACAATCCGAAAAAAACGCTGGCCGGGGGTTCCTTGATCAACCTGGGGCCGAAGGTGACGAAAACGGGGAAAAACCATATAAACTCCACCTGTGTATTGCCCCGGCAAACGAGGAGCTTGTCCACATCAAAAAAACGCGACCATTCCGGTTCCATTCCGGCAGACCAAACGTTTTTCGCTGAAACGCATGGCGTTCCAACAATCCGCAGTCGATCAGCCGCTCCAACGGGTATAGCCTTCGGCCTCCTCACCGAAAACATCCATGATTCTGCCGGTAATCTGCCGCACCAGATCCTCGACGCTACGGGGATGGTGGTAAAATCCCATGACCGGGGGCAGAATGATAACCCCCATGGCGGCAAGTTCGGCCATGTTCCGCAGGTGAATAGGCGAAAGCGGCGTTTCCCGGGCTACCAATACCAAAGGCCGGCGCTCCTTGATAGTCACATCCGCCGCGCGCAAGAGCAACGTATCCGCATAGCCGCCGGCAATGCCCGCCAGGGTCTTCATACTGCACGGCACGACCACCATGCCCTCGGTTTTGTAAGAACCGCCGGCAACGGAGGCCCCGATATCCTCGTTTTTGTGATAGACATCGGCAAGCGCCAGAAATTCCTCACGATTTTTAGGAATTTCATGTTCTAAAGTCACCTGCCCGCCCCGGCTGACAATGACATGCGTCTCCCACCTGCCGCTCGTTCGCAACTGGCGCAGCAAATCCAGCGCCAGAAGAGAACCGCTCGCGCCGCTGACGGCTACGACAAGACGTTTTTTCTCAACATGGTTCACAGGCGTCTCCCGGGCCTTCCATGGGCCCGCAGTTTCAGCGTAAAGCAGGGGGAAAACGCCGTGCGCCATCAGCACATTCAGGCCCGGCGGCGCGCCAGGGCAACCACACGGCGACCGTATTCCCTTTAATGAATTCTCCAAGGATTTTCAAGGTCTCCACCTTTCCGGCAGCGGATTAGAGGGAAAAATCCGGGGTCTGCTCCCCCCCCCCAAGCCCCCAGCGGGACAAAGGAGAGCACATCCCGGCCGGACGAGAATTTTTCCCGGACCTATTCACACCTTGCCCTGATTGACGTAGTATGGTGGCAACGGCGGCGTATCCTGCCTCCGGTAATCTCGCGGGCTTTGATATTCCGCTGTACAGGGCCAGGCGTTACCCGAGAGCCGTTTCAAAGAGAAAATGCTCTCGGGATCGTGGCGCCGGCCTCCCTTTTCTTTTTCACAAGTTGCAGCACGGGCTACGAAGGCGCCGTAACCGACGGATTTTCTCTATGGCCGAATGTCTCTGGTTTCTGTTCTATGATAAAAAACTGCTGTTGCTCGAAGAAGCAAAACAGTTTCACGGCATTCCTTTGAGCGAACGGGCTCCGCTGCCGTCGGAAAGCAGAATTCACGATCTGGGGCACTTTCAGGGCATTCCCTGCAAGGCCCTCCACATTGCCGTCATTCCCCCGGAATTCCCCTGTGCCCTTACGGATCTCAGGGCGTCGTATGATATCCTGGGTCGAGAATTGTATCTGCTGGCAGGCAAAGGATCGCAACTGATCCACTGGGATTGTTCCACGCAGTTTTGCTCCTGGTGCGGGGCAAAAACGCACGCCGCAACCCCGCTCTCCAAACGCTGCGCGGCCTGCGGTAGAGAATTCTTCCCGCTGCTGGCCACAGCCATCATCGTTCTGGTACGCAAGGGCGATTCCATTCTCATGGTCCGAGCGAACAACTTCCGGGGCGATTACTACGGCCTGGTGGCCGGATTTTTGGAACCCGGCGAAACCCTCGAAGAGTGTGTACGCCGAGAGGTACACGAAGAAACAGGCCTGGCCGTTAAGAACATCCGCTACTTCGGTTGTCAGCCCTGGCCCTATCCCAACAACTTCATGGTCGGTTTTACGGCCGACTACGCTTCCGGCAGCATCTGCCTTCAGGAAGAGGAACTCTGCGCCGGACAGTTCTTTCCCCGGAACGCCCTGCCGAACCTGCCCCCTCCCTTGAGCCTGGCCCGGCAATTGATCGATTGGTGGCTTGAACATCCGGAGGACCAGCCGCCGCTCAGGTAAACGTTGCCAAGCAATATGCAGCCGCTCGAGCTGCTGTTCCGGAACCGGAACGGCCTCCGATCCGGCCGCCGCGTTACCACGCTCTCCGCATGACGCCAAGGGATTGTTTCCCCGGCTATCGGAAAGCAGTCCTAACCAAAAAACACGCCACTGTATTCGGATTCACTATGACCAACACCGTACACCGCTTCCTGTGCCTGCTTACCGGTCTCCTAATGCTGCTCTGCACTGTTTTTGAAACATCAAGCCCTGTTCTTGCCGCATCCGGGCGCATCAAAGAACTCCGTATCGCCGACAGCCGTGGCGATTGGGGACCGCCCACTCCCTACCAGCATTACCCGCGCGGTCCAGGCTATCTCCGCGCCGCTTGGATTTTCGATACCCTCATCTGGAAAGACCACAACGGCCTTGTGCCGGCCCTGGCGGAATCCTGGTCCTTTGATCCCTCCGCAATGCGCTACATCTTCAAACTCAATCCGCGGGCCAGATGGCACGATGGGCGGCCGGTCACCTCGTCCGATGTCGCCTTCACCATCGAATATTTCAAAAAGCACCCCTCTTCCTGGTGCAAGCCGCAATGGATCAGCGCGGCGCAAACGCCGGACGAGCGCACGGTCATCATCACTCTGGCCGAACCCTACGCTCCGTTTTTGGAGACCATTGCCGGCGTCATGCCTATACTCCCCCGCCATATCTGGGAACGAGTCAGCGATCCCCAAAACTTCATGGCGCCGGAAGCCTTTATCGGCAGCGGTCCTTACATGTTTAAGGATTTCGATAGAACAAGGGGCAGCTATCTTTACGAGGCCTTTGACGGCTATTACCAAGGCCGCCCCCTGGCGGACAGGCTCATTTACCTTCGCGCGGGCGCATCCTTGCCCGCTCTGCTCAGTAAAGAGGCTGATCTGGCCGATATCCAACCAGATATGGCCGCCGCGGCAAAACAACGCGGCCTGGTCGTGATCAAGAATGAGCATGGTTGGAATAAAAAGCTGATGCTCAACCACACCAGAGAGCCGCTCAACAGCAAAATTTTCAGGCAGGCCCTGGCCTATGCCCTGGATCAGGAAGAAATCATCGCCAAGGCCCACCGCGGCTTTGGCCTTCCCGCCTCCTACGGGCTTTTGAGCGTGGATCATGATCTCTATAACCCCGCTATCCCCTCCTATCCGCACGATACGCAAAAGGCCCGGCAGCTCATCGAATCCCTGGGCTATGAACGAGATGAAGAAGGGTTTTACGCTAAAAACGGGCAGCCCTTGCACCTGGAGTTGCTCGCCTCCGCCGTTTCCTTAGGCGGGCAAAACGCCTCCGACCGCGATGGCGAAGTGGTAAAAAAACAATTTGAAGAAGCGGGCATACGCATCAAACTTGTGGCCATGGAGCAAACCGCCGCCGACAGCCTGATAAAAAACTGGCAATTTGATCTGGCGGTTTCCGGCCACGGCGGCCTTACCGGCGATCCTGCCGGGTTGAACGAGTATATTTTGCCGGAAGAAGGCGCTGACAATGTCAACAGCGCCCGTTTTGGAGCCAATGCGGAACTGACCACCCTCCTCCGGGAACAAATTCGGGAAATGGACCCTGAAAAACGAAAACAGATGATTTTTGCGGTCCAGGAACTCTATGCCGAGGAACTGCCGGCAATTTCTCTGTATTATCCAGAGTTCACGGCCGCCTATGCCCCGGAAAAGGGCGTAGCCTGGTTTTACACCAAGGGCGGCGTCAGCGGCCGCGGCATTCCCTTGCCGCAAAACAAAATGGCGCTTATTCCGCGCTGAGCGTCAGGCCATGGGCATAGTATTCCGTTTGGCCCCAACGGCCCTCCGGCGCCTCTCGGCCTTTTTTCGAGCCGCCTTGACCAGGCCCACGCAAAGGCATTGTGCCTCCGGCCCGGAATTGCGCGGCCCCGCGGCGCGACGAGGAAAGGGGAGCTGATGGATACCGGCAGCAGGTCGCAAGGTCTCCCCGGCCTCTGCGCGGCCTATCTTCTGGCCGCCTTGGCGTTGTTGTATCTGAGCTACCGCCTGCCCCGCCTTCTGCCGGGCGATTTTCTCACGGCCCTGTATTCCGGGGCTGAGGCATCTTTGCCTCCAGAGCTTAAAGAGGCTTACCGAAATCAAGCGGAAGCTCTCATCACGCGCGGCTTTGTCGGGTATCTCAACGATTTCTTTACCCTCGACTGGGGCCGATCGCTGGCCTTCCGGAAACCGGTGCGGGAGCTTATTTTTACGGCCCTGCCCTGGACTTTGTTGTTGCTGGGCTCGGCCCATTTGCTTTCTACACTCGTCGGATTCTTTGCCGGCGTGGAGTCTGCCTGGCGCAAAGGGAGCCTTCCGGACAGGCTCGGAGTCAGCCTGATGACCATCCTGGAAGGCATACCGGAAATAGGCAGCGGCGTTCTGCTCCTGCTGGTTTTTTCCCTCAGCCTGGGCTGGTTCCCCGCGGCCGGCGCGGAAACCGTGTACAGCGATTTCACGGGCTGGCAGCGATTTTTGGATGTGCTCCACCACCTGGCGCTGCCGCTGGGGACACTGTTCCTGGCCTATCTGCCCGGCAACTTCCTGCTCAGCCGCGCCGGTATGCTGTACGCCATCAATGCGCCCTACATGCTCACGGCCAAAGCCAAAGGCAATTCGCCGTTGCGCCAACGCTACCTTCACGCTGCCCGCAACGCCCTGCTTCCTGTTGTCACCCGGTTCGGGGTCCGTCTGGCCTCGCTGCTGACAAGAGCGCTCACAGTGGAAGCCCTCTATTCCTATCCGGGGTTAGGCTCCTTGCTTTGCAACGCCATCGCCCTACGCGACCTGCCGTTGATCAGCGGCATTGTCCTGGTAACTTCCCTGGCCGTCTTGTCAATAACTCTGATCCTGGAATTCGCGTACCAGAAGTTGGACCCCCGTTTGCGGGCCTAGTGGCTTCTTGCGAATGCCTCCGTCGGCCGGAGTGTTCCCTGACCCCACCAGGGAAACAATTCCCCTAGCCCTCATGAGGGCCGGACCCGGGCCCCCAAGGAGCAACCATGCACATTCAGTATGTCAAAATCCTGCGGCGCGATCCCTGGTTCCTTTTCGCCGCGCTCCTGGCCGGGCTGCTGCTCGTGATTCTCCTTGCCGGATCGTGGCTAAGCCCTCACGATCCCTTTGATATCTCGTTCACCCCCCTGGAGCGGCCCTCGAAAGAGCATTGGCTGGGCACAAATGACGGCGGTATGGATATCTGGGCGGAGCTGCTTGCCGGTCTGCGCAATACTGTTTCCTTTGGCCTCGTGGCCGGGCTCGCGGGCGCGGCCCTGGCCATAATCGCGGGTGTTGTCGCCGCCTGCCGTAACGGCCTGACGGATCACGTGCTGATGCGCCTCGGGGATATTCTGCTTGCTCTCCCCTCAATCATGGTGACGCTTCTGCTGGCGGCCCTATTCAGGCCGCCGGCCTGGGGTCTGGCCTGTATCCTGGCCTTGCTCGCCTGGCCGGGTCCAGCCAAAACCATTCGGGCCCAAACACTGGCCCTTCAGGGCAGCTTGCATGTGCAGGCAGCCCGCCATATGGGCGGCTCCCCTCTGTACATCCTGATAAGGCATATCCTGCCCGAGTTGTTTCCCCTCGGGGTGATCGCCATCATTTCCCGGATCAGATCTGCCGTTTTCATGGAAGCTTCCCTTGCCTTTCTCGGCCTGTTGGACCCAATGCGTAAATCGTTGGGCAAAATGATCCAGCACGGCCTGGGGTATTATTATCTTGATATCTGGGGCAACTGGCTGCTGCCGCCTCTTATCTGCCTGTGCCTGCTGCTGCTCAGCCTGACCCTGATGGGCGTAAGTCTGGAAAAACTCTTTGATCCCCGTATGCGAGAAACCAACCAATGAGCATCGAACTGCACAATATCCGGGTCAGCTATGAACAATCCGGCCATTCCCTGTTGGCCCTGGATGATCTGCACCTTACCCTGGAACAAGGCCGCGTCACCGCCCTGATCGGCGAATCCGGCTGCGGAAAAACAACCCTCGGCAAGTCGATCATGGGGCTCCTGCCTGCCCGGGCCCGAATCTCCGGCACGATACGCCTGAACGGCACGCCTCTACCCCTTGGCGACGAAACGGCCATGAACAGGCTGCGCTGGTCTCGGGTGGCCATGGTCTTTCAAAACGGCGTCTCTACGCTGAACCCGGCCTACACCATAGCACGCCAGGTTATGGAGCCGCTGCGGGTTCACTCGGGCCTTGGGGAGCATGAAGCGCGCCGCCGGGCCGCCGCCATGCTGAAGAGCCTGGATCTGGCCCCGGAACTGCACGAGAGGTATCCTCATCAATTGAGCGGCGGGCAGATTCAGCGGGCCTTGTTGGGCATGGCCATGATTCTAGACCCTGAGTATCTGATCCTGGATGAACCGACGGCAGCCCTGGACCCGGGCGCTCGCGCCCTGGTCATGGATCTGATGCGCGCCACCCGTCGGAACGGCAAAGGCGTTTTACTCATTTCGCACGATTTGGATTTGGCGGCGGGGGCAGATACAGCGGCCGTGCTGTACCAAGGGCAGATCATGGAAATCCTGCCCGGCCCGGAACTGCTCCGGCTGCCCCGGCATCCCTACACCAAGGCGCTCCTGCGTTCGTTTCCCGGCATCGATACCCCGAGAAATCTCATGGGCATGCGCGGCGAACCGCTGCTGCGCCTGCTGCCTGGCAAGGAAGTCCCGAATGCCCCGGCGGGCGGAGGGCATACCGGCTGCCTTTTCCGGGAGCGCTGCCCCCAAGCTGTCGAGGCCTGCGCCAGGGAAGCCGTTTCTATGCAGGGCAACGGCGAGCGCCGGATTCGCTGCCTGCGGGGGGGCATTGTGCCTGCCATTGTCCTTGAAGGCGTCAGCAAAAGCTACGACCGGATCAAGGCCTTACATGAAACCGACCTTACAGTATACAACGGCGAAGTACTCTGCCTTATCGGCGAAACCGGTTCGGGAAAAAGCACGCTGGCCATGATCGCCGGGGGCTCGCTGCTCCCTGATACCGGCAGACGGCTCCTGCATGGGCAGGATGTGCATATGCTGGACCGGAAAACACAAAACGGCCTCAGGGCCGACATCGGTTTTATCTATCAAAACCCGCTGGAAGCGGTAAGCCACAGGCTAAACGTTTTCCAGATCGTAGCCGAGCCGATCCGTATTCAACGGGCAGCTTTGCCGGGTCC
Source organism: uncultured Desulfovibrionaceae bacterium (assembly GCA_949741925.1). Lineage (GTDB taxonomy): Bacteria > Desulfobacterota > Desulfovibrionia > Desulfovibrionales > Desulfovibrionaceae > JAJDHY01. The sequence continues at coordinate 13,493 of CATJOY010000100.1, read as the reverse complement.
GGGCATGGAAGCGCTGGTTGTGGCAGCCCTGCGTGACGCCGGGTTGCCCTGCGAACACGAATTCCTGCACAAATACCCCCACGAGTTGAACGCCGGAGCCGTGCAGCGCCTGTGCATCGCCAGGGCGCTTGTTTTACGGCCGTCAATCATTATTGCCGACGAACCCACCAGTTCCCTGGACCCCGGCGTTCAGGCCAAAATTTTAAAGATGCTGCTGGAGCTACAAACGGAAAAGGGATTGACCCTGCTCTTTATCACGCACGATCTGGGGGTGGCCGGAAAAATCGCTGATCGCATTGCGGTACTGCACAAAGGGCGGATCATCGAACTGGGCCCGGCCGAGGATATTTTCAACCGTCCGGCGCATCCGTACACAGCAAGACTCCTGCAACTGGCCCGCGCCGGAACAGCGCGCTCCCGGGAGATGCACACGAGAGAGCCAAAGCCCGGCCTGAACAATCCGGTGTAAGTGAGGCGGGTATTTCGTCCGTAAAAAGCCGCCTTTTTTCCCCTCATCAGAAAGACGAAAAAAGCGGGCCAAGGCGTAGAAGGCACACGCCGCCTTTTTTCCACCTGAGTTCACCAGGAAAAAAGACGGCGTGGCCGGAGCCGTGGCTTGAGGGACAGCTCCCCGGGGCATTGCCCCTCTCTCTTCCCCCGGCGCACAAGGCGAAAAGACCAAAGGCCACCGGGCAGAGAGGAAACAATGTATCGCGTACGGCTACCAGCCGCGGGTATACGGCCGGAAGCAATCCAGGCAAACCATTTTGCCCTCTTGCCGGCGCATTGCGTGCTCAGCGGCTCCCTCGCCGCAGAGTTCGCAAAACATGGTCGGGAATTTGCGGGCCGGAGGAGGGCAAGGGAGCACCGGTTCGGAAAGGGTAAAAATCTCCTCGAAAGGCGCGGAGAGAATATGGTTCTGCCACTCCTCCCTCGTCATGCCAGGGGTTGCCTGCCCCCTGAGATACATCCTCAGCCCCCTGCCCTTCTCTCGATTAAAAAAAGAATAGGCGTGCTTGCCGGTGCCGTGGAACACGAGATTGCCCTTGCCTACAGAACAACCCAGAAGGCATTGGATCGCATCCACACCGCAAGCGTCGTTCTCCGTAACGCAACAAAGCGACCCATAGGGAGCCCGGGCAAAATCCGGATGTTCCAGAATATGCCCGCAGGCCCGCACTCCAATAGCCAATCCAGGGCAAGCATGCCCGTGAAACGCCACTGCCTTGGTCCAAATCTCCTCAAGCATCAATTCCCCTCCCTGCCGGAACATAGCGGCAACCGGCATCAACTTCTTTTCCCGAACCGTCCCACAGCGGCCGACCCTCCGGGTACTCCCGGACCGCCCCTGGTTATCCCGGAGGAATCGGCGGGGAAAGAACCCTTTACCTCGTTCAAGGAAAAAGTTCCATGTTCTAATCGGCAATTGGCTCCATCCGCCGTCGACCCCGCAGCCGCGGGCGAGGAGTTGTGTGGATTGTCTCTCCCGGAAGGGGGGCTCCGCAAAGGATTGTACCGGCTTGGCTGCAGCATACGCAGTATAAGGCCGTAGAGAAAACCAAGAAGGCAGCCGCTGTTTCCATTTTTTACTGGCTCCGGCAACCGGTCTATAGTAATGTTGCGAACTATCAGGGCATGCCTCTCCCTTTGAGGAGAGCAGCTACAACCATACCCGCCGGAAAACGCTCGGCGTTGCGTAGCGCCCCTGGCTGGAGGCATAATGACCACTTCATCCGAGTATATCTGGAAATTTCACCGTATCGGCGGCATAGATCAGCTTTCCCTACAAACCGCCTCGGAACTGCGCCATCTGGAGGAACTTGATCCCAAGCTCTGGGCGGTTTTGAGTTGCCCGTCCGCCGGTCTTGAATTCGACGCGCGAACCCTGGCCCTGGTGGATACAGATAAAGACGGCCGCATCCGCATCCCCGAAGTCAAGGCCGCTGTGGCCTGGGCTTGCGAGCGGCTGCATGATCCTGCGGTTCTGGCGGAATCCCGTCCTGCCATGCCGCTGACGCGCATCAATACGGAAACTCAAGAGGGCAAACGCATTCTTGCCGCAGCAAAGGCCATTTTGCAGGATTTGGGCAAAGACGACGCCGAAGAGCTCAGCCAGGATGATGTGAGCCAGGCGGCCGCCAAAGCGGCCGGCCACCTCTTCAACGGTGACGGCATTCTGCCGCTGCATCCGGACCTGGATAAGGATATGCTCGACTTTATCCGGGACGCGCTGGCCGTTATCGGCGGTGTTGCCGACGCGGACGGAGAACCGGGCATCAATCAGGAACTGGCCGATACCTTCCTAGAGAGTTTACAAGCCCTGCAAGTCTGGTATGATGACCTGGCCAAAGCCTCCGCCCCCTTGGGGGACAATACATCCGAAGCCTGGGCCCTGCTCATAAAGCTTAAGCCCAAGATTGACGACTATTTCCTGCGCTGTGATCTCGCATCTTACGCGCCTCAAGCAAAAGCCGTTCTGAATATTGACGATACCTTCGTTCCTCCTCAGGAAAACGGCATTGTGGAAAAAGAACTGCTGACCACGCTGCCTCTTTCCCGCATCGAAGGCGGCCGGCCCCTCCACATCAACGACGGCCTGAATCCGGCCTGGCGGAATGATGTAACCCGCTTTTTCGAGCTGGCCCGGCCGCTGCTGCACAATGCCGTTACAGTCAGCCGCGAGGAATGGCTGGCCTTGCAAAAACACTTTGCGGCCTTTTCCGCGGCCCTGGCCCTTAAGCCCAAGCCCGCGACCGTACAGACGGATTTTCCGCCCACGGCAACGCCGGAAAGTCTGGGCGAAGCCCGAATTCGGGAAATCCTCAGCAGTGATTTCGCGGCGCGTTTCGCGGAATTGATCAGGCAGGACGCCGAAGCGCCCACGGATTCGGCGGGCATTGCCGCCGTTGAACGGCTGGTGCTCTACCACGCCCATCTCCACCGCCTGCTGATGAACTTCGTCTCCATGTTCGATTTTTATTCACTGCGGCGTGAAGCCGCCTTCCAATCCGGCGTTCTCTATCTGGACGGCAGGAGCTGCAAGCTTTGTCTGCCGGTGGCGGACCTGGAAAAGCACGCAGCCTTGGCCGCACACAGCCAGCTCTGTTTGGTTTACTGCCGTTGCCGGCGCAAGGCCGAGCAAGGCGGGGCGGAGGAAGAAACCCTCATGGTCGCAGCCATGACCGCCGGAGATTCCGATCTGCTGATGGAAGGCCGTAACGGCGTGTACGCGGAAAACACCGGAAAAAACTGGGAAGCCTCCGTGGTCAAGGTGGTCAGCAACCCCATCAGTCTCCGTCAAGCGTTGTGGGATCCTTACAAACGTTTGGGCCGCATGATCACCACGCAGCTCGGCAAATTCGCCAGCGCCAAGCAGGAGGAACAGATAGAAACCGTGGGCAAAAAGATAGCCGCCGTAAGCTCGGCGGCAATTTCCGGGCAGCCTCCGGCCGCTTCCCCAAGTTTTGATATAGGCAAAAGCGTCGGTATTTTCGCCGCCATCGGCCTGGCCATAGGGGCCATCGGCACCGCAGCGGCCAGCATCGCCCGGGCGCTGTTTTCCCTCTCCTGGTGGCAGTTCCCGTTGCTCTTCCTCGGGGCGTTCCTGCTTATCTCCGGGCCCTCGCTGCTCCTGGCCTGGCTGAAGCTACGCAAACGCACCCTCGGCCCCTTGCTGGAGGCTTCCGGCTGGGCCGTAAACAGCTTGGTCCCCATCAACTTTACTTTAGGCACGCGGCTAACTGCCGTCGCAACCTTGCCTCCTAACGCCAAGCGGAGCTATTCCGATCCGCTCAAACCGCCCAGCAAAGCGCCGTGGTATATTCTCATCGCAGCTATCCTGATCGGTGCGGCTGCAACCTGGCTGTGGTTCAACCCCGGTCCGGTCAAAGAGATTGTTAATGCGGTAACCGCGGAAGTACCGGCCGCATCAGGCGGCGGGGCGGCTGCCCCCGGCCAGGCGGCCCCGTAGCGTGCACATGCCTCCGGCAGCCGGGGCGTTGCCCCGGACCCACCAGAGGGGGCCCATTCCTCATGAGAACAGAAGGGGACACAGGAACGAAGTTCCTGTGTCCCATCAACCAGAGGCAACCATCTTCCTGCCCTCCCCTCCCGATAGGATAGGTTCCTCAATGCGTTGCGTCCACCAAGAAGCAAAGGGGGTTCCTGACAAAAAAGCCGAAAAAACGGACGAAAGCATATTTAGCATATGCCGAACTCGTTTTTTCGGCTGAGCGATCAAGGGAAAAAGCGGCTTTGCAACAGAAAAAAGTACGAATCCTTTGGCTCTCCGGAGGATATGGGCACGCGTTACACGGCCTCCATTCCCAGGGCCTCATAAAAGCCCGGGGCCGCCGCGTCCTTAGCCGAAAGCGTAGGCTGCTCCAAGGGCCAGGCGATCTTGAGAAATGCATCATCCCAACGGATGCAGCCTTCATCCTCAGGGTGATAGTATTCCGTACATTTGTAGTGAAAATTTGCTTCTTCAAGCACACAAAACCCATGGGCCAGCCCCGGAGGAACCCACAACTGATGCTGATTTTCAGCCGTCAGTTCCGCGCCGAACCATGAGCCAAAGGTGGGCGAATCCTTTCGGATATCTACGGCCACATCGAACACCCTGCCTTTGGAGACGGAAACTAGCTTGCCCTGGGGAAAGTCGCGCTGAAAATGTAAGCCCCGCACAATGCCGGCCGCCGAATGGGAGTGGTTATCCTGCACAAAGGAAAAGGCAATGCCTGCCTCGCGATACCGTTTTTCCTGCCAGGTCTCCACAAAATAGCCGCGGGCGTCCCCGAAAATTTTGGGCTTAATAAGCAGGACTCCGTGGATTGTCGTTGTCACAACTTCCATGCGCCATCCTTCTTGTTTTCCAGGGAAAGAAGGTATTCGCCGTAGCTGGATTTGCCCAAGGCACGGCCTTCTTCCCGCATCTTTTCATAGCTGATGAACCCGTTCCGCCAGGCAATTTCCTCAAGGCAGGCCACTTTAAGCCCCTGGCGCTGCTCCACGGTTTGCACAAAATTGGCTGCGGAAAGCAGGGCATCGTGGGTGCCGGTATCCAGCCAGGCAATGCCGCGCCCCAGAGGCTCCACATGCAGGGCGTCATTTTTGAGATAAACGTTGTTCAAATCGGTGATTTCCAGCTCCCCACGCGCCGAAGGGACAAGGGAGGAGGCAATTTCAGCCACCTGCCGGTCATAAAAGTAAAGGCCGGTCACCGCGTAATTCGATTTGGGGCGGGCGGGCTTTTCTTCGATATCCACAGCCCGGTGACGCTCGTCAAAACTAACCACGCCATAGCGTTCCGGATCACGTACATGGTAGGCGAAAACAGTAGCGCCCTGCTCCCGGAGCATGGCCTCGCGCAAGCAGGAAAACAGACCGTGGCCGAAGAAAATATTATCCCCGAGAATTAAGCAGGTATTGCAGCCCTCGATATGCTTTCCGGCTAAAATAAAGGCCTGGGCGATGCCTTCGGGCTTCTCTTGCACCACATAGGTAAAAGAACACCCCCAACGGCTGCCGTCCCCGAGAAGGCCTTGGAAAAGGGGAAGCTGCTCCGGCGCGCTGATGATGATAATATCCCTGATACCCGCCATCATCAGCACGGATAACGGATAATAGACCATAGGCTTATCGTACACCGGCATGAGTTGCTTGCTGACCGTGCGGGTTAGCGGGAACAGCCGCGTGCCCGCTCCTCCGGCCAGCACGATTCCTTTCCAGACTGCGCTCATTCTCCCTCCAGAGCAGAAAGTTATTTTCAGGGTGCATCCACCCGGTATTCAGGCCTGCCGTAAGGCAGGGAGCCGCTTATTCCTTTTCTGCGCGGCATCCCCAGCGTCCCTCGGGCAGGCAGCGGGGCTCATCGGGCACATAGGCCCCATCCTTCCAAATATAGGGCGCGCTGCACTCCGGAGTGCACTCCACAGTTCTTCCCCGGCCCGGAAACTCCGGTTGCGCGGCCACAGCGGTCAGACCAAAAGGAACCCGAAAGGTATCTACAGAAAAAGCGGGCTGGTTCCGGCAGGCCGGAGAACACACACCGCCCTCTCCGTCGAGCGAGGGCCAAAGCCCTTTCCCGCCCCGGAAAAAAACGCTCGAATCCGGCAAGGCAGGGGTAACAAAATCCACCAAGCCCTTATGGATTCGGGTAATCTGATGTCGTGGAACGATGCCGCCCCCTTGAGGATCAAAAACGGCGCAGGCTGCGAGCCCCCAAACTTCACCGTCAAAGCCGCTCACGGCCCGGTATGCATCTTTGAACCACTGCCCGTCATTCCCTGGCGGCAAGGGGAAAAAGGAGGCAACGTTCAACTGGCTGCCACCCGACGCCCCTGCAACAATATGTTTCTCTCCCTTCTGCCACAAGGAATGCTCAATCCCGGTGGAGCGGCCGGCCGTTAGCGCAGTCTCATCCTGAGGCGGGGTGTGCAAAACCCGCACTTGCTCCGCGGCCAACGCGGTCAATGCAGGCTCCTCCTCGCCACGCAGCAGCGCGCGTTGACGGCGCTCGGGATCATCACGGCCTCCATCCTTCTCTAGGGCTGTCAGCTCAGGGCGCAGGGCGTGCAATGGCTCCAGAAGGAAAAAAAGGCGCGCATCCGGATTTTTCAGTAAAGAAGCCGCCTCGCGCATATAGGCAATCACCGGCTCATCCAAACGCTTGAGGGCCGCGGAAAAGGCCCGGCTATCGCCACAGGAGCCGTATACGGCGTACATCCTTTCCGCAAGCCAGGCGGTATATATGGATTCCACGAAAGCCCGAGTTTTTGGAGCGAATAAAGCCCGAAATTGCGTCCAGGCCGCATCAAGGGCTGCCAGATGGTTATCACATTCGGGATTAGCCGCTCGTTCCTCCCGGAGGCGGTCGACCACCGGCAGCAGCTCCCCGCCCTCAATGGGTGAGAAATATCCCCACTCCTCAGTACGGCATTCAGGCAGACCCCGCAGGTACGTCAGGCTCGTTTCACTCCAGGTATACGGGAAATTGGTGCATTCGGGCACGGCCATGGCAGTCACTTTCCCCTTCCGGGCGGCCGCAGCCCAATTCTGGGTAAGGGCAAGAGTAAAGTGAAACGGGCCGGAATCGTTGGTCAGGGTGAGGGCAACCACCGGTTCCGGGGCGTCTACGCGCTTGCCGTCAGGACCGCGCAGAGGTCCCCGCGGCGCGGGCCTGCCTCCGGAAGAGGGAAAAAAGGCGGCCATAGAAGGCGCGATCAGCGGCATGATGGTTACCTGCGTTGTGCCCGGCACAACGCGCAGCACGTGGGCGGCCACGGCATCGCCGCCATCCGGCGATGGCCCGCAATCGTCATGCAAAATCACACCCCAGATTTCACTCCGGTTTTGCCTCGTAACCCGCCGCAAGATATACCCGGGAGGGACTGTGCCGGTTGCGCGAAAGGCATCATATTCCCGAAGGGCTCTGATCACGGCAGCCCGAAGATTCCCGCGCCGCGCTCCGACCGCTTCCAGGCAGACCGGGCGAAGCAGGATAAGAAAGCCCTCGTCCTCCCGACCGGCTTGAGCGGCCAGCTCCAGATAACGCAGCAGCGGTTCCCGTTCCTTGCGCAGCCGTTCAAACGCTTCCTGATCCGGCTCGTCCTGCCGCACGCCCTGGAGCTCCCCGAATTCCTCTCGGAGCAGCAACCTTTCCGCCGGCTTTTGCAGATCGGGGCCAAGAACAGCCAGAAAGCGCTTTCGGGCCCTTCTCAAAGCTTTTTCCGAAGCCGCGAACTCCGGGTTCAGATGCTTTTGTTCCTCATAGCGATCCCCGGCAGAGATTGTTCCCGCCTCCCCGGCCCGGCCGGGCAACGGCATGATCAGGAGCAGCAAACAATACAGGCAGATTTTCAGCAAACCGTTGCTCATTGAGGCTTTTCCCCGTTTGTTGTCCGCTCTGGGCGGTCCGGCCGTTCGTCCTTCCGGGCCGGAAAATTGATGATCCGGAGGGGCACAGTCCCGCGCATCCTGTCCAGATAGTCTCGGACAGCCCGCTCCTGGTGCGGCGAGTAGACCACAGCGGCCACGGCGGCCCATTTATCCACAATAGTCATGTAGGCCAGATTATCTTCTGCCTCCAGAAGAAAGCGAAACAAGCCCACATCCTCCCGGCGCAGGGCGACGTATACTCTTGATGCATAGCGCGGCGGTTCCCCCAAGGGCGGGCGTTTGCGCGGCCTGTTCCGGGCCATGGCGTCTCCACAACGGCCTCCCCGCGGCAGCAGGCGACCGGCGTATGTTCAGGGTGCAACTCCCCGTTAGCGATACACTATTTTTCAGCGGCGGGAAAGACGGGAAACCGGCGGGAAATGCTCCCGGGCAATCTGGAAATCCGTAACTTTTTTAAAGAACGCGTTTTCAAAGACATAGGTTGCGGACAGCGCGCGGGCCGGAGCCATGAAGGATGGAGAAAAATCGGCGGAAGAGACCTCGCTGAGCACGCTGTGGCTTTAGCCGGTTCTGTTGTAATAACCAATTCATTTTTAATCAGTCGCAGGCTACCCTTGACCTGCCTGAACCTTGAAAGCTCTTTATCCGACGCCCCTGAATGCCGCCGTTGCTGCAAGAAAAGGCGCCGGCTTTTTCTGCGCAACGCGCTGAGAATGGCGGAAATGCTGGACAGAACGGTTCTTTCGGTATAGTAAATTACGTTCTTACTTATGAAAAAGTGCAGCATATGGCCGCAGCAGGACGGCATTCTTGTTCTGAATAAGCCCTCGGGCCCCTCCTCAGCCGCCTGCATCGCCCCTATCAAGCGTCATCTGGGTCAAAAAAAAATCGGGCATGCGGGAACTCTGGATCCGATGGCCTCCGGTGTGCTCATTGTGCTGCTGGGCCAAGCCACCAAGCTTTCCGGCCACCTCATGGCCGCCGGGAAAAAAATTTACGCCGGCACCCTACGCCTGGGCGAGACCACGGATACCTGGGATTCCACAGGCGAAGTAGTAGCCCGGCGCGACGCCTCAGGCGTCAGCCGAGAAATGCTGGCAGCAAGTGTCGCTTCCTGGATCGGGGAAACCCGGCAGGAGGTGCCGCCCTATTCCGCCGCCAAGCACCAGGGGAAACCCCTGTATGCCATGGCGCGCAAGGGATTGGAAACGCCGGTCAAAACAAAGACCGTGCTGATTTCACACGCGGAGATCGAATGGGTCGATCTTCCGCTTTGCCGCTTCCGGGTAGCGTGCGCTTCCGGCACCTATATACGGTCCCTGGCCCACAGCTTGGGGATACGCTTAGGGTGCGGCGCCGCACTAACAGAGCTTACCCGGGAGTACAGCCACCCGTTCGGTCTGGCCGACGCCGTGGGGCTCGACGAGCTCCTGGCGGAACCGCAGGCTTTCCCGGCCAGGGTCATTCCTCTGGAAAAGGCCCTTCCGGATTGGGCTGTGATCCGTCTCAGGCGGGACCAGGCGGAAAAAGTCCGCAACGGCATGCGCATCTCATCGGAGGATGACGCGCCCCTTCCGCAGGATTTTGCCCCCGGTCTGAAAGCGCTGATGCTGGATGAAACCGGAAAGGCGCTGGCCCTGATGGAAGGAATGCTGCATGCGGGGAAACCCTGTTGGTCGATCATGCGGGGGCTGTGGAACTGAGCGCGGCAAGGGCCGCGCCCAACGTAGGAGGATAGTGCTGTGGCCATGGATGGCGAACAAAAAAAAGCGGTTATCGACGCTCACGCCAAACACGAAGGGGATACAGGTTCCCCGGAAGTTCAGGTAGCTCTTTTGACAAGCCGGATTGCCTACCTGACGGAACACTTTAAAACCCATAAAAAAGACTTCCACTCGCGGCAAGGTCTGCTCAAATTGGTGGGCAAACGCCGCAACCTGCTGAACTATCTGCGCAAAACAGATATTCAGCGGTACCGTGCCCTAATCGATAAATTGGGCTTGCGCAAGTAAAAGGTAATGACTCCCGCCGGATCGCCCGGCGGGAGTCTCGTCATCAACGGGCCGTCTGGAATAATAGAATTCTAAAACGTTCCGAAGGATACGGCGAAACGCGGTTTGCCGCGGCGCATTGGGCTTCGCCCCCTGGGGCAGCCCACGTTTTTGCGCCTTGCATGGTTCTTCCTGAAACAGTGTCGCCGGGTCCTTCAGAACAGGCGGCGGTTTCCGCCGCCGGAGTATAGAATTTTTTCAAGAGCGCAATGCTCTGAGCACGGCCGTAAACCATGACAGGGGGGTCCGGGAAACAGCCCGAAGAGCGTTTCGGACTATTTCCCGGGAGCCCCTGCCAGAAAGGTATCTTCATGAGTGTATTTACATCAACGCGCGTCAGCGCGACAGTAGGCGGCAAGGAAATCATTATCGAAACAGGCCGCCTGGCCAACCAGGCCGAAGGGGCTGTTTGGATTCAATGCGGCGGCACGGTGGTGCTGGTGACCGCCTGCTCGCAGCCGTTGGAATTCGACAAGGGCTTTTTCCCGCTCACTGTTGAGTATTCCGAGCGCATGTACGCCGCCGGACGCATTCCCGGCTCTTTTTTCCGCCGCGAAATCGGCCGCCCCTCTGAACGGGAAACCCTGGTCTCCCGGCTCATTGACCGGCCCATTCGGCCCCTTTTCCCCAAAGGTTTTCGCGATGAGGTGCAGGTTCTCGCCAGTGTCATCTCCTCAGACCAGGAAACCGAATCCGACGTTCTGGCCCTGACCGGCGCTTCCGCCGCCTTGCATATCTCTTCCATTCCCTTTGACGAAGTGGTGGCCGGAGGCCGCATCGGGCGTATTGACGGCAACTTTATCCTTAACCCCACAGTTGCTGAAATGGCCGTCAGCGACCTGAACATTGTCTTTGCCGCATCGGCCGAAGCCGTGGTTATGGTTGAAGGCGAGGCCCGCTTTGTCCCCGAAGAAGTCATTATCGAAGCGCTGGCATGGGGCCACAAAGAAATCCAGCCCCTAATCCGAGCCCAAGAAGAATTGCGCTCCCTGGCCGGTAAAGAAAAGAAAGCCGTGAAGCCTGCCTATGATACCGCGCCGCTGGCTGCATTCCTGCTTTCCGCCGTGGAAGACGATATCCGGGCCGCCTTGAAGATCCCCGGTAAACTTGAGCGCAAGGAAGCCCGCAAAGCCGTAAAGGAAAAGGCCATGGAAGCTCTGGCCGCATCTTCCTTTGCCGAAGACGAAAAGGCCCTAGCCGCCGCCCCGGATGTGCTGGGCGACCTGGAAAAAAATATCATGCGCCGTCGCATCAAGGATGAAGGGGTGCGCCTGGACGGACGGGATACCACGACGGTTCGCCCCATCCTTATTGAAACCAAGGTGCTGCCCCGCGCCCACGGTTCCGCCCTGTTCGCACGCGGCGAAACCAAGTCTCTGGTGGTCACGACCCTGGGCAGCAGCACCGACGAACAGCGCGTTGACTCCCTAACCGGCGATGTAACCAAGAAATTCATGCTCCACTATAACTTCCCGCCGTTCTCGGTTGGCGAAGTCAAGCCGGTTCGCGTCTCGCGCCGGGAAATCGGCCATGGCGCGCTTGCCGAAAAGGCCTTGCGGCCGATTCTGCCCCAGGACGACAGCTTTCCCTTTACCATTCGCGTTGTATCCGAAACCCTGGAATCCAACGGCTCCTCGAGCATGGCCGCGGTCTGCGGCGGCTGCCTTTCGCTCATGGATGCCGGCGTACCCATCAGCGCCCCGGTGGCCGGCATCGCCATGGGCTTGATCAAAGAGGATGCCGATTTCATCGTTTTGACCGATATTCTGGGCGATGAAGACGCTCTCGGCGACATGGATTTCAAAATTGCCGGCACCGCCGAAGGCGTAACTGCCGTACAAATGGATATCAAAATTAAGGGGATTTCCACCGAAGTTATGTCCCGGGCCATGAGCCAAGCCAAACAAGCCCGCCTTGTGGTGCTCGAGGCCATGAAGAAGGCTTTGCCTTCGTTCAGAACAGAGCTTTCCGAATACGCCCCGCAGCACGCCGAGGTTGTTGTCAACCCCGATATCATCCGCCTGATCATCGGACCGGGCGGCAAGAACATCAAACAGATCACCGCCGATACCGGCGCTTCCGTGGATATCGAAGATTCCGGCAAGGTCTCCATTTTTGCCCCGACTCTGGAATCTCTGGAGCGGGCCAAGGAAATGGTGCTTTACTATGACCAGCACGCTGAACTCGGCAAAAACTACGTGGGCAAGGTCCGTAAGGTGCTGGAAATCGGCGCCATCGTCGAAATTCTGCCCAACCTTGAAGCCCTGGTCCACATTTCCCAGCTTGATACCAACCGCGTGGAGCAGGCTTCGGATGTGGCCCATCTGGGCGAGGAAATGACGGTCAAAGTCATTGAAATCAACGGTGACCGTATCCGCGCCTCCCGGAAAGCCGTACTCCTTGAGGAACAAGGCATTGAATGGAAACCCGAGGATACCGCCCGGCCGCCCCGTGGCGACCGCGGCCGGGACCGCGATAGAAGCCGCGGCGGTCGGGAAAGGGAACGGAAATAATCTGAGCGCCCGGCTCTCCTCTGCGGAGGGACCGGTCGGGCGTCTTCAAGCACAAGAAAAAGTAAAAAGTGCTTGACCGCTTACCAGGCATCCGATATAGTGACTTTCTTGTTGACGCGATGTAACGCGTTAACAAAAATGACGCGGGATGGAGCAGTTCGGTAGCTCGTCGGGCTCATAACCCGAAGGCCAGAGGTTCAAATCCTCTTCCCGCAACCAGGAAAATCAAGGCCTTACGGTGAAAATCGTAAGGCCTTTTTCGTAGGCGGAAATTTTTCCCACCACTATTTCCACCAATTTAAATCGATCTGGCTTCTGGGTAGAGGTGGCCTGATGTCTACATTAATAGGTCATCCAGAAATTCCGATGTCTGCTCCACACCACAGATCAGCAAATGGTCCCGCGCCCGCGTACAGGCCACATACAAAAGCTGACGTTCGGTGTTGTACACGTCTTCCAAATCCGCATCATCGCCCATATCTTCTATTCGTTGTTGGGAGGGGATAACGTCGGCATCACAGGCCATGACGGCCACAGCATGAAACTCCAGCCCTTTGGCAAGATGCATGACAGCAATGGCGGCGCTGTCTTTAGGAATATCCATATCCCTGTCAAGGACGATATAAGGGATTTGGGCCTGACGTAGCGCAGCCTCCGCACGGGGAATTTCCGCCGCCGACCGGACAAAAACCGCCATTTCCCGGGCAGCCATCCCCTTATCACGGCGTGCGACAAGCCATTGGGCCACAGCTTGGCTTTCCTCTTCTTCTGACGCAAAAGAGAGGATGTCGGGTTGTGGGCCATTAAAGGCAGAAATAGGATTGCTCCGCTTTTCCACGTTGCCGTCGGCGTCGGTGAGTTCGGCATCCAGCAGCTTGTCGGCCTGACTGCGTATCTGGTGTGACGTGCGATAGTTGACCCGCAGGGTAAAGGAACGCCCCCGAATGTCCACGCCCAAAGATTTCCAGGAGAAAGGCAACTGAAAAATGCGTTGCCCAAGATCGCCACAGAAGCAGAGGGCATCCGGCCTGTG
>CATJOY010000099.1 GCA_949741925.1 uncultured Desulfovibrionaceae bacterium | reverse complement strand
GCTTGCTGTACAACTAAACAAAGCTGATAGAGAATTATACGAGTTTGCCTGTGCGCTGTTTGCTCAACGGGTTCACCACTTAGGACCACAGTTTCAAGCGTATGCGCGTAAATTTGCAATCCTCAACGAAAAATACCAAAAAATTGCCGGTTTGCTCGCCCGCCAGGAACATATTTCTGAGGGAAGCGATATTTTTCTCCCCAAAGACGGCTTATGGTAAAGGTTCGCACCGGCGAGAAGGCCATAAAAGCGTGGGAAAGCACGAAAAACTCCCCCGCAGGGAGGGCAAGGGAATCTTTCTTCTGATGGAGTTCGGGTTAGGCTCCCAACCGCCGGAGGCATACAGAATGATGCGCTCCACGGCACGAGTCGACAACGTGGCTTACCGCTTGAACGTCTGCCCATCGGCTTCAAAGGGCAGGTAACGGCAATTCTTGTCTTCCGGATTCCCATAATAGGCGATGTAGTGAGGGCGGTAAAAAGCCTCCACCGCGCAGCGTTCATGGAATCGCGGCACCCCCTTGGCCAGGCGGGTCACCACACGCACTGCGAAATTTTTGGCCAGTTGCAAGGCCTCCTCTTCTTTCAGATCATAGCGGCCGTCCATAAACCGAAGGCCCGTAACCGTCTGCAATGCTACAGACGCATTGTTCATAGCGCATTTGCCGGTCATGGCCTCAACGATCACCTCGAGAGAACCGGAAAGCTCCTTACGGCGCGCGGGAAAAACCCGCGTGCTTACCTCATAGCCCAAAGGTACGCGATAATATTTAAGGTATTCCAAACGTAATAGGGTTAACGGGGTGCCGAATAACAGCAGTTTCCCCAACAATCCACCCTTGCCTGCGGCTTTGCGGCGGATCTGGTCTTCTCTTACGCAAACTGACGTACCAACCATTTCCATACGCTGTGCGCTCCGTCCCGGCCCGGGGCGTGAAGGCGCCGGGCCGGGAAATCCAACGGTTATTTATGCTGCCGGAAAAAATCCCGCAGGGCAAGGCCGGTTATCGTAACCGCCACGCCGGCCACAATGAGGGGCAATAAGACCCCTATTATACTGACTTTGTTGACCAGAAAAAGGTAAATGGTCAGGCATTCCAGCACAATCCCCAAAGCAATCAAATAATCTTTCGAGGAAATGCCGCTCGTCTCATCACTATTTTTTTGTTCCATGGCCCACTCCTTTACTTAGAGACCGGCGCATTGGCCGTTCTGGTCCGAATATCCTCGCCAAACATGTTGCCGATAAAAAAGAACGCGATCGAAGCCGGCAGGGCAACCAGCATGGCGTTAACGCCAAAGGGAGTACCAAGAATGAACTTCCAGACAATGGTAACCCCCATCCCCACGAGCATGCTGCAGAACCCTCCGGCTACGGTTAAGCGCCCCTTCCAGAACAGCCCGCCGAGAACAGGAGCAAAGGCCGAAGCCAGATACAGGCCGCCGAGGAAGATCACCGCGTCAAGCACTGTCTTGAATTGAAAGGCCATGAGGACGCCGCACAGGCCGATAACGACCATAAATAACCTGGTGAGGGTGATCTGCTGCTTATCATTCATATGCGGCATGAACAACGGCTTGACCAGGTCCACCGTCATGGTAGTGGCCCCAACAAGATAAAAGGAGCTCATGGTGGACATAATCACCGCCAGAATGGAGCACATGTACAAGCCGGTCAGGAACGGCGGCAAATTATCAATGGCCATGGTCAGGAAGGCGATATTGGGTTGTTCAATCAGTTCCGGGTACAGAGACCGGGCGCACAGGCCGAGCATGGTAATGACCGTATCAAAGGCCAACCAGATCAACAGACAGGTCAGATAAGCCCGACGGGCTGTTCCGGCGTTGTTGGAAGCGCCGAACCGCTGATAGGCCGCGGGGTCGGCGTACACCTGGAACCCGAGGAGGAAAAAGATCAGCATCTGCCCTATAGTCATGTCGCCGGTAGGCCTGAAGTGCTCAGCGGGGATGGTAGCCGAGAGCCCGTCAAAGCCGCCGACCAAGTTCCACACAGGAACAAGCAACAATAAGGTCAAGGTGGTCATCAGCAGGAATTGCAGCACGTCGGTCATGACCACCGACCACAAACCGCCAAACAGAGAATAAACAATAACAACGCCCACGATGACGGCGCCGGTAATCCAGTTCGGCAGGCCGGTAACCGTATAGCCCATGAAGCCCACGGAAACGATATCCATGATCCGGGTTGAAAAACAAAGGATCAGCAGAGCGCCCAGGATGGCCACGGGTTTGGCGTACAGCCTGCCGAGCAGCGCCGGGATCGTGGTTTCCTTGAGCCCGCGCACCTTGGGGGCCACCCACAGGGCCAAGGGGATGCGGCCGAGGTGGGCCGGGATGCACCACACGATGAAGGCCGCGATACCGCTGGTATAGGCCAACTGCGCGGTTCCGAAAACAGCGCCGGAACCATACCAGGTAGCAGCCAGGGTAGCGACAACCATGGGATAGGTCAGCGACCGCCCGGCCATGAGAAAATCGGTCGAGTTTTTCACTTTACGCGCGACATACCACCCCACAAAAATCATAGTGCCTAAATATAAGGCAACAGCCAGCCAATCCAAGACATGCCAATTTTCTACCATCGTTGCACTCCGTCGTTGAAGGGGATACGACAATCCGGGCACAGCCCCGGGAACTTATTTGCAAACGCAGGCACTCCTGGCGATGGCGGCGAGTTTGCCGCTTTTTACCAGATCATAACCTTTCTGAATATCGTTGCTGAGAACCCGGTCCTGGCCGAGGAACGGGATGACCTCACGAATGGCGGCATAGGCTTTGGCCGTGGCAACGCCAAGCTTTTTTGCCCCCCGAAGGTCCACAGCCTGGGCGGCGTGGTAACACTCCATGCCGAG
>CATJOY010000098.1 GCA_949741925.1 uncultured Desulfovibrionaceae bacterium | reverse complement strand
GGGTTGATGGCCAGCGCGCGTGCCAGGGCAACGCGTTGCTTGCCCCCGCCGGAAAGATCTTCCGGGCTTTTTTGAGCCACATTCAGCAGATTAGTGGAGGCCAGAGCATCTTTTGTTCTCCGCTCGATTTCGCTGGCGGCAACTTTTTTAATGCGCAAGGGGAAGGCTACGTTTTCATAGACGGAGAGATGCGGCCAGACCGCAAATGCCTGGAACACCATGCCGAAATCGCGTTTTTCCGGCGGCAGATAATAGCCGCGGCGTTTTGAGGAAAGCAGGCGGTCACCGACATGAATTTCACCATCATCAAGATCCTCAAAACCTGCGACCATGCGCAAGGTTGTTGTCTTTCCGCAGCCGGAAGGGCCAAGCATGGAAAAACATTCTCCTTTTTCGATCTCAAGATTGAGCCGATCCACCGCCGTTACCTGCCCAAAGCGTTTCGTTACATCGATGAGTCTTACGTACGACATGGGCTACCTCTTGTTCGTGTACTTGGCGGAAAAACGGTTGATAAGCGTTTGCCCCACGATGATCAGAATAAGTGCAATACCCGCCAGGGCAGCCGAGGTTACCGTCTCACCGTCTTCGTTCAGCGTGTAGATGGCAACGCCTATAGTGCGCGTGGTCGGCGCGTAGAGCATGATGGAAACAGTCAGCTCCCGAAGCGAAGGCAGGAAGATCAGGAAAAACGCTGCGAACATCCCCGGGCGGACCAGGGGAATAACGATATCCTTGAGTGCCTGCCACATGGTTGCGCCGCATGCACGGGCCGCTTCAACCAGTGAATCGTGCACTTGCTCTAAAGCCGCTGAGTTGGCCTTGAGCGAAAAGGCCATATACCGCGCGATATAGGCCACAAGGATGATCCAGACTGTGTTGTAGAGGTTGATACCGAACTTGCCGCTCCAAGCAAGAATAACCCCTAGTGCGATAACCGAGCCCGGCACCGAGAAGGGCAGCATGCCGAGGAATTCGAGAATTCCCTTGCCGCGAACCTTCATCTTGACGATGACGTAAGAGATCATCACGCCCGCAAACATAGTGATTAAGGCTGCGGAAAGTCCCAGCGTTACTGAGTTGAAGATGGCGTCTTTGGTCAGTTTATGTTCAAAAAGAATGAACTTGTAGTTAGCGAGGGACAGGTTTTCCCATGTAAAGGGCAGCCCGTAAGTGGGCAGAGCGCCAACGAGGAAAATGACCACCGTAGGCAAAATGATGGTGAACCCGATGTATGCCAGGCAGAAAATCAACAGCGGATACTTGAGACCGCGCAATTTGAGCTCCATAGGGCGGAAACTCTTGCCGGCGATAATTTGATACCGCCCTTTGCCCAAAATTTTGTTTTGCATCCAGATGATGAATGCGGCGGAAATGACCAGAACCGTTGCGAGCACCGTGCCGGTACGAATTGATTCAAAGCTTCCCGCGCTTTGGTGGATACGTTCATAAATCAAGGTCGGGATGTTGAAAATTCCGTTTTCAATTCCCAGTACAGCCACTGTGCCGAAGTGGGCCATGGAATAAAGCATGATCAGGAGCGCTCCGGAAAGGATGCTCGGGAGCACCAGAGGAATGGTGATCTTCCGGGTGATGGTGCCGAGACCGGCCCCGGAGATGCGCGCCGATTCCTCCAGGGTCGGATCCATGCGCTCCAGCGCGCCGCAGACCTGGATAAACACAAAGGGGAAAAGGTACATGATCTCAACCAGGATGATGCCGCCGTAACTATATATGTTAAAGATCGGCCCGTCGAATCCCAGCGTATCCATGAAAAATCTGTTAATATACCCGGCCCTCGGGGAAAGGAGCATTTTCCAGGCCAGGGCTCCGATAAACGAGGGCAGCATAAACGGTACGAGAAACATCCCTTTCATAAATTTTTTGTAGGGAAGGTCCGTTCGGGTAACCAGCCACGCGAAGAACGTGCCGATTGTGGTGCTGCCGATGGTTGTTCCCAGGGCGATGATGACGGAGTTCAGCAAGGCCTGGTAAGTATCGGGGTGGGTGAGAACATTGACTACGTCCGTAGCGTTGAAGTTGCCGTTGTTGTCGAAAAAGGCGTTCCATAAAATCAGCAGAACCGGAAAGGCCACGAAAACCACCAGAATACCGATGGACAGGGCCAAGATTATTTGCGCGGTTCCGAAGCCGCCTCCCTTTTTGATCGCAATGCTCATTCCGTTACCTCCCCCAACTGCTTCGCGTCGAACCAGTGCAGGTTATGGAACGCGATATCGCACGTTTCTCCTTCCGCAAATATGAGATCCTCGGAAACTGCTCGATGGGTCTCTAGCTCGGTACGAATGTGTGTTCCATCGATATCAACCAGGTAATCCATCATGGCCCCGAGGAAGCTGGCCCGCTTGATAGTCCCTTTCAGGGCTTTGGCGAGCTTTCCGGGGCGGTCGATGATCACGTCTGAAGGGCGGCAGGCGCCGATCCACTCATGAGAAAAGCTTTCCGGCATGGACCAGGGGACTGGCTGTTCTCCATTCCCAGCGCGCAACACGCCTCCGCTTTCGTTGACATGCAGGAAATTCGCTACCCCCATGAAATTGAACACGAAAATGTCGTTCGGTTTTTCATAGATTTCTGTAGGGGAACCGATTTGACGGATTTTGCCGTTTTTATCCATAATCGCCATGCGGTCGGATATGGCCAGGGCAATTTCCTGATCATGCGTGACGTAGAACACGGTAATATCAAGAGTGTGTTGCAGCTCTTTTATCTCAAAGCGCATTTCCTCGCGCAGATTGGCATCAAGGTTGGAGAGCGGTTCATCAAGCAACATGATGGAGGGGCGGGCTACCAAAGCCCGGGCCAGGGCCACGCGCTGTTGCTGGCCGCCGGAAAGTTCCGAGGGGAGCCTTTTTTCAAGCCCGACCATGTTCACCAGAGAAATAGCATGCATGGTCTTTTCGGCCAATTCAGCATCCGGCGTTTTGGCCAGCTTGAGGGGGTAGGATACATTCTGAAACACAGTCATATGCGGCCAGACCGCATAATCCTGGAATACAACGCCAAGGTCGCGCCTATCCGGGGGAACGGTGTCTTCGCCCGCCCGGGCGACCGGCGTATCGCCGATGCTTATGGAACCGGCATCCGGGGTTTCGAAACCGGCGATCAAACGAAGCAGCACTGTTTTGCCGCAGCCCGAAGGCCCGAGGAGCGTAAAGCACTCCCCATGGTCGACCGTCAGATCAAGATCCTGAAGCACGACGTTTTTTTCATAGGCCTTACTGACTGAATTCAAGGTAATTGTAGCCATAGGGCACTCTCTTTAATGGTTCGGATTGCCGCAAGAGGGCCTTTGAAGGGATAGCCGCCAGATCGCTCTCTAGCGCGTGTTTTTTCCACTTCTTCTTAAAACCTTCCTTGCGGCGTCCGGAAACGGCATAACCACATCCGGCGAAACCGGAAGTGCCGATTTCGCCGGATACTTTACCTCAGGCAATTATTTCTTCTGCATAATGTCCGTAAACTTCTTGATGGTATTTTGCTTTTCAGCCTGGAGGGAAAGGTAGTCTATTTTTATAGAGCGCTGTACGGCTTCTTCAGGCGATGCAACGGGCAGGCCGGGGTTCAGCTTCACGTCATTGCGGACAGGGAGGGTTCCTTCGGAAGCGATGATTTCCTGGGCCTCTTTGGAAAGGAGGAAATCCACAAATTTTTGCGCGGCCGAAAGGTTCGGAGTATCCTTAATGATAGCGACGGGGCTCGGGACCACAAGAATTTCCGGGGGAAACACATAAGCGAGCTTCGCACCCTTTTTGATCTTGTCGAGGGTGATGTAATCCACGGCAATGCACCCGGCGAGTTCACCCGAAGCCGTATCGTCCACAACCTGGCCGGCGCCTTTGCCGATCTTGGAGTTGTTGGCGGCCATTTTTTCAAT
>CATJOY010000097.1 GCA_949741925.1 uncultured Desulfovibrionaceae bacterium | reverse complement strand
GGGACCTGACGTCCCTTGACCCCGCATTAGGGGGAGGAATGGCGGGGCGGCAGAATACCAAGGGCATGCGTTGGCTCAACGTTACCCCATTCCGTGCATATCCCGCGTTGCGCTCGCGCTCCCGCGCTCGCCGCACTGATGTCCGGTACAGCGGTGGGGCTGGGATGGACTGCCCTGCGCGCGCACCCCGTCTGGGGGGTCCGGGGGTATCATACCCCCGGCGGGGCGTGGGGCGGAGCCCCACTTCCCATTGACCACAACACCATACCCCCTGACGGGGCCAAAAAGGAACGGCTGATGCACCCGACAACCGCGCGTCACCTGCTGGAAACAGCTCTCCTGGCCGGTATTTTCCGCGAATTTAAACGACCCTGGCTCGCCGGAGATGTTGTGGCCGTATGCCCGCCCGAGTGCTTTGCGTACCAGGATACCCGGATGGTGGCCGAAGCCATGGCGGAACTGGTCCGCGAAGGAGCTACCGTGGACCTCATGACCGTGGTGGACCGCCTTTCCATCAGCGGCAAGTTGGCCCGTTTCCCCGGCGGCGCGGGCGATGTGGCGGCCCTGGCCTATGAGCATGACACGGATCTCTTGACAGAGGCGGCTCTCCTGCGCTCCGCCGTGGAGCTGCGGGATGAAGCAAAAAAAGCCGTGGCCCAACAAGAACTCCCCGAGATTATGCGTCAGATCCGGACCCAGGGCGTGCCCGTGGATCTCATTGCCGGAGAGCTGCGCCGGGTGGCCGATAATCTGGAATCCGTGGACCAGGCCGCCCCGCCCTCCTGGCCTACCCTGCTGGATGCCTACCGCGAAGAACTGGAGGCTGAACGCCGCATACGCGCGCCGATCAAAACGCCTTGGCGCCCTCTCAACCGCATCCTGCGGGGCGGTATTATGCCCGGAGAACTGGCGGTTCTGGCGGCCAGGCCCTCCGTGGGCAAATCCGCTTTTGCCTTGAACTTCGCCTGGTCCGTGGCCTGCTCCGGAAAAAAGGCCCTCTTTCAAAGCCTGGAAATGCCCCGGCAACAGTTGATCGATAGGGTGGTGGCCAATGTCGGAAGCATCAACTTGGGCAGCTTTCGGGAGGGCCTTTCGGACCAGGAACGCCGGAGAACCAAAAAGGCCCTGGAATCCATGCGCCGGGCAGCCCTGATCCTCCACGATGATACCGCGGTCACCCCCGGAGAACTCCGCCGCAGGGTCCGCATGGAGCAGCGAAACGGAGAGATCGGCCTGGTTGTTGTGGATTACCTCCAGCTCATGACCCCTCAGGACCACGAGAAAAGCCGCGAACGCGAAGTGGCCGCCATGAGCCGGGCCCTCAAGCTCATGGCCAAAGAACTGCTCGTTCCCGTGCTGGTCCTGGCCCAGCTCAACCGCAAAAACGAAGAAGCAGGAAGAGAACCCCTGCTCTCGGATCTGCGCGAATCCGGCGCCATTGAGCAGGATGCGGATATTGTCATCTTTCTGCACCAGGCCCGGCCCTCGTGGCACCCCGAGGAGCCGGTTAAGGTCATCGTCGCCAAGGGCAGAAGCTCCGGCGTCGGCCGGGAACACTTGCTGTTTCAGCGCCGCTTCCAGCGCTTTTTGGATGCCGACGCTCAGGCCTTTGAAGAAGCCGCGCGCCGGGAAGCCGTCTGGATCGCGCCGGGGGAGGAACTCCTCTGAAAGGCCGCCCGAAAAGGCGCCGCTTCCCCTCGCCAAAGGAACAGCCGGAAGGGGCCGCTCCGGACCATCAGCCTTGGGCCGGGCACGGATAAAGATCGCGCGGCACTGGCCGATCCGGAACAACAAGCGCAACCCCTTCGCGCTACGATTGCCGCACTCAGGGCCTGATCCGAGGCGCGGCCCTCTCTAACAGCCCCATAGCATAAAATGCCCTGAAACCTCTTGTGCCCGGCAGGGGAAGTTTCCTGCCGGGCGCAAGAGGTCATTCCTTTGGAAACCAGGGCTAACGGCAAGCCTGTTACCGCTTCGGGCTGGTCATCAGGCCCGGAAACCCGGCTCCGAAACGCTTCCGACCCGGGGCATGCCGCTTCCCCCGCTCTCCTCCGGGCAAAACCGAGCCTCAACAGATCCGGCAGCAGCAAAGCTCCTCTATATGTTTGCCTGATCCTCCTTATCTCTGGAAAATTAGACCACAATAGGCTATACTTTCAGGCAACCGGAACCCCGCGCGTCACCCCATGCGCGGCTGCCGATCCCCCGAGCGAAGCCACCTGCCTTCCCGACCTGCCCTTGCTTCTCAAGGAGATCTCATGACAGACCTACACCGTATTGATATGGAGCGATCCGCCGCGCTGCTTAAACAGCGGATCCTCAGCCGCATGCCCGCGCCGGGAGACTATGAAACCGGCCTGCCCGGCGTGCGCACCTACCGCCGCGATACAACCACCCGGCCGCAAACCTGCTTCTACCAGCCCTTGATCATTAAAATGGTCCAGGGCTGCAAGTGCGCCTTCATGGGAACCGAAGAATACCGCTACGGAGAACACGAAGTCATGGTCACCGGCGTGGATATGCCCGGCGCGAGCATGGTCTGCGAGGCCACCCCGGATGCGCCCAGCGCCTCCATGGCCATTGACCTGGATAAAAACCTGATCGCCCAACTCGCCCTGGAAATCCCCCCCCAACCCGTTGAACCGGGAGCCGCGCTCAAAGGCATCCATATCCAAGCCCTGGATGCGGACCTGCTGGATGCCTTCCTTCGTCTTGCGGAACTCTTTGACTTTCCCGAAAAGTTGGCGGTCCTCGGCCCTATGGTCATTCGGGAAATCCACTATCTCCTGCTCACCGGGCCCAACGGCTACCGGCTGCGTTCATTCCACACCCTGGGTTCCCACAGCAACCAGGTGGCCCGCGCAATAGCCTGGCTGAAACAAAACCTGGCTACAGCCGTGCAGGTTGAAGAACTGGCCGAAAAGGTCCACATGGCCCCTTCCACCTTCCATAGACATTTTAAAGAGGTTACTACCCTCAGCCCGCTCCAGTTCCAAAAACGGCTCAGGCTCCATGAAGCCCAGCGCCTTATGCTGACGCAAGATATGGACGCAAGCAGCGCCGGTGTGGCCGTGGGCTATGAAAGCCTCAGCCAGTTCACCCGAGAATACAAACGCCTTTTCGGCGCTCCGCCGCGTCGGGATGTGGATCGGCTGCGGCAGCAAGCCCTTTTCGCCCGCCCCCCGGCGTCCCTTCCAACCGCGCCGCTCCAGGATTTCTGAGATTGTTTCCGGCCCCCGCTCCCCACCACCGACTCAGAAGCATCAAAAAAAAACCGTTTTGGCGCGCGCCGCCAGGCCCAAAACCCCGGATCAGGCGGCCCCCCGCCCGGCCTCAAGCGCTTTTCCCTACAGCGGCCTTAACGGCAGCCGGGTTTGACAAAGCCGCCGTCTTTTGCCATCTTCCTGCTGCCTGAAACGCCCGCCGGGGCTCGTCGGGAACCCCCGCCCCAACGGCTGTTTCTCACCCCATTACCGCTGCAAAGCCGCCCTTTTCCCCCGGCGGCGTCAGCCAAAAAATCAATCTCGGAGTATGTCGAAGATGCTTCGCCTGCTGCCAGGCGAAGGATTTTTGGCGTGAACCGGAAACCATTTACACAAGGCCGAGCCCGCCATGCCCGCAGAGATTATCAAACGAGATGGTCAACCCGCTGTTTTTGATTCCACAAAGATTCTCAACGCCATCAGCAAGGCCAACAAGGCCGTTGGCGAAGAGGAAATGACGCCCACAGACCTGCTGTTCGTTACCGAAAAAGTCTGCAAGCGCCTTGAAGCCGGGAACCTCCGCCACGTCGAAGAAATCCAGGATGTGGTAGAAGAAACCCTGATCCGCTTCGGCTACGCCAAAACCGCCAAAGCCTACATCCTCTATCGCGCCGAGCATACCAAAATCCGCAACGCGGAAACCTACCTCATGGATATTTACAAAAAGCTGACCTGGTCAGCCGCCGTAGAGGAGGATATCAAGCGCGAAAACGCCAATATAGACGGCGATACCGCCATGGGCACCATGCTCAAATACGGTTCCGAAGGCTCCAAATTCTTTATTGATAACTACATCCTGCCCAAAGATATTGCAGCAGCCCACACCAACGGCGATATCCACATTCACGATAAAGATTTCTACATGCTTACGGAAACCTGCTGCCAGATTGATTTGATCCGGCTGTTTAAAAACGGCTTCTCCACAGGACACGGGCACCTGCGCGAGCCAAACTCCATTGAAAGCTACTCCGCTCTCGGCTGCATCGCAATCCAGGCCAACCAAAACGAAATGCACGGCGGCCAAAGCGTGCCCAACTTCGACTACGCCATGGCCCTCGGCGTTGCCAAAACCTACCGCGCCGAGTACGCCACCGCCCTAACCGGGTATTTTCAGGTAAAACAAGATCTCACCGAAGAGGCAGCCCGTGATCTGGCCGCCCGGCTCCTCGCCCCGGTCCAAGAAAAAATCACCCTGGGCAACGATACTGCCTGCGGCGAACGCCTGCTCGCGTCCGCTCCCCCGGAAATACGCCCCCTGCTCGCCAAAGCCCACGCCCACGCCGCCGCCAGAGCCGCCGCCGTAACCAACCGCCGCACCTACCAGGCCATGGAAGCCTTTATCCACAACCTGAACACCATGAATTCCCGTGCCGGGGCACAAGTGCCCTTTAGCTCCATCAACTACGGCACCGATACCTCCCCCGAAGGCCGCATGGTCACCAAAAACATCCTTCTGGCCACCAAAGCAGGCCTCGGCAGCGGCGAAACCTCCATTTTCCCCGTCCAGATCTTTAAAGTTAAATCCGGCGTGAGCTACAACCCCGAAGACCCGAACTACGATCTCTTCACCCTGGCTATGGAAACCTCTGCCAAGCGCCTGTTCCCCAACTTCAGTTTCCTGGATGCGCCCTTTAATCTTCAGTATTATACCCCCGGCGATTATAATTCCGAAGTCGCCTACATGGGCTGCCGGACCCGCGTTCTCGGCAACATCCACGACCCTAACCGCCAAGTGACCTGCGGCCGCGGCAACCTGAGTTTTACCTCCCTCAACCTGCCCCGTCTCGGCATCGAGGCCGCTGGCGACACCGAAAAATTCTTTGCCATGCTGGATGAACGCATAGATCTTGTCTTTCGCCAGCTTCTCCACCGCTTCAAAATCCAAGGCGCTAAAAAGGTCCGCAATTACCCCTTCCTCATGGGAGAAGGCATCTGGATTGACTCGCAAACCCTTGATTGGGATGATCCCATTGAAGAAGTTTTAAAGCACGGTACCCTAACCATCGGTTTTATCGGGCTTGCGGAAGCCTTAAAAGCCCTTACAGGCGCGCACCACGGCGAATCAGATCAAGCCCAAGAACTCGGCCTTTCCATCATCCGCCACATGCGCGACCGGGCTGACGCCCAAGCCGAGGCAACCGGGCTGAACTTTACCCTCATCGCCACGCCCGCTGAAGGGCTCGCCGGCCGGTTCGTCGCCCTGGATCGCCGAAAATACGGCTCCCTGCCAGGAATCACCGATCGGGAATACTACACAAACTCGTTCCATATCCCCGTGTATTACCCCATTGCCTCCTTCCGCAAAATTCAGCTCGAAGCCCCCTACCACGCCCTTACCAACGCGGGCCACATTACCTATGTGGAACTTGACGGCGATACCAGCAAAAACCCCGAAGCCTTTGAGGCTATTATCCGCTTCATGCATGATCAAGGCATTGGCTACGGCTCCGTCAATCACCCCCTAGACCGCGACCCCGTCTGCGGCTATACCGGGGTCATCGGCGATACCTGCCCCCGCTGCGGCCGCAAAGAAGGCCAGGCCGTCAGCCTCGATCTGTTAAAGGCCCTCCAAAAAAAATACCACGACGTGCCCCGTTGGGAATAACCCCGCACGCTCGACACAGGAAATCCCCCCATCCATAACCTTAAGGAGTTTACACATGCTTTGGGATCCGCAACGGGGAACTATGCCCCACACCCCCCTCACCACAGACCCCGAAACCGCCCCCATCATGGTCGGCCAAGGACTCAAATTTGAACGCACTCGCCGCATCACCGGCTACCTCGTCGGCACCCTCGATCGCTTCAACAACGCAAAGCGCGCCGAAGAACGTGACAGAGTAAAGCACACCGCCTAAGTTGGGGGTACAGCCGGTGTTTTCGTTAAAGGCAATTATGTCGAAGCCAATTGATCAGGACGGGGCTCTGCCCCATACCCCGCCTGCCGTTTGCCGTTGGGCGCCGGTAACGTGAAGCGTGGAAGAAGTTGTCGAAGCCAATGAGTCAAGACGGGGCTCTGCCCCGTACCCCGCAAGGGTCTGTTTTTCAGTACATTTTGTCCGCGAAAAGCCGAATTTTTTTCCCTGGCAAGGAAGACGGGAAAAAGCGGGCGAAGGCGTATTGGACATACTCCGAGACCGGTTTTTTCCGGCTGACGCCGCCAGGGGGGAAAAGGCGGCTTTGCAGCAGAAATGTATTGAAAAACAGACCCCGGGACCTGACGTCCCTTGACCCCGCATTAAGGGAGGGAATAGAGGTTCGGTAGAATACCAAGGGCATGCGTTGGCTCAAGGGTACCGCATTCTGTGCATATCCCGCGTTGCGCTCCCGCGCTCGCCGCACTGATGTCCGGTAACGCAATAAAACGGCCCTCTATGCGCCCCCTATTTGGTGAGCCCGGGGGTAACATATCTCCGGCGGGGCGTGAGGCGGAAGCCCTCCATTTGAAACGGACCAAGAGCGGCACATTCCTACATATGGTACGCTTCCTCTCGCGCTCGCCGCTCTGATGCGCGGTAACACGGTAGAACGCCCCTCTGTGCGTAGCCCTTTGGCGGGTCTGGGGGTATCATACCCCCGGCGTGGGGCGGAACCTCATACCTGCCGCCTTGGACGTGCTGTGATAAAAGGGGCAAGGTCGATGTGTGGGGGGGGGGAGACGGGGAGGCAAAGGGAGCGAGTTGTTTTTTGGAGACTCTTGGTTAAGAGACCTAACAAAAGTTCTTTGAAGGGATAAGGGGGGTCCGGGGGGAGAAGGGAAACTTTCTTTCAAGAAAGTTTCC
>CATJOY010000096.1 GCA_949741925.1 uncultured Desulfovibrionaceae bacterium | reverse complement strand
TTCCATCTCCCGCATAAACAGGTGCCCGGTCTCATGCAGAATAGTGGAAAAATCCGCTTTATGCAGAAGCTGCGCCACGGCGGTGTCGCTAAAAGGATAATAAGTGACATACCCCCGGGGAGGCTCTTTCGCCTCCTGGACATCCGTTTGCTTTTGATACAGTGTCGGATTTGCTTCCCGGAGCTTGACAAGATCAGCTTCACTATATATCTGATTATCAGAAGCATTGAGCAACGAGGTAAAGGGGAAGTAGACCCCGGCGCTGTCCTGCCAAAGCTTCATTTTATGCCCGTTTACATAACGGGCATTTTTTTTGATTTGCTTTTTGAACCAGAAATTCGACGGAACTCCGTTACTTTCTTTAGCATAGGCACTTTTGGCTATATTGACCTGTACACCCTCCACATCTTTAGACCCTTCTAACGCCAATGGCACCACCACTGTTGCGCCGTTAGCGTCCTGAATTTCCAGCATGAAAACCAGATCGCCCTTGCTCCTGTTAGCCGGGGTGTCCGAATCAAATATGGCAATAGGATCGGCCATAGCCGCCGGAATCTGTTTCAGCATCTCCGGCGTCATGTTGGGATGTGTGCCGTCAAACAGATGTGGTGCGGCGTAAATACCGCCTTCCGCCGCAGCCTTGCCGGTGAGGGTATCGGTTCCCAAAAGCTGCATAACAAGCGGCGTCTGCCCAAGCATCCTAACTGCACTGGACGGCGGGTTGCCTTTAGCAATAATCTGGTCAACTTGCTCCTTCCAGGCCGTCACATCCTCCTGCAAGGCCTCATCTCCAGGGCGAAGTTTTTCCGCTTTCTCGCCCTCCTCTTCACTCTTTTGCTCGGCTTGGCTCTCTTCAGTATCCCCCTTCAGAGGCTCCTCCGCAGGGCGAGTTCCTTCCGCCGCATCCTGAAAATATCGTTTTCCCTCTCCCAATCTTAGCGGCAACATTGATTGGTATAGCCTCGGGTTCGCTTCCCGGAGCTTGACAAGATCAGCGTCAGTAAATATTTTTCTACCAGCCGGGTTTGAGCGTGAGTTCGCCCCAAGCAATTGGAGCTTGGAAGTGCGCGCCCAATCACGGCTTTTTTTATTGTTGCGGTACAGGAGATTGCCCGCATCAATCTGGCTGGCAAACCATTGATTATTGGGCTTCAGCGTCTTGTCGTTCGTTTTCCCGTAAATGCTGGTCACTAGGTTAACGGCATACCCTCCTGTAGACTCCTGTTCCAAAGCGATAGGAATCACAATCATACCGCCATTTTGATCCTTCAGGTCAAGCATGACGACCAAATCACCGCCTTGGGTAGCTGATCGGAAAACCATTACAGGATCAGCCAAAGCCGCGGGCACTTGCTTGATTATATCGGTAGGCAAAGAATGCTTTTGCAATATTTTTGAGAGCTTGCTGAAGCGGATGTTGATTTGATGGCTTTCTGCCCCCAACATTTGCAGAACAAGCGGCGTCTGCGTCATCATTGTTGCCATGCTTCTGCCGTCAAAATCGCCAGCAAGAAATCTATCAACAGCCTCTCCCCACGCCTTTACATCCCTCTGCAAAGCTTCGTCCCCAGCCCGGATCTCCTCCGCCGAAGGCTGAAAATACCGTTTTCTCTGCGCGTTCAAACGCTTGTACAGCGTATCTGCATCAGCATTCCCTCCAAGCAGGCCGGTATCCCGCAACTCCCGGGCAAGCGACTCCAGGCTGACGCCTGATCCCTTGGGGGCAAAAAGCCCCGGACCATGCAGGGCGCGCAGCT
>CATJOY010000095.1 GCA_949741925.1 uncultured Desulfovibrionaceae bacterium | reverse complement strand
CCCCCACTAGGGGAGATCATCCGCTCTCCCGTGGTATGGGGCATAGGAACATCGTTCCTGTGCCCCATAGGGGCGAGGGCCAGAATGGTCCGAGTTAATTTTCCCTCTAGATTCCCTACTACGGGAGATCTCCTATGGGGTATGGAAGCTTTGTTCCTATGCTCAGCAGGGACGAAAGCGGTTCGATTCAATGATTCTCTTCGGGTTTCCCGGTAGGGAGTATTTTACTATGCATAGGTGAACTTCGTTCCTCTATTTTGTATATATTCATATTGCTTTGTTTATGAGCACCATTGTATGGTTCTCTGGGTAAAGCGACAGGGCCGGGCATTGTATGTGTTTTTTTGGGGGGATATGGCATGGGCATTGGTTTAGGACATTCCCGACCGCTATCCTGAGGGATAGAAACGGTTGTTCTTGTGTTGCGTTTCCCTGTGAAATATTTTTTAAGGAAACTGAGATTGATTCGGCGTAATTCCGGTTTTGTTCTGTGAGGATGGAGAAACGGCAGACTTGCGCCAGTTCCGCGAGAAGCTGAAAGAGTTCTTTACCGGAAAGAGCTGAAGGGAATAATTGACTCGGCCTGTTTTCGCTTCTACGGAGCACAGGAACGAAGTTTCTGTATCCCATACCGCGAGAGAGCGGATGATCTCCCCTAGTGGGGGGTCCAGGGGGAATTATTTCCCCTGGTGGGGTCCGGGGCGACGCCCCGGCCGCCGGAGGCATTCGGCGTTACAGGATTATGGGTAAAAGGGGATGCCATGCCGGAAACCAACACCTCGCAACCAGGGTTACCTCTGGCCGATTGCGGCGAAGCGTGGCAGGCAACTCCCGCCGGAGCCCGAATTTTGGAACGGCAGCACCAACTTATTGTGCACATGATTTCGGCCTGGCCCCGGCGTCACTGCTCCCTGGTTGAAATAGGCTGCGGCACAGGGCAATTTTTGGAAATTTTCTGGTCGGCCGGCTTTGATGTTACCGGAACGGATGCCCGCCGACTCTGCCTTGACCGGGCCGGCGAGCGTATGGGCCGGAGGGCTGCCTTGCGTGTGGCTCCTTCGGATCATTTGCCTTTTGACGATGATGATTTTGACTATGCGGCGGTTATAGGGAAACCCGGGTATGATCCGGCCTCGGGGCTGCATGAAGCCTTTAGGCTTGCCCGGCGGGGCGTGTTGCTTGTTTTTTTTAATCGCTGGTCGTTATTTCATCTGGAATGCGCCTTGCGTTCCTTTACCGTATCCGGCGTGATTCGGGCCTGTGGCAAAGTGCCCGCGGGAATTCGTGATGCCCTCAATGCCTGCCGCAGGGCAGCTTCAGCCGATGACGCTGAGGCTTCGGCGCGCTCCCCCTCCGGTTCTTCCGGCAGGGGAACAATGCGGGAAAAAAATTGCGGCTATTGCTGGTCGAGCCCTGCGGATATAGCTGCCGGCATGCAGGCCTATATCAATAAGAGACCGGATGCTTTCCGTTCAAGCCTTTTTTTGCCTTCTTTTTGCTGGCGGGAGGCCCGCGGGGGCGTTTCCAGATCAGGTCTGTTGCCTTTTGGAGCGGTGGCAGCCTACCGCTTGGATATTTCTTCGTTTTCCGGTACAACAAGAAAACTGATTACGGCCAGGATTGCGCCTGCCGTCAGATAAGAATTTCTTGCCGCGGAATGCCGGGCAAGGTATGGGGCCAGGGAATCATGAATTCGGATCTACCCTGTGGCGTAGAGGAACGGAATTTCCGTGCCCCTTTTTGCTTTTTTGGGGAATGGTCCCCCGGCGGGGCCGGGCTGCTCCGGCCGACCGAGGGGGAAGAATACCTACCGTTCAGGAGATACAAATATGAAACGTCCGGGTTCTAAATTGTCGCTTGTGCTTATGGGCTCTCTGACCCTGGGCCTCGCCGGGTGTAGTGAAACCATTGAAGATGAGTACCAGGTGTTTACTTCGGTAAACGACTGTGTGCAAAATGGCGGGTTCACCCAGCAGCAGTGTTCGGAAATGATGGCGGAAGCGGCGGCGCAAACGCCTACTTTCACTTCTCTGGCTGAGTGTGAACAAACTTTTGGCGAGGGCAATTGCTCCCAAGGCCAGCAAACTTCCTTGACCGGCCAGAACCAAACGCATGGTTCTTCGTGGATGCCTCTTATGGCCGGCTATATGATGGGCCGGTTTATGAGCGGTGGTTCTCAGATGCAGGCAACACAGCCGCTGTACCCGGCTCCTCAGCCTGCGGGGCAGCCTGCGGCTGCTCCGGGAGCGGCATCCTCTGCTCGTCCTTCTTCGGGCACGGTGCAGAGCTTCAGAACCGCCGGCGGGGCCACGGTAACGCCAGGCGCGGGCGGTAAGGTTGTGAACCCTGGCGCGAGCATTCGCCAAGGATTCGCCCATACCCAGAAACCGGCCATGGCCCGCGTCGGCTCGGGATCACGCGGCGGCTTTAGCGGCGGCTCCAAATTCGGCAGCGCTTCTTCCTGATCTCCCATGAAACGGACTACCCTGACGCCACGGCCGGATTGGCAAGAAAAAGCCGAGAATGCCGGTTTTATTTTTCATCATGTGGATGGAGACATCTACTGGGATGAATCCGTTTGCTACACGTTTACCTTGGAAGAGATTGAGCGGGATATAGAAGCCCCAACCCAGGAACTGGCCGATATGTGCCTGGCTCTGGTGGATGAAGTGACGGCCAGCCCGGCTCTGATGAGCCGGCTGGCTATCCCTGAGGCCATGCACGGCATGGTTCGGGAGAGCTGGGAACGCAGAGAACCCAGCCTCTACGGACGGTTTGATTTTGCCTATAACGGCCAGGGGCCTGTAAAGCTCTACGAATATAATGCAGATACGCCGACAGCCCTGTACGAGGCTGCCTATTTTCAGTGGCTGTGGCTTGAGGATGCGCGGGCAAGCGGGCTGATTCCGGCCGCTGCCGATCAGTATAACGCCATTCAGGAAGCGCTCATCGCCGCCTTTGAAGGGTTTGGCGTGGAAGGGCTTATGCATTTTGCCTGTGTGGCGGATTCCAGCGAGGATTATGCTACGGTACACTACCTGCGCGATTGTGCCGAGCAGGCCGGGATCCGCACACGGCAACTCTACATGGAAGATATAGGCCTGGATGCCCATAACCAGCTTGTAGATGTGGATGATGCGGCCATACGCTGGCTGTTCAAGCTGTACCCTTGGGAATTTATGGTTCGAGATGCCTATGCTCCGGCTTTGCCGCAATGCGATACCATTTTCTTTGAGCCGCCCTGGAAAATGATTCTTTCCAACAAAGGTATTCTGCCTTTGCTCTACGAACGCTATCCGAACCATCCTAACATTCTGCCGGCCTGGTTTGTTGAAGAGGGAAAGCCCCTTCCTGTTGCGGATTATGTGCTCAAGCCCCTGTTTTCCCGAGAGGGGGCAAATATTCGTGTTTTTAAGGATAACCAACAGGTTTTGGGAACAGAAGGCATTTACGGCGCTGAGGGGTATATTGCCCAGGAACTCTGCCCCCCGCCCTACTTTGACGGACACGGCCCGGTCATCGGCAGTTGGGTAGTGAACAACGAGGCCTGCGGCATGGGCATACGGGAAGATGATGGACCGATTACCGGAAATCTCTCCCGGTTTGTACCGCATTATATAGAATAAAAAGGTTGTTCAGCACTGTTCCTTTACGGAATGAGTCGGCAGAACTGTATTTCTCTCTTTTGGGTAGGAACAATGAGTTCCTACCCACTGTTCAAGTGGTAAAGGGTTGTTAGTCTACGTCAACTAGGGATTACACTTTTTAATCAAGAGCAAATTGTCAGGTATTGTATACCCTCAGGAGTCCCTTTTTGCACGTCACCAAGTGGTTATCAGCTTGGTTTTTATTACAGCCTCAGTATATTTATTGAAATAAACTATCTATCATTTTTTTTATTTTT
>CATJOY010000094.1 GCA_949741925.1 uncultured Desulfovibrionaceae bacterium | reverse complement strand
GGGCCTATGCTGCCAGAGCTGTAGGCTGTTGGCGCTCGAGATAGCGTCCTTCGAGGACTTTGGCGTAGTTTTCCGGCAAGACCAGCCAGGCGAGATCGGCGCGAAAATTTCCGGCGCTATGGCCCTGGCCGAGGAGAAAGGGGGAGGCCCTGACGCGAGCGAAATACTGCCGCCACCAGGCGAGCCCGGCTTCGACATCGTGGGGAGCGCCTTTTGCTCGCAAACGGGTAAGGGTTTCTCGCCAACGGGAACCGGCGTTTTTGCGGCGTTTGTCGTTCCAGACGCGGACCCGGGGGAGCATGGGCAAGACCTCGTGGTACAGGGCAACGAGCCGCTGGTGAGGGCATGGGGGAAAAGCGGAATCTTCCGCGGGGCGTTTGCGCGAATCCGAGGGCGATTGTTCGGCAGGTGGCGGCGGAGGATTTTTTGGGCTTTCGAGAAGCGACAACGAGGCGGCAGCCGGCGCTGCCGACGAACACCCGTTAGGGTGTTCTTCTTCCGGAGGAAGAGAAGAGGGAGTCAGAGAAGAGGGAGTCAGGGGGATTTTACCTGAAATTACGGGAGCGGTTTCCTCCACTACGGGAGTTTGTGGCAAGTTGGTTTTTTCATGATATGGCGCGCCTTCGGAAAACTCCTCGGGGTGGGCGGGCAATTCGCTGCCCTTCTCATTTTTATGGGGGCTTTGATGCTTTTTGAATTGGGGAATCCAAAGGAGGCGCGTTCCGTTGACTTCATAGGAAGAGATCAGACCGGCGCATTCCAGCTCGCGGAGGAGCGCGGCAACATCCACGTCATCAAAGGGAAAGATTTCGGCCTTGATCTTGCGGGGCCGGTTTTCAAGACGGCCTTCGCGGTCGGCCAGCATCCACAGGCCGGGAAAGAGCAAACGGGCCGGAAAGGAGCACTCCGCCAATTGATCGTTTTTGAAAAATCCCGGCTTGATGTCGCGGCTTCTCATGCGCATTTCCTCAGCAAAAGAGAGAGTGGTTATGAGGGGCAGCGCCGCGCGTGGAGACGAGAGCAAAGGCTTTTCAGGAATTCCACACGATGGGCGCTAGAGAACCAGGGGAGAAAACCATAAGCGGCAAGACTGAAGGCCATGGGGCTCACCCTGGTGGCAGAGGCCGGAGGGGAGCGTAAAGGCAAGGGGAACCGCCGGAGGTTCCGTAAGCCCGAAGCAAGGAGGACCAGGAAAAGGCCCGACACAAGCGGAGGAACTCGGGATAGACGACGGAAAGGCGGCGAGGATTACCCGCCATGAGACAAGACGACGATGCTTTGCGAACGGTCGGGCGTGCTCTGCTAAGGCAGGAGGATGGGAAGGCGCTGTGGGCCGGGGAGCGTGGCGAGCTTCCCCGTAAGGCTTCCTTCAGCCGCCCTTTTTACGGGCGTATCGCAAGGGATATACTAGCGTAAGAGGCGCTTTTATTCAAGAAAGAAGTAGAAGGAGGGAAAAATCCGTATTTTTTCCGGCGCTTTTTTTCCGGTGTGGGCGAAGCGACGATGCAGAGAGCAAGGCAGAGGCGAAGGGCCTGACGGCGCGCATGCTTGGATGCCTAAGGCAGCGAAAAAAAGGTGGCAATGCTTTAAAGCGAATAATGCCGGGAGCTGAATACCGTCCTCGCGGCGGCGGAGTTATTTCCCTACAGGGTGTTTTATTCCTCGCACTCCCGGCAAACCATATCCAACACCTACGTTGCAAGTCTTTTACGAATTGTGGGGAATTCCCGGAACGTTTTATAAAAGGGCCTCAATTCTTTTTGGAGCCAATATATCCAGCAGCTTACAAGACGGGCCGTCAGGTTTTTTTTGTCCGGTTTCCCATGCGCGAACAGTAGAGGCACTGGTATTTATTAGTTGCGCAAGGACAAGTTGACTCACCTTTATGCGGTCGCGTAGCGCTCTCACATCTTCACCGGTAAACTTGGGAACAGGGGCACAGAGCGCTTCGTATTCCTGCAAACGGCGTACATCAATACTACCTGATCTATGGAAGCCACGCGCGGTTTCCAATGCCTCTTTCAGTATTCTACTCTCTTTATTCATCATGTATCTCCTCTAGCTCATTATCGCTCCGAAGAGTATCTAAATCCATATCTGAACACGCAAGTAAGTCTTGGGCAATCATTTTCCAAGCGGATAATTCATTCTGCGTGATGGTATCCCGTTCATTTTTTTCAAATCCGTTGAGGAATATCCACAAACGGCTCACGGTTAGTGTATTCAGCTTCTCCTTTTTCTGTTTGTCATGAACCGCGATTACAGATTGATGCCGTTAAAGATAAAATTTTCCACATTGCAGAGGTACCCTGGCTCTCCACCAGGTTCATCCAGGGTACGGCGTTGATGTCGATCCGGCCGTTTTCCACAGCCTGCTTATGCCGCCAGAGCGTTTCAGCCGTGCTCAGGCACAGATCACGCATGGCGTTGTTGGGGAGATAGGGGCCGAAGGCTTTGGCGTCGGAATCCTGTTACCCCTAATTTCCTCCTGACGCATGCAAAAGCCCTCTGGCCTGTTACGACCAGAGGACTTGACACATTTCTTCTTTCAATAAGAGTTATCCCAGCGGCATCCTGTGACGCGCTTGCGCATAGACGTTCAGATGTTCACGCCTGCCAATGGCGACGACCGTGACAAAGAGGATGTCGTCTTCCACACGATAGATAAGGCGATAGCCCGCTGTGCGTACCTTGATTTTGTAACAATCCCGCATACCTGAAAGCGCGGCGGACGGTATGCGTGGTTCCTCTAGCCGTTCGGCAAGTTTCTTTTTAAACTGTTCGCGCAGTGTGGAATCCAGTCTTTGCCACTCCTTGAGCGCCAGTTCGTGAAAGCGCAGCTTATAGCTCACCGAGATTCACCTCAACAAAGGGGCCGGTATGCCGCTCTTCCACAAGCCGTCTGTCTTCCATGTCCTCAAGGGCGTTGAGAATATTCTCGTACTGTTTTGCGGAAAGCAAATACGCTTCCGGCTTGTTATGATTGAGAACAGCTACAGGGGTATCCCTGGCGGCAGCCAGCACACTTGCAAAATTACGCTTGAGTTCGGTTACGCTGACGCTAAGATCCGCATGAATGGCATCCATAGGTGGCTCCTTTTCAGGCCATATTTAATGCTTACTATGGCATCTTTTTACGCAACGTCAAGGCGCCCGGACGAAATGGCTATGCCGCGTCAGCGTATTCCCAGCACATTTTGTGCTGCGCGTTCCATTTGAAGCCAAGGCCCATGAGCAGTCCCTTCTTGGGTTGGGCATTGCCGGAAGCAATGATGCAGGATCGCCCGTCTGTGGACGTGATGCTTTGGTAGGTGATGCCGTCGATTTTCGGCAGCCTGAAGTTTTCTTCCCGCGTCGGAGGAGTATTCCGCGTCTGGTTGCGTTCATGGGCGAGTGTTCTGGATTTTTTCACGGATTACGGCATTTTTGCGCCTTCGCCGTCATCATCTTCCGTGACAATGCCGAGCATGGCGCACAGCGCATAGCGGCAAGCGTAGGTCTGTGCGGAGCCATAGCCCTGCGGATCAGCCTTGGGCAAAGGGAGGATATGCTCCGGTCTCTACCGGCCAATACGCAGGAAGACTTGGTATATCTGATGATTACGGCTATTCAGACCGTCAAAAAGAGCCGGACGGCGACATAGCCACAGAAAATGACCTCAAAATTCGGCAGGGAAAAATCAGATTTTGCCCTTTTGGCACCCTCGAAGATGTGCTCGTAATACAGTGGATCAAGCTGCATCTCTTCCTGTTTTTTCACTTTGTTGAACAAATTTATAAGCGGCTCGTGGATGGAAGGCCAGTGGCCTGACACGTTTTGGATCGACTCTTTTTACAAAAAGCAGTAGGATTTAATCCTATCCCAGGAGTACGAACATGAGAACAACGCAACAATTCAGTATTACTCTGCCCAATGAGATGGCGGCCGTGATAAAGGCCAAGGTTCAAACAGGCGAATATGCCACGGAAAGTGAAGTGATCCGTGACGGGCTGCGCGCGCTTATGGCCCGTGATCGCGCTGTTGAAAACTGGCTGAATAAACAGGTGGGGCCTGCCTATGACGCCTTGAAAGC
>CATJOY010000093.1 GCA_949741925.1 uncultured Desulfovibrionaceae bacterium | reverse complement strand
CGGAAACATGGAGAGAGCTTCCGGAGAGGATCCGGCCGGGGTATCTTTATCTGGTGAGCTTCAGCAAAGAAACAAACACCGCCGGATACGCTCTGTTGCACTATCACGTTGCTTTGATGCATCGTGACGGCAACAATGATATCAGAATAAGCCAGGCCACAACCCAAAGTGGAAAGGTGACCAGCCGGAGTATCGGCACTCCGGAGGGGCGAGATCTTTTTCTCCGTTCCTTTGCCAACAGGGGAGGCAATCGGAAAATGATCGCCGTGGTGGAGGTGGATCTCCCCTAGGGGCTGTTTCCCCATTGAGACCGGCCTCTAAAAAAGATCGCGCAGGCAGTTTCATAGCTGAGCGGGGCATACCCGTTGCCCGGGGCAGGGCATCGTTTCCCTCCTGCTATTCTTCCAAAAGGGCGGGACTACCCAAGGCCTGTTGAAAAAATTGGCTGAGAAAGAGAGACCGTTGCTTACGCAGTTCCATAGCGGCAGGGTTGGGCGAAGCACAGGATTGCCTGAGCGGCTGAGCAGCGTCATCAGGACAGGGAGCTTGTAGATCCGCAAAACTGCAACCTTCCGCAAGAAAAAAGCCGGGGATGTGGGGCAGTATTTTGCGCAGCATGCCCGCGTTTCTATCCACAGGGTAGCGGGTGTCGTTTTCGGCGGCAACAATGACCAGCGGTTGGGTAACCGGAGCCAAACTTCTGGCTGTGAAAAGCGGACCGAGCCCGGGGGTCATCAGCGCAACGGCCCGGACAACGCGGGGAGAACTGCCTCGAGCGCCGAGCAGGGTGGCCGGGTCCGGAGCGGCAGTGTTTTTCTCCCTTTGCTCTGAAATGGGCGGCGCTGCATCCCCGGCAGGGTCGCCGGGAGAGGATGGCGGAATCTGCGCCGGCGCGGTAAGAGCTTCCCGAGCATAGGCCGCCTCTTCCGGAGACGGCGGCGCAAAACTGCCGATATCCGGGGTGAATGATACTCCGGAACCGGCATACCGGGCTATAGCTTCTTCAATAAAAGGAAAATTAGTCTGGGCCCAGGGTGTACAGAATGGGTCTTCCAGAGGCCGGGAAGCACAATAGGCGTGCATATTGCCGAATTCAGGAACGGCGCCGGCAATTTGCAGCATTGTCGCGCTGCCCGATCCGATTCCCAGTAGACCGATGCGGCTTTCATCCGCCAGATGACCGAGTTCCGGCGAGGCCAGCAGTGCCTCAAGAGCCAGGATAATGTGCCGGGGTCTGTAGAGCAGCAGTTCCGCGCGGTAGAGCACGGAAGTATCGTCGATGTTATCCCCGGGGTGGGTAGGGATGGCTACAATAAATCCCTTTTGGGCCAGACTCGCAGCCAGATCGTGGTTGCTCATGCGGGAAGCCGCCGCGTCGTGCGAAACCAGAATAATGGGGTATTTGCCCTGCGCAATTCTGGCGTTGCGGCTGGCTTTAACAGTCCAACCATCAAGCTGAACCAGGCCAGGGGCGCGGGTTGTCGGATACCAGATTACAACATCCAGGCGGCCGTTAATTTCAGGCACCCAGACGCCGATGGTGCGCAATGCCGGATGGAGCTTTGGCGGGCGCGCTCCGTTTGCCGTGGCTTCGGAGAAGGGGTAGAGAAGAAGAGTCGTCAGTACCAGCACTGGCATGATGTACCCTGCCAGAAGGCAGCACAAGCGCCGATAGAGCCTTACGGCGGCTGTGGAATCTTGGCCCGGAAAGTGATTCATTGTTGTTCCGGCCTGCCCCATAATTGCAGATAGGGCCTGAAATCAGAAAGATCCGCAAGGGGAATGGCGACCCAAAGATAGCCCCGGTCAACAGGGGCAACCTGCCCGGGCGGAAAGTGTAGAACCAGCCCGTGGGGAGAGAGAGAATAAAGGGAAAAGTTCATTCTTTCCGGCGTTGTGCCCGCATCAAGCATATCCGTTTGCTGCTCCGGTCCCAATCGCTCGCGCAGGTTTTTGCGGGCGGTACGGGAAAGGAAGGAAATCAATCCTTCGGGAGTTCGGAAAATATCTTCATACGCCAAGCGGCGCCCCGTGGTCAAATCATAGATAAATGTGGCCAGCCCCCTGCTTGGCTGAGCCGCAGCCATAATGGTTGTGGTGGTGAAGATAACAGACGTTACGTGGTCCGAGCATTTGACAACTTCATAATAGATGCGCAGGTCATAGGGAAGCGGGGAAGGGCCGGGGATGCTTTCAACACCCCGGATGAATGTTGAAGCTCGGTTAAGCGCCCAGATGGAAAGTTCTGTATCCGCAACGCTGTTGCCGATACCCGGGTAAACAATGTTCACCCGGTAATTATCCCCTCTTTGAGCAATATTGAATTCGTCGATATAGATTTTGGGGCGGCCGGCGATCATTCCGGCGGCTCCTTTGGCATCTGTCGGCTCCTGACCTGCGGCATGGGGAGCAAGAAGCAGGGAGAAGCCCCAGGCAGCCAGAAACACAACGAACGGACGCAGAAAAGTACTCGCCCGGGGCATCTCGGAAAGACGGGGAGAGGGAAAGGGCGCATGGCTGGGGGAAAGTACTTTCATTACCGGTCCAATCGGGAGTTTTCCGCCATCCGGCAACCTTCCGGAAGTCGTATCCGATACGAACATCCGGCGGGCGCTCCAAAGGACCGGCCCCCGGTCAGCGTGCTCGCTACGCTTGGAAAACAGTCCTATTACGCGCATCCAGTTTTTTTGTCACCCGGACCATGGCGTCTCGAAGGGCTTTCAACGCCACGGGTTTTGCAAGATAGTAGTCAAACTCGGCGTTACGAAGATCTCCCCGGCTCCGGCCGGGCCATGGGCACTCAGAGCTATAACGGGCATTGCCCGAAGCCCCGGGGGGTATGCTTTTTAAAACATCGGGCCAGTTCCAGGCCGTCCACGACGGACGTCTGGACATCACTGAGCAGACAATCATACTCTTGCTGTTCCGGTTCTTCAAGTGCCGGACAGCCGTTTTCCAGGCAATCCACCTGGTGTCCCAATCGCTCAATCCTGTGACGATCAATTGGCTGGCGAAATCATCTTCTGATGCTGGCACCCAAAGCGTTGCGGAGCAGCGGTTTTTTCGCTGTCTAGTCCCGTTTCTCGGGGAGGCGTTGAATAAGAAGGGCCGGGACAAGAGAAGAGCACAGGGCGCCGCTGTCCTCTGTCTCCCTTTGCTCTTACTCCCACATGGGATAGGAAATAGAACGGTTTTAAGGGTTGTTTCGCTCAAACTGTGGAGGGCGGGAAAATACAAATTGCTGCGGGGATACAGCCGGAGTTCACGGGCCTCAGCTCCCGGGGCTATGCTCAGTGAATTTTTTACCGGCATGTGGAGGGTTTCGGCACGGGGACCCGGCGTTGCAGAGCTGTGGTTCGCGGCGTTCTCAGAAGAGCGGCCTGGCGTCACACTTGTATTCCTTTGCCTTCACTGACCGAATAGTGCGCTCTTTCTTTGTGAATGGCAAGAAAGGTATCCGCTCCACCCGGGACCAGTCTGGGATTGGTCACGCTCCGCATGAGCAGCTTGGTTTTTCTTGAGAGTTGATGAATTCGGATGGAGCATGCTGGTAGAGGGTATGCCTCAGATCCACGGAGGTTTGGCCCATAGCCCCGGCTGGTGCATCAGTGGGCAGAGGAATCATTCCTCCGTTGGAGCTTACAGGGGAGCCGCCCCCAATTTTACGCTGCCTTCTTCCACAGAGAGGGAACCGTTGACAGATTCGCCCGAGGCACCGTACATCTACCTCGTATACTAACTTGTACAGCATACCACGCCGTCTCCGGGAGATTCCATGACGTCATGTAGAGAACCGCATCCATCCAAAGCAGGGCCTTTGGGCTGTATTACCCTTATC
The DNA here is from genome assembly GCA_949741925.1 of uncultured Desulfovibrionaceae bacterium. Taxonomy (GTDB): domain Bacteria; phylum Desulfobacterota; class Desulfovibrionia; order Desulfovibrionales; family Desulfovibrionaceae; genus JAJDHY01. Next base: position 456 of record CATJOY010000093.1, on the reverse strand, counting down.
GGTATGGCGGCCTCCGGGAAAACGACTATCGGACGAGAACTCGCTGGATTGCTCGGCTGGGCTCATATAGATTCCGACTATATCATAGAATCCGTCTACGGGCAGAAACTGCAAGCGATTGCTGACGTCCTTAGCAAGGAAGAATTTTTGGACATGGAGTCAGGTGTCATCCGGGGGTTGGCCTTGAACCGGGCGGTCATTTCCACCGGAGGCAGCGTGGTGTATCGCCATGAAGCCGTTGTATACCTGGCCGGAATGGGGCCTCTCATTCACCTGGATGTGCCATTACCCATAATCCTGGAGCGCATCGCCCGGAAGCCCGACCGTGGTCTGGCCATAGCCCCGGGGCAAACAATTGAAGATCTCTATAACGAACGCCAGGAGTTATATTACAAAGCCGCTACCCGGAGTTTTAAAGGCGGAGAAACGACCGCCGCCGAGTATGCCGCCCGTATT
>CATJOY010000092.1 GCA_949741925.1 uncultured Desulfovibrionaceae bacterium | reverse complement strand
TCGCCTGACCGCTGGGGCAAGGCGCTTCTCCGCCGACAGGAAAGCGCGCGGGCCGAAGCGGAAAACCGCAAGCCGCGCACCTTGCTGGATTCCGATTTTTTGCTCAGGGTCAACGATGGTACACGGCAAGGGGCCATTCGCCTTTCTGCCGATGATGGCAAGAGCTTTCTCGCAGAATCCGGGGCCGGTTCCGTGCCGCCTCTCATTTCTCTACCTAGGCTGTTGAGCGCCGCGCGGAATATCGATGCCCGGACGGAAACGGATGCCGACCTGCGAGTGCTTGTCGCTCCCGGCTCCTCGCTTGGCGGCGCGCGCCCCAAAGCCTCTGTACTCGGAACAGACGGAGAACTGCTCATTGCCAAGTTCCCCAGCCGCAACGATGACCGCGACATCCCGCTCTGGGAATATGTGACCTTTAAACTTGCGCGCAGAGCGGGTATCCGTACCCCGGAAGTTCAGCTCCAAAAGGTGGCGGAGAAGAACGTCCTGCTTGTGCAACGCTTTGACCGCCGAGGAGATGAACGTATTCCGTTCATCTCTGCCATGAGTCTGCTTGAGGCCAAGGACGGCGACCACATGAGTTATGTCGATATGGCCTGCATGCTAGAGGCAGAAGGTTCGGCTCCTGAGGAAGACCTGCATGAACTGTGGTCACGTATGGTCTTCAATATGTGTGTGTACAATGTGGACGACCACCTAAGGAATCACGGCTTCCTGAGGGAGCCGCTGGGCTGGCGGCTCTCTCCGGTTTATGATCTTGAAACTTCCCATCCCACAGAGAAGGAGGCGTTTCTGCATACGGCGATTATGGATGATATGAGCGCTTTCGGTTTGAGGGATGCGTTGGAAGTTGCTGAGTTTTTCCGATTCAGTCAGAAGGAGGCGAAGAGGCGTCTTGTCGAGATACGTAAGGCCATCTCACATTGGAGGTACGAAGCCTCCCTCGTCCGCGCTGCTCCCGCCGAGATCCGGCGTATGCGCGATGCATTCGAGTATTTGTAGGATATTCATATGAGGGATGTTCCTGGTAAGAGCAGTAGTGCATCTTGTCAGGGTGCGCCTCCTTTGCCATGATTTCCGTATGCCCCACGAGGAGTGCCCATGAATGAGAACTTCCGCTTCCTGATGTACCGTTCCACCGAGCAGGATGTTTCCGTCAACGCCGTCATCCGTGACGAAACCGTCTGGCTCACCCAGAAGGCTATGGCGGAGCTGTTTGGCGTACAAACTCCCGCCATCAGCAAGCATCTAAAAAATATTTTTGCTGAAGGAGAATTGGACGAAAATGTGGTTGTTTCCAAAATGGAAATAACCACGCAACACGGTGCTATACCTGATAAAACCCAAACCAGGGAAGCTCTGTTCTATAACCTCGACGCCATCATTTCCGTGGGCTACCGCGTCAACTCCCGCCGGGCTACACACTTTCGCATCTGGGCCACCGGCGTCCTCAAGGAGTACATGACCAAGGGCTTTGCCCTAGATGACGAACGGCTCAAGCAGGGGCGCACGGCCTTCGGCAAAGATTACTTTCACGAGCTGCTGGAGCGCGTCCGCTCCATCCGCGCCAGCGAGCGCCGTATCTGGCAGCAGATAACCGACATTTTTGCCGAGTGCAGCTTGGACTATGACCGCGACGCGTTGCTCACACACGAGTTTTACGCCATGGTGCAAAATTGCTTTCACTATGCCATAACCGGGCAGACCGCGGCGGAAATCATCTATACCAGCGCGGATCGCCACAAGGAACACATGGGTCTGACCACCTGGAAGAACGCGCCGGACGGGCGCATCCTGAAATCGGATGTGGTTGTGGCCAAGAATTACCTGACCGAACAGCAAATCCGTCAGCTTGAGCGTGCGGTGACCGGCTATTTTGACTATATTGAAGACCTCATTGAGCGTGAAAACACCTTCACTATGGAGGAGTTTGCCGCCAGCGTGAACGAATTTCTCGCCTTCCGCCGCTATGACATCCTGCCGGACAAAGGAAAGATTTCACGGCAACGCGCCATCGACAAGGCGAAAGCGGAGTACGACGCCTTCAACAGGACGCAGCGCATAACCTCCGACTTTGACCGCAGCGTGCGCCGGATGTTGGCGAAATCCGGCCCGGATGCAGGAGAAACAGAATATGGTCAGGGCCAAGATTGGACTAAGATGGGACCAGGGTAGGACCAAGATGACAAGCTGAAACCATACAACGAGAAATCCTCAAGCATTGCCTTGAGCCACAAGGTATTGTGGCCTTGATGCGCATTTTTGGCAGAACCAACAGGACAAAGTTTAAAACAGATTTTCTTGCCCCCCTGCTGGAACAGGGCTTGCTGGAACGCACTATCCCCGATCGCCCCACCAGCAAAAACCAGAGATACAGGATCACGGAACAGGGCAAACGAAAACTGCGCCATGAGCAATAAGCCCGAAGCTGTGTTTCAGGAGTACTGGCGGCGCTTCTTTCTTTCGCCGCAGGCGGGCCCCTCGGCGACGCGGCGTATTTCCGGAGCCTTGTACTGGAACGATCAGCTTTCAGGAATGCCATTTTTGAATCCCTGCTGGAACGCCTCTCCGCTAGGTATCGAAGCAGCCTCCGTCAGCGGGAAAGCGCCTATTATGTCTGTCTCTTCCATTGCCGTGTGCTGCAAGCATTTCTGGAGCGTCTTGAGTCTCTACTTGCCGGGGCGAGTCAGGCGCTCCGCAACAGCGTCGCCCTGATTTACTGGCAGGCGTTTTTTGATGCTGAGTCGGAGCCGATTCAGCTTTTTCCCGAAAAACGCTTCCTGGCAGATTCACGCCATCTCTCCGGCGAAATCTACAACTTCTGGAGCTGGCAATACACATACAGAAACCAGGAGCACCAGAAACTCCGCGCCGTGCTTGAGCCGTTTCTGCATGGTTCCGGCCCCATCTCCATTGTGCCGTGCGTGCCTGTTTCCAACCTCAAGGAATACCAAACCATCACCGGGCGACTGAAAACGGGGGATGGTTTGGGCCAGGGGCTGTTTGCCGCCTGCAATCAGGCCATCGACGCTATGGCGGAAAAGTTCGGCTATTTTCCGGCGTGGCCCATTGTGGACTATACCTCGGAGTTCATTCTGGAGCGCATGCTTTCCGGCCAATTCCACTATTGTGAGGGGAAAGCCCGCCCCCCCCCTGGTCAACCACGAGGGCCAGTTTCAGCTCTGCCCGCGTGATGCCGCACGGTGCGCGCTGGAGGGACGCAAGATGCAAGCGGCCGGCAACGCAAACCCCAGTTCCCCCTCTGCTTTCCTGACTGTCTTGCCGCTGTCCAGCGTGAGGAACTGCGCCAGTTACGGCGGCGGACGCCAAAGAAGAAATCAGGCCGCCACCCACGTTTTGAAGACTGGTTGCGCAAGCGGGGGGCTGGATTATCAGGCGGAGCGCTGGCGCTACCACGGAACACTGGAAGCCCTGCCGCAGGAGTTTCGCGGCGCGCCCACTGTGCTGGCAACGCCGACGCGGGAGCCGCATGCCGCCTACGTCGCATACATGCGCCAGATACTCAACGATGTGCCCGACACCACACCGGATCGCCTCAACGCCTCTATCGCCTGTGTCCCACCGACTTGGCCCGAACCGATAGACCGGGACTGGCGACGCTATGCGCAACGTATGACGGCCTGCGCCTTTGGCATGGAGGGCGATACGCGCCTCGCTCGGGGACTGACTGCCAAGGCCAAACGGCAGGAACAGGAAAAGGCAGAGACACAGCCCCGGTCGCAGGGGGAAAGGCAGACGACCGCCATACAGGAGGAGAAGGAGGCTCCCCGCCCGGTGCAACGGATAAGGATGAGGTAAAATTTCGGACAGAGCAGGCAGTTAGCCGACATCCTTGCGCCATTCTCTATACACTGCGATCCCCACTGCTTGAGGCTGGCTTTCCAAACTTTTTGGCGCTATAATCAAGATGCCGTCTCATTCCACCCTTTGTGCCCTATCCTCTACGGAATCAACAATGAGTACCCCCTTTTTCGATCACCCGATTCTGAATTCTCCCTATACCGTGCCCGTGAAGCACTGGGAACTTGACGAGAGCGGGCAACCCACGCAAAAAATTCTGGATTTTCGCCGCCCGGCCAGCTTCATCACTCCCATCCCCAAGCCCAAAAAACGTACAGCGCAACAGGGAACGCTCCTTGAGGACGCCACAGCCATGGCGCTGTCCACCAAGGAGCAGGAATATGAGCTG
>CATJOY010000091.1 GCA_949741925.1 uncultured Desulfovibrionaceae bacterium | reverse complement strand
TCGGACGACGCTTGGCCGCAGCAGCAAGCAAGCTGCGGCCAAGCGACGCCCTGCATGAAGCTCCCGCCCTCAAGGCCCTCACAGCTTCGAGAAAAAGGATTCCATCCCCGCGGCGTTCTTTCAGACGCCGCCGGGATATGACGAGTTTTCTTTCAATTTGAGCGCATACGCCCTGGAAAGTGTGAGTTCTTCTTTTCCTCTACGAACAAAGGGTCGTTGCTCCCGCCTTACTATCCTCACAGCTTCGTATGGTTGGGCATCCAAAAACAACGTGTTTCCTTCGTGTGTTGCGCATACGCTCAGGGTATGATGCGCCGGGTATCCTCGCCAGGTGGGGGAAATGTGCCGGCCCTGTACCGCGATCTCACTTTGTGAACTATGAAGCACAGGAATGAAAGGAAGCCAAAGATTTGATTTGACAAAAAATAGACCATTGCAGTAAAAAAGAGGACGGAGAAATTTTATGATCGTGTTCAACGCACAGGTGGCTTACTTGTATTACCCGGAACCCCTCGTGGCGCCCGGGCCTGACGCGTTGTGCAAACCATGATCTGACATCCGCTGTCCATGGAAGCAAAACCGCCGATCCCCCCCCGGGTCGGCGGTTTTTTCGTTTGGCTAAACCTTTGAACCAGGAGTTTCCCTCATGACTCTAAGCATACTCGCCTCTCTGGATGCCGGCGTCATCGCGGCCTTCGCCCTGCTTGCCCTTTCAGGCATGGCCGCTATGGCAGGAATGACCCGTATGGCTTTACACCATAATGATTCCCCAAGGAGAAAATCATGCTAAATAGCGCCATGGGCCCGGTTTTGATCTGGGCTGCCTACATCGGCCTTTTCTTCCTGCTGGCCCGCAAAGGTAGAGGGCATGATGCCACTGCCGCCGGAAAAGTCCCCTTTGCCGTGCAGGCCTTTGCCTACGTGGCTACCTATATCTCTGCCGTGGCCCTGGTCGGGTTCGGCGGCTTGGCCCATGCCTACGGTCTGCAAATGCTCCTCGTTGCCGCAGGAAACGTCTGGCTCGGCACCTGGGCCGTTTACCGGTATCTGGCTTGGCCTACCCGCGAATGGCAACAAAAGCTCGGCGCGCGCAGTCCGGCCCAGCTCCTCGGCTTGGGACATGAAAGCCCCCTGCTCGGTCGGGTTATGGCCCTGGTCTTTGCCGTCTTCCTCGGCGTATACGTTTCAGCCGTCATCAAAGGCGCGGCTCTGCTGCTGGCAGAAATACTCCCCCTGCCCCTGTGGTCGTTGATCTGGCTTATAGCCGTCGGCGTCGGCTTCTGCGTGCTTATCGGAGGATTGCGCGGCGTTATCTACACCGAAGCCATGCAGGGCGTGGTCATGCTCTGCGGTATTACCCTCATCGTCGGCGCGGTCATCGTTAAGGTCGGCGGGCCGATTCACGGCATAGAAGCCTTGGCCGCGCTTGCGCCCAACGCTTTAGCCAACAACGGCTTTACTTCCGTCTCCAGCGGTGATGCGGGGCTCTTCATCATTTCCCTGGTTGCCGTTACCTCCGTGGCGGTTTGGGCCCAGCCCCAAGTCATTCAGCGCCACTTTGCCGTCACCTCTCGCTCGCAACTCACCGGAACCGCCTGCCTGGCCATGCTCGTGTTAACCGTGCTGGTGGGCGGAGCCTATTTCGCCGCCGCCCTCTCCAGGCTGATTCTCCCGGAAGTCTCCCACCCGGATGCCGTCATGCCCCTGTTGGTCAAAACCCTCCTGCCGGAAGCCGGCATGCATGTCTTTATTCTGGCTGTGGTCTCGGCCTCCCTCTCCACAGCCTCCGCCCTCTACCACATCGCCGCCTTGGCTATTTCCGAAGATATGCCGGGTAAAGCGGCAGGCCGCTCAGCCTGGCTGGCCGGAGTTGCCCTGTGTGTTGTTATCAGCGCCGTTTGTGCCCAGGCCAGCGGACAGCTTATCGCCCTGCTGTGCGCCACCAGTTGGAGCATGGTGGGAGCCGCCGCTCTCGTTCCCTATGTGGCCTTAGTGCGCTTCGGCAAACGGAACGCCCCGGCCGCCTGGTGCGCTGCCATAACCGGTTTTATGGTCTGCCTTTTCTGGTACCTGTGTATTGCTGAATCAACGGCCCTGACCACACCCTTGATTCCTTCCCTTAAAGGCATACCGCCGTTTTTCGCCGGTTTGGCCTTTTCCCTTGGCGGTTGGGGCATAGGATCGCTTATGCCCCGGCCAGCAGCCTGCGGCCTCGCGGAAAAGGAAACCAGTTAAAAAAAGAATATGGTTGACGGCAGCCTGCAAGACTGCGCCAACGCTTCAAAAAGATTGTTGTTGGAAATCCCCGGCCTGGAGAGGGCAGGTCGGGGAAAGGCTGTCGCGGACAGCCGCTTGCCGGAGCGTGACAGAGGAGAGGAGCCGTTCACACCAGCTCCTTTGCTCGTTGACGTTAAAAAGCCTTTTGAAGAGAACACGCGCAAGCGCACGCCCTTCATAACAAAGGCGTTCCCCTTGAAAAACAACAAGGAGGTTGCGCGACAGCGCCTAGCCCTTGCGTTTGACAATGACGACGCAGACTATCCGGCTAACCTGGCCAGCCGGAATTTCTTCAAAATAAGCCTGCTGCGTTCCATCCGCCTTGGGCTCAGCCCAGCCTTGGACATGAAGCGTGTGCTCATCCCGCTTGAGAAACTTTTTGACCGAAGCCGTGCCGTCGCGCTTTTCAATATAGACGGCATCGCCAGGGTCAATACTGGCCGCCGGATCGCAGAACAGCACAAAGCCTTGTCTGATGCCTTCAGGCTGCATGCTTGTCCCTACGGCCAGCACGGCAAAAAGATCCGGATTGTAAGGATGGTTGACAGGGAGCGGTATACGTAACGCCATTTTACCCGGCGTATACCAATCTTTGTCGCCACAGTTTGCCAGACCGATCACCGGGACCTCCTGCCATTGGGCATTTTTCCAGGGATCATCGCCAACGGGCTGAGAAACAAAAACCGGCGGCGCCCAGGATCTGGCTATGCCTTCGGCAACTTCGGCGGGTAGGCCGGTTGCCTGTGCGGCAGGCATAATGCCGAAGAGCAGCCAATCAGAGGTGACCTTAAATTCACAACAAATCTTTTCAATCAGCGCGAAATCCGGTTGATTTTTGTTTTTCTCATAGTTGCTCAGCGTTGTTTGCGGAATGCCCAACCGTTCAGCCACAGCACGTTGTGGCTCGTGCTTGCGAAGCTGTTTCAGCCTATCGCCAAATGTGCTCATGGGAACGTCCCCATGCCCGGCGCGTACCCTCATCGCCATGAGAAAAATACTGTATATTGGTTATTGTAAACCGAAAAGAAGAATCTGTTATAAGCAAAAAACCAGTTTTCCGTTGACAGTAACCTAAATATGGTTGAAAAGGGAACCGCGGGCAGTAATGTGTTGCTTGAATACGTGATCGCCACTTTACCTGCACCGCGCATCAGGGTCAATGCCGCGAAAGGCAATGCCCTTTGGGATAACGGCCCCTTATTTTTGAGGCCATCGCTTTCGTTATGCGCACTTGCTACAACAGTACGGAACAGTGGCTCAAGGGGCCATATGCCCGCATAGGCAGAATCTGTGGGGTAAAAAGCCAGGTAGGCATTGCGTCCTTCCTGGGCATTAAGCAATCCTCTATTTCCGTAGCCAAGAAACGGCAAACCATTCCCCTGGAATGGCTGCTGACGTTATGGGAAAAGGTGGGCGCAAATCCCGTTTGGATTCTTACCGGGCGCGGCAAGAAGTTCCTTGTGCCTTCGGATGTGCCCGAGCCTCCAAAGGCTGGAGCATCGCACCCTGCCTGGGCAGGAGGAAGCGGCAGTGACCCCTCGCGGGGCTGCCCGCTCGCTGCTTGTCTTGAAGCGCTTACGCAAGTGGCGGCAACCTGTCCGCGAGTGGGGAGCGTGCCCGGGTGCGAGGCTCTTGAGGGTTGCCCTGTGCCTTCCTGCCCGGTTCCTTCCGACCTTCTCCCCCCGGATCCCGGGTCGCCGGATTCGGCGGCAGGGGAGCGGGCGGCATGGGAAGGGGCATCGCCAGAGCCTGTGCCCTCCGGTCCGGGCCCTTCCGGTTTGGATGATGTGCGCGGGGCTGACGAAAAGTGCGGCGCCGCGGCGCAGAAAACCGAGTGATCTTTCGCGCAGTGGGGGGGCTGCGCTTTTGGTGCTTCTCCGGGTTGCTTTTCCGACGCAAAGAGAGCATGTTGCCGTCAAACAACGGGGAAGCATCATGGTTATTATTGTTGTAAGTTATATTGCGCTGGGCTGTGTGGCGGGCGTTATTGCCGGTCTTTTGGGATTGGGCGGCGGCATTGTTATCGTGCCGATTCTCAATTATAGCCTGCCCTATTTCGGCGTTACCGAAGATGTGCAGCGATTGGCTCTTGGCACATCTATGGCCAGCATCATCTTTACCTCGCTTTCCAGCGTCCGGGCCCATGCTGGGCACGGGGCTGTGCTGTGGGGGGTGGTCAAAAGGCTGACTCCCGGCATTATTGCCGGAACGGCTTTGGGCGGCACCTTGGCGGCCCATGTGCCGGTACAGGTGCTGACAGGCATTTTTGTCGTTTTTCTGTTTTACGTGGGCACCCAAATTTTTCTCAACATTAAGCCCAAACCCACCCGTTGCCTTCCGGGCACTGCCGGAATGATCGGGGTTGGCGGCGGCATTGGTTTGATGTCCAGCTTTGTCGGCATTGGCGGCGGCACCCTCACTGTTCCTTTTTTGAGCATGTGCAACGTGGATATGCGTCAGGCTATCGGCACCTCTGCCGGTGTGGGCATGCCCATAGCTGTTTTCGGGTCTCTTTCCTACATTGCCAATGGTTGGGGTATGCCGCACCTGCCGGAGTGGGCGCTTGGCTATATCTACCTCCCCGCGCTGCTTGGTCTGGTTATCGGCAGCATGGCCACAGCGCCCCTCGGCTGCAAACTGGCCTATAAAATCTCCATCACCAAACTAAAGCGGATTTTTGCTCTCTTCATATACGCCGTGGCGCTGAACATGGCCTGGAAGGCATTTTTTTAGGGGCTGATTCTCAAGGCGCGGTGTCTGTGAACCGCCACATGAGTTCCTTATCTCAAGAAAACCCAAAAAAACAGGCCCGACACTTTAGATAGAGGCCGAGGGTAATTTCAGCGCGGAGTATGCGCTTTTTGCAAAACCGCATATTCCGGCGAAACGGCAGGCAAGAGCCTCAAGCGGGCTAGCTCTCTTACAGATGCTTACTTTACAGGGCACAGGGTATCGTTCCTGTGCCCCGTTTCGCTAGATAAGGAAAAAGCGCCCCTCGTGAGGGGGCGGGAGGAATGATTACCTCGGCTGTCCTGATCCTCGCCGCAGGAACGATATTTCTGTGCCCCGTTTCGTTTTTCTACGAAATGGTTCCCCCGAAATGGCTCTTTGGCGGAATCCCAAGCAACACCCCGGCTGCCGGGGGCATTCCTTAACGCCCCTTCGGCTGATTCCCACCCCTCGGCCGCCGGAGGCATTGGGAATCCGCGGTTACACGGCGCTATGCCGTGGGCGGGTCTGTGGTTCCCGAACCAGGCTTTAGCCCTTCGGGGGCATGCCCTAACTGCGTAATACCGTTGGCCGCCCGGGTCGCCGTTGCTGGTCAGGGAACGAATCAAGGAACGAATCAGGGAGCTGTTGAGCAGTATATCCCCGGTCATGGTGAAAGGAACTTGAACCGGCAGGGCTGCCCCTCGCGGTACCGAACATCAGCGCGGCGAGCGCGGGAGCGCGAGCGCAACGCGGTATATGCGCGGAAGGGGGCGCCTGTAGGCTACGGCAGAACCTTTCTTTTCAATCGAGGGGCTCGGTGTATCCCTTGGGGCCAGGGGAACGATGGCCTCAGGCTTTCTGAAGCCATCCC
>CATJOY010000090.1 GCA_949741925.1 uncultured Desulfovibrionaceae bacterium | reverse complement strand
GGAGGATGAGCATGGTTTCAGGGAAACCTGAGGCTATCGTTCCTCTGGCCCGAAGGATACAACCGAGCCCCTCGAGAGCAAATGAAGGGGATGCCGTAACCTACAGGCACCCCCTTCCGTGCATATGCCGCGTTGCGCTCGCGCTCCCGCGCTCGCCGCACTGATGTTCAGTACCGCGATGGGCAGTCTTCCGGATCAAAACCTCAGACCTGCTTCATGGCGAAGTGTTGGGGGCTGCCGCCACCAAGTTCTTTGAAATACCTTGAAAACCGCCTCTTGGTTTCCCGACAGAACTACGGTATGAAAGGAATACAGCGCCGCGACGAATGTGATTTTTACCATTCTCCGCCGCTCCCGGCCGTGCCGCTCTACCAACGGCATACCGCTTGCGAAACCATGGCTAACCAGGAACATTCGCCCATGAGAGCCGCTTCTTTTCCGCTCCTCCCTCTTTTCTGTCTCGCACTGTTCTCCTGCCTGTTCGGGGCTCTCCCGGCAGCCGCGCAACCAAACGTTACCGGATCATCCCTAGAATTTACGGTGCATCGTCTCGGCCCGGAAGGCGGCCCAACCCTCTTGGTCATCGGAGGCATCCAAGGCGATGAACCGGGCGGCTTTTCCGCCGCCTCGCTTCTGGTCACCGGCTACACCATCACCAAAGGCCAAGTCTGGGTTGTGCCCAATCTGAATTTTCCCAGCATCATTGAACGCAGCCGGGGCAGAGCCGGGGATATGAACCGCAAGTTCGCCCACATTGAAGAAAAAGACCCTGATTACCGGACTGTTAAACGGATTCAGGAAATCATCCTTGATCCGGCTGTGGATTTGGTCCTTAACCTCCACGACGGCAGCGGGTTTTACCGCCCTACCCACATCAACGCCATAATGAACCCCAAACGCTGGGGCCAGTGCGTCATCATCGATCAACAGGCCATGAACGCCCCGGCTTTCGGCAATCTGGCGGAAATGGCCCAGACGGCGGCGGATGAAGCCAACAAGCGCCTGCTGCATGCCGATCATCGCTACCACCTGCGCAATACCAAAACCAGCGAAGGCGACAAGGAAATGGAAAAAAGCCTGAGCTACTTTGCCGTGCGCAACGGCAAGCCCGCCTTCGGCGTGGAAGCCAGCAAAAACTTTACGACCGAATTTAGAGGATACTACCACCTGGCCATCCTGGAATCATTCATGACCCAGATGGGCATTGCCTTTGAACGGCATTTCCCCCACACCCCCAAAGGAGTGCAGTACGCCATCAACAACGGTATGGGCCTGAGCCTCTGCGGCAACAGGGTTATTCTGCCTCTGGATAACATCCGGCCAACCCTCTCCTACGTGCCCCTTCGCAAAAATGCCGCCCTGGAACCCGCAGGCACCAGCCCCCTCCTGGCCGTTGTGGATGACGGCAAAGGCCGCTGGAAAGTCGCTTACGGCAACCGCGTCCTGACCCGGTTGAGCCCCGAATACCTGGATTTTGACGAGAGTCTTAAAGAATTGGATATGGTCGTGGATGGTAAAACAGTAACGGTAGCTCTAGGCTCAACCGTCACCGCCTCCGCCTCCTTTATGGTCAAAGGAAGACCAGGTTACCGGGTTAACGCCATCGGCGCGCGCAAAGAAAAAAAAGATGGCAGCGAATGCGATGTTGTGCTCCGCCGCAACGATTTTACGCCCCGCTTTTCCGTGGATAAAAACGGCGCTCTCTACCGGGTTGAGGTTTACAAGGGCAAAGCCTTTGCCGGTATGATCCTGGTGCGTTTCGGCGCCCCCGCGCCTTCTGCCCGCGAAACCATGACCGCCGTCAAGGGGCCCGAAAGCAGCCTTGGCTTTTAAAAAATGGAGAATTGAGAATAAAAAACAGCAGGACAGCCGGAGAACACCTCTTCATTCTCTATGTTCAATGTTCCGTTCTCAATAGAAAAAGGGCTGCCCGCAAAAGGTTGCGGACAGCCCCCGCGCAAAGAATCAGGAATCGTATTCAGCAATAAAGTGGTACATGGTGATCCCCCGCGGCACAAACAGCGAAGGGTCCATATATTCGCCCATGGTATGCTCTACCATGGGGTCTGTATCCACGCCCACGGCATCTATGGTCGGGGCCACCTGGGCTGTTTGGTTGGCCAGGGTCACCCCGCCGGCCGTCCAGATCCGCGCGTCCCTGCCGCATTCCCGCTTGGCAAGAGCTACATAGAGATCCAGCATGTTCTTGGCTTCCGGGGTTAGTTCCATGGGCCGGGCGCTCTGGCGTCCCTCAAAAGAAACCGTTGTCCAGGGCACGGAGGGATGCGCCGCCAGCTCTTCCATGGCCTTGACGATGCGCCCATGCTCGCTCTGCTCGTAGCAACGCAGGTTGATCCGCAACGTGGCCGCGTCGGGAATGACGTTCACCTTATCGTTGGGGCATTCCAGAATCGCAATATTGATGGCGTTGGGCGGAATGAACTGACCGGTATCCTCAATGCCTTTTCCGGCCAAGGCCTTACTGGTGTATTCCCAAGGATCTTTGGGAATGGGGCTGGCCAAAGCGGCCACCTTGACCGCGAGATTGCAGGCTTCCAGCAAGGCGTTGGCCGAAGCGTGGGGCGCATTGCCCGCGTGCCCGCCATGGCCTTTGACGGTAAAGGTATAGGTGCCGTTGGTCTTGCGTTTGGTAACCAGCCCGAAATTCGGCCGTCCGGTATCGGCCAGAAGCACATAATCAGCCTCTTCCGCCAGCTTTACGGCCGTGGAACGTTCCACATCGGAACCGCCGCCCTCTTCCTCGGCATCAAAGTAGATGATAAGTTCTTTAAAGGGCGCATGGCCGAGTTGGTGAAACACTTCCGCAATATGCAAGGCCATCAGGGCCGAAGCTTTGCAGTCGCCCACGCCGGGCCCATAGGCCAGCCCGGTTTCTTTATCGTAACGATAAGGAAAGTCTCCGCCCTTGGTGTTGAACACCGTATCCGTATGCACGATGACCACGCCTTTTTTCTTGCCTTGCCCTTTGAACCGAGCAATGACATGCACGCCGCCGCGCTCGTTAGAGATAATTTCCTCGTAGCTGCCTCCGGCGGCCTCGATACGCTGTTTGAGCAGATCCGCTATTTTCCGGCTGCCCGCCATATTTCCGGTATCGGAATCTATGCCGACAATGGTTTCCAGGTCATGCAGAAAGGCCGGCATCCTTTCTTCAAAGGCCTTCCTGATTGCCTCGCTCGTGGGTGTGTTCATGATGTATCCTCCGGAGTTAAGTATAGGGTCACAAATGCTCGCCAGCGAGGCGAGCAGATATTTTGAGGCTGCGCATCTCCTGCGGAATATTCCCCCCTCTTGGACGATTCAGGGCAATACTTACCGCGAGCCGTCCTTTTACCCCTACAGGATATAGAAACAAAGCTTCCGTGCTCTCTACGGCCCCCGGGAAGTGCCTCGGGCCGTCCTGGCCTTCATCCCTGCGGGGCATCCCGTTCCAAGGCAGAGCAGAAGGTACCCCGTAGTGAGAGCCCCGGGGGGAGGGGGGAATCATGGACGTGGGCCATCCTGATCCTCACCCCCGCGGCATGATCTCCCTGGCGGGGCAGGGGCAACGCCCCGGCCGCCGCAGGCATGTCTTTACTCCAACGATGACAACGCCCCGATCGCGGAGGCGCGCAAAAGCAAACCTTGCCATAATCTTAGCGCCGCAATCTCAGCGAGCGCCTTCAGAAAACCGGACAGCGCCTTTGCCGAGCAAATCGTGCAGGTGAACGACGCCGAGAAGCAACCCGTTTTCGTCTGTCACCGGCAGCACGGTTATGGCCGCGCCCTCCATGATATCCAAAAGTTCGGCCACGCTCTGCCCCTGGCGGCCGTGGCAGGGATTGGCCACCATGATTTCGGCTGCCGGCCGATCCGGGCTCAGCGCTCCCCGGCAGACCAAGCGCCTGAGATCGCCATCAGTGAACAAGCCCACAAGCTTCCGTTGCGCGTCCACAAACAGCACAACGCCCAAGCCGCCGGCGTTGAGGATGTTCAAGGCCTCGCCCAGGCTGGCCTCAACCGGGGCCAGGGGCATGTTCCGGGTGTGCATAATGGCGGCAACAGGAACGCGCAGCCGTTGCCCCAAGTTGCCGCCGGGATGGAAGCGTTTAAAATCATCAGGGGAAAAAGATTTATATCTGATCAGGCTCACGGCCAGGGCATCGCCCAAGGCCAACAGGGCTGTGGTGCTGGCCGTGGGGGCAAGGTTCATGGGGCAGGCCTCGCGGGGCACGCCGCTATAAAGCACGCAATCGGCCATCCGGGCCATGGGGGATTCTTCATCCCCGGTAATGGCGATAACCCCGGCTCCAAGAGAGCGCAGGGCCGGTAAAACGGCATTGAGTTCTTCGGTGCGGCCTGAATTGGAGAGCGCCAGCACCATATCATCACTGCGGATAGAGCCGAGATCGCCGTGGGCTCCTTCCACCGGATGCAGAAAAAAGGCCGGCGTGCCGGTAGAAGAAAACGTAGCCGCTATTTTGCGCCCGACCAGGCCGGATTTGCCGATGCCTGAAACGACCACCCGGCCCCGGCATTCTCCGAGCATGGCAACGGCCCGGGCAAACGACGGACCCAGGGCATCCCTGACGGCTTCCAGCCCTGCTATTTCCGTATCAATAACCTGACGCCCCACGGCAATCCAGTCTTGGTGTTTTTCAGACATAACGCTCCTCTGCAAACGCGCTGCGCAAGCGCGTGCCCTCTACTGATGCATGAAAAGCCTGCCGGGCCCCTGAGGGCATTGCCCTCGTAAAGAATCGGGATGTTCCGGCCTGCTCTCCCTGTTACGATAGCCTTTTTCAGGCGGCAAGGGCAAGGCCCGCGGTCTTAGGATTTCTCAGAGCTTCTTCCGGCCCGGAGAAATTCCGGGAGCGCCCCCTTGGAGAAAGCCCCTCCCCGCGACTATAGCGCGCTCTTTCAAAAACAAACAGGGCCGCGCGATGACGCATTCTCCCCTCCCAGGCCCGCCTGGAGGCGGTGGAAGGAGAAGCAAGGAGCCCTCCCGACGTATTCCACGGGGTACAAGAACAACCTTCCTGTACCCCGTCCAGGGGAAAATAAATAGGAGCTTTTGGAGGAGCGAGAGGAGATACGTAGCGTGGGCCATCCCGGCCCTTAACCCCTTACGGGGCATAGAAACGAATTTCCTATGCCCCGTGCCGCGGGAGAGCAGAATATCTCCCCTCGTGGGATCATTCCCCCTGGCGGAGTCCGGGGCGACGCCCGGCCGCCGGAGGCATTGTTAGAAGGGCCAAATCATAGGAATGAGGGTACAGCAGAGCACCAAATAGATGATGGTCAGCGGCAGACCGCAGCGCACATAGTCCATAAACCGGTATCCCCCGGCCGAGAGCACCAGCGTGTTGGGCGGCGTGCCCACGGGGGTAGCAAAGGCGCAAGAGGCCGCGATAGCGATGGACATGATCACGGCGTGGGGCGAAACATCGATGCCTTTGGCAATGGAAATGCCGATGGGGCAGAGCAGCGCCGCCGAAGCCGTATTGGACATAAACTGCGTCAGGCCTGCCGAAAGGGCAAAGAGCACGGCGCAGAGCAGATAGGGAGAGGGATGATCGCCCATGAACATAATAACCTCATCGGCAATAATCTTGCCCGCGCCGCTTTTATCCAGGGCTGTCGCCACGGGCATCATGCCCGCAAAGAGGAAAATGGTCACCCAATCGATACCCCGATACGCTTGGTTCTCCGTAACGCAGCCGGTCAGCACCAGCACGATGGCTCCGGAGACGGCGGCCATTTCAAGGGTAAACCACTTGATATCCATGGCCATAACAATGACCACGCAGATCAAGGTAAGGCCGGTAATGGTCATTTTAACGGTTTTTTTGCTGGCGGCCTCTTCAATGGCGGCTTCCCGGGCCACGGCCTCCGTAACATCTTCGCTCGAGGGCTGGATTTTGGGCAGCAGGCGCTTGCCGATAAACATCATGTACAGCATACCGACAAGGGTAATGGGAATGCCGATCTTAGCGAACTCGAAAAACCCGAACACCGGAATATCGCTCGCCTTCAGCGCTGCGTTGGCGATGATGTTGGGCGGCGTTCCGACCAAAGTCATCGTACCGCCGAATCCCGCCGCAAAGGCCAAGGGCATGAGTTGTCGTGAAGAGGGCATTTTTGCCGCCGCGCAAATGCCGACAACCACGGGCATCAACGCAGCCGTAGTGCCGGTATTGGAAGAGATGGAAGAAAGCACGGCGGCAATGAGCATGGTGCCGAACATCAGGCTCATTTCCCCGGTGCCAAAGGCTCTGACCACGGCCGCGCCGATTTTCTGGGCCAGCCCGGTGTGGAACATGGCCGCCCCGATGACGAACATGCCCGCAAAGAGCACCACCGTCGAATTGGAAAGGCCTGAAAAAACCTGCTGCGGGGTAAGCACCCCTGTCGCGCCAAGCACGATAGCTCCCGACATCGCCGTAATGGCCAGAGGAACAATCTCGCTCACAAACAGAATCGCCATGCCGGCCAGCACAAGCAGGGTTATCGTTGCTGGTGAAAAATCCATACACGCCTCTCTTTAGGGATATTTTCTCACGCCGCCCCTATCCCGTCTGCGGGCTGCGCATGCTGCTCGGGCCCGGGAGGCCCGAGGCATACGCCGGCCAGCCCGTTCCCCCGTTACTCCTTCACTGTCACTTCATCCGCGCCGGTTCGCCCGAATACTTCAGGCGTGTACATTTCCTCCACCCGGCTCGGCCGCTGAGCAAAGACACCGGGAGCAGCCGCCCGGAGTCTGTAGGTATAGGTATATGTACCCGGTTCAATCCGCTCCGCATAGAGTAAAAGCCCGTCCTGACGCTCTTCCTGCCACTGCCAGGGATACTGCCGCCGCTGCCCGGCAAGGTCCGCTCTGGAGGCGAACAACGGCTCAAGGCCGGCCGGAAACGGATCAAACAACACCACGTGCCGGCGGGTGGCCGGAACGGTCAGAGTAAGACTTACGTCTATGATATCCCCCATCTTCCAAGGGCCGGGGGTAATCCAAGAGCGGCCTAGGGTAAACCCGGCGTTTTCCGCCTCTACCGGAAGATCCGGCGAGCCGTAGAGCAGCCGGGCAGTCCAATAGGGTTTCCCCTGTTCCGCGCTCAAGGAGAGCTTCGCCTCGGTTCCGGCGGCAGCCAGCTCTCCTGCGCTAAGGGTCCAGATATACGGTGCTTTCGTCAGCTTGGCAAAGCTTTTGATAAGGTTTTTTTCAGCTCCCCAAGAAGCCTTGATCCGAACATTGCCGGAACCGCTGAGCCCGGTGAGATATTCCGTCAATCCCCACAGGCCGAAGGCTGCCTCTTGGGTAGAGAGAACCTGCTTTTCCCCTAGCCCTTGGCCTACCCAGTGGGCCAGGGCTTCAAGACGCGGATAGTCGGGATGGGCCAGCGCCAACGCCGCCAGAACCATACCGTTATCCCGAAGCGAAGAGCCCATGGTCACCCAGGAGCCGGCTTCATGTATGGCGGCAAAGTGCAGTTGGGTGGGGGTAACCCGGGCGTTGCGCTCCAGGCCCTTTAGGGCCGCGGCGCGGTATTCCTCCCCGCCCGGCAACTGAGGCAACTCCGCGGCGGCCAGCAGCAAGGCAGCCCACCCCATGGGGTTAAGGGCGTCTCCGGCAATCCGCTCCCAGAGTATGGGGTAGAGCTTGAGGGCCGATTTCGGAGCATGCCCGGCCAAAAGCCACAGGGCCAGGGCTTCGCATTCGGCATACGAAGCATGCTGTTCCTCCCGCTCCAGCCTTGCAGCCAGATACCGGTATGCCCGCCGGGCAACATCCTCATCAAGCCCCATGGCTCTTGTCTGCCCCGGGCCCTGATCCACTTTCCGCACCTGCCTATCAACTAAAAGCACATAGCAACTGAGGTAGAAGTTCGATGCGCCAAGGCCCGGCCACAGGGAAAAGCCGCCATCGGGGTTCTGAAACGTTGCGGCCCGGCTCATGGCGGAGCGCACTGCCTCCCGATCTTCAGGATCAGGCGTAAGGCCGAGAAGCGGGCCGCGCTCCAAACGGAGAGCCCGGGCCCAGGCGCGGCTCATGCGCTGTTCCAGGCAATCCCATGGGTATTCGAGAAGCTGCCCCATGGCCGGAGCAACTCCGGCCGCCGGGGAGGGGGCAAGGGTAACGCTGAGCGAACTGCGGGAATCCAAGCGTTCCGGCAAGGCCAGGGGCAGATTATAGCGCTCGCCCTGATCGAGAAGGCCCGCCGCCGCGACAGCGGTTAGGGGGAGATGCGGCAATACCGGAACTATGAACTCCGCTTGGTCTGTTTCCTCGCCCAAGCGCCCCGAAACCCGGAGAACCAGGTTCCCCGGCTTTCCCGCCAGGATCGGAAACGCTACCGTGCCGCTGCCGCCGGGTTGCAGAGCAATACGCCGCTCAGATTCGTTTTCCTCCAGAGTTCCGCCTGTGAGCGTGGCCACCACAGTAGCGGTTCCCGGCTGGGAACCGGTATTTTGCGCCACAATGCGCGCCTCGAGCCTATCGCCTTCAACCACAAAACGGGGCAACGCCGAGATCAGTTGCAAGGGCTTGTTTACCGTAATGCTTTCGGAGCGCACGGCAAAGGCATCCGCCGCATCTGCCGCCACCGCTACGATGCGGTAGCCGGTCAAGGTATCCGGCAGTTTGAAGCTGACCGATAGCTTACCGTCGATGTTACTTTCCCCTTGAGCCAACCAGTAGGCCATGGGGTTGAAGTTGTGGCGCAGGGCGGGGGAGGCGGAAGCGCTCGCGCTTTCTGCGGCTCCGTTGGCCTTAAGGGCGGGAGCGGCGTCATATAGCGCTCCCCTGGCCATGGCCTGCATAGGCCGTTCCAGCTCCTTCATCAGGGGCACGCTAAGAGGCATAAGCGCGCGCCTGCCGTCCGCGCCGCGCACGCCAAGGGAATACAAGGGACCAAAGCTGGCGGCGGGATCATAGTCGGTTGCTTCTCCGGCTGCCCTGAGAATGCGCTCGTCAACCGCCAATAGGGTAACTTGGGCCTTGCGCGGCTTCTTGTGCCTATCCGTAACCAGCAGATCCAGCCGAACCGTCTGGCCGGGCCGGTATTCCTCGGCATCGGCCTCCAGAGTGACTTCAAGGCCGCGCGAGGCCTCCTCAACCGGCAGCACCAACGTGCCGAAACGCACCTGTGGAGCGCCCACATCGCGGGTTTCCTCGCGCCAGGGGTCTACCGTCTTCCAATCCGGCGGTGGCGACGTTCTGCCTTTGATCGCGGTCACCGTGGCAAAAACATAGGGCGCGTCCGCTGTCTCCAGCGGCAGTTCAATAATTGTGGCTTGGTCTTTCAGTTCAAGCGTCCGGGCGCTGCGTACTCTGCCCCGTTCCAGGGTCACCAGGGCCCGCGCCGGTTCCCCGGCAAAGGGGTTGTTGATGATAACGCGGGCCGTTTCCCCGGCCCTGTAGGATTCCTTATCCGCCCGCAGTTCCAGGGGACCGCCGGGAACGCCACTGATCCATTCCGCGCCGGGTCCGGGCACAAAGACCTCGGTTTTGGAGATATTTTCCCGTCCCTGCGGGTCTTTGACGGAGGCAACCAGGGTGTAGCGGCCGGAAGCAGTAAATTTAATGAACCGTTCTTCGCCTTCGGGAGCGCCCACGGTCCAGGCATTTTCCCAAACCGCGCGTTCTTCCTCCTTGCCTGCGGCGTTGCTGTGGCGCACCGCGGTAACGGTTACAACAACATCCTCCAGGGGTTGATTATCCCAGGTGGCAACCTTGAGTGAGAGGGGCACTTGCTTATTCAACGGCGCGAACCAGGCGGTTTTAAGGCCCACATACCAGGCTGAGGGATGGAGAATAAAGCTGCCCGTTCCTTGGGTCGTCAAACCGGAGGCATCGGTCACTGTAGCCAGGCATTCAATGGTAGCCGGGCGGCCGGGCGGCACGGCAATACCCGGCAGGGAAAACGAGGCCGCGCCCCGGCTATCCGGAACCGCTTCTAAAGAGGCTACGCGCACAGGTCCGCCGGGCGCGTCAAAGGGAATCCGGTTGCCCACGGCAAAACCGCGCAGGCGTTCCGGGCCGAACCAGGTTTCGTCGCGGCTCACCTCGAGCTGCGCCTTACCGCCGGAGAGCGGCGCGCCGGAAAAATACCCGGCCTCCAGTCCAACGTGGGGCAGCGTCTCGCCCGGCAAGGGAACCGGGCCAGATGGCGGTACGGTGAGATCCACCTTGAAATCCGGCGGTCTGAAAGAGGCTACTGTAAAGGGAGAGCAGTATGCTTCCTGCACAAAGCCGGGATGTTTGACCCGCATTTGGTAAGCGCCCAGAGAGGCTTCGGGCGCAAGGCGGAAAGAGCCTTCTACGGAACCATAGACGTTGCTGTGGTGGGTACCGGCATAGACTTTTTTTCCCCACGGATCCACAATCGCTATTTCCAGTTCCGCATCCGCCAGGGCCAGCCAGCCCCCCAGCTCATCCTGACCGGCCGGGGCCGTATTTGCGAGCTGCTTGGCGTAGACCACAAAACGGACCTCATCGCCGGGCTGGTAGAGCGGCAGTTGCGCCAGCCCGTGGACCCGCCAGAGCGTTTCCTTTTTGGGACGGCGCAGGAAATCCCCATACGGTCCATTCAGCCGCGCCGAGGGGCCGTAAAGCACAGCGGAATCCTTTCCCTTACGGGCCAAGAGCAGCGGTTCCGCCTCAGGATCAGAACCGAGTTGTGCCGCCAGTTCCTCCAAGCCGGGCAGAGAAGCTAAGCCCTCTCCATCACTGCGGCCTTCCCAGAGCACCTTGCCGGCGCTGTTCAGCAGAAAAAGGGAGGCATCGGGAACCGGAGCGCCGCTCTCCAGAGAGGTTACCCAGGCCAAACCGCTGCCCCGGCCAAGGCGCATGGTCAGCCCGAGGTTGCTGAGCCAGGCTAAGGTATCATAGGAATCGCGGTACCACCGGCGGCGTTTTCGGCCCTGATCATCTTGGGCCTCGCGCGGTAAGGAAATTTCAATATCCACAAGCCCTTGCAGAGCCTCAGGGCCGGAAACGCCGAGCAGGCGGGGAATATCCAACAGCTCAAGGATATTGCTGTTTTCCCGGCCGCTGAAATCCAGCCGTTGGCTTATCTGCTTCTGCCCGGCAAGCTTGCCTTCTCTCAAGCTCCGCCACAGCTTCTTGCGGCTTGCGGAAGATTCGTTGCCGTCCGTAAGCAGCGCGAAGGCGTCTTTGCCCCAGGGGAGATAGCGCAAGGTTACCTTCAGCGGCGAAATATTGCGGACCGCCAAAGGAACAAAGCCGCCAAGGGCCCGTTCCAAAAGCTGCCCCCCGGGCACATAGAAAAAGGGCGCGTAATCGCCGGTGGTGAAGGATATCGGGGCCCGTTCAGCCAGGGGCTCGCCGTAGGCATCCCGAAAGGTCGGGGCAAAGCTGAAGGTATAGGAGGTGCGAGGGGCCAAACGGTAGGGAACGGCAAAGGAGGTATCTGTTCTCTCCTGGCTTTCAAACTCCTGAGCGGCGTCAGGATCCAGGTTGAGCGCGGGCTGGGGCTCAAGGCGCAATCCGGCAAGAAAATCCTTGAAATGCACCGGATTGGTAAAGCTGAACCAGAGAAGGCCGTCCACGGGCTGCGCCTCGTCTTTGCCCGGCCAGTCTTTCAGGCGGAGCGGGCCGTAGGTTCTGAGCGTGAACTCCGCGCCGGCGGCCGGCACATGCCCGCCGCGAGCGGCAACGCCCGGGGCCAGTACCAACCGCACTTCCTGATCGCGCGGCAGGGTATCCAAAACGGCAAGGGTGTATTCCCAGATTCCCTGCCGCCCCTGGCGGCTTCCGATCCGTTCTTCCCCACCGGAAACCTTGAGGCGGAGTTGTTTTTCCGGCGTGCTGAGCGAAATTTTATCGCGCAGGCTTTGCAAATCCAGTTCGTAGTTGGCCCGCAGGCGCACTACCGCCCCCTTGGGCGGCAACGGCTCGTGGTCTTCCAAGGAAAAGGCCAGGGGCGGCGTGCTGATCTGCCAGCGCTTGGAATGCTCCAGCGCGGCCCCGGAAAGCGCCCGGGTTCCGGCAGGGACTTCCGCCTCTAACCGCAGAGGCACAGCAACAGGGGTATCGAACAGGTAGGCCAGGGTTTCGGGATCAAGCCACCGAAAATTGCCCGGGGGCAAAACGCCGCCCGGAACGCGCAACCGCAAAGGGGCTGAGGAGGCATCCTGATCCATCACGCCCAAAGGGCGCATAGCCTCGCTGAAACGCGCCACAACTTGCGTCAGATTGGTAACCCGGCCTTCGGGCAGAGCGGAAATAATTTCCAGAGGCCGCGCGGCCTGGGCCCTTCCGGGCAGGCAAAGGCAACAGATAAGAAAAAGACAACAAAGGGCAAAGCGCATGGCAATCTCTCTCCGGTGCAATCAAGAATGGACGGCATCGGAAAGCCTTGCAGCCCCCGCGGGAGCAGGAAGGCAACGCCCCCGGCATGAGACCGGACGCGCAACATTTCCCCGATGCCTTCCAGGAGCTGTTTCCCAATACATTGCTGCTGCCGCACCACGTTTCCCCGGGCGGCCTCACTCGGTAACAACCGAACTTGGCCTGCGCTCCACAGGCCTACGCCCGTTTTTTTCCATCTTCCTTGCCAGGGGAACAAGAACGCGGTGCGCCGGCGCGCTGTATTGGGAAACAGCCCCTGGGAAAACGATCATAGCTTTATGTACAATGATATGCGGGCGAGCAGCAAGACATACTCCGGGAAAGGGAGAAAAAAATAGCTCCGGAACAGCTCGAAACCGCCCCCCGGAAAAAATAAAGGGCCGCGTTACACGGCCCTTGTGCTGCTGTTTCCTGCCCCGGCAATTAATAACTCAATTGTTCGGAAGCATTGGAGAAGCCGCCTTCAGGATAGCTCTGCACCCCCGCGGAGGGCTCGGAAACCACCGGCGCGGCAAGGGGCTGCCGGTACGCCACATCCCCGGGCTGGAGCAGGGGGGAGACAAAAACGAGCATCGTGGTGCTGAAGGAACTTTCGGTAAAATAGAGTGTGCAGATACGATCGGGCTTCTCAAACACCATAATGGAACGGTTGGCCCTGAAAAGCGAACGGAGCGTCCAGCCATCCCGGGCCATATAGGTTTGCATGGCGTTGACCAAAGAGGTTTTATCCACCCGGCCGGAGAACTCTTCAATACCGAGTTTTATGCCGCCTTTGCCCATAATGGTAAAGCGATCCTTTTCCGGGGTCATATCAATGGGAATGGGCACATCCCCGAATTCATCATAATAGGCGTCCTGGCCGATGTTGGCCGGATCCTGGGCCGGGCTGGATGTCGTTGCGCAGCCCCCGAGCAGCGTGACAAGCAACAGCGCAAAGACGCCGGGGAGCACAATGGAAGAAAAAAAACCGTTCATGGCAGTCGTACGCATGGATGTCACCTCGTTTCCGCGTCGTTCGTATCGTCTTCTCAGGGCTATCACCAGGCCTCAAGGGGCCGCTCCGTAGAGGCCTGCCCATACCCGGAGGCAGCTCTTGGGAACCGCCTTCCGCGGCCTCCCGGCCCCGGAACCTCCCGGGGTCGAAGCGCTCCAGACAATTGCTATCGCATGTAACCTTGGTGAAAGCAAAAAAATAGTCAAGACTTTTTTTAGAGAATGAGTCCTGCTGATGGGGGCTCTGCCCCACGCCCCGCCGGGGCGTCATGTCCCGGCTTTCCGCAGCTCCGGATACCGGAACGCAGACGCCCGCAACGGTGGGGCTCTGCGAGGAAACAGTCAATTATATATGGTGTACAATCCATTCAGCCCTTTTTTGTGGGGATAAAAGCGGAACATCGATTGTTTGGTATCCAAAATTTTCATATTCTTTTTTCAAGACCCAAAAAGTTTTTTCTGCTTCTGCCACATCTTGTTGACGTTCCGTATCCTTTGCATAAATCTCTTTCCAGAAGGGAAATAAAAAAACCTTGTGGTTATAGTGGTATTTATTTGCCGCAGCGTTCATTTCAGGGGTGATTGGAATATGAATAAGCCTGGCATACCCCAATATATCTATAATGCCTCTATCGAAAAAACATGGTCTATCAACATGCATAAACTCTTCAAAATCAACAAGAGAACGTAAGAGCATTATATGTGCATATCGTATGGTATTCTTCCAAGGAACAGCATCGCCATGTGTCGTAACTTGGTTCGTAATAATATCCCTTGCAGCCTCTCTCACTGTTATATAGCCCATAGCAGCTAATAAATGTATTACTGTAGATTTTCCGCTGCCAGGGCCACCGCTAAAAACAAAAAAATTCCTATTTTCCATACCCTAAACCTCATGCAGCATAGTCTTAGTGTATCCATGTTATCTTGTTGACAAAATCAAAAACTAGAGTCATCCAAAAAAATTGCTCTACTGCATACATACCGATTCCATTACTCACGACCGTATGCTTTGCCCTTCCTTAATAAATAATGAGGCATGAAGATATTTTCCTGGATAGCCATTGCTCCACCCTCTGCCGGGGGCGGATTGGAGGCGCTTCCCCAATGTTTCAAGCCCGCCCTCTTTCCCTTATGCCGGGCGGCATTGCTCTCCCTGGCAAAAGCATATACTTTTCCCGGCCAGCCTCGGCTGATTCCGAACCCGGCGGATAAAGGCCATAGGCGTTCCCCTCTGGAGAAAGGAGGAAACGCCTCGGCTCTGCCGGTATGTCCACTTCCTTTTTCCTAGGAGAAGTGGCGCAGCGTAAAGGAAGGTTTGATGAACAGCGATTTTCTCCTTTCCTCCTATATGTTTTCCCTGCCGCCTGAACTGATAGCCCAGGAACCCGCGCCTGTGCGCGACGGCTCCCGGCTCATGATCCTGGATAGGGCCTCCGGCGCGCTCTCACTAAGCCGCTTTGCGGATCTGGCCGCCCACCTGCCGCCGGGTCTTTTCGTCATTAACAATTCTCGGGTTCTTCCTGCCCGTCTCACCGGCCAACGCGCCAGCGGGGGCAAGGCTGAGTTTCTGCTGTTGACGCCGCTGCCGCTTCTTACCGTGCGCGAGACCGGCAACGGCTGGCAGGAGGCCGAAGCCGAAGGCCTGTTGCGTGGTTCTAAACGGCTGCGGACCGGCGAGGAAATTACGCTGGGGGAAAGCTTTAGCCTGGTTATTCTGGAAAAGGCGGATTTCGGCAGATCCAGGGTACGCTTGCGCTGGAAAGGCATACTGGAGGAGCGGTTCCGGAACTTGGGGGCGCTGCCGTTGCCGCCGTATATCCGCAGGCCCGCCGGAGAGGCCGATGCCGAGCGGTACCAAACGTTGTTTGCGCGCTCCGAAAAAACAGGCTCTGTTGCCGCCCCGACAGCCGGGCTGCATTTTAGTGAAGGCCTCAAAGAGGCCTTAACCGCCGCCGGGCACACCTGGGCGGAAATAACGCTGTACGTAGGCTACGGCACCTTCAGCCCGGTGCGCTGCCACGATATCCGCGATCACGGCATGCACGCGGAATTCGTGGAGATCAGCCCGGAAACCGCCGAGGCCGTCAACCGGGCCAAAGCAGAGGGCCGAGCTGTTACAGCCGTGGGCACAACAGCCGTGAGGGCGCTGGAAGGGGTGTGGCGCTCCCGGGGACGCGTGGAAGGTCATGCCGGCTGGATCAACATCTTTCTCTATCCGGGCGAACCCTTTGGCGTTGTGGACCACCTGATCACCAATTTTCACCTGCCCGGCTCTACCTTGCTGATGCTGGTATCCGCCTTTGCGGGCCGCGAACGAATGCTGGACGCTTACGCTCGGGCCGTGCAAGAACGCTTCCGCTTCTTTTCTTACGGCGATGCCATGCTGATTCTTTAAATCCAATATACATATGCAAAAAAGGAGCGAAACGCCCGTGTCCTATCGTGGAAGAACATACTCCCCCTAGTAAAGAGGCCAAAGAGAAGATTGACTCGGGCCACCCGAACCTTCACCCCTACGGAACACAGGAACGAATTTTCCATGCCTCATGCCGCGAGAGAACAGAATATCTCCCCTGGTGGGGGGTCCAGGGGGAATCATTTCCCCTGGTGGGGTCCGGGGCAACGCCCCGGCCGCCGGAGGCATCCAAGGGATTCAGCAGGCAATGCCGCGGGATCGATAAACCGGCGCAGGGCGGCTTCCACCATGGGCAAAGAGACTTGGGTATCAAAGCAGGGGCCGTTGGGGCGTTCGTTGAGCAGGCCAAACACCGGCAGGGGGTAGGTATCCTGAATGCCGCTGGAAAGATCGCGCTCGCAGGCCACAGCCAGAATAAAGGCGGGCCGTTTCTCCACCACGATACGCCGGGCAATGGTGCCGCCTGTGGCAACGGCCAGGTGTACGCCGTAGGCATCGCGCAGATCAAGAAGTCCGCCCACAGGGCACCGCCCGCAGCGTTGGCAATGGGTTACGTCGTAGCTCAGGCGCACGGTACAGGTGGAGCGCTGGATACAGTGGGGCAAGAGAATGAGAATCTTTTGCGGCGGATACCGGAGGGGCTCGGTCTGCACCATCTCATTGTTGACCTTGATAAAAGACCGCCGGACCTCTTCCGGAGAGATGCCGCCGATACGCCCCATCAGTTCCATAACAGGCAGAAAAAACCTGATGGAAAGCGCCCTAAACCGCTGCGATCCGAGAAACGGCTTGCCGGTGTGCACATGCACCACCAAGCCGATAGTGCCAACCGCGATGATGCCGATGGCCAGCAACAGCAGAACACCGGTCAGGTAGGGCAAAACCGGGTGGATATTGCCGAACCCCACCATGGGAACGACCCAGCCCAACAGGAGCAGCAGACAAAAGCAACAGGAAGTGGCCAGCGCCAAGCCGATAAACAGCCTCTTCTTTGCGCCGGGCGGAGAGGAAAGTTCTCCCTTCGGCTCCGGCTCGCGGCTCCCAGAACGCAAGAAAGCCATGCCTATTCCCGGGGCAGGAAACAGGCCTGCCCTCCCTGAAGGTAACCGTTAGCAAAACCGGCCGCGTCCATCCGACCGCGCCCCGCGGGTTTCAACATGGCTACGCCATATATCCCATCCGCACAGCGTATAGCCACCAGGCCATCAACAAGCCCCAACACCGCGCCGGGGGCCTCCGTCAGCTTGCCTGCAAAGCGATCAGGGGCAAACGGCTTGCCGCCTTCCAGGCCTACGCGCAAGAGCTTCTCCCCGCTACGCGCCAAAAAAGCATGCGCTCCCGGCCAGGGCGTCAGCCCCCGGACCAGGGCATGCACCCGTTCCACGGGCAGGGAAAAATCTATAGCCCCATCGGCCTTGCTCAGCTTTGCCGCATAGTCGGCATGCTCCGCATCTTGGGCACGCGGGGTTAAGGAGCCGTTTTCCAGCCCTTCCAGCGCTGCCGTCAGCAGGTCTCCGCCAACATCCGCCAGTTGATCATGCAATGCGCCCGCCGTCATATCCGGACCTATGGGCACCCGTTGCTGCAGCACCACCGGGCCGCTATCCAAGCCCTTTTCCATAACCATGATGCTGACGCCGCTTTCCGTATCCCCGTTCATCACGGCCCGCTGGATGGGGGCCGCCCCTCTGTAGCGAGGCAAAAGCGAGGTGTGCACGTTCAGGGGGAAACGACGCGGCAGAGCGAGCACCGCGGGCGGCAATATCAGGCCATAGGCCGCCACCAGCAGATAATCCGGGGCAAGAGCGCCAAGCGCTTCCTGCTCTGCCGCTCCCCGCAGGCTTTCCGGCTGAAAAACCGGGATGCCGCAAGACAGGGCGAGTTCTTTGACCGGGGAGGCTTTCAGCGCCATACCCCGCCCGGCCGGCCTATCCGGCTGGGTATAGGCCGCAACCA
The DNA here is from genome assembly GCA_949741925.1 of uncultured Desulfovibrionaceae bacterium. GTDB lineage: Bacteria > Desulfobacterota > Desulfovibrionia > Desulfovibrionales > Desulfovibrionaceae > JAJDHY01. The sequence continues at coordinate 686 of CATJOY010000090.1, read as the reverse complement.
CCCGGCCGCCCGGCCACTCCAGCACCTTACGCAGCACTGTAGCAGCCAGATCCGGCGTGCCCATGAAGACAAGGTTCAACGTTCCCGCTTCTGCCATTTTTTTACCTTAGAGGCGTATAAGCTGCGCTTCAGGCGGCTGATCCGGTCTATGAACAACACCCCGTCTAAATGATCGCATTCGTGTTGGAGGCAGACTGCCAGTGTGCCCTCAGCTTCCAGCTCAACCGGGTTGCCTTCCAGATCAGCGGCCTTGAGGCGAACCCGCGAAGCCCGCTTGACCTGGCTCCGGTACTCTTCCACGGAAAGGCAGCCCTCTTCGGATTCTACCTCCTCCCCATCAAGTTCCAGAGTAGGATTGACCAGCGCCATGGGTTCGGACCGCTGCTCCGGACCGCTGATATCAATAACCACCAGACGGATCAACTCGCCGACCTGCGGCGCGGCAAGGCCTATGCCATCGTTGGCGTACATGGTTTCCAGCATATCTTCAGCCAGTTGCCGGATCTCAGGGGTTACTTCGGCTACCGCAACGGATTTCTCAGCCAGACGCCTATCAGGGTATTTTAAAACTTCTCGTAACATAATGATTCCGTGTACCAGGTATATGACCGAAAGCAAATCTTTTCGGCAGCTCCCAACATAAGCACTCTCTCGAATATGGCGAGAGGCGGCAGGCACAAAAGCCG
>CATJOY010000089.1 GCA_949741925.1 uncultured Desulfovibrionaceae bacterium | reverse complement strand
TCCCCCCTTGAGAATCCCCCCTCCGCCAAGGGGGTGACCCCCTTGGAACCCCAATAGTATTGCGCTTTTAAGGCAATAGAATACGCACAGGTGCGCATGGACGCCACGATATGCGCCGTCATGCCCTGCGCATGCCGCGTTGCGCTCGCGCTCTCGCGCTCGCCGCACTGGTGTGCGGTAACGCAATGCTCTGAAAAATGGCGGCGATATCCTCACGCTGGTCTTGCTGCCGTAATGTTTTCTTTTCGGCATCAACCATCGTGAAAGATGAGGACGGCATCCTTTTGGCGTTATGGGGCTTTCAGCAGTGCAAAGGGGCGGTTCAATAGAAAAGGGGGCCTCCGGCGGCTCAAGGGGGAAGGCGCCGCCTCCCCCCTTGAGAATCCTTCTCCGCAGAGAATACGGCAGTTGCCTACGCGGTAACGCCGGAGCTTAGGCAAATTGCCTTGCAACCTCTCGCCTGTTTCTCAGGGATTTTCTTTGATATGGAGGCATTTCCAAAGAACCGCAAGAATTCGTGGTCCCTGATCCGTTCCCGGTTTTTTAAGCCCGGCCTTTGCTTCCGGTGTATTTCACCCTTTTAGGTCATATTCCTTCATTACTTCTTCTAAAGGAATAGCCTTCTTGCCACCCGCCTTGAACTGTTTATAGGCCGTTTCGGCAAAATATACGTCTTCCATATCCGCAAGGCTGCGCTCCAAGGCTTCCCGAACATAAAAACTTTTCGACCGTTGGGTTGCCTTGGCCAGCGCGGTAAGGCGCTGTTCCATTTCGGCGGGCAAGCGGACGGTAAGCATAACGTGCCTCCCTGTTTGTGCATGGTACATGCCACAGCCTCCCCATACGCTGCCCCATCCACCGACAGACGCCGCAGCCGATGGAGAGGGGGCGTGCGGATTGCCTCTCCCCTAAGGGAGAGCTTACGGAAAAAGATTTCATCCTTTTCCTCGTCTTGGCAACACCTCTTTCCCCCCGAATGGAGAGGTTGCAATCCGTAAAGGAATTTTTGATGAAATACCCATGCTCCCAAGGGGGAAAAGTAGTAAGGCACCACCGCTGCTCCATAAAAAGAGGTTACCAACGGCCCGGCACATTCCGGGATGAGATCGCCTTCCGGCATATCACGCGAACGCGCCTCATCGGCTTGCGAAGAATGCGTTTCCTGCTTATGATCCCCCTCCCCGGGGAAACACAATCGTTTCCCGTTTCCCCATTCCACCAACCGGAAGGCTCTCATGATCAAGGAAGAATGCGGTCTTTTTGCCATTTACGGACACCACGAGGCCTCGCGCATGGCCTATTTCGGCCTCTACGCCCAACAGCACCGCGGGCAGGAAAGCGCCGGCATCGTCACCCTGGACGATAGAAAACATTTCCATGAATACAAGGGCATGGGGCTTGTGCCCGATATTTTTGACGAAGACCATCTCAAAGCCCTCACCGGAGATATAGCCATCGGCCATGTGCGCTACGCTACTGCCGGCTCTACCGTGGTCCGCAACGCCCAGCCGCTGATGATCCGCCACGGCGGCAGAACCCTGGCTCTGGCCCATAACGGCAACCTGACCAACACCCGCGCCCTGCGCGCCCGCCTGGAAAAACAAGGCGCTATCTTCCATACCACCACAGACAGCGAACTTTTTCTCCATCTCATTGTTCGCAACCTTAACGGCAAGCCCCTTGAAGAAGCCGTTCTGGCAGCCTGCAGCGAAGTGCAGGGAGCTTACTCCCTGGTGCTCTTGGTTGATGACGTGCTCATGGCCGTGCGCGATCCCCACGGCATCCGGCCCCTGGCTCTCGGCTCCGTTCACGATGCGTATGTTCTGGCCTCGGAAACCTGCGCCTTTGACCTGCTTGAGGCCGAGTATATCCGCAGCGTTGAGCCCGGAGAACTCGTCATCATCGAAAACGGCTCTCTCCGCAGTCTCCACATGCCCGAAAAAGCCTCCATCCGGCAGTGCATTTTTGAATTGGTCTACTTTGCCCGCCCGGATTCCTCCATCTTTGATGAAAACGTCTACATGTGCCGCAAAGCCATGGGACGCCGCCTTGCCCAAGAAGCGCCGGTAGAAGGCGATTTCGTCATGCCCTTTCCGGATTCCGGCATTTACTGCGCCGTGGGGTTTGCCCAAGCATCAGGCCTGCCCTACGAACATGCCCTTATCCGAAACCACTATGTGGGCCGAACCTTTATCCAGCCCACCCAATCCATGCGGGATTTCTCCGTTCGGGTAAAAATCAACCCCGTGCGCGAGATGATCAAAGGAAAACGTATCGTCATCGTGGATGATTCCATTGTCCGCGGCACCACCATGCGCACCCGGGTCAAAAAACTCCGCGAACTCGGCGCCCGCGAAATCCATTGCCGCATCAGTTGCCCGCCGGTGCGCCACCCCTGCTTCTACGGCGTGGATTTCGCCTCCCGTACCGAACTCCTGGCCGCTGCCCACGATGAAGAAAGCATCCGCCGCCAACTCGGCCTCGATACCCTCGCCTTCCTCTCAGAAGAAGGCCTTCTCTCCTCCGTAAGCAAACCCGATTCCTACTGCATGGCCTGCTTCAACGGCGATTACTGCACGCCCGTTGACGAGGCATAGCAAGAGCCGGGGGAGAGGGGAAAACCCACTTTTTCAAAAGTGGG
>CATJOY010000088.1 GCA_949741925.1 uncultured Desulfovibrionaceae bacterium | reverse complement strand
GCTGGCGCGGCGCGTTGCAGCGCCCCGCACGGTTGCCATGTTGGATTTTTTTAATGACCCCGACCCATCGCCTGTGGGCCGGGGTCACCTGCTATCTGGCGTCAGATGCCAGGAGCAGTACCACTGCCAATACGACGAGGAGAGCCATGATAAACCGTTTCATGGCTGGGCTCCTTTTCTGAGTTTGCGCCGCGCCGAGCGCAGACGTGTAAAACGAAAAGAAGGGCAACCGTGCGGGAAGGGTTCTACCGCAAAGTCCGAGAGGCTGCAACGGCGCATCGGCCGTTGGCGTCTGTCGCCGTGCATATGTGGCGGGTTTTCCGGCCCCTTGAGGGCACAGAAAATTTTTGACGCGCTCCGGATAGACCGGAACTACGGTAGGCAGGGCACGGTATTTTCATGGTTTCCTCTCTAGGGCCTGTGCCTTATGCTTGACTCTCCCTGCCGGATATGATTCCGTCCGATCAGGTGCTCAAAACACCTTGACCAGCGACGGTTCCCACCCTGTGAGTTGTGGGGTTTCTTGTACCCTTTGTGAGGGTACTGATTCCTGCTGTTATATCTCCGGGCGTGGGTGAAATACAATACTTGGCAACAGGGAAATAACCCGCCGCCTCGCTGGCGGTTTTGAGCACCCGGAGTTTTTCATTGTGGAAACTCCAATCAAAAAACCAGCGAGGTGTTTCATGTCCCCTGCTTCTTCCTCTGATCTGCCGTTGCGTCCGGATCTTCCCGACTTTGCCGCTTTATCGGAAAAGCTTCAGGAAGTTGCCCATGCCTTGCAGCATGCCGGATACGCTGCCGCCTGCAAAGACGATCTCGATCCGGATAAAAAACCGGCCGTGTACCGTACCTATAAAGTTTCCGGCTTCATGGTTGAAGAAGAGCAAAAGATGCTCGAACGCTTCAAGGCTGCCACCTGGCAAGAGATGTTCGACAAAGTTTATGACCACCTCTATACGCTGGCTTTGCTCATGCGGAACTTTGACGCCGGAGAAACGCTGGATGGCTTTTCAGTGCAGCTCATGGGCACAACGCTCATGGCTCCCCTTGATATGTTCAGCCGCCTTTGTTCGCTGGTTGCCGCGTACCGGCTTGTGGAAGAAGCGCGGGATCAAGAGCGGGGCCCCTCACATCCGGTTGCTGTATGACCGGCGCAACGTTTGCCGCGCCTAGCTCCTTCGAGAAGCTGAAAGCCGCGGGTTTTACCAAGGAATAAGCAAGTGCTTGAGCAAACGCGTTCTGTGCGGTCATTGAGGGTGGTCCGTAACGAACGGCGTTCCTGTTCAAATGGAGCTTCGTCCGGCTGACGGGCGGCAAACGCGCGCATTGAGGACGCCCCTTATGCTCGGCGTTATCCGGCGCCGGCCGTCGTTTTTGTGGCGACTCTTGTCATGCTGCTGTAGCCTGCTTTTCCTCTGTACCCCATGGGCGCATTCTCCGGGCGGCCTTTGCGCGCCGCCCTTTTTTTGCTCCTGCCCCTCTGCCCGTTCACATCCTGACCAGGAGCGGCAACAAAGCGGCAAAGACCTCAGATGTGCCCTCCGGCTTTAGAACGGAGCAGGGAGAAGGGGCATCCCGAAGGGAAACCGCTGCAAAAGCGTTCAACAACCGCGAAAAGAGTGGTTATCCTGAGTACAGTGAGGCAGGAGGCTGTATGTCTGCCATCCCCTTTGATACATTGGCCTATAGCAGCAAACTTCAGAATGCCGGAATAGCCCATGAACAGGCTAAGGCCATGGCAAATGCTCAAGCTGAAGCCATGAAAGACGTGGTAACTGCTTACTAGCTGGCGACCAAGTACGAAATTCTTAAGTGGATGATGACGAGGGTTGCGCAGACCGCGCTTCTTGTGGCGGTTATTGCCTTTCCCAAAGAGGTTTTCCCCGTTCTGCCGTAGAGACCAGGTAGAGCGTAAGATATTGCGGGCGCTAGGTATTTCTCGGGAATAAACCGATAGTGCGCTCCTGTTCGCGTTGTCGTTATATAAAGATAGAGGTAGGGCTAAGAACGTAAATGGGTTGAAAACAGCGCCCGACAAAAAACATCAGGAAGCCCCTACGCCTTAGGGGCGGCGGATGCGCGACCTCCGCGAGCGCTGAGGCCTTGCCTATAATTTTTTACTAACAAGTAAAATCATAGGCAACTTGTTTGGAGTCCCTAACAGCTTGTACTGCATCGGGAAGTGAAATATGAGGTTTGACCTCATGAAGCTTTTGGGCAAGCAAGTTTTCGTCATCACTGTTGCACTCCTTACTTAAAAGAAGCGCGGTGCTGATTTTTTCAAGCTGCTGCACTCCCTTACCAGCAAGGAGATTGGCCGTCTTTTCGATAGCATCGTTATATTCCAGAGCCTTGGCATCCAGTTTTTCTAAAAGGCGCGTGCCGTTTTCCGAGAGCCTAATTTGTGGCCCATACGGTGGTTGCATTATAAAGGCTAAAAAGTCCATTTGACGCAACTCGTCAATTGTTGCATGCAAAGTAAACGAATAGGGACCATGCTTATAAAGGACAAAATCCCACACGGGGGTTCCTGATCGTAAGGTCTGCATTACATAAGAAGATTTCTGAATATGAGTTTCCCCGCACCAACTGCCACGTTCAGACAATGCCTTGACTAAACGTAAGCAAACGGCGTACTGTTCATGTGTTGACATAGGTCCCCCCTACAGTGAGCCTCTACTGAGGATGCTTGCTCTATTTTCTCGAAACCATCGCTCTGCTTGAGGAGCTATTTCCGGTTCAACAAATATGAATTCTGCTTCAGCGGGAGGAATGGTATTGAGCAAAGGAAGCATTGAAATGGCCGAAGCTGTATGCAGCCCCCGATCTTCTTTCATAACGGGGAAATCTATAGTGCCTGGTCCTTTATACGCTTTACATTTGCGAATTTTTTCTTCAGACCATTGCAATTTTCCCGCCTGGTAAAGAAGCTCCATCACGCCTAACGAATGCTCGAACCGCGTATGGGTCGCCCCAGGGTAAACATAGCTTGACATCGCTAATTGACGGATATGGCGTAACCTTTGAAAAGGCCTTGAGTTAATAACGCCTTTCTCTTTCCCATAGTAACGAATAAATCCGTGAACAGGGTCCCGTATCTCATGAGTATTTTTGTTCATACGCCTTTATCCGAGTACTTGGTAATGAAAAAACTTCTCATTTATCTCTATGCATTACAACAAGTGTCCAACCATACATCTTGTAAGGGCTAAATATCCCATATTGGAGAGAGGACCAAAATAAAAAAGCCCTACAAGGCCTTACAGCTTTGTAGGGTTATAGCATTCAATGGTGCCGGGGGACGGGATTGAACCGCCGACACAGGGATTTTCAGTCCCTCGCTCTACCAACTGAGCTACCCCGGCGTGAAAAAACCTGATTATACAAAGTCGCTGATCTTGGCAAGTCTTTTTTTCGTTGGGCGGCACATTTCGTTTTGAGCTTCCCTGGCGCGTCGTGAAAGGCATTGCCAGGAGCAGGCTATGCCGGTAGAATCCCGGCTTTGGCTACGGCAGGAGGCGGCGAACGCCGGCGCGACCCACTGCCATGGATTGCGCCGCAAGAGACGGCGGCGCGGTGAACCCGCGGTTTTCCCGCCGCAAGTCCCCACCCTGCCGCCTGAACAACGCGCGGGGGCAGCCCTACCCCTCATGCACCGGAGCGCTATGACCAGAACCTTTACCGAGAGCGAAACCGCCATTTTGCGCATCGTCCAACGCGATCTGCCCCCCTCGCTGACGCCCTACGCGGATATTGCCGCGGCGGCCGGGGTTAGCGAAGAGGCTGTGCTGGCCTTTCTCAGCAGCCTTAAGGAAGAAGGCGTTATCCGCAGGTTCGGGGCCAGCGTCAAGCACCAGAAAGCCGGGTTCACCCATAACGCCATGACAGCTTGGAAGGCCGATGAAGCCACCGCCGCGACAGCCGGACCGCTCGCCGCGCGGCATCCCGCCGTTTCCCACTGCTATTATCGGCCTTCCACAGCGCCGGATTGGCCCTATACCCTGTATACCATGATCCACGGCACAAGCGAAGCCGCCTGTCGGGAGGTGATCCGCGAGCTTATCGCCTCCACCCCGCTTAAGGAATACGCGGTGCTGCGCAGTATCCGCGAGCTGAAAAAAATCTCTATGACCTACTTTTGAGAGGAGGCCTCCCGCCCATGCGTCACACAACAACATCCCATGCCCTGTTTCAACGCGCCAAACAACGCATTCCCGGCGGCGTCAACAGTCCGGTGCGCGCCTGCCTGGCCGTGGGCGGCGAACCGCTGTTCATCAAAAGCGGGCGCGGCAGCAGCGTTATCGACGCGGACGGCAACAAATACCTCGACTATGTGCAGTCCTGGGGGCCGCTCCTGCTCGGGCACGCCCACCCCGCCGTCACCGAAGCCGTAACCCGGGCCGCCGCCAAGGGAACCAGTTTCGGCGCGCCGTGTGAGGATGAAGTCTTGCTGGCCGAAGAAGTGGCCGCCCTTATGCCCGCTCTGGAAATGGTGCGCATGGTCAATTCCGGCACCGAGGCCACCATGAGCGCCCTGCGTCTGGCCCGGGCCGTTACCGGAAAAAACGCCCTGATCAAGTTCGAGGGCTGCTACCACGGCCATGGCGATCCCTTTTTAGCCAGCGCCGGTTCAGGCGTGGCAACCCTTTCCATACCCGGAACCCCCGGCGTCCCTGAGGCCGTGGTTCAAGATACCTTGCTGGCGCCGTATAACAATCTGGAGGCCGTGGCAGCCCTGTTCGCCGCGCGGTCTCACGATATCGGCGCGGTCATTGTGGAGCCCGCCGCGGGCAACATGGGCCTGGTCCCGCCGTTGCCCGGTTTCCTGGAAGGTCTGCGCTCCCTCTGCGATACCTATGGCGCGTTGCTCATCTTTGATGAAGTGATTACCGGCTTCAGGGTGGCGCTCGGTGGCGCTCAGGCCCGCTACGGCGTCCGGCCGGATCTGACCACCCTGGGCAAGATCATTGGCGGCGGATTGCCGGTAGGCGCATACGGCGGCAGTCGGCAGTTGATGGAGCAGGTTGCTCCGGAAGGCGGCGTCTACCAGGCCGGCACCCTCTCGGGTAATCCGCTGGCCATGGCGGCCGGTCTTGCCGCCCTGCGGGTGCTCAAAACCAGCCCGTACCCGGATCTGGAGCAACAAACCGAAACCTTATGCCGGGGCATGGAAGAACGCTTTGCGGCCAAGGGCATACCGGTGCGCATCCACCGTCTGGCCAGTATGTTCACCATATTTTTTACCGACCGGCCGGTTGTGGATTTCGCCTCGGCCAAGCAGGCGGATGCCGCGCGCTATGCGCGGTTTTACCAGGCCATGCGCCGTCGCGGTATTCTTTTTGCGCCTTCGGCTTTTGAAACAGCTATGGTCTCCTTCGCCCATACCCCGGAAAATTTTTCGGCCACCCTGGAAGCCCTGGAAGGCATTGAGCCCGGAGAATTGAGCCCCGGAAATGAAGATTAGAGAGAGCGCAGGCTTCCTTTTTCCTTATTTTTTTCTTTATGCATGCAATAGAGTGCATGGGCTATCTGCTTTTGAGGTGAAATGACATGATTATTGGATTTCTTTCCCGGTGGGATGACGACAAGCGGTATTATCCGGCCGTATTCGACCGCGCCATGCAATTTTTGTTGCGTGGTTCCCCTCTGACGCCGGGCAGGCACTGCATTGATGGCGACGCCGTTTTTGCCTCAGTCCAGAAGATTGCCACTCAAGAAAGCGATGCGCGTTTGTTTGAGATCCACCAGCGCTATATTGATATTCAAGTTCCCTTGAGCGGTCCGGAAAAGTTCGGTTTCCTCGCCTTGCCGCCGTCCGGGCCGCCCCTGCGGGATACTCTGGCCGATAAGGATGCAGCTATGTATCCGCATCCCAAAGGAGCCTCCTTTATGGTGCTACAGCCGCGACAGTATGTTGTGTTTTTCCCGGGAGAGCAGCATTGCCCCGGGTGCGCCGTGGACGCGCCGGGTGAAGTGCTCAAGTGTGTTCTCAAAATCCGGGCGGATTGCATCTAAAGGGGAGGGCTGCGGCAAAGCCGCCCCTTGTCTCCCCTTGTTCCGTAGCGGACTCAGTTTTCCCCAGCGGCCTTTGCTGAGCCGCTGCTTCTGATAGGGGGGAGCCATAACAGCTCCCCCCCCCCCTCTTTTTTGGGAGACCTTGGTCCCCTAGGGCGGGGTAAAAAACAGGAGAGAGGGAGGGGAGAGGGGCTCCCGGTCCCTCAGGATGGGAAGGCGGCCCGATGGGCCGGAGCGTGGGGGAGTTCCTAAAGTGGCCCGCCTCCCGCGGGGCCAGAGAGGGGGCTATCGCCCCCCCTCTCTGGACTCTCCCAGCTCTTTTTTGGTCTCGGACGACGCTTGGCCGCAGCAGCAAGCAAGCTGCGTCCAAGCGACGCCCTGCATGAAGCTCCCGCCCTCAAGGCCCTC
>CATJOY010000087.1 GCA_949741925.1 uncultured Desulfovibrionaceae bacterium | reverse complement strand
GGGAACCTTAGAAGATCTCTGCCTGAAGATTCTCGCTCAAAAGAACGCGCAGGCCATCCTTGCCGATGTAGAAAGGGCGATCGATCCCTACTTACAGAACAAGACCTTGCCGCGTCCACACAAGAACAGGCTCCATGCGTATTTTTCTTTTACTGATGACTTTGTTTCTTTGAAAATTGGTGAAGCGGCCAAAGCCAAGGCCTTCTCTTGGGAGAACCCGTCTATTGCCTCATTGAAAAATTTTTTGCGTTCCATACTCCATGCTGAGGAGCAATAGCGCGCTGTTGCTAAGCGGACTTTTCTCCCGATACTTTTTCCGTCTTCCTTGCCGAGAGAAAATTTAGCTTTGCCCGGACAAAACCCATTCAGAACGTTCCCCGAAACCTGCCGGATTTCCCAGCCGGACCGAAGCGTATCCGTTGCCTTTTCGATAGCTTGCCAGTGCTTCTTCCCGGCCTTGGCGGCAGCAGGGCAAACCGTTCTTGCCTACCTGCCGCGAGGGGCGGCACCTGTGCGTGGAATTATCCGTTTTCCCGGGGGCGTATCCGCATTGCCTCCAGCCATAGGGCCGTCTGCGCTGGGTCGGCCCGGCGCGGCACGCCTTCCAGCCGCAGCATCAGCGTTACAAGACGGCTTTCATCCGCGAAGCTTTCGGCCAGGAGCGCTTGGGGGATGGCAAGGGTAATACTGCTTTCCTTGCCCTCGCTTTTTTTCAACTGCCAGACGCCGATTTCCTGATTGTTGATGAAAACGCGCACGTCAAGCAGTTCGGGAGACCCGCGACCGGCGATCATAGCCCCCTTAAGGAGCAGTTCGTAATCGCCGCTAGGATCTTCGTTCACAGCCATGTACAGCTTTACTGTGTTGCCCCTGCTCAACCAGCGCTCTTTTTCGTAGGCATATCCCCCATGCCGCTGTATGGAGGATACGCGCCTCAGCCCTTCGGACATCACCCGGTACGGATAGCCCGCTCTTTGAGAAAAAACGACCGTGTGTTCGGGTAGGGGAACCCACTGGAGATCCCGTTTGAGGAACATATTGACGCCGTTTTCCAGCCGGGGGCCTGAAAGACGGCCCCAGCCTACGCCTTGAGCATGAGCAGCCGCATCGGTTTCTTCAGGATTGATGAATTTTTGCCGTATGCCGTAGCGCTCAAACACGCCGTCATATTCATAGATGGTCTGGGGAATCATCACCAGTTCCCCGGCAAAAAGGGAACAGACCTCCCCGATGCCCCGGGAATTGACCCAGGCTTGGCTGACGGCGCAATACGTTACGCCGGCAACGTTGATGAGGGCCACGAAAAGAGGCGGCCAGATAAGGAAGCTTCGTTTTTCCGGCAGGGAGAGCAGACAGGCTGAAGGGAGAACCCACAAAAACGGCGCAAAGCGCATGAGCCAGGAATAGGGCTGTACAAAAAGAAGCGCCGCAAAGAGGCCCAGCAGCCAGCCGTTACCGCGAAGACCAAACAACAGCGGGGCCGGAAGCGCGAGCAGTAAGTAAAGAAAGAACAGCGGACCCAACCCGGCGGCGCGCACATGGTATGATTGACCGAAATCTTTCCAATCCTGCGGCGATACATCCAGGGGGCTCTTGAGTTTGGCCGGATCGGTTTTATCCAGCGTGGTGTGGGCGGCAATGGAGACAAGAAGCCGGGTTACGCGGTTATGGGCATCGGGATAGACAATCCGCGCTCCCTGTTCGGCGTCTTCCTGCACGTGGCCGCTTCTCGGGCTGCCATCCGCGACAAGGGGATAAAAAATGTGCTTGCCCTTGATAAGGTTTGTGGCGTAGGGCGCGAATCCCCAGATCAGAACCAGCGCGAAAACCGGAATTCCCAACCTCAGGCCGCGTTGCACAGCGGCCTTGCCTGCCGCGGCAAGCCGTTTTATGCCGCCACCGGCGGCCCGTGCCGTTTTCTGATATGGTGCGGCAAAGGCATGCAGGGCAATGAAAAACATGATCAAACAGGCGTAGCCGAAGCCGCTGGTTTTTACGCCGAAAAGCATGGCCAGGGCAATGATGCCCGTGGTGTGCTGCAAGCCCGTGATCGGTTTTTCCGTAAAAAACAGAAAGGCGTAACAAAGCGCTATCGTCGTTAAGGAGGCAAGCGCGCCATCCGCTATGCCGTGGGGGAGTTGGGTTAGGGCTATGGGGTTGAGGCAGGCCACAACCCACAGGGCGCGCCGGGCACGGGATTCGCTGTGCAGAGAACCAAGGATGAACAAAAGCGCGGCACAAAGCAGAATCGGGCCGTAGGCCTTGCCGAACTGGATATCGCCGAGCGCGGCGGTGAGGGAGGCGCTGTAATACCAGAGTGCTTTGGGAAAATATGTGGCCTGGTCGCTCCAGATATCCGGCTGGCGGCCTAGCTGCAGATAGCCGTCGTACACGGGGTTAAAACCATTGACAATACGCCGGATTGCGGGCTGATGGTAGGCGAGCCCATCGGTGGAGAGATCAATGCTTAGGTATGCGTAGAGGCAGCAGCCTGCCAGAAGAGCAAAGAAGGCCAGGCAACCCCTAAGGCCCAAGGTCTTTCGTTGGTGGAAAACAATCCCGATTAGACCGGCGGCGGCGATCCAGGCAGCCGCTTGAGGGGCATTCCTTCCCAGAAGCAGAAAGACTGAAAGAAGAAAGGAGGGCAGGGCGACGGAAAGCAACAACAACAGCCCCAGCAAAACAGCGGTGGGGCGGCGAACCACCCCGGCCCCGGCAGAGGGAGGTTCCGGAGTTTCCTTCAAGGCGCCTCCGTATGGCGCTGCTGAGGCCGTATGGGGCGACTCGGAAGATTCTGCCCCCGGAATCGGGGCTTGAGGCGCGATAACGCGCCTCGCCGGCTGCCCTTTCGCCTCCTGTGCTCCATGGAGTCCCTCCGGGCCGCGGCTGCCGGACCATTTCCGGGCCGGGGCATTCCTTTCGGCTTTTTTGTTTTTCTGCGCCATGCGGCACGCTCCTTGATCTCCTGTTTCATCTATCGTTCCGGGCTGCTCCCGTCAAATTTGTTCGGGCTGCCGCTAGGGCTCTGCCGTCCTCGGCAGGGCTTCTCCCCTTGACGAAATCATGAGGGATAGCGTAAGCATGAACACCTCTTCGGGTACGGTATTGGTGTGGAGTATATCTACAAGAAGCTCCGCAGCGATTTCTTTCATATTCTTGTTGCCCCTACTCGGGGCAGCTTTTCCGATTGTAAGTAGTCTTTTTTACATAACGTATTGAAATAGTTATAAACTGTTGAGGATCGTTGCTATGGCGCCTTCTCTTTCCGCCCCGCGCTCTTGCGGAATATACCGGAATCGGCGCGGTGTATTGCGTGTGCCTGCGCTGGCATTGCTTGTTCTCCTCTTTGTTGCCCCGGTGAACTTCCTCACCGGAAGGGCTGCCGCTGCCGCCGAGGCTGCCCCGAAATATACCCTCACCCTTAGCACAGCAGAAGCCGCCGTCAACGCTCTGGCTTCCCCTTTGTTCACGGCTGAGGTTACGGCGAATGGCGCTCCCGCGTCCGGCCAGAAGATTGTTTTTACCGTGCAGATGGAAGGGGATTCCCCCCTGCCCGGCAAAACCGTTGTTGCCAATGAGAAGGGCCGGGCAGGCTACAGACTGAAAAACCCCGGCGGCCGTGCCAGAACCATCACGGTAACCGCCGCCCTGGAAGAACATCCCGCTGTAACCGCCTCCGCCTCCGTGCGCTTTGAACTGCCTGAAGGCTTCCTTGCCCTGGCGGCTGGTCCTTTGCCCGCAGGCAGTGCCGCGCAGTTTTGTCGGGAGCAGGGCGGCAAGCTCCCCCGCCTGAACGGTAGTGATTCTCTGCCGCGTGGTGATATGGAGAAAGTGACCAGCATCGAAGGCTTTGGCGCTCCCGGCGCCCCCTGGCCCTCCGGGCTGCCGTATAACCGGTATTGGACCGGTACGGAGTTTACCGGCGAGCCGGCCGTTGCTGGCGTACACGGCGGCGTGTGGCTTATCGGGGTGCAAAGCGGCGCCGTGCGCTTGCACAATGAGGGCAGAAGCGTCACATACGGCGTGGTCTGCGTGCCTCAACAATAGGTTACCTGCCCCGCCGAGCAGAGCGGGACGTGTTTTGCACCCGGAGGTTGCCCTCTTGGAATCCGGCCGGGATATTGGGATTGGGGAGAAGAACGGCGGGTAACCGCCTGGTGGCGGCGGACCGGCACGCCATCTAACCGCATGAGGATAGCATGAACAAAAGAGTACCCGTTTTAGCTCTGTTTCTCACCGTGTTCCTTGCCCTGCCTGTACAGGCAGGACTTAAGGAACGGCTGGTGCCGATTACCAAGGGCACGACAAACATGGCGGTGGATAGGTTTATCATCGCAACCCATGATAAATACATTGCCACGGTAGTGCGGGATTTTACCGCGCAGGATGCCGCTGAAGTGGGCGATGCTATGCGCGAAATGGCCACGATGCGCGGGAACAAGGATCTTTTTCTGGTGGAGAAGATGATTTTTGATAAAAACGCCAGAAAGTTAACGTTGGTGGATCGCTACATGGCCACGGCGGAGGATCCGGAGACGCGTATTGCTACAGAAGTCAGCACCGAGATTGGTTCAATTGAAGCCGCACCCGGCACCTTGGGCGGTATTATGTGGGATAAGGTAGCGGGGCCGGAAGGCTTGGGCCGCAAGATTTTGACCGAGGAACCCGCGCCTGTGGCTCTTGATAAGGAGCATAAGTATCCTGTGGATCAACAGCGGTATCTAGCTTTGGGACTCAATGAAATTGGAGGCGTTTTTTTGGATACCCGGAGTATCCGCAAGACCGAAGACGGTTGTTCGGCCCAGGTAGTGGAAGTCTTTGATTTTGACGGCGAGGTTCACTACGGGGGGCTTGCCATACAGCATACCTTCCAGCCCTATGTTGACGCCTCGTATGCCGTCACAACCTATGATTTTTCTTTTGCAGAGAAAGCGTATCGAATGGTAGGCTTTACAAAATTCAGCCCGGAAGGGAAAATTATCTACTCCATGCGTGACCCTTACCTGCGCTGGTACACAGCGGAGCTGGACCCTCGCTTGCCGCGCCTGATTTTGGCTGTACGCGCCTCCATCCCTGAAAAGGTAGCTAAGGATAAGGATTTGGCCAAGGATCTGGCCTCTTTTGATGCGTTTATTGCCGAAGCAGCCAAGGAGGGGGCGGCGAAGCAAAAAGCCGAGGCCGCTGAAAACAATGATCAAGCCGCTTCGGGCGCTGAGACCGGAAAAAAATCGAAGTAGGCGGAGTGGGCTGCAGGAACGGGGAGTATTTCCCCTCTCCTGTAAAAAATATTTGCCAAAATAGAGTACTTCCGATAGGAGAATTCCTATACGTTTTATTTTTGTTTGGAATATTCGTTCACGAGGGGTTAAAAGGATGCACAGTGTCTTCTCTGACGTATATTCCGATTTTTTCTATCTAAGGGGAGGGAAGCGAGGGGCTACTGCCCCGGAGTTGCTCCCCCAATGTTCTTTAGGTAAACTGGATACCTTTTCCCAAATACGGCGCAGAGTATTATTTTCCAATAAACCCGCATTATGCTTTGGGCTGAACAACACGATCGTTGTTTTTCTCTATCGTCTGGTGCATTTTCTGTTCTTTGAGATGCCTAAGCAGTTTCGGCGGCGTTTTGCTGAAACTGCTTTTTTGCTTTCCGGGGTATGGTGCTTTCGGGTCCTGCCAGGGCCACGGGGCGTGCATGCCCTTTGAGCGGTTGCCTCAGAGCACTCCCGGCAGGGGTTGCCGTGGAGTGGTTCCGGAACCCTTTTACCCGTGTAAGGGAGGAAGTAATGGCCTTACAAAAATTTTTGGCAGGGTTGCTGGCGATTCTGCTGACTGTGGGCTCGGCGACGCCTGGTTTCGCCTTTCCGCGTCAGGAGAGGAGCACCATCGATGAAGTAGGCGGCTGGGGAACCGGCCCGTACCGTTTTGAGGGCTTTCTTGGGGACTGGACTGACCAGTTGGGAAGGGGGTCCTGGTATACCTGGTATGGGGGAGGGGCCGCCATGGCGGTTCAGGAGTTCATGCGCAAGGAATTCGAGCCCTATACCAAGGGGCAACCTCAGGATATGAAAATCTGGAACACCCCGTCCTTTGCGCAAGATAAAGTGGATGCGGAAATGGCCGCCTGGAATGAGCTGAAGAAAAATCCCACCGGGGTTGTTCCCGCTTCTGTGGGCCTTTCTATGTATACCACGCATGACGAGATGATGGATTTCATTTCTTCGTTGCCCACCGACTACCTGACGGTGGAATACGCCGGTGAAGTGCCGCGTGGCTTCCCCTATCCGGTGTTGGTGTTTTCTAAGAGTAAAGATCGTTCTCCCGCGGGTCTGAACGCCACGGGCAAACCCATCGTCTACGTGCAGGGCAACATCCACGGCGGCGAATGGAGCGGTGGCGAAGGCGCTTTGGCCGTTGCCTATGATCTGGCTCGCAACCTCAACAATCTTCTTGATAACGTCAACGTGGTTATGGTGCCCCGCATCTGTGCTGACGGCGCCAAGTACCCCATCCGGAGCACTGCAGATCTGTTGGCGCTGCAATGGACGGCCACGCCTGACCGTCGGGATCTGAACCGCGACAACCTGCTCCTGGATCTCCCGGTTACCCGTATTAATAAAAAACTGATCAACGCTTATGTGCCCCACTTCAGTGTGGACTTGCACGAACGTGGTCCTGCTGAAATAGTTACCATCTTCGGCAGAACTGTGGATATCGATAACGGCGACGTGGGCATGTCCGGCACGACCATTTTGGATACCCCGGCCGAGCTGACCCGTATCCGTTATGAAGAGCTGGAACCCGTGATCGCCAAAGTGGCCGAAGAGCATAAGCTCACCATGGGGCTGTATGGCGAAGGGGCCGACGTTTATACTCACGGCCGCTTGACCCAGTTTGCCGATCCCGCCTCCTGGCAGCAGGATTGGAAGGACAGTGCAAATAACCATAATATCAGCTATGCCAACACCTGGTCCCCTGAGGAATTGAAAAAAATCGCGCCTCACGCT
>CATJOY010000086.1 GCA_949741925.1 uncultured Desulfovibrionaceae bacterium | reverse complement strand
TTCCCCATAAACGCCGGTTGTTTTTGAAGGCGGTGCTATGTTCAATTTGCCCAACCAACTGACTTTATTGCGTATTTTACTGGTGCCATTGATCATTGTTCTGCTCTATTATGAGGGGAGGGCTACCTGCCTTATCGCTACATTTTGTTTTATGCTCGCCTGTTTCACAGATTTTTTGGATGGCTATATTGCCAGAAGGTCAAATATTGTTACCAGTTTTGGCAAGTTTCTTGATCCACTGGCCGATAAAGTGCTTGTTAGTTCAGTATTGCTTGTTCTAGTGGAGTTGCACTGGATTGCTTCATGGATAGCCATAGTCATCATCTGCCGTGATTTGATTATCACCGGCCTCCGAGCCATCGCGGCGGATGAGGGCATTGTTATGGCTGCCGACAAGTTTGGCAAACTGAAGACCATTTTGCAAATGATCGCTCTTGTGCCGCTGATGATTCACTATCCCTGGTTCGGAGTCGATCCCGAGCCTGTCGGGCAGTTTTTACTTTACATTGCCCTGGTGCTCACGGTATTTTCGGGATGCAACTATCTGCTAAAATTTTATAGAATATGGGCTGGCAACCATGGCTCGTCCCGATAATGCCCCTGATATCGGCAGAATATACGACAAGGAGGGGCGCAATGCGTGAAGATCCCCGTTTACATGACCGCCTGCGCAACTGTCTACAGACCATATTAGACCTGGAACAATCTCTTGAACAAATGGCCATGAGCAAGCCCATTCTTGCTGAATTTGACAAGTTGAAAGATATTTATCGTCGTTTAGAAAGTCTGCTGATCCAGGAGGATGATGTTCGCCGCATTGAGGAGGTAACCTCAAGCTTCCTGCATGAGTTGCAGTATTCCATGAAAAATGTCCAACCTGCCGCGGCAGATGATAGAATTATCCAGTAGCCATGTGGGGGCGTCGCGTTCTTCTTGGAATATCCTTGGTGGTCAATATTGTCTTGGCATACAGGCTTATCTGGAGCGATCAAGGCCTTGTTGCCTATCGCGGACTTAAAGAACAACATGAATATCTCGAAGGGCGGATCAAGGAACTGGATGTGCAAAACCTCGCTCTCAGCCAAGAAATTCGGCGAATCCAGTCTGATAAGGAATATTTGGAAAAAATAATTCGGAAGCGTTTTAATTCTTTGTATGTAAAGGACAATGAAGTACTTTACATATTTCCTGAAGTCCAGGAAGCAACGAGATTAGGAGCCACGGCGGATGAAACAAAAAATTGAATGGTATAAAGAAGTTTTGGAACTGGAACCGGGGTCCAAAATATTCTTTCCTCTTCCCCGCATGTTGGCCCAAGATGGCCAACCCGAAGAGGCCCTTGTAACGCTGCGCCATGGCATAGACCGCCATCCGGATCATGTGGAAGCCCGTCTGCTGCTTGTTGAATTATTGTTTGAAGCAGGGAGAACTACAGAGCTTTTCCAGGAAGTGGATAAGGTCAGCGCGCTTTTCGGCGGGTATCCGGGCTTTTGGAAAGCTTGGGGCAAGAAACTGCTCAGTAGTGAAACGACGAGCGACGCCGGATTGGCAGTGATGTTTCTTTCTGTTTTTCTGCAGCACCGGGCTGTAAGTTGGGCCGAGGTTATTGCGCTTGGTCTCAAAGAGCTTCTTGAGGAACAGCCTTCTTCCCTGCACAGTTCTTCACCTCGCACGGAGACGCCGTCATCCGATAAAGAAGGGGAGGGCGCTCCTCTTGAAGAACAAGGCAGTGTCCCTTCTCTTTCGGAAAGCCAGGAAAGCCACTCCTCTGAAGAGCTTGTCTGCGAATCTGCCGATGAGGATGCCACGGAGCCGGAGGAAAACGACTGTACAGTTGAAGTGCCGGTTCTCGAAGCCATGCCTGATGATCCCCAGGAGTGCCAGGAAAACGCACATGCACTGGAAGAATTCTCCAGCATCCTCTCGTCGGATGAGGAAGCGGGCGAGAATGGCATTTATGATGATGCTGCGGAGATCGCGGATGAAGAGGAATCTGAAGAGCCTTTTTCTTTGCGCACACGGTCTATGGCCGAAGTTCTCGCAGAACAAGGCGATATTCAGGGAGCCCTGGAAATTTATCAGGAACTCCACAGCGCTGCCGTTTCAGATGAGGAAAAAGTCAGTATCAGTATGCGCATGGAAGAGCTAAAGCATCGCCTTGATCCTCCTGCTCCCGTTATCAAAGAAAGTGAGAGCAAAGCCGCCGAGGTCGAGAGCAGCCCCGGGAAAAACCGTCTTACCGACATGCTGGAAACTCTGGCACAACGCCTTGAGGCCCGTTCAGTGCAATAAGAAGCGGTCGTCTTTCCGACGTATGCCTCTCCAGTTGGGCTCCTTCAACGTGTTTGTAGTACAGGAGAAAGCCTTGTGCGTCGATTCTTTGTGTGTTTTTTCTGTTGCCTCTTTCTGGTTTTCGGCTCCGGATGCCGTACGCCGCAGTCTGTCAAAAATGTTTGGAAAGAAACCAAGTACTACTATTATACCTACTTAAATACTCCGGTAACATTGAATTTTGAAGATCAGGGCGACAGCGAGGAATACCAACAGACCTTGGCCTCTGCTGTTTCTGAATTTGATATGCGCATAGGCGATCTGGAACGGGTACTGCAAAATAGCGACAAGAACCCCGATGCTGCATGGTTGGCCCGCATGACTGAGCGTTTCCCCTGGCTTTCCGGCTTGGCCTTGACGGATGCCTCCGGCAATGCCGGCGCCAAGCTTCCTCTGGACTACCCCAAGCCTTTTGACGTTCTTCCCTTGTTGGAAGAAGATCCTAAGCAACAGATTAAGGATTTGCGGGCCTTTGTGCAGCAAACGCCTCAGGGGCCGGAGATATATCTGGCCAATCCGGTTTACCTTGGCGGGGATTTTCGCGGGCTGGTCGTGGTGCATTTCGATCCTCGCGTCTTGATCGGCCAGGTGACCAATCCCGGCGTCTTCATGCTGGCCGGCCCCGACGGCATCATTTGGCCGGGTATGTTTGATGCCGAGGCAACGCCTGTAGCCGCTATTAATTGGGGTGAAGTGGTCAAGGATCAATCCTATGGCACAGTTTCCAACGAGCAGGGCACCTTTTATTGGGTCGCCCGGTATCTGGGCAATCTGCCGTTGGTCTATGCCGTGAAGGTATCTGGAGAATTTCCCGAGCGACTGGAAAATATGGCTGGATTGACCGAAGCCCTGCCGTTTGCTTTAGGCAAACTTGATTTACGAGATATCCAGCTTGACTCCGGCGAGACCGGAGAGGACCTCTCACCGGAGGAAGTAGGCAATATCGGCTCCCCGGATGTTTCTCCCGAATCTCCGCTACGCGGAGAACCGCGTGACCGCACTCGGGAACCCTCTGCCGAAGATCTTGCTGTGTGAGGAGGGCCTAGCAGGCAGAATGCACATATCGGCATTTCAGGAACTGCTTCGGGAGCTTCCTCCACTTGGTGCATCGAGAGGGGAGAGTTTAGGGTTACTTATATTAGGTTGTGACAGCGCAAGAGCATCTTTTCAAGGAAACAACTTCTTTGGAGGCGAAAATGCGACAAATCACCGTGACGGAACACCTGATCTTGCATCAGAAGAAATCACCGGCGGCTACGGGTATGTTTACCGGGCTTCTGCATGACCTTATCCTCGCGGCTAAGTTAATCACTCGAAATGTCAGCAGCGCCGGGCTTCTCGACGTACTCGGGGGCACCGGAGAAATTAATGTACAGGGTGAAGCCGTCCAAAAACTGGATGATTTTGCCAATCGTGTACTTATCCATCGCATGGAGCGCAGCGGCGCCCTGTGCATGATGGCTTCGGAAGAAATAGCGGACATCATTCCCGTCCCCTCGCGTTTTACCCGAGGCGACTATGTGCTCATTTTCGACCCCTTGGACGGCTCGAGTAATATTGACGTAAACATCAACACGGGCACGATTTTTTCTATTCTACGCCGTAGAACCCCCGCCAGCCAAGATCCTTCTATTGATGACGCCTTGCAGGCGGGAATGCACCAGGTGGCTGCAGGGTATATTCTTTATGGTCCCTCAACCATGTTGGTCTATACTACCGGTCAAGGCGTCCACGGCTTTACCCTAGACCCCAGCGTAGGGGAATTTTTGCTTTCCCACCCGAACATGCAAATTCCCGAGCAGGGAAAAATTTATTCAGTCAACGAAGGCAATTATCTTCATTGGGACAACACCACACAAAATATTGTTAATTATTTTAAGAGCAAGGATAACGCCATTGGTTCACCGTACTCTATGCGTTATGTAGGTTCTCTGGTGGCGGATTTTCACCGGACCTTGCTCTATGGCGGTATTTTCATGTACCCGATGGACCATCGCTCTCCAGAGAAGCCCCGCGGAAAGCTCCGTCTTTTATGCGAAGCCTCTCCCTTATCCTTTGTAGCTGAACAGGCTGGCGGTGCTGCTACGGATGGGCTTAAGCGAATTTTGGAGATCGAACCGACCTCTCTGCATGAGCGGGTGCCTTTGTTCATCGGCTCCCGAAATGACGTGGAAGTGGTGAACAAATTTTATGCAGGAGCAATGTAAAAGAGGAGAGCGTTTCGTTATCGGAACGCTCTTTCCGAAACAGTGCCAAACCCTGCCTTGGCGGGGTTTGGCAAGGTTTATTTTGTCAGCCCAGCCTTACGGTGGTAAGAATTTCCGTCTAGGCCTTTGTGGCGGGTTGCCCGCAACATTGTTGTTGTGATTCTATAGGGGGCAATAGCAAGGCCGAGAGGCTCCCTCGGTTTTCTGGTTTCAGTATTGTTTCTGCTCGGTTGAAGGACTTTTGTTCCCTATGCGTCTGCTCTGCCGTACCGGCCCGGAGCCTGGACCGTTGCCGAAAATGCAAACGGTTTCGACTACAGGAGATGCCCAGGGAAACCGCTGTTTTGTTGTAGGGGCCCTGCCGGTTCTCTTTTTCTATGGTGTTCTATGATAGTTCTTGGCATTGAAAGTTCCTGCGATGAAACCGCGCTAGCTCTTGTGGATAACGGCAGAGTTTCCGCCTCGGTCATGGCGAGCCAAGCGGATTTGCACGCACTTTTTGGTGGAGTTGTTCCGGAATTAGCATCCCGGGAGCACGCCCGGCTTATTGGGCCGCTTTTTGATTCCCTTCTGGCCCAATCAGGCGCGACCGCCGTAGATATAGATCGGATAGCCTTTGCCCGGGGCCCCGGGCTGCTGGGCAGCCTGCTGGTGGGAGGGGCTTTTGCCAAGGCTTTGGCATTCGGGCTTGGCAAACCCCTACTCGGCATCAACCATCTCCATGCCCATCTCTTGGTTGCCGGGCTTGAACACGAACTGCGCTATCCTGCCCTTGGCCTTTTGGTTTCCGGAGGGCATACCCATATTTACCGGATCACCTCGCCCCTAAACTTTGTCTTGCTGGGGCGAACTCTTGATGACGCCGCAGGGGAAGCCTTTGACAAGACAGGCAAGCTCCTTAACTTACCCTATCCGGCGGGACGATTGATTGATGAGCTCGCCGAGCAGGGCAACGTTCGGAAGGGGCTTTTCAGCCTGCCGTATGTTAATAACGAATCTCTGGACTTCAGCTTCAGCGGCCTGAAAACCGCGGCCGCGTTAACTCTTTCTTCCGGGAAACCTCTCCAAACTAAGGAAACGGCTGGAAATGATTTGGGAGAGCAGGATCTCCGGGATTTTTGCGCTACATTGAACAGCACCATTGCCCAAACGTTGCGGATTAAACTAGAGCGAGCCCTGAACCGGGAGCAGGGCATATGTTCGCTTGTTGTAGCAGGCGGTGTCGCTGCAAATTCCGCGATCCGCCTGGCTATAGCCGATCTCGCTGCAGACTATGCCTTGCCACTGGCCCTGCCATCACCAACATTATGTACGGATAACGGCGTCATGATCGCCTATGCCGGGTGGCTTCTGGCAAAGGAAGGGCTCCGGAGCGAACTCGGCATCTCCTGCGTGCCGAGGGGAACCCCGGTGCCAACAGATTTTATCAGGATTCCGACTGAAGAATTCTGAGACGTATCCGCCCTGAAAGGCTTGGGGGATGACGGCTCCGAAGGATAGAACCTTGACAGGTAGGCGACGCCAGCCTACAATTTGCTATTATCATATGACCGAATTTTTATTTTTCGGTCTATAAAAAGGAGCTTTCTATGGCTGCAAATATTACTGATACTACCTTTGAAACTGAGGTGTTACAGTCCACTATTCCTGTTTTACTTGATTTTTGGGCTCCCTGGTGTGGTCCTTGCCGTGCTGTGGCTCCTATTCTCGATGAGCTGGCCACAGAGTTTTCCGGCAAAGTGACCACCGCCAAAATGAATGTTGATGAAAATCCTGCAACTCCGGGAAAATTCGGCATTAGAGCTATTCCTACCATGATTATGTTCAAAAACGGCGCCGTTACAGAACAGCTTACCGGCGCGTCTTCCAAAAGCAGCATCAAAGAACTCATCCAAAGGGCGCTGGCCTGATATTCCACATATAACCAACGGGCGGCCGCTTATTACGCCGCCCGTTTCCGGATACGCCGATGCGAACTGTCTTCCGCTTCGTGATTTTGTGCGGTCTCTTTGTTTCTCTTTCCGGATGCGGCATTATTGACTGGATGTATCTCCCGCCAGGAGAAGACACGGCTCAGGAGCTTTTCGAATCCGGCAACGATGCCATGCGGGAAAAAAACTATTCTGCAGCTATTGATTATTATACCAAGCTGAGGGATAATTTCCAATTCAGTCCGTATGCTGTTGAAGCAGAGCTATCCCTTGCCGACGCCTTCTTCCTCGATGAGGACTGGTTGCTTGCCGTAGAGGCGTATAAAGAATTTGAAAGTCTTCATCCCCGTCATGAAGCCATTCCCTATGTTTTGTTCAACATCGGCATGGCTAGCCTGAATGCCTACCCATCCATTGACAGGCCTGCAGAACCGGTTGAAGAAGCTTACGCATATTTCAGCCGCCTGCATGATTCCTATCCGGATTCGGAATATGCTGAAAAAGCGGCAGAATACATGATACAATGCCGCCGCATCATGGCCGAACATGAACTTTTTATTGCCGACTTTTACTATCGGATGGGTAAATATGGCTCTGCCTGGTTACGCTACAAAGGTGTTGTAGATAACTTTAAGGATGTTCCCGATTTATACTCCTACGCTGAGGAAAAATCACAATTGGCTTTTGTGCGCCATCGAGAGCAGGAAGCAAAATCGATCCGCGAACAGCGAGAAGGAAGTTGGAAAAAGTGGTTCAGCTGGCTATAACATTGCAGGGACTATTTCTTAATAAATGATGTCCGCAAAAAGCCGAATTTTTCCGAGCCGACGCTGCCGAGAAAAAAGGAAGAATTTGTAACAGAAATATATTGGAGAAACAGCTTATCCAATACGTAAAAAAGCTCCGGCGGGTTCGCCGGAGCTTTTTTTAGAGGCTCTCTTGAAGCGTTTAGAATTTTTGTCTATGCCTCGCTTCCTCCCATACTCTCAGTCGGAGGGAATGATTTTTGCTATCGTATCAATAAACGACGCGATGGGCAAAAATTGCAGGAGGAAGTATGTCTGTTACCGGCATCAGCCAGACAAGACGCTTCGATATGGTATCGCAAGCCGCCGGATACGGCGCCACATATACCCAAAACACGACGATCCGGAAACGAAATAACGGGCCTGATACCGTTTCTTTCTCGGATGAAGCGCTTACCCTGGCTCAAAGGCAAGGCAATGGTGAGGGGAGCAGCTTGTCGTGTAGCCCACAGCTAGAGCTCAGGGAGAAAACAGTCTCCTATAATGCTGGTAATACTTCTCCCGTATTGAATGGGAAAAGTATGTTTGCAATGCTTCTGGAGAGTCTGTTTCTTGCTGACCTGGAGGAGAACGCCGCAGAGCAGAGCCAAGCAGAGGGGAGAAGCTCTCAGGGAGAGAGCAGTAGCTCTCGCCTCCGGACTTCAACTGCCTCCACAGCCAATCCGCTTGAAGACAGCAAAAAAGCTAGGGATATCAAAAAAGTTTTGACTGATTTCGCCAAAGGGAAAGCTGACCTCTCGGATAT
>CATJOY010000085.1 GCA_949741925.1 uncultured Desulfovibrionaceae bacterium | reverse complement strand
TGAAGCCATCCCCATTTTCCTATTGGGGGGTCCAGGGGGAATCATTTCCCCTGGCGGGGTCCGGGGCAGCGCCCCGGCCGCCGGAGGCATTCTTTAACGGCGCATGAATACTTCCCCCCTAGGCAGCCGGTGGCATTAGCGGAGATATTGCGGGCTATTCCCAGGCCTTGGAGAATTCCCGGTCTTTGAAGGCTTCGGCAAGGCCGGTAACCTGTTTCAGCCGCAACACTTCATCAGGGTCCATGCCCAGCTCTTTACCGATGCGTTCGTTGCTCCAGTTGTGGTCTTTGAGCAGGGTAACCAGCTTGGCCGTCAGCTCCACTTTGTGGGAGCCGCGGGCCATGTTGTGCCGTACCGTTGAGGTAATTCTATCCTCAAGGTCTTTGTTCATTTCCACTACGAACAGATACCCGCCCAAGGATTTACGGACTTCGGGCGAGTTTTTGGCAACGCTGCGGCGGTGAAATCCATCCACGATCTGGAATGTTCCGTTGCCGTCTTCGGCTACGACCACCGGCATTGTTTGGCCGTCTTTGATCATAGAGAGACGCAAAAGGCGCATTTCCGGCGGGGCAACCTTGTTGGGGTTGTAGTCGTTGCCCCGTACCTTTGCCACGGGCACTAACTGGGGCCTGGCGGCCGGATGGGGCATATCAAGAAAACGGGCGGCCATATCAACAAGCCGGTTGTACACGGCAATTCGTTTTTTTTTATTTCCCGGCGTTGACTGCAACGCCTGTTCAAGGCAGTCAAGACACTGGTTCAGTGATGTAGACATAAGTAGGCTCCAGTTGCAGTGCGTATTGCATGAACCGTCCGCGTGGGGCGCCGGAGGGCACAAAACCCAGTTGAGCATAACGACTCTCCATAGCCAGGTAATCCGTCAGCCTGATGAGCCGGACATTACTGCGCCGCGCGTGCTCGATGCAATGACGCAATACTGCTTCCCAGGCTTCGTTATGGTTCAGCGGGCTGTACAGATGGCGCAGGACGCCGCTTGCGCCGCGAATACGAATGGAGCCGAACGCGTATACCGTGGGGCCCTGGAGGGCTACGTACCAGACCTGCCCCGGACGGCTTGAAATCATGCCTCCCAGGGCATCCCGTGTAGCCGGACAGGCACAAAATTCTCCAATAAGCCCGAACAGCTCCCGGTTCTGTCCGTAGATGGCTTTGTGGGTGAATTTTTTAATGTGCATGGAACCGTTATTCCAGAAAACGCAGCGCCCAGGCGGCCTGACGCTCCATTTCCTTTTTGGTCTGGCTGAATGAAAGCCCCCTGCACCAGTAATCATTTTTGAGGAGAACCTTGCATACTCTTCGCCAACTCGGAGCTTTTTTGAGGGCTTCAAGATGGGGGTCGGCTTCGTCGGGGATGACCGGGATGCCGCGTTTACGCCACCAGCGCTGAAAAACATAGATTTTGCGCCGGTAATGCATGGCGACGCCTTCGGGCATGGTTGAAAGCAGGAACTCGCAGTAGCTCTGCCAGGTATAGCCCGGAGGAAGCGCAATGTGGTAATTGCCGAAGATATTGCCGGATTTTGCCGCATGCCTGTTGCCGAAATTCGCGCCCTGTACTCTGTTCACCAGACGCGACCAGGTTTCCGGCTCCAGAATTTTAAAAAGCCGGAGCCCTCTGCGCTGGTCATCGCCAAAGGGCTGGCAGAGGCGCATTTGCGGCAGGCTCAGCCCCGCCATGTGCATAAGATCGTAAATTCGATTATAATCCCAGCCTTCCCGGCCATAGGCTGTCCACACATCTTCCGTTCGCCAGTCATAGATGGGGTAGGCATTGACGATGCCTGAAGGGAGTACGGTAGTCCAGCCGAACTGCTCCCAGCGGCATTTGGTCCAGGATTTGACGGTACGGAACCGGTTCAGGCTCTCATCACTGCGAATGCCCACCAAACAGGCGCAGGATTTGCCTTGAGAAAACTCTTTGCCGAACAAGGGGACGAACTCTTCAAATTCCATTCCCCGCCTGAACCAAGAAAAGTGGCCTTCATCGCTGATTACGCCGGGGTGCCGGGGCATTTCGCGAACCCAGCGTTTTTTTGCCCCTGGCTCCCAGCACAACCAATGCGGTTGCAACTGGCTTACGGAGTTACGTAAATGGATGGGCAGGCAGATCCAGTGCGCCCGGACATCCGGCCGGCTCAGGATTCTAGTTACAAAATCCGCAGTATAGCGGTACCAGGCTTCCAGATCCACATGCAGTATATCAAGGGGAAGCCTGTTTTTTCGCCGTGCCGCCTCCAGGGCCAGATGCACAAGAACGCCGGAATCTTTGCCGCCGGAAAATGACACGTAAACCCGTTCGAAGTTGTCGAAAACCGTTTCGAGCCGCTGAACCGCGGCTGTAAAGACATCCGTATCAAGGTAACGCTTGGCCATAGTGTATCCGCGCAATTCCAGGCGGCCAAAAGACAAACGACGCGCCCCGGTTGGAAGGAGAGGGCTGCGCATGCCGGGGGACATGGCCGGGATAGGCGGGCCTTTCGTGGTGGAGAAAATCGCCAAACCAGTATCCCCCTTAAGCTGCCCCACTGCTGGGGGGTCTCGCCGGGCGTGAAACCGGGCGACTTTCTGGCAAACAATCTTCCTTTCATATACGGCGCAATTATCATGATTTCAATATAAAGATTCAAATATCAGGCTGTTGTCAGGTATTAAGGTACAGTTTTGCTGTTTCGGCCCGCGAGTGGAGAATACCGCCCCATTGTCAACGGAGGCGGCGTGCTGCCCTACACCCTGCCGGGGGATGCTGAAAGAGCCCCCGGCTATGGGGGAAAGAACATGCTGCTCCAGGCCCTGCCAAAGATATGTAGTGCCGGTCCTTCATGGGGCGGTTCGATCACCGGCGTCGGACGATCCGGAGATGGGCAGGGCACGTTGTGCCCACCGAAGGGCTTGAAGGCGGAAGGCCCCGGCTCTTTGGCCTAACCCACTCCTTGATGGAGAAAATGTGGAGAAAAGGTTGACTCTTGTAGCAACAGAGGGTAAAGGTCTTCCTCTGTCGGGATGTAGCGCAGTCTGGGAGCGCACTTGAATGGGGTTCAAGGGGTCGAAGGTTCAAATCCTTTCATCCCGACCAGAAATTGTAAGGACTTACGGTGTATGCCGTAAGTCCTTTTTTTGACTCAAGCAACGTCTAAACATAAATTGAGCTCACTATTTCCGTTGGCAGCGTCCACACCGCTGGATGCTATTGGTGTGAACATGCCCGGCGCTTTGCCGGGTTTCTTTTTGGGCATTTACCCTCCAGCATGTAATTGCCGGGATGATAGCTCCGAATACAATACCTTTCGGGGGAATAAGAGCAGCGCTCCAACGGGCGTAGTTAAGTCCCGGCATTTCTCATTTTCCAAGTGCCGCCACTACTAAACCGTTGGAGTTTTTATGTCCGATGCAACCAGTTCCAGCCGTTGCGATGTTCCCATTAATGATTTTTCCGCATTGGGGGGCAAGCTACAGGAAACATCTGCTCGGCGAGCAGTTGGAACGTTCCCTGGATATGTTGAGCAAGGCCTGCTCGGTGATGGCCGATTATACCCTAGTGCATGTGATGTGCGCACCGGCCCCGTAGAATGAAATTGGCCCCCGGAAAACCGGGGGCTGCTTTGCTTATAATATGAATCTCTTGAGTGCCACTACAAAAACTATCGTGAGTACTAAAGATACAACGCCACTAATGAGGAATAAACATGGCGGGATGGACGCTTTCCTCCGTTTCTGAAAGCGGCTTGAGAACTTTTTCAGCGAACTTCGGGTCGAGAGAAGTAAATATGGCCGAATACCCGCCGGGATTCTCCGGCGGTTCGGCCATATTCTTTTCAATGGAGCCATTTTTTTCCATGGCAAGATAGATATTGTTGATTTTTTTCATCTTGCCTCCCCCCGGTACGTCCGGCTTATGGGTGCGCTTCACTAGCGCTAGGTTGAGTAATGCCGAGCGGCACGCCAAGCGCCTTTGAAATCTTGAGAATGGTTTCAAAACGTGGCTTCGTGCCGGGGGAGAAGGTCTTATACAGGCTTTCACGGCTCAAGCCCGTATCTTTGGCGAGTTGCGCAACACCGCGAGCCTTTGCCACCTCTCCGAGTGCGGCAAGAAATACATCCGGGTTGGGGTCTTCAAGGCAAGCGGACAGGTATTCGGAAATCATTTCCTCGCTATCCAAGTACCGTGCCGTTTCATATTCACGAATAGCTGTTTTTTTCATTGCCGTTCCTCCTTAATCGCCCGCCACAATTCCTTTGCCTTGGCTATGTCTCTTTTCTGTGTGGATTTGTCGCCGCCGATTATGAGCAAGTATACATGCAAGCCCTCCCGAGCGTAATAAACGCGATAGCCAGGGCCGAAATCAATCCTCATTTCACAAATTCCGTCATCCAACACGTTATAATCACCAAAGTTTCCGGCCTTGGCTGATTCAACACGAGCCGCAATTCTGGCCCGCCCTCGTATGTCCCGTAGCTTTTCAAACCACTCCGAGTAGCATGTTGTTTCATAGAAAGTGTTCATGTCTAAATGTAGCCTCCAGGCTACAAAAGTCAAGACCAAAAGGAGCCCGCGGGATACACAAAATACGTAGCTCTTTTTCGCTTTTTTTACCGGCTTGGCGGCGGGAGCATCGTCAAAAGCCCCCTTAACAGCATAGCTGCTTCTTTCACGCCCTCCGGGGCAAGGTGCGCATAGCGCTCGACCATACGCGGTTCGGAATGGCCTGTTAGCTTGGCCACCGTGTAGAGCGGCACGCACGCTGCACCAGCCAGGAAGCAAAGGTGTGGCGGATGGTGTGGAACACGACTTTCTGCCGCGCATCTGTGATGCCGTCATTGAGGCAGATGGAGGCAACCGCGCGGTCAAAAGTCTTTGACATGCGCTCTTTGTTACCGCCCGTATTGGCGGGAAATATCAGTTCGTTCCTGTCCTGGCCGTTATAGCGCCATTCCGGCACCGTTCGGACTTCCTTTGTCAGGTAGACGTGGCGCGCCGTGTTCGTCTTGGTTTTTTGCAGAAAGACCGTTTCGGCTTCCTGGCCGATGTTTCCCCGGTACAGCCCAAAAATTTCGCCGGCCCTAGCTCCGCAGAAGATACCGATCATCCCGACCAGAAATTATAAGGACTTACGGTGTATGCCGTAAGTCCTTTTTCTGTTTGCGACCATGCGGCCCCGCTCTGGCCTCGGGCTGAGCCCTGGCTGAGTCAGTAGAGCAAATTTTTTTGATGCGCTTCCGGAACGCAAGGTCAAAAAGCTCGGGATTTCTTTCATGGTAACGCTGAACCAGTGAATTCAAATCTATACGGTCAGCTTCCATAGCAAGAGCTTGAGCTGTTTTTTCCCAAGGTCACCGGTTTGCGCGGTGCTCTGCGTTCGTCCCGCGCTCGTGACGGCATCGGGCCCGCTTTGGAAATGGGCTGAAGCGCTTCACGGGCCATTTTTTTCAGCCATAAACGTACAGAGAGCATGTATGAAGGCATACTCTCTCTCCAAGCAGCTCCGTGGACGCAGCCTGCAAAAACCTTGACCCGCGCGGGCTAGAGCCGCGTCATGACGCCGAAGCTTCCTTGTGTTCTTCCAACCATCGCTCCGGATTTTCCAGCGCTTCCTCCATGGCGGCGATGATTGTCCCCGAGGGGATTTCCAGCCCCTTGGCGAGCAAAATCAAGGTTTCTACCCGAATGCCGGATCTGCCCTTTTCAAACCGCCGCAACCATGAGGCATCAACCCCTGTTTTTTTCGCCAGAGCATAGCGGCTCATGCCTCGGCCTTCACGGAACGATCCAAAGATCAAGCCCATACATCGTTTTGGTATCTCTCGGTCCATTCTGCCATTAAGCACGAAGCGCCGGGCTTGAATAAGAGACTAAAGTCCTATAGTGTTCTTTGCAGCGGAGAGCGAGCGGGGGTATCGAACGCTCCCGCCGGTTTGGCCAAAGGCCGCGAGCGGGGCGCCGGTAAGGGATGGAGGCTCTTTTTATTCTTAAAAACTGTGGGGTGAACTATGGAGCGCACAAAGAGTAACCGAGCGCGGTACGGTGGGGAATCCTTTCATTGCAATATCCTTATGTATCGGTGGCCTTTTCCGCATCATCCACCATATCATCAACCATCTTGCCCGGCTTTATTTTCAATGCTCGGGCAATTTTTACTAAAAGATTCAAATTCGGCGCGCGGTAGCCAAGCTCTAAAAAGGATACATAGCTTTTGGAGATACCCGCTCGATCCGCAAGTTCTTGCTGGGAAAGCCCTGCCGCAGCGCGGTAGCGACGGATTACGGCGGGCATGAATGTCTTCGCTAACGTATCTTCCTCATAATTCTTTTTCATTCTTTCTCCGGAAAACGCTTTTTTCAGGGTGACTTACTATTGTAAGTTAGTTAGCTAGTAAGAAAAGGTTGGAAACAGACAGTGAAAGAAGCAAGACGAATAGAAAATCAGATGTTTGATAATCTCCAGGAGTGCGCTCAAAGCCCGCCGGCAGGTGGACGGAGGGGGCGTTTGCCGGTCCATCCGGCATGGCCCGGCCTTTACGCATCCGGGCACAAGGAGTGGCCTCCTTCCCGCCAGGGGGCTATGCGTTCCGGAGGGCGCTCCAGGCAGCGTTCCGGTGTTGCCGTGGCCCGAGGTATTTTCCTCTGCCGGATGGGCAACGCCGTCGGGCTCTTCCGGGCTCCGAGGCAGGCTGCTCCAGGCGGTTACGCGGAGCGGCCCGGAGTGCTCCCGGCGCTGTTCGCCGGCTTGGGCATAGCGGCAAACAGATCTTCCGGCTCCACCGCAAGCGCCTCGGCTATTTTTATGATCGTAAGCAAGCTTACATTTCTGCGGCCTTGCTCAACGCCTCCGATGTACGTTCGGTGCACACCGGCCCTATCAGCCAGCTCTTCTTGGGATATGGAGCCCAGCGCTTTTCGCTTGTCACGCACCGCGCCGCCAAAAGCTTTCAAGATGCTCACATCCTTATTGCTGTATTCCGGCATGACATACCACCTTGTGTATTTTGGCAGAATCAGCAATAGAGACTATAAGTCTACATACTATAAGTATCATTATGAAGCGATACGCTTTAACAGCAAGGGACACAGGCCTTTTTTATTCTTAAAAGCTATAGGGTGAACTATGGACTACACGGAGAGCGACCACAAGGTTTTTGAAGACCAAATGCGGCGGATACAGGATGTGACGGGGAAGAAAACCCTTGCTGACCTGGCGGATATTTTAGGAATATGCCGTTCCTCCATAGCCGTTGCGAAGCGGCGCGGAAAAATTCCGGCAAATTGGCTGGTTACCCTTATGCGGTTTAAGCAGGTTAATCCGGAGTGGATATTGACCGGAGACGGACCGATGTTTTTTTATTTTCCATCGTCTACACCGCGTTATGCAACAGCCGACGAAGCGCTGGAACGCCGCGCCGATGAAGAGGCCTTGCGGCGTCTGCCTTCGAGCATGTTGGCTGATGAATTGGTGAGGCGGATCGCTATAGCCCAAGATAGGGCGTTTTGCTCAAAAAACGATGCATAATTCCTTTCTATATAATGGAATGATGCTTTTATAAAGACGCCCCTTACAGCGTTTTCCTAAAAATTTACTTCGGTTGCCTCAGTAACCCGTTGCTTGACTTTTTTTCGCATAAGGCTACTATCAATAGACTAACTCCATCGGCAGCGTCCACACCGCTGAATACTCTAGGTGTGAGCATGCCCGGCGTTTTGCTGGGGTCTTTTTTGTGTAGTTGCGTTTTGGCATTGTTCGTTTTTAGATGCCCCCTGCTAAACCAATGGAGTGGTTATGCCTTCTTCCTCCTCCCCTGCCGGGGAAGCTTTATCCTTGCCCCAACTTGCCCAAAAGATGCAGGAGCTTGCTCAGGCCCTTGTCGCCTGCGTCGATTCTCTTCCCGCCGCGGACGATCTGAGCAAATCTGTTTTCAAAGCCCCTTTAGCCGAGGCGATACAGCCGGAAGCGCCGCAATACGAACGACGTTGCTACCATATTGCAAGCTCCGCGCTCCGCGAGGAAAAAGAACTCCTTGAGCATTACGGTGTGGATTCCTTTGCCGAAGCGCTATTCACGATGTACAATGATCTTTATGGCATTGCGTTTCTGATGAAGCGATGGGATTATGATGAAGATTGCCGCGGCGTTGAGGTTATCCGTTTGGCCGAACATCTCGAAAGACTTTTACAGCCGTTGGAGAAGGCCTGTTCCGTAATGGCGGATTTCAGGCTGGAGCAGCAGACCGCGTGTTCATAGAGATACCAAGGCCCCCGTTTTCCGGGGGCCTTGGTATCTCTTCGCGCCTCTCCACTCCAAAAGGCCTCTTCGTCCATAAGGAGGGGGATGCCTTCAACCCGCCGCACCATCCTTTATCTATCCCGACGCTTTCCGCACCATCCGTCATAGCTCGGTATTCCGGCGCCTCATGTCCCTCCTGTGGAGCGGGCTGCAATCAGTACTATGAACTCTATATTTCCAGGTCATGGAAATTCGCCGCATGCCAGAACCCCTATTGGGTGGCCTAAGGGTAGCATACCCCCAGCAGGGCACGGGAAAGAGCCCCACAGCCGGAAAGATGACCCCACAAAAGAGCCCGCGGAGTACCGTTCTTGACAAGTTTTTTACATGGTGTATTGTCGTTATACTTTGCTATTGCAACAGGCTACCGCCTCTGTGTTCGGATCTATATCGCGTACAGAGTACCTGTACCGTTTCATAAAGAGTCCATTTTTTTCCTATCTTTTTGCTGAATGCCATCAGCGGCCTTACAAACAGGAGGGAATGCACGGTGAGTCGGAAATCCTTCTTTATGCTGGCGCTCTCAATAGCTTTGCTGTTCCTCGGCCCGGGGGGCTACAGCGGCGCTGCCGCGCAAAGCGCTTCCACAGACAAGAACACGGTAGAACGCATCCGCAACGGCAGGCTGCAGGGCTACCCGAAAATGACCATAGCGGAAGCCTTTGAACCGCACTTCACCAACATCGCCTGGAAGGCCTCCGGCAAGCATACCGCAATCTTCTCGGGCCTCATCAAAGAGAGCTACTACTCCCGCGTTGCCAACAGCGTTGCCTTTCGCGACGCGCCGGAGGCCGTACACAAGGCCGTCATTGAGGCCCATATGCCGATCTTCGCGGCAAAGGCCGCTTCGGAATACGATGTACAAGATTTTTTTGAAACCTGGAAAAATGAATCAGATCCGCTGATCATTGCCAGAGATATGCTCAACTATTACGCCTCCCGCTACTACTCCCGAGGAACGCCCGTAACGGCAACATTTACCGAAACAGCCTCCGGAGCGCTCGTTGCCGCTGATATTATCTGCCCCACAGCTCCGCGCCAGGAGGCGAGCGCCTTTCTCAATATGCTGTATTACCCCCTGGATTACGAAAAGAACATTGTGAATCCTTAAGGTTTCCGCAACCCTCAACAAGGAGTCGAAGCATGTTCAAACGTTCTCTGTGTTCCTTCCTGATTGTTGCAATAGTCTTTGCGGCAACGCCCGCCTTCCCTTGTTCCGCCGTTTTAGTCGGCAAAAAAGCCTCGGCCACCGGCGAAGTGCTGGTCGGCCACAATGAGGATAACGGCGGCCGCATCATCATGGCGCAATATTTTGTGCCCCACATGCAGCACCCCGCGGGCGCTACAATTGTTGTTGAGCCGGGCAAAGCGCCGGTTCCCCAAGTTCCCGAAACCCTGGCCTATTGGTGGACGGAAACCCTCTCCCCCGGCGGCTCCTCCTTTTCTGATAGCTTCCTTAACGAAAAAGGCGTGTTGATCGTTACAAACAGTTGCGCGGATTCCAAGGTTGTTGATGGTGAGGTAAAAGAAGGCGGCATAGGCTATGCTCTCCGCAGAGTTATGGCCGAACGGGCCTCCTCAGCCAGGGAAGCCGTTACCATCGGCGCTCAGCTGCTTGATGAATACGGCTATTTCCATTCCGGCCGTTCCTACCAGGTTGCGGATGCAAACGAAGCCTGGGTGTTCCACGTAATGAACGGCAAGCACTACCTGGCCGTGCGCGTTCCTGATAATCAGATCTACGTAATGTCCAATGCCTATGTCTTGGGCAAGGTCAATCTGAACGATAAGGCCAATGTTATCGCTTCACCCGGTCTGGTTGAATATGCCATAGCCAAAGGCTGGTACAAGCCCGCCAAAGCCGGCGATTACGCCGATTTTGACTTTGCCCGCGTATTTCAAAGCGCCGCAATGCGCGACAATGACTCAAAGAAGTATCGCCACAGAAGCAACCTGTTCATGATGACCGGCAAAGATTACCCTGACGTGCAAAACTTCCCGACCTTCGTTACGGTTGATCATCCCGTAACCATAGACGACATCAAAAAGACGCTCAGTTACCACAGCGAAGGGAGACCCTACTTTAAGGATACGCCCGAAGTTTACCACTACAGCAGTAATACCGTATGCATGAACTCCACCATGGAAAGCATGGTCTTTCAAATGAGAGAACAGCCCGAGCTTATCCTTGCTTGGAGATCAAGCGGACGCGGCTGCACCAACGGCTATGCGCCAACCTACCCTCTGGCGGGCGTCCCCGCCGGCTACAGCGTGGCTCCCGATCCCGTCACCGCCCAGAACCGCCACTTTAACGCCCCCCGCGAATGGTTCAGCTACAACCCGGAACTGCCCTGGTGGACCTTTCGGACTCTCGATACCCTGCTTAATTACCAATACGCCGAAAGCAAAGGCATGAAAGACGCCCTTAATGTCCTGTACAGCAAGTGGGCGGCGGAAATCCCCCACGTAGACGCAAAGGCCCGAGCGCTTCTTGCCGTAGATAAGGATCAGGCCCGCCTCTTCCTGTACAACTATTCCAATAACCAACATAAGCTGCTTGCCGCAACCGCCGGTGATTATATTCGGAAGCTGACTCCCTACACCATGGCGATTCAAGCCGAGGAGCTGAGTCTTACGGATAGCGGCTCTGTAGATGTGGTCCTCTACACAACCCCGGATTTTGACGCCACGGCGATTGACCGTGACCAGACATTCTTTAATGTAGGCTATGTCTACAACACCTTTGCAAAGCCGGTTGCCTTTACAGCAAAAGATATGAACGGCGACGGACGCCCGGATATGGTGATCACCTTCAAGACAACGGAGGCAATCCGAAACGGCGTCGCTGATGTCGTCACCGAGATGTACCTCCGCACAATGCACAACAACAAGGTCATCGTGGCGATGGATACGGTGACTATACGCAAGTAGCCTTACGCCCCCGGCCGCCGTTAAAGAATGCCTCCGGCGGCCGGGCGGTGGGGGGCGGGGATCGGCTGATGCGCCGTTAAAGAATGCCTCCGGCGGCCGGGGCGCTGCCCCGGACCCCGCCAGGGGAAATGATTCCCCCTGGACCCCCCAATAGGAAAATGGGG
>CATJOY010000084.1 GCA_949741925.1 uncultured Desulfovibrionaceae bacterium | reverse complement strand
GAACCTTCTCAATTTCAATGGAAAGACGCGCTTCAACTTCTTTCACCTCGGCGCGAACCTTCTCAATTTCAACCCGCGTCCGCAGTTCTGTTTCCTGCAAGTCTTCTTTGGTGGCTGATCTATCACCCCGCTTGTCAAACACTTCAACAAGCGCGGCGAACTGTTCTGCCGGGAAAGCCTGTTCAAGTCTTTTCCCTGTTTCAAAAAGGAGCATAGCGCCTCCTGCTATCTGATACCATAGCAATGGAATCTCGTTACGACAACAAGTTTTCTTTCAATGCAATAAGAGTTTCCGTCACATTGCGCTTCATTCCCGGCGAGGGAGTTCCCATCGGTGTGAAAATTTTCGGTTTTGTTGCTATGGAACGCCTGAAACCCGCCGCGCTCCAGACGCTTTTCACGTCCTTTACTCCGCCCGCGACCGCAAGCCGTCGCACGCTTGAGATAAACAAAACTCGCCACAGACGGCAGCGCGTACTCCGTACGGCTTCCATCGTTGGCGAGGTAAGAAGAGGAGGCAATTCAGTCTTAGGTCAGGCGATGAAAAGGGGGCTTTTAGGGCTCCAAGGGCCCTCCTCTCTAGTGCCCCTTTGCGGTCAATGATTACCCCTCCTTCGAGTATTTTTATATACAGGGCAAATTGTTGCTCTAGCCGGTTGTCTTTAGGGCATGAGATGTGGTGATTGGAACTGTCCCGTCAGCTCCCGGCAGTTCCACCTGCCGGAAAATTACCGAATGGAGGGGAACATGGTTTCTGAACAATTTGTATTTGTATTGGGCTGGGCATCCTGGGGCAGCATTATCGCGGGAGTGATCACGGCTATCGCCGTATCCGTGGTTATGGCGTGCCTGGGCGTGGCTCTCGGCTTTACCGTAGTCAATCCCCGGTCTGATGATCCGGTGGCCGGTTTGGGCATAACGTTTGGCGTTTGGTCGTTCATCTCGGTTTTGGTCAGCATGGCCTGTGGCGGGTTTGTTTCCGGTCTTTTTGCCGGACGTTGGGGTCTGGAACACGGATTGCTGGTCTGGGCGTCAACGCTGCTGCTGGGCACGCTTTTCAGCGGTGTGGCCATGTTTTCAGCGGTTCAGGCCCTTGGTTCCGCGCTGCGGGGACTCGGCGGCGGTCTGGCCGGAGCCGCCTCGAGCATCGGCAAGCATTCAGTGAATATCGCCGCTGAAGCCGTTAACGAGCTGCGCGACAAGGTGCAGATCAATGTTGATGTGGCGAAGCTCCAGGATACTCTTGCCTCGGTGCTCCGTGATACCGGTGTGGATGTTTTGCAGCCCGAGTATCTGCAACAGCAGTTGCGTGAAACCAGAAACGACCTGCGGGGCGTTTTCCGCCGCCTTGCCAGTAACCCCGGCGAGGCCGATCGGACCATTACCGAATTCCTGGATAAGGCCAAGGAACGCCTTGGCCGGGTAAAGGATGGCATAGATAAAGATGCCGCCGTCACTGCGCTCATGAATACCCGCAACATTCCTCAGGATGAGGCGGAGGATCTGGTTACCGTTGCCCTCCAGGGCTACGAGCAAGCAATACATAAGGCTAGAGAGATGCTTGCCGAAGTGCGCGAAGATGTTGAAGAGGGCAGGAAGTACCTTAAGGAACTGGCCGATCAAGCCCGTGAAAAGGCAGATAGAATGGCTTCCGCGGCTGCCAAGGCTGCTTTAGGAGCGGCTGTCGCGCTGCTGATCGCCGCTGCGGTGACCATGGCCGCCGGAGTGGGCGGCGTCGAGTGCGCCTCCTCTTGGTATTCGTTTTCCGGCGCCCTTGTCGGCTAGGGCGGCCTGCCATATTCTTCCCCGTGCCTCCGCGGGCCCGGGACTTGCCTCGGCCCGCTGCAATGAAGCGCCGGGAGGAGTATTACTGTAAAATAACCGGGGGGGCACAGGAACATCGTCCCTGTGCCCCCCCGGAAGTATGAGCTAATCAGTCTGTGCCGGTTCTCTGCGGCAGCTATCTCCGGCGGCCATCCCCCTGATTCTGGCGATACCCCAAAAGGGAAGAAGGGGCATTGGCCGTGTTGCTGCTTCGTGCGGACGGGAGTAAGGGATGCGCGAGGGCGGCGATGGCAAGAGCGCCCGCGGGGCGCGCCCTCACCGAATGCAGACTGGTTGCGGGGCTCGGGGGCTGCCGTGTTCAGAACGCTTGGAGGCCGGAAGGGTTCCCGGACTAGAGCAAGAGGATACGTTGCCTGTTCTGGCGGGCGTAAGACTTTTGCCCTAGCGTTTTCTCAGCCGCTCCGCTGTGCGTCGTGGTCCCTTCGGGCTAGACAGCGATAGAGAGGGCGCTGCCGAAGGGGACGGGGAGAAAGGCGCCGGCAACAGCCTGGTAGGCCTCGGCCGCCCGGCGCAGAGCATGCCGCCCTGAAGTGGCGAAGATGGTGTCCGTAGGGCTCCCCTCGGAGGATGCGGCTTCAGCCGGGCCGGTCGCAGCGGGGTCTCCACTCTCAGCCCGGGCTTCTTCGGCTTCGAGCGCTGCTTGTTCCTGCCTGGCCTCGGCCTCCATCTGGGAGGCGCGCGCCGCTACTTGGTAATCTTGGCTGGAGGGCTCGGCCGGGGCCAGAGCCGCGGCGCGTATTTGCCGGGCTTTGGTAATGGTCTCCTTGGGAGAAGAGGCCTCAGAAGCATCAATGGGCACTTCCCCAGCCACGGCGTAGGATTTGCCGTCCGGTCCCTGGGTGGTTTCGTAGCTGGCGCTTCCGGCAAGGCCGCCGCCGGCACTTTTATGGGCCTGCTCGTGGCTGCGGACCTCGCGATCTCTGGCCTCGAGCGCAGCAACCTCCTTTTGTTCTTCCTCGGTCAATGCGCCTTCGATTCCCTGCGGCGAGGATTCCTCAGCGTCGCCTTTTTGAGCCTGACCTTTGTCCTGAGGCTTGCTATCGCTGTGGGTCGTTGCCTGATCAGCCGGGGAGACACCTTCCCTATGCCGCGGCCCGGCGGCTTCGGCGTTCAGGTTGCCTGTATCGGCAGGGCCGGCGTCCGGATGGTTGTTATCCTCTGTGGCCGGAATGTTGAGAGGATCGGCAGGGAAGTACGCCGATGATCTGGCTTGCAGCGAAGAGCGGAGCAGGCCAGGAGCTTCCGGGATTGCGGTTGCCGCGGCGAGGAGGGCCTGGGAGGTGGCAACCAGCGGCGCGGGAAAAGCGCTCTCGGGCCCGGAACGGCTGTTCCCGGGGCTCGTGAGCAGAGAGGATAGCCCGGATGGGAGCGCCGTTTCCTCTCGGAGTGCGGGGAAACGGTCAAAACCGGTATTGCCGGGAGCCGGAGACGCGCTGCCCTCCGGATGACGCCGTGCCAGGCCGTAGCGACCAGGGTGAACGGTGTATGCCGCGGTGATGGGACTGATTCGGGAAATGCCGCCGGTATTCATACTCTACCCCTAAAATACTGCTGTGCTTATCTTGTATCGGCGGTTGGGGCAAAAGGTTTAGGTTTCGGTAGGGGCACAGCGTTGCGATACGCCGGAGGGAGGGACCGGCGTTGCGCGGCATAGCGCCTCTCCTTTGCTTCAAGCTACCCCGGCGGCGTCGGCGGCAAGCACGCCGTCCTCAGGCTTGCGGGAGCGGTTGTGCGTTGCTTCGTGTTTGGTTGGGGGGCAGAACATGAAGGTATCTTACGGCGGCATATAAAAAACCGCCCCGACCGGGGCGGTTCTGCCGCTGGGGATAAGGATGCGCCGTGGTGAGGGGCTCGCTCTTGTTCCCGACAAACCATCTTCCCCCTGGCGACGTCATCCAGAAAAAACCGAACAGCCCAGGCCTCTCTATCCCTGCCGGCTTTTTCCCGTCTTCTTCGCCTGGAAGAAAAATACAGGGTTTCCCGGAGGCAACGTCGTTTGCGCTACTCTCTAAAAAACGCCTTTGAGGCCGTGTTCGCGTAAAGCCGCGTCGCAGGAGCCCAGATGGTAGAGCATGTGGGAGCCGAGCATAGTCAGAGTCCAGATGTTGGTCATGGGCGAACCAAGACGGGCCGTGAGGCCGGCGTTTTCTTCGTTCAGCCGGGAATCATCAAGGGATTCAATAAACTTCAGCGCCCGGGCGTGCATGAGGTCGCCGATTTCACGCAGTTGTTCCTTGCTTGGGGCTGGAGCGCCTTCCACCCCCAGCGAGGCTACGTCGGCTGCGTAGAGAGCCTGGGTAGGAGCTTCGCCGGGGCCCAAGACAAAGAAATCCACAGATGAAAAAGCATGGTATACTTGTTGCCATAAGGGCCAGCCGCCGAATTTTTTGGCCCAGAGGTGTTCGGGGCACACATCGATGAACTGGGTTATCATGGCATAGGCCCTGAGATAGCAGTCTTTCAGAGGGGAAATGATCGCCGTGGACATGGTTGCTCCTTGTACAGGTTGTTGTTGTCGGAAAATGCCCGCCGCAGGCCCTGGAAGAGGGCATGCAGGTTATGCGAGGCGTCTGGTTTCCTCCTGCGATACAAGCCAAGGATGGCTAAAGTTTCTTCGAGAGGGGCCGAAGAGGAAAATGAAACGCAACGAGGATGCCGCCATGCGCCCAACACCATTTCCCAGCACTACGCTTCGCCTGCAAACCCTTGCGCTTTTGCGCGAACATATCATTAAGCAATCCATCATGGATGGAAAAAGCTTGGATGCCTTTATCATCTCCAGGCTGTTGCAGGCGGAGTGCCGCAAAGAAGAGGGCTCCGGCTTCGGAACCCGGGCTTTCGCCGCCTCATCGGAGCGATAAAGAACGTCCGGATCACGTTGCCGAAACGCCCGGCCTGAACCCGCCCGGCCCGTTATAGGCCGGGTGGTTGTTCTTTGAGGTAACCCGGCCTTGCCCGGGCTATTCGTCGTTCAGCTCCGTGCGGAATTTTCTGGAGAGACGGAAGACCACGACCCTACGCGGAGGCAGGGTTATGGCTTCATCGGTGTGGGGATTGCGGCCCCGGCGGGCCTTTTTATCGTATACTTCGAACTTGCCGAAGCCGCTGATCAGCAGATATCTGTTTTTCTTAATAGAGCGCTTCATAATGCGCAGCAGGTTTTCCACGATATCCTTGACTTCGCTGCGATTGCGCTCGCTCTTTTCGTAAATGACGTCAATAATCTCGGCCTTGGTTAACGTCTTTCCGCTCATGGCTCCTCCAAAGGCGGTGAAAGGATGTGCTGTTCGGATCGTGGTCCCGGCCCCTTGCCGGGGCCACACAGCACGGCTTCGTCATATTGGGGAATAGCCGCTGTCAGTCGCAAGCGCCGCATCCCGCACCCACACAGTACGGGCCGGCCAAAAAACATACATCTTTTTCAGGCGTTGCCGCCTTGCATAGCTTACTCAAATACCTATTTCAACGAAGCAAACGCTCCAGTTTTGCAGCCAGCTCCTGCATGGCCTCCGGCGTTTGCGCGATTCCTTGAGGCCAATGCTTGAGGCCGTCGTCTTCAAAACGGGGAATAATATGCCAGTGAACGTGAAACACCATTTGGCCAGCGGCCGGATGGTTGTTTTGCAGGCAATTGAAACCGGCGGCTCCTGTGGCCTTCATAACGGCTGTGCCAATCCGGGAAAGCCCCTTGATAAGGTCTGTCCCCATTGCCTCCGGCAGGTCCGGCAAGGTAGGGTAGTGCCCTTTGCTGACCAGGAGCGTGTGCCCCGGAACGACCGGCTGGATATCTAAGAAGGCCACAAAGTTGTCATCTTCATACACACGGTGGCTGGGCAGCTCTCCCCTAATAATGCGGCAGAATACGCAATCTTCGTTTTGGGGGTGGGAGCATGGCATGGTATCCTCCTGAAAATATAAAAAATTTCAACAGGCTTGAAAAAAAGTACAACGTTTTTTTAAAAAACGTAGTTTTTTCTTGTGCCTATACATTACTCCATATAGTAATTAGTTAGAGTCTGCAAGTATACATGAGTATATGCAAGCACATAAATGAGCGGCGGTTATTTTTCACAGTGGAGAATACATAATAATCGCCCAAGGCCGGAGGAATCCCGGCGCGCCGCCGGAAGGC
Organism: uncultured Desulfovibrionaceae bacterium; assembly: GCA_949741925.1. GTDB lineage: Bacteria > Desulfobacterota > Desulfovibrionia > Desulfovibrionales > Desulfovibrionaceae > JAJDHY01. The sequence goes on along the minus strand of CATJOY010000084.1, from coordinate 25,162 downwards.
GGCCACAGAGGAATTGAAATCACGGCGCGGAGAGGATTCCCCTGCCCGGAAACGGGTCTGTGAACGGAATATGATGCGCGTCCCGGGTGAAGTTATGGCACACTCTGTATATTTTCTTCCGCCGGTTCCGGAACGGCCCAAGGTGCGTATCCGCCCTGTATTTTTGCCCTTTCAGGGCTGCCCCCGGCCCTGTATTTTCTGCGCCCAGCATGAGCAGACTGGCGGTCCTGCCTTGCCGCTGCACTCGTTGTTGGAGGAGCTGGATATTTCTTTGCGCCAAGCCCTCGGGCGCTCCAAAGGGCCCATGGAGCTTGCCTTTTACGGCGGCACTTTTACTGCCATGCCTGTTGCGGATCAAGAGGCCTGCCTGGCTCTGGCCCGCCGCTTTAAGGATCTCGGGTTGATCTCCCGGGTCCGCTGTTCCACAAGGCCGGATTGTGTTTCCGTTGCCCGGTTGGCTCATCTTAAGGAGCGCGGGTTGGATATGGTTGAATTGGGCATACAGACCTTTAACGACAAAGCCTTGGCTGTTTCCCGCCCCGGCTGTACCCGGGCGATCCATGGCGCCGCGTGCGCAATGGTACGTGAGGCGGGCCTGGCTCTGGGATTGCAACTGATGCCCGGCATTCCCGGAACGGATGAAAATGATTTTCGCAACGATATAGAAACAGCGGTGGCCCTACGACCGGAAACCCTGCGTCTGTACCCCTGCCTGGTCATCGAGGGAACAAAGCTGGCCGCGCTGTGGCGTGCCGGCCGCTACACACCATGGGAACTGGGCCCCACTATCAGAATTCTGGCGTGGGCCTTGATGAAGGCTGAACGTGCGGGAATTGCCGTAATCCGGCTGGGGCTGGCTCCGGAGAGCGCCTTAGAAAAGGCTGTGCTGGCCGGGCCGCAGCACGCCTCATTGGGTTCGCGGGTTCGAGGCCTGGCGCTTTTCAACCTGGTCAGCGCTGAAGTCGCTACGTTAGGCCTGCCGCCGCGCTTGCTTACGCTTCCCCGCCGGCTGTGCGGCGAATTTTCCGGCTTCAAAGGAGAATTGCTGCCACAGTATGAAGCGCTTGGCCTGCCTCCTGAAAAGGTGCGCTGGTGGTCTCGGGCCGGATGTGAACTTTCCGCGTGAAACACGGGCAAGGGGAGAAAAATTTTTTTGAGGAAAGGGTACTGCCTCCTGCCTGGTCCTCTCTTCCTTTTTTTCAGACCGCCCGCAGGGCGGTTCTCGGACCCGCGGTTTTTAGCTGCGTCGCCGGAAAAGTACGTTTCGGGGTGGGCTGTTCCCGCAATCGGGAGACACGCCTCAGCGTTTTTTAAAAAATGAGCTGATGACCTGCCGGGCTACCGGGACCAGGACCGATTTGATGACTCCCCCCCAGTAACGGCGATGGCGTTCGGCTTCGCGTTGCTGCTGTTTTTCGGCGGCCAAGCGGGCCTTTTCCCGGGCGGCCAACTCCTTTTCGGTGGGGGCGTTCCTCAAGCGCTCGTCCAGAATTTCGTGAGCCGTTCTGCGGTCCACAGCCTGGCTATATAAACGGTAGATCGGGGAGGCTTCAAGCATGGCCTGCCGTACAGCCGGGGCGAGAGGGCCAATGCAGCCTTGCGGCGGCAGAATGAATCCTCGTTCCACTCTATGGGGAGCGCCATCGCTATCCAGGAAAGAAACCAGGGCTTCCCCGGTGCCCAGTTCAGTTATGGCCTGTTTTGTATCAAATCCGGGGTTGGCCCGAAACGATCCGGCGGCGGCTTTGAGTTTTTTTTGATCGTTTGGGGTATAGGCCCGCAAGGCATGTTGCACCCGGTTGCCGAGTTGGCCGAGAATGGCATCCGGAATATCACCGGGGCTCTGGCTGATGAAATAAATGCCCACGCCCTTGGAACGGATCAGGCGCGCGATCTGCTCCATTTTTTCCAACAGCGCTTTGGGAGCATCGTTGAAGAAAAGATGGGCCTCATCAAAAAAGAAGACCAGGCGGGGTTTTTCCGGATCCCCGATTTCAGGCAGCCGGTCGTAAAGAGCGCTCAACAGCCAGAGCAGAAAGCTGGTATAGACTTTGGGCGAATGCATCAAACGATCGGCGGCCAGAATATTGATAACCCCCTGCCCGCTCTCGGTTCGGAGGAGATCCTCGATATTGAGGGAGGGCTCTCCGAAAAACGCCTCGGCCCCCTGGTGTTCCAGGGTAGCCAACCCTCTTTGAATAGCCCCGACGCTGGCCGCGGCAATCCTACCGTAGGTCGCGTTATATGTGCGGGCGTTGTTGAGCACATAGGCAAGGGTTGCGCGCAGATCCTTGAGGTCTACCAGGTCCAGCTTTTCATCATGGGCGATTTTAAAAATGATGGTCAGTACGGCGGTCTGGGTTTCGTTCAAATCCAGCAGACGGCTCAGAAGGAGGGGGCCCATATCGGCTACCCGGGCCCGCACCGGCGCCCCGAGTTCGCCGAAAACATCCCAGAACTGTACAGGAAACGCCTGAAACGAGAAGCCGAAATCTCCCAAATGGTAGGCTGCGACCCGCTTGACCACGCTTTCCTTGTTGCCGCCGGATGCGGCAACACCGGAGAGATCGCCTTTGATATCGGCTGCGAAAACCGGAACGCCCATCTGGCTAAAGGTTTCGGCCAGGGTTTGCACCGTTACGGTTTTTCCGGTTCCGGTGGCCCCGCTGATCAGGCCGTGCCGGTTGGCCATGCCCGGAAGAAGACAGAGCTGCTTTTCTCCGGAAAGGGCGATAAAGGCTCGCTGCTGGGTATCGAACATGCTGTGCCCTTGGTTAAAGGTTTTCCTGCGCTGCGCTCCGGCGGAGGGCATGGGACGGAGGCCTGAGCGAATGCCGTGTTCCCCCTAGCATAAAACCGGGGAAAAAGCTTTCGTTATTTCAGGCTGCGCCCCGGGAACGCCGCTGTTTGTCCGGTCCTTTTCAGCATTTGGAGGCGATGGGCAGGATAACGGAAAGAGGGCGGGAACCCTGCGGCATCTCACAGGGCAGGGCTTCACTTTCCCGCTGTATGATCCTCATGACGGCCGGGGCGTTGCCGTGGACGCCGGCGGTGTTCCCCGCTAGCGGCGGGGCAGGAGCAGAAAAAAGCGGGTTGCGGCCCATTCCAGCGCCAGGCCCGGGGCAACCATGAAGTCGAGGCATTCCCTGGCTTCGGCAATAACTTCATCGGCCATGCGTAGCCGCTCGGGCGGAAGAGCGGCAAAGGCCCGGGCCAAGGGATTGCCCGGCAGTGAAGCCGGGCCGGCCATGGCGGCGGCTAAGCCGCGCTGCAAGGCGGTCAAGGCCGTTGCCGCGGCGGCGGCATCCATGCTGCCGCGCGCGCCGCTGCGTTCGAAAAGGCCCGTGCCCTGGGTGATGAATTCCGCGAACCGACGGGACCACTCTTGTTCTTCTTCTTGTCCGGCGCTGCCCGGGTCAGGCCAGGCTAGGGTCAGCGCCCAGGAGCGGGAAACCAGGGTAGGCAGCACTTGTTCACGCTGGGGGACCAGCAGCACAAAGGCTGTTCCGGGCCGTGGCTCTTCCAAGGATTTGAGCAGGGCATTGGCCGCCTCTTCGGTCAGGGCCTGGGCTTCGGCAAAAATGACGATGCGCTTTGCGGCCTCGCGCGGTGGGGTGCCGAGAACGCTTTTGAGTTCCCGCACCGGGGCGATTTTGATACTGCCCGCCGTGCCGTCGAATAAAAACAGATCCCGGTGGCTCCGGCTGAGAAAGCGCAGGCATTCCGGGCAGGCCAGGCAAGGCGTTTTTGGTTCGTCGTATCCGGATGCGGGGTCCTGGCTCGGAAGGGAACGGGGGGAGGCTGCCCCGTCGGTTTGGGGGGCGCGGCCGGGGCAGTTGAGCAACGCCGCCCAATACATGGCGGCAAAAAAACGCTCTTGGGCGGTTCCGCCTTCCAGCAACAAGGTTTGTGGAGGGTCGCAGGCCAGTTTCCGGAGCAGTTCCATAGCCCGGGTATCCCGGCCGCCTGAGACAAACGTTCGGATGGCGTCGCCCAGGGCCAGGGCCTCGGCGGTGTTGAGCGAAGCGTCCGTTTCGTCTCCGGCGGTCGGGGAACGGGAAGCGCCGCCTTTGGCGGCGCTGTGCCCTGCTGCTTTTTTCGTTGATGTTCCGGCTGCCGCCTTAGCTGCTGGTGTGGCGGGGCTCCGGGTCATAGGTCGCGCCGGATGGTTGCATCCCGATCCGGCCCCACGGAGATAAGAGTCGCCCTAACGCCGGTAAGTTCTTCGATGCGGTTGATATAGCCTTGAGCTTGGGGAGGGAGCTCCTCCCAGCGACGGGCATGGCTGATGTCGGCATCCCAGCCGGGCAGCGTTTCGTAAAGAGGAACAACTTGTGCCAAGGCGTCTTCTTCTTGGGGCGGAAACTGGAGCGTGCGTCCCTTAAAAGTATAGGCAGTGCAGATCTTCAGTTCTTTGAGGCCCGAGAGCACATCCAGCTTGGTCAAGGCAATATCTGTAAGGCCGCAGAGCCGAGCCGTTTCCCGCAGCAGGACAACATCCAGCCAGCCGCAGCGCCGGGGGCGGCCGGTCGTTGCTCCGTATTCGGCCCCGGTTTGGCGCAGGTATTCGCCGTTTTCATCCAGAAGTTCGGTGGGAAAAGGACCGCCGCCGACCCTGGTGGTATAGGCCTTGGCGATGCCCACGACCCGGTCGAGGCAGGCCGGGGAAATGCCCGTACCCACGGCGGCCGCGCCGGTGATGGCATTTGAGGAGGTTACATAAGGATACGTGCCGTGGTCAATATCCAGATGCACGCCCTGAGCGCCTTCAAACATGATGGAGCGCCCGGCCTGAAGGGCAGCGGTGATTTCCCCGCCGACATCCGCGAGATAGGGCGCGAAGCGTTCGGCTACCGGCAGCATTTCGGCCATAACCTCATCAACGCTGATGGCTTTCAGACCGAAAAGGCCTGTCAGCAGAGCATTTTTTTCCACCAGAGCGCGTTCAATCTTGGCGCGCATCAGCTCGGGCTGGAGAAAATCCGCGGCCCGGATGCCGATGCGGGCGGCCTTATCTTCGTAACATGGCCCGATGCCCCGGCCTGTGGTGCCGATCTTATTGCCGCCCCGGCTTTTTTCGCGGGCTTGATCCAAGGCTTTGTGGTAGGGCATGATGATATGGGTTTTATAGCTTATTTTCAGCCGGGCGGGGGAGACATCCACCCCCTTGCTCGCCAGGGCGTCCATTTCGGCGGCCATAACCGCCCCATCCATGACCACGCCGTTACCGATTAAGCAAAGCGTGTCGTTGTGGAGAATGGCCGAAGGAATCAGGTGGAGAATATATTTTTGTCCGTTGACTATAACAGTGTGTCCCGCATTGTTGCCGCCATTGTATCGCGCTACGACATTGACTTCCGGAGCCAGCAGATCAACGATCTTGCCTTTGCCCTCATCACCCCATTGCGCGCCTATGATGACCACATTTGACATGGGTTGCTCCTTATGGCATTAAACAAATTACTATTCATTGCAGCCGTTTCCTCTTCATAGCGGCGTCCTTGCAAAAGGGATGCCCGGCCACGGCTAACCGCTTACGATAGTATTCCGGTCTTACGTTAGGGGCAAGCCTTTTATGGCTCCGGGTTCCCCGGAGGTACGTCACGCATATGCATTCCACTGGATCCGGTCGTTCCCTTTCACTTTTTCGGCGTCGCCTGTTTCTCGCGGCTCTGTTGTTGTTTGCTGCCGCTACGGCCGCCGGTTTGATGTTTCCCAGCTTGCTTTCGCGCCAGGATCGAATAACCGAAGCGCAACCAACCGGGCAGGTGGGCGGGCCCTCGGCTATTGCCGCCGGTCGGTCTTTGCTCCGCGTGGCTGCGCCGCCTCCGGAGAAAGTGGCTACAGTCATTTCCCCTTACGGCCCTGGTTTTGAGTACGAATTGGTGGAACGCTTCTGCGCTGAAAACGGCTATGAGGCCCGCTGGTTGCCCGTGGCTTCGCGGGAGGAGGGCTTTGCCGCGCTCGCCAATGGTCAGGCCGATATCGTGGCGGGCTTTGGCGCCTTGACCAATGACGGCCGGGCCAAGGAACTGGGGCTGCGCGGCGGAAAGGTGTATGTCCGGTTTCAACCTATCCGGGTTCACGGAGCCGCTATTGCCCCGACAACAGAAAGCGGGGAGGATGCGGAACCTCTTGCCGATCCTGTTACTGGTCCGATTACTGATCTGGGCGGCGCGGCTTCGGCGGAAGCCGCGGTAAACGGTTCTGAACTGTTTTCCTGGCCCGCCGGAGAAGGGCCGCTGCTCATTTCGCCAGCTATGGATCTTGGCGGCGGCTCCCATGATGTGTTGATGCTCGATCCTGCTTCCTATGCGCTGTGGCTGCCCCTGCTGGGCTCGGTTCGGGCGGAGCAACTGCGGGGCAGAACCTTTGGGCTGCGTTGGTTCTGGAGGGAACCCGGGCCGGAAGAATCTGCCCAAAAGGTTCTGGCGGAACGTCTTGAAGCCTTTTGGAAGGCTCCGGCCATGGAGCCCTTTTTGGAAGATTTGACGGAACGCTATTACGGCTTTTTGCCGGATAGGCTTCAGCCCGGCGAGATTCTGGATCTTAAGGATGCCCTGATCAACCGCGTGCCGGCCTATCAAGATATGATTCTTGCGGCCGCCCGCGAAACCGGCGTGCCGCCGCTGTTGCTGGTGGCCGTTATTTACCGGGAATCCCGCTTTGATCCGGATGCGGTCAGCGCTACCAACGTGCGGGGCATCATGCAGTTGACCACAGGCACTGCGGAAATGCTCGGGGTGGATCGACGCAACCCGGCCCAATGCATTCTTGGCGGAGCCCGCTATTTGCGGAGCATCTGGGATAGTTTGGAAGACCGGCGCTTGCCCGAGTGGGATCGTTGGTACATGACCCTGGCCGGGTATAACCAGGGGCCGGGCGGTCTTTCCGGGGCAACGCGCATTTCTCGGAATTTAGGCGATTCCGGAGATAGCTGGCTGGAGCTGAAAAAAGCTTACCCCCAGCTGGTCAACAGTCGGGGGCGCGAGGCCGTGGCCTTTGTGGAAAACATTCGCTACTATTATTACCTGCTAAACGGGCTTCTTGTCCTCTCGCCATCGGAAATGGAGCACCTTACGCCGCTTCTTGGGGCTGCTCCCTTCGTTTCCTGAATCATGCTTTTCCGCTGCGGCCTTTTGCTGCTCCGCCCAGGCCGAAACGTGGCGGATGAATTCCGGCTGGGCAGGCTTGGATTTACCCCGGGCGCGCCGGGCGTTTTCCGCGAGATGGTGGTTAAAAAGTTGGTTTTTCATACGCACGGCCTGAATAAAACTGAACACCAGCGCCGCTTCTTCCCAGCGTCGGGAAGGTTCAAACTCTTGGACCAGCCGCGCGTAACGCTCCCAGAGGCCGGTAAGCGAGGCCTCATCGTAGTCGTTCAGTTGCCGGGCCATTTTCAGCAGCATGTGTTCCATATGGTTGCCCTCGATAGTGCAGTGCTTTCCTTGTCCGTTGAACCGCATACCGGGCCGGCGGGCAAGCGCCCGCCATGGAAGATTCAGACCATACCGAAAAGACGGGCGAACGGTTCCGGCGGCAATTCGGCCAGCCCCGCGATTAGAAAAGAATATCGCAAAGGAGCCCGGCAGGCAACCCGTATCGGCTTTCTTTGCTCTATCCTGCGATGGATGGCTACCGCGAGGGAGCAATTGCCCACAAAGACGCCTTATGCTAGTGTGGCTCGCCCTGTTCAAGACAGCCCGCGGCAAGCCGCGCGGCTGTATGAGGCCTAGGGGCTCCACCCGGCGCGGCCGGGCGCGCCGCGGGCTGAGCAAGGCTGAACCTTAGCGCTCGATCCTGCGGGCGCATATCAGGAAGAATGCTACGGAGGGAGCATGCCGTCTCTTAAAGCCATGTATACGACCATAGCCGTTGATGCCTTTCCCGAACGTCTGACCTTGGATTTCGGGGAGCAAAAATTGGTCTATCGCAAGCGAACTTGGACCCTGGAGGGGGAAAAAAAGGGGTTGCGCTACGGGGAAAACCCGGATCAGCCCGCCGCCTTGTACGAGCTTATCTCGGGCGGCCTGACCTTGGGCGGGATCACCTTTCGGGGGCCGGGCCAAGGCCTTGTTTCGGCCCTCACTGAGGAGCACATGATTCAGGCGGGCAAGCATCCCGGCAAGACCAACCTGACCGATGTGGATAACGCGGTTACTATTTTGCAATACCTGACGAAAAAGCCTGCCGCGCTGATCATGAAACACAACAACCCCTGCGGAGCCGCTTGGTCGGAAAAGGGTGTGGGCGAGGCCCTCTCCCGCGCCTTCTGGTGCGATCGCATCGCGGCCTTCGGCGGCGCTGTGGTGGTTAACCGTCCCTTTGACCTGGCCGCCGCGGCCCTTGTTGATACGGCCTACTTTGAAGTCGTGGCCGCGCCTTCCTATGAACCGGGCGTTATCGATATTTTGAAAAAGCGCAAAAACCTGCGGATTCTGGAAATACCCGGCCTTGCCCGGCTGGAGGAGCTGGCCGCCGCGCCGTTTTTGGATATCAAGTCGCTGGCTGACGGCGGGCTTGTGCTCCAACATTCCTTTTTGAACCGGGCGCGGGAAGCAGAAGATTTTCTGCCCGCTTCGGCCGCCACAAAAGAGGGCGGCACGGTCATTGCTCGCCGGCCGACGCCGGCCGAAGCCGAGGATTTGTTGTTTGCCTGGGCCGTTGAGGCCGGGGTTAGCTCCAACTCGGTTATTTTTGCCAAGGATGGCGCTACGGTGGCTATCGGCACCGGGGAACAGGATCGGGTGGGCTGCGTGGAGTTGGCGGTCTACAAGGCCTATACCAAGTATACGGATCGGCTGGCCTTTGAGGCTACGGGGCTTTCCCTGTACGAATTGACCCGGAAGGCCGAGCAGGATGAGGCCTCAGCAACGCTTCTCGCCTCTCTCCAAACCCGTTGCGACGAGGCCAAGGGGGGGCTTGCCGGTTCGGTTATGGTTTCCGACGGGTTTTTCCCGTTCAGGGATGGCGTGGATGCGGCCCTGGCCCAGGGCGTTACGGCTATTGCCCAGCCCGGCGGTTCCCTGCGCGACGCCGAAGCTATTGAGGCCGTAAACCAGGCCAGCCCTCAGGCGGCCATGGTCTTTACCGGGCAGCGCTCGTTCAAGCACTGAGTAATGAAAGCAGGTTGCATGGCAGGTTCACTGGTTCAGTTCCCGGGTCCGGGGTGTGTGGTGGAATTTATGCAGGGCAATAAGGCCGTGCAAGCATGGGTTCTGGAAAGCCAGGGGGCTTCCCTGCGCCTGCTGACCGAAGGCAGGCGCGAGATCAGGCTTGCCTTGCCGCGGCTGCTGCCTTGGTATGGCCCGCAATATGCTCCCGGCCCTGAGAGGCAGGAAATTGCCGCGCTTTTGGAACGGCATCGGGTTCGCCGGGAAGAGCTGGCCGCGGGTATTGATATGGAAGCCATCTGGGAACTGGCTCAAGGCGAGGTGGAGCGGGCTCCGGCGGCCTGGCTTGCCGAGCTTATCTGGGCCGAACCCGATGCCGATCAGGTGGCGGCCATGGGGCACGCGGCCCTGGAGTGTAAAAGCCGCTTCAAGTTTTCTCCGCCGGCTTTTGAAATATATAGCGCCGAAAAAGCCGCCGCCCGAAAGATTGAGGAAGAGGCTCGCGAGAAACGCGAGGCTTTTGCCAGCCGCGGGGGCGAATTTTTTCGTTCTTTGTGGGAGATTCACTGCGGCAGACGCGGTCCGCTCCGCCCCGAAGAACTGCCGCCGCCAGAGCTGGCCGGAGCTCTTGAAACGATATTGCGCGGCCGGCTGGCTGATCCGGAACTGCACGATGCAGATGGTTCCTGGAAACTGTTGGTCAAATCCCTGCCCGAGGAACCCCATTTGCCGTTGCGTCTGGCCGTGGCCTGGGGGCTGGTGCCCGAACACCATAACGTATGGCTGGATCAGGCCGGGTATGACGCCTCGCCCCGCTGGGCCGAGCTTTTTGGGGGGGAGATCGAAGCCTTACGCCGGAATACCGCCGCGGCCGTAGAAGAATGCGCCGCTCTTGAGGAGAAGGGGAATCCGGCCTTTAGCGATGCCTTTTGCAGCATTGACGCTGCCTCAACCCGTGATGTTGATGACGCGGTCAGCCTGATTCGGGATGCGGATGGCTCGTTCAAGATCAGCCTGATTTTCGCCTGTCCGGCCTTGTGTTGGCCTTTTGGCGGCGCGCTGGATAAAGCGGTGTTGCGCCGGGCCAGCAGTATTTATTTGCCCGAAGGGGATCTGCACATGCTCCCGGAAAACGTCGGCCTGGGGCTGTTCAGTCTTTCAACGAGGGAGAAGCGGCCTGTGCTGCGGCTGGATGCCCATTTGGACAGCGCCGGGGCCGTGGTTTCTTTGGAACCGCGTTTAGCCGTGGCGCGGCTGACCTCGCGCCTGACCTTTGAAGGGGTCCAGGCCGTGCTTGAGCCGGAGAGCGAGGGGCACCAAGCTACGGAAGAGCAGACGGCTGAGGCTGGAAGTCATCGGGAGTTTCTGCACAATGCCTATGCCCTAGCCCGTCTGCTCCAGGAGCAGCGTCTGGCGGGCGGTGCGGTGATCACCGAGAGAACGGATCCGGTTATCGGTCTTGAGGAGGGCGAAGACGGCGAAACCTTGGTCTATCTCGAGCCCGGGCCGGTCTGCCCTGCGGCTAATCTGCTGGTCAGCGAACTGATGATTCTGGCGAACCACGGCTTGGCATCTTGGGCTCATGCTCGGGGCATCCCCTTGTTCTACCGGACCCAGGATGTGGCTTTGCCCAAAGAGTTTGCCGGCGTATGGACCGAACCGCATGAAATAACCCGAGCCGTGCGCAACCTGCCCGCGGCCGGGTTGGAAACTGCTCCCCGGCCCCACGCGGGCCTTGGCCTGAAGCTGTATGCGCCCATGACTTCGCCTTTGCGGCGCTATGCCGATCTTATCAACGAAGCCCAGATAGTCCATTTTCTGCAAACAGGTTCTCCCCGTTTTTCCAAACAAGAACTGGCCGCGGCTCTGCCCTTGCTGACGACTAGTTTGGACCAGGCCACCAGAGTCCAGCGTTCCCGGCCCCGCTACTGGAAATTGCTGTTTTTCCGCCAGATGGGCGATAGGTTGTGGTGGGATGCCGTGTTGACCGAGGAAAACGACCATATGGTGACGCTCTCCCTTTCTTTGGCTCAAATCAATGTGCGGGCCAGACGGCGCTTTTTCGGAGAAAAGCTTTTTCCCGGCCAAAAATTCAAGGTGCGCCTCGGCAAGATCAACCCGCTGCTCGGAGAAATCCAGGTCATTGACAGCCAGGAGGAATAATCATGCTGAGCGTTTTGTGGCTTGCCGCCGCCTATATTTTGGGTTCGATTCCCTTTGGTTTGCTCATCGCCGCAAAGTTTTGCGGCGTGGACCCGAGAACCGGAGGCAGCCACAACGTGGGCGCGACCAACGTGGCCAGGCTGTGCGGGGTACGCTGGGGCGTTCTCGTGCTGCTGTGCGATGCTTTGAAGGGCCTTCTTGCCGTAGCTGTTGCCATGCATCTGAGCGATGCCGCCTGGTTGCATTCTCTGGCTGCCGTGGCGGCTATTTTAGGGCACCGCTATTCCCTATTTCTGCATTTCAGCGGCGGCAAGGCCGTTGCTACCACAGTGGGGGTCTTTATTCCCCTGGCCTTCTGGCAACTGGTGGTTGCCGGGGCCGTCTGCATTGTGGTCATCTGGCGTTCAGGGTTTGTCTCCCTTGGTTCGCTGACTTTGGTGACCATTTTGCCCGTGGCCCTGGCCGTGAGCGGCAGGTGGCAGGTGGTGCCCCTGGCGCTGCTGGTTGCGGTGGTCGTCTTTTACGCTCATAGGGAAAATATCCGGCGGCTGCTGCGCGGCGAGGAAAAGCCCTGGCTGCCCGCCAAGAAAGGCGGGAACGAAACGGGCGGAACGGCCTAGGGGCTGTTCTACAACAAGAGTTTGTTGCCCAACGCTGATTTTTTCTTCCTGCAAGGGAGCGAGAAGAGCCCGAGCAAGGGCGGAGAAGGCAAATGCAAAAAAGCACGGTTGTTCTCGGCTGTGGCTGCCCGCAAACAAGGCGTCTTTGGGGTACTGCCTCTTTGGAGCAGCCTGTAGGAGAGGAATGAATATGAACGACATGCAGTTTCCCGTATATCGCGGTCATCTGGAATATCGTTGCCTGGGGTGCGGAGCCCGTCACGGCATTGATGCCTTGCTGTACACCTGCCCTGCCTGCGGCGGCGTGCTCCTGCTGGAGGATACCGGCTTTGAAAAGCTCAAGGAGTACTCCGGGGCTGCCTGGCGGCAGGTTTTCGATTCCCGAGCCGGAACCCGCAACAGCGCTTTGCGGGGCATTTTCCGTTTTTACGAGCTGATGGCGCCGGTGTTGGAGCAAGAGGATATTATCTACCTGGGCGAAGGCAACACCCCGATCATTGAGGCTTCTCCTGCTTTGCAAAACAACGTCGGCGCGCGTTTTGCCTTTAAGAACGACGGCCAGAATCCCAGCGCTTCCTTTAAAGATAGGGGTATGGCCTGCGCCTTCAGTTATGTTAAGGCCTTGGCCCGCAAGCAGCAGTGGGATTCCGTTTTGACCATCTGCGCTTCCACCGGCGATACCTCGGCCGCGGCGGCCTTGTATGCCGCCTACGTGGGCAAGCCGGTGACCTCAGTTGTGTTGCTGCCCCGGGGCCGGGTTACCCCGCAACAGCTCTCCCAGCCTTTGGGCAGTGGGGCCATGGTGTTGGAAATGCCCGGCGTGTTTGACGATTGCATGAAGGTGGTGGAGATTTTGGCCTCGCGCTACCGGGTGGCCCTGCTCAATTCCAAAAACAGTTGGCGCATCCTGGGGCAGGAATCCTACGCTTATGAGGCCGCCCAGTGGTACGGTTGGGATTTGGCCGAAACCGCTTTTTTTGTGCCCGTCGGCAATGCCGGGAATATCACCGCTATCATGTCCGGCTTGCTGAAACTCTACGCTCTCGGGATTATCGAGACCTTGCCCCGTATTTTTGGGGTCCAGTCCGCCCATGCCGACCCGGTCTACCGCTATTATGCCCAAGAACCGACCACGCGCCGCTATGAGCCGGTAGCGGTTACGGCCAGCGCGGCCCAGGCGGCCATGATCGGCAATCCTGTCTCCTTCCCCCGGGTGCAATTCTTGGCTGAACGGTATCTGGAGCTGGCCGGGGCGGATTCCTTCCAGGTGGTGCGGGTTTCCGAACAGGCCATCATGGATAGTATGTTGGAAGCCAACCGCCACGGGCATATAGCCTGCACTCAGGGCGGAGAATGCCTGGCCGGGCTGCGGGTTGCCTTGGCCGCCGGATTGATGCGGCCGGGTGAACGGGCCCTTTTGGATGCCACGGCCCACGCCTTGAAGTTCGCGGATTTTCAGAGCATGTACTTTACGGATAGCTTTCCCCCGGAATACGGGATTCGGGCTAAGCAAGAACGTGTCAACGCGCCCCGCCTCGTTCTTTCCCCCGAAGCCAGGGAAACGATGTCTAGAGAAGAGTATATCAATGCGGCGGCCGGGGCTGTTGCCGCTGCCCTTGAGCTTCAGGAACGTCAATAAAACAATGGATGTCCTCCACAGACCACGTCATGTTCGGTATTGATCCAACGGAGCTGCTGCAATCGTACGGCTACCTCGCTCTTGTCATCGGCACATTTCTGGAAGGGGAAACCATTGTGCTGATAGCGGGATTCCTGGCTCAGCAGGAGTATCTTTCACCGCCGTTGATTGCGTTGGCGGCTTTTTGCGGCAGTTGTTTGAGCGACCAGTTGATGTTCATTTTGGGGCGCTGGAAGGGCACGGCCATAATCCGCCGTTTTCCCCGCCTGGAAAGGAACCTCGGCAAGGCTACCCGGCTGTTTTCGCGCTATGAAACCGCGTTGATCTTGGGGTTTCGCTTTATTTACGGCGTGCGCAACGTCACCCCGATATTGATGGGGCTGTCGGGGGTCAACCACCTGAAATTCCTTGCCCTCAACGTGATCGGGGCGGCTGTTTGGGCCATAAGCTTTACGGCCGCGGGCTATTTTTTCGGCCAGGCCATCACGCTCTTTATGGAAGAGTTTCCCCATGCCGGGCGCTTTGTGCTGGGGGGGATTATCATTCTGGCGGTTTTGCTCTGGTATATCCGGAAAAGACGGCGCAAGGCCCGCCAGGCGGCTGAAGCGGAAAGGGAGAGCGGAACGGGGCATAGGAACACCCTTCCGGAGCCCCGGAGGGGCGAGGAGGGGCAGGACGGCCCGAATCCTTAATTCTCCCTCATTTTCCCGGCCCTCCGTTAAGGATCTATGCATACAGGGGCATCGTTCCTGGCTTTAGAAAAGCAAGGCCGGCCAAGAATGCGGCACGGAGCGGGCCAAGCAAGCGGAACATTGTTTCCGCGCCCCGGGGGAGCGCCCGGCGGCATGAGGCGCTTTTCTCCGGTAGCGTTATGAGGGGAAATATGCATTGGTAGGCTATGAGCAGAGGAAAAACCGGGGGAAAGAATGCAACCGGATGTGAATGAAATCGAGAAACTGGTCAAACGGCTCGACAACAGCGGGCTGGCGGAATATGTTCGGCTTTCCCGGAATACCGGAAAAATCCTCTGGCTGAATTTTCTTTCGGGCATAGCCCGAGGCCTTGGCTTCACTGTGGGTACCGCGGTGGTGCTGGCCGTGGTCTATAAAATCGTCAGCCGTCTTATTAGCATGAATATCCCCTATCTGACAGAAGTACTGCTGGAATTCGCTTCCATGGTCAAGGGCGTGAAATAACGCCTCAGCTCGTGCGCGGGAGTGCAAGCCCTCGCCTGAACAGCCCAGAGGAATGCCGGAGTGACCGGGCCGCCTGGAGCCCTCAGCGGCTGTAGACCGGACCGAAGAACCGCACACGTTCCTTCGCTGGCATCTTGTTTCTCACTGCATACTGTGTGCCCTTAGGGGGGGGGCTCAAGATATTTCTGGTGCCAAGCCCTTCTTTGCCCGGTGGCGGCCGCAGGGGAAAAATGAGTTCGGCCTGTGCCGCCATGCCGTTCTCCGTTTTTTTGCCGTCTTCCTTTTCATCAGAGGAATCATACAGCTCTGCGTCGATACAAGGTATGGGAGCTTGTGCGTGTCTCCCGTTCTCGGACGCATGTGCAGGTTCCTGCACACGTTTCCTGCTGTTCTGCACATCGCGGGCGTGATGTGCAACGGCTCAAAGGCCCTATCCTGTTCGTGAGAGCCCGCTGCCTTTTGCGCTATGTTTTTGGAAGAGCGGCCTTGTCCGCGTGGGGAAAAAGCGGTTTTTGGCTTGTCTGGCGCGTCTCCTTCGGCTTTGAAGTCATAAGGCGTTTCAAGAACGGTGTCCGGGGGCAGCTCCTGAATCCGTTCCTGCTGCCGATTCGCCTTTTTCCCCTTGGCAGCCTTAGCGGGAAAACGAGTTCGGCCTCTACCCGAGAGGTCGGTGCCTGTTTTGGGGGGCATTGTTGGGTTTTTTGCAGGGACGGTGTTTTCAGAGGCGGCCCCGGCGTAGAGAATAAGGAAACAAGATAGTTGCGCGGTTGGCCTGAAGATTGCTACAGCAACAAGATACAGATCCGGCTCGGAAGGCAGAGACCCTCCGCGCTTCCTCTGACGTTGGCTGCGGCAGGCGCGCAGGCGGTGTGGGAAAAAGCGCCGTGGGGCAGGAAGTGAGATGAAGGCGCGTCGCCTTGCCTGCACAGGCCTCAGCACCATGATATAGATGAAAAAGGTTTGCCATGATTCGCAAAAAAATAGTGCTGCCGGTCCTTGTTGCCGGAATATGTCTCGGCCTTGCCGCTTGGGGGTGGCTCCGCTCCGCCGATGCGGAAGAGGTTGTCTACCTCACTGAGGAGGCGGCGCCCGGAACCATCAGCCGCATTGTCAGCGCCACCGGCGAAGTAGGGGCCGTGCAGTTGGTTGCCGTGGGCGCGCGGGTTTCGGGCCAGATTACCAAGCTGTACGTGGAGGTGGGGCAGAACGTAAAGAAAGGCGATTTGATCGCGGAACTGGATTCGGTGCCGCAGATCAACCAATTGGAAACAGATCGGGCCTTGTTGCAATCCTACCAGGCGCAGTTGGAAGCCAAAAAAATCGGCCTACGCTTGGCCGAAACGCAGTACCGCCGGGCAAAACGACTTCTTGCCAACGATGCGGCCTCTCAGGAATCGCTGGAAAATCTTGAGGATGCCTATGCCCTGGCCCGAGCCGAAGTCGCCGTGCTGGAATCGCAAATCCGTCAGACCCAACTTGCGGTAAGCACCGATGAAGTCAATTTGGGCTATACCCGCATCACCGCCCCCCTGGATGGCGTGGTCGTTTCGGTGCCGGTGGATGAAGGGCAAACCGTTAACGCGGCGCAGACCACGCCGACCATCGCCCAGATCGCTGATTTGCGGCGCATGGAACTGAAGATTGAGATTTCCGAAGGCGATATAACCTCTGTGAGGCCGGGCCTGCCCCTCACCTATACCATTCTCTCCGAGCCCGATGAAATCCGCCGCGCCGTGCTGACTTCCATTGACCCGGGCCTGACCACCTTGACCGACGGAACATACAAAACCACTTCCTCTACCGCATCCTCCGCATCCTCCTCGGAGGCGGTTTACTATTACGGTAAGGCCCTGATCAACAACGATGACGGCCGCTTGCGCATCGGCATGACCACCCAGACAGAGATTACCGTGGCCACGGCGGAAAACGCCCTGCTTGCCCCGTTAATGGCTGTGAGCACTGATCCGGAGGGCAAAAAAACCGTGCGCGTTTTGTTGGATGACGGCACTGTGGCCGTGCGCGCGGTGACCACCGGCATCAACGACGGCGTGCAGGTGCAGATTGTAAGCGGGTTGCGCGCCGGGGAAAAGGTGATTACAGGCCGGATGAGCCGGGAAGAGCTTCAGGCGCAGAGCCAAAGCCGGGCAAGAAGGCGGGGGCCTTTCTAATGGCCGTTATTGAGCTTGACCGGGTCGGTAAATTTTTCGGCAGCGGCGAAAACCGCGTTCAGGCCCTGCATGAGATCAGCTTTGCCGTGGAAGACGGCGATTTTGTGGCCATCATCGGGCAATCCGGCTCGGGAAAATCCACCTTGATGAATATTTTGGGCTGCCTGGATACGCCAAGTTCCGGTTCCTGCCGGATCGACGGCGTGGATATTGCGGCTCTGGATGCTGATAGCCAAGCCGCATTGCGCGGCTCCCGTCTCGGGTTTATTTTTCAGCGCTATAACCTGTTGAGCAAGTTGAGCGCTCTGGAGAATACGGCCCTGCCCGCGGTCTATGCCGGAAGAGAGAAAAAGGAGCGTCTGGAAAGGGCCGCGACATTGCTGGCGGAGCTTGGGCTTGGGAATAAGCTGAAAAATCTGCCCACGGAACTCTCCGGCGGGCAGCAGCAGCGGGTGAGTATTGCCCGGGCCTTGATGAACGGGGGTCGCATCATCCTGGCCGACGAACCCACAGGCGCCCTGGATTCGGCCTCGGGCGAAAACGTTATGGCCATTTTGAGCGACCTCAACAGACGCGGGCACACGATCATTCTGGTAACCCACGACCCCAAGGTGGCGGCCTATGCCGGACGCACCATCCGGCTCAGCGACGGGCGCATTGTAGAGGATACGCGCAACCGGCCTTTTCGTTCTTTTGCCGGGGAACGGAACACGGCAACGCCCCGTAAAAGTTCCTGGTTGGCTGAAGGGGTGGACCGGTTCAGGGAGGCCCTGCGCATGTCTTTGCAGGCCATTTGGGCCCATAAGCTGCGCTCGCTCTTAACCATGTTGGGCATCATCATCGGCATCGCCTCGGTGGCCTGCGTGGTGGCCCTGGGGCGTGGCTCGCAGGCGCGGATTATTGCTGATATCAACGCCATGGGCACCAATACTATTGATATTTACCCGGGGAGCGGTTTTGGGGATCGCCGTTCGGGGCGCGTGAAGACCCTCACTGTCAGTGATGCCGAGATCCTTGCCAAACAACCGTATGTCATGAGCAGCACGCCCAACACCTCGGCTTCGGGCACGTTGGTGTACCGTAACGTTTCGGTAACGGCTCAGTTGAGCGGGGTTGGGGCAAGCTATTTCGACGTTAAGGGCTTGGAGCCCGCTTCGGGACGTTTTTTTAATGAGAGCGAGGTCCGCGCCAACAGCTCTTATGTGGTTATAGACGAGAATACGCGCAATAAGCTTTTCCCCGGCGGAGAACGGCCTGAGGGCCGGACAATTTTTTTCAACCGCCAGCCGCTGCGGATTATCGGCGTGGCTGAGAAAAAGGATGTGGGCTTTGGCCCTTCCGATCGTTTGAATCTGTGGGCCCCGTATACCACGGTTATGCATCGCGTTACCGGGGAACGGAACATTGCCTCGATTACGGTCAAACTGCGTGATTCCGTGGTCCCGGCCCTGGCGGATAAAGCCATAGTCGAATTGCTCACGGCCCGGCACGGCAAAACAGATTTTTTTACCTTTAGCACCGACAGCATCCGGCAAACCGTGGAGAACGCCACCAACACCATGACCCTGCTCGTCGCGGGTATAGCGCTGATTTCTCTGGTGGTCGGCGGCATCGGGGTTATGAACATTATGTTGGTTTCAGTAACCGAGCGCACCCGTGAAATCGGCGTCCGCATGGCCGTGGGGGCCCGCCGGATCAATATCCTGGAACAATTTCTTTTAGAGGCTACGCTCCTGTGCGCTTCCGGCGGTCTTTTAGGCATTGCTTTGGCCTTATTGCTCGGGGCTGCCGTGGAATCGGCCGTGGGCTTCAGCCTTGTCTACTCGTTTGATACCATGCTGTTGGC
The DNA here is from genome assembly GCA_949741925.1 of uncultured Desulfovibrionaceae bacterium. GTDB lineage: Bacteria > Desulfobacterota > Desulfovibrionia > Desulfovibrionales > Desulfovibrionaceae > JAJDHY01. The sequence continues at coordinate 6,417 of CATJOY010000084.1, read as the reverse complement.
TATGGTCTTTTCCTCGGCGATCGGCGTGGCCTTTGGCTTTATCCCGGCCAGGAACGCCGCCCGCCTCAACCCCATCGAAGCGCTTTCCAGGGAGTAGAAAAGAATGTCCGCAACCCCTGCCTTGCATCGTGGCTCCAGCTTCTCTCCGGCGCTTTTGTCTCTCCTTTGCCTGGCTCTGTGCCTTGCCGGGTGCGCGGGGCGCTATAACAGCGCATCCCTGACGGCGGATATTATCCCTCCTGAGGAGATCGCCGCCCGCTATAGCCTGAACCCCGCCTGGTGGACCGGCTATGAAAGCCCCGGCCTGGATCGGACAGTAACCCTGGCCCTTGAGCGCAATACCAATCTTGCCCGGAGCGCCATTGCCGTTAACCGCGCCTTATACCAGGCCCGGCTTTTGACTGTGGACCTAGTGCCCGCTTTTTCCAGCCAGGCCTCGGCGGAAGCCTCCCGGAACCTTGATAGCGGCCAGGCTCCCTTATGGCGGCAAACGTGGCAGGGCGGAATCAGCGTGAGCTATGAGCTGGATCTCTGGCGGCGGCTGCGCGACGCGGCCGACGCCGGGGAATGGGAATACCGGGCCACGGTGGAAGATCTGGCCGAAGCGCGCCTGGCGCTGATCAACAGTGTTGTGGCGGGCTGGTTCCATCTCGCCTACACCGATCAGGCCCTTGGCCTTATGGAGCAGGCTGTGGAACGGTACGAGCGGCTTGCGGAACTGGCCCGGGTTAAGCATAACTTGGGGAAAATCGATGCGCTGGAACAACTTCAGGCCGAACAGGCACTGTTGTCCGCGCGCAATGAAATTTCTTCCTTGCGGACCGAGCGGGCCGAGGTCCAACAGACCTTGCGCGACCTGCTGAACCTGCGCCCTGGCGAAGCCCTGGAGATGGAAACCGCAAACCTTCTGGATATTCCCGTGGTGCCGGTGGATCTGAACGTGCCCTTGGCCGCCCTTGGGGCCCGTCCGGATATCCGCGCCGCCGAAGCCCGCCTGCAAAGCGCCTTCAGCACACTGGAAGCGGATCGCGCGGCCTGGTACCCGCGCATCAGCGTAGGCTCAACCCTGAACGTTGCCGCCGAGAGAGCCCGGAGCTTTTTTGATGTGCCGGTCCTCTCCGGCTTGGTTTCGCTGAGCCTGCCGTTTTTGGATTGGAATACCCTTTCCTGGAACATCAAAATATCCCAAGCGGATTTTGAAAGCGCTCAACTGGATTTGGTGGAAGCGGTGACCACCGCGCTCAACGACGTGCAGGCCGCCTGCGCCGCCTATATCGAGGCGCGGCTGACGCTGGCCCAAACGCTGGCTAAAAACGAGCGGGATAGAAAAATTGCCGCCTATTATCTGGAGCGCTACGAGAGCGGCGCGGTGGAACTTAAGGACTATCTGGAGGCCGTCAACACAGCCGATGCCTCATCGCGTTCCGCGCTGTCCGCCAAGTATGCGTTGCTCAGCGCCGAGAGCCGTATTTATATGGCCGTGGGCGGCCGTTACGAACCGTTGTAGTATGGTCGTAAAGAGGGGGCCTGGTTTCCGGCTGCATGAGCAACAGGTATGATCCGGCGTTATCGCTCTGCCCGGTATTTCCGTCCTTTTTTGCCACGCAGCGAATCACCGCAGAGGGAAAAGCGGGCTCGGGAATTCCTGATTGCAAAAGAGCGAGCACACCCTCTTGAAGTTGTTGGGGGAAGGAGGGCGAGGGAAGGACTTTTTTATAAAAAGGTTTTTCCCTCGCCTTTTATAGCTACGGAATAATATGCGTGCCTTTGCCTTCCACCACGGCGGCGCGGAGGTTCTCCGGGCTGGTAATAATGGCGCGGTTGCCTGTGGCTTCGACGAATTGGAGCGCGGCGCGGATTTTGGGCAGCATGCTGCCTTCGGCAAAGTGTCCTTCTTCCATATACTTTTCGGCTTCGGCGAGGGTGATTGTCCCAAGGTTTTTCTGCTGGGGGGTGCCGTAGTGCAGGGCCACGGAAGGCACGCCCGTACAGATGATGAACATAGTGCTGTTGATGCGAGTTGCCAGGAGGCTGGAGGTCAGATCCTTGTCAATAACCGCATCCACGCCCTGCAACTGGTTGTTTTTACGGATGACGGGAATACCGCCGCCGCCGGCGGCGATCAAGTGAAAGCCGGCCGCAAGAAGGGTTTTTATGGCGCTTTCCTCAACAATCTCCAGTGGTTTTGGAGAGGGAACATAGCGGCGATAACCGCGGCCGGCATCTTCTTTGAGCACCCAGGAGGGGTTTTCCTTGCGCAGGGCTTCGGCCCGATCGGCGGTGTAGAATTCGCCAATGGGCTTGGTGGGGTTCGCAAATCCGGGATCATCCGCATCAACGACAACCTGGTTAAGCAGGGCGACGGAATCGTCGCTCAGGCCGCGCCTGGCTATTTCGTTCTTTATCGCCCGCTGGATCTGGTAGCCGATGCCGCCTTCGGTATTCGCGACGCAGGAAACCAGGGGCAGAGAGTGCAACCCCGTTGAGGCCGTGGCGATTTCGCTGCGGCGGAGCAGGAAGCCCACCTGGGGGCCGTTGCCATAGGTCACGATGACCTGGCAGCCGGATTCGATAAGGTCTACGATATGGGGGACCATGAGGGTTAAGGCCCTGTTCTGGTCCTCAATGGTCTGGGCTTCTTGGCTGAGAATAAGAGCATTGCCGCCTATGGCGACGACAACTGTTTTTTTCTTGGTCATGGTATATCTCCAAAATTTCTGTTGTGGGCGGAAGGTTGCCGGGGCGGCATCAGGCGTTTGCCGCTGAGGCGCGCCGCTCCAATGCCGTTTTCAAATACCAGATAGCCGAAGGCTGCTCACTTATTCTCCTCGGGCATCGCCGGAAAACCGGGAAAGCGCTTAACGGCCGCTTTTGGCCTTCATGGAGGTGACCACATTATCGAGATGCATTTCCAACAGATGTTGGGCCTCTTTGCCGTTTCTGGCATTGAGGGCGTCGAGTATTGCATCATGGTGCTGGAGCACGGTTTTTCTGCCTTTGATAGTGGAGAGAATTTCAATGTTGAATTCGCTCATCATGTGGCGCATGGTTTGGAGCATTGCCACGAAGATCGAATTGCCGCCGGCCTCGGCCAGCGCTTGATGGAAGGCGTAATCTGCGAGAACAAAATGTTCCTTGTGGTGAACCATCTTCTTTGAATCATCGTGGACCTTGCGCAGGGCCTCGAAATCTTCTTCAGCGCCGCGCTCTATGGCCAGCCGAACTGTAGCGGCCTCAATGACCTTACGTACTTCGATCATCTCTTCCAAAGCGTACTGCTTGACCAGGTGGGAAACCTGCAAGTTGTTGGCCAGAATATTATTGCCGTCGGTAACGAATACCCCTTCACCGACGCGGGTTTCGAGCACGCCGGCGTATTCCAGGGCCCGCAGGGCCTCGCGGAGCGAAGGCCTGCTGACCCCCAGCATCTCGGCCAACTGGCGCTCGGGCGGCAAGCGGTTCCCCGGCCGCAGATCGCCTCCGGCAAGAAGGCTTTTAATCTGGTCAATAACCTGGTCAGCCACAGTTTTTTTGACAACCTTGCCAAACATATATACCGATCCTTGCCGTGCGGGCTCAGCGGAGGCGAGAAAGCACAACCATTTGAAATTATTAACTACGGGTGCCGTTTGTTCCGGCGCTATAGGGGGGCCGACCGAGAACACCCGAGTGGCAATACGGCGTAGGGCGCTGTTCGGAAGGGAAAATCTGTACGATAATCGGCCGAGCATGTCCAGCCGGAAGTGAGCAACGCCCGCTGTTACAGTTATTTTTTGCGGTCAGGAAGAAAATATACTATCATATATATTAATATGTTACGTAAAAAATCAGGAAGAGCTTGACAAAAATACAATAACCCTATAGCCAATATTTGGTCAGGCCATCTGTCCTTCATCTCACTTTTTGGTATATTCTTATTGGTCTGACTTCCAGCGGCAGGATGGGGGATACTGCTTCCGCACTCTACAAAAACCTTAGAGAGAAGGATGCGATTCATGAGGGTACAACGCGATGAATTGAAAAGGCTTATGGCCAATAAGTTGCACAAGGCCGGGCTTACCTCTGAACATGCCGATATTGTGGCCGATGTGTTGGTGCATGCTGATATGCGCGGCATTCACTCCCACGGGGCCATGCGGGTAGAGTATTACGCCGAGCGCATTGCCAAAGGCGGCACTACTATTCATCCTCATTTTGAAGTCAAGCGTACCGGGCCTTGTTCGGCTGTGTTTGATGGCGATAATGCCGCCGGGCATGTAGTGGCCAAGTTGGGCATGGATGAAGCTATCAAAATCGCCCGGGAAAACGGCGTGGCCATTGTGGGCATGCGTCGGATGGGCCACTCCGGGGCACTTTCCTATTTTGTGCAGCAGGCCGCTCACGAGGGGATGATCGGTATTTCCATGTGCCAGTCTGACCCTATGGCTGCTCCGTATGGCGGGGCCGAACCCTTCTTCGGTACCCATCCCATCGCCTTCTCGGCGCCCAGTGAGGATGGCCGGATGATGACGGTAGATCTTGCCGTTACGGTTCAGGCCTGGGGCAAGATACTGCACGCCCGCTCCAAGAAGGAAGCCATTCCTGAGGGCTGGGCTATAGACGCCAACGGCGAACCGACGACCGATCCTTTCAAGGTCAACGGCCTGGTGCATATTGCCGGGGCTAAGGGGTACGCCCTCGCGGCTATGGTGGATGTGCTCTCGGGGGTTCTTTTGAACGTGCCCTTCGGCAAAAACGTCACCTCCATGTATAATGATTTGACCCAGCTCCGCGAACTCGGCCAGTTGCATATTGTTCTCGACCCGGCCTACTTCGGCGATAAGGCTTTGTTCCTCAAGCATATGAATCAGCTCATGGCGGATATCAACGCGGTGAAACCCGCTCCCGGCTTTGATCAGGTGCGCTTCCCGGGGCAATCCAGCGCCCTCCGTGAAAAGGCTTATGAGGAAAACGGCATCGAAATCGTGGATGATATCTATAACTACCTTGTTTCGGATGTCCTTCACAATAACAAGTATGACGGGCACGACGCCTTTGCCAAGTAATCCTTTTGTCCAAAGCCTTATAATAGATTCTGCCGGTTGCCTCCCTCGCAACCGGCAGTTTTTTGTAAACGTTCCTCCGATCTTCTCCTCTGGAGCGACTATAGAGATCCCCCAAAGCTCTTCCAGAACTCTTCAGGGGCGTTGTCGGCTTGCCGGGAGGGGGGCTGCTCGCCGTCTGGTCTCCGAGGAGGAATCCTTTTGGAGGAAAGCGAAAGGCGGCAGGGCAAGGTGGTCCCTGTACCCCTGGCGGCCGGGATGAGAGGCTTTTCCCCCTGCCCCTTTGGGGATCCCCGAGAGGTGGTCCAGCCTTGCGGCCCGATTCTTTTCCTATAAATTTTTAGTGGGTTCCGGTTGGTTTGGCGGCAACGTCCAGGCTGCTGCGCACTGCCCGAATGAATAGGGCCCATGTTTCCAGCCTACCCATATCGTCAGGCAGCAAGGCCTCTTCGGCCGTTGCTGCTTCCTGGAGGAGGCTCTGGAGAAAGCCTTCGTTATGGAGCGCCAAGCGAGCGACAATAGTCCCTATTTCTTGTGCCGTTATGGTTTTTTTTCATGAGCAAAAAATATCCTTTTTTGGGATAATTTACAACACACAATAGAGTCATCCCCAAAGGGGATGACCGTGAAATCCAACTTTACCCGAGACTATGCGGTATTTTTAGAGGTGCTTCTCCGCGCCAGAAAGCGGCAGAGGCTTACTCAGAGCGCCGTTGCGGCCTCTTTGGGCAAGCCTCAATCCTTTGTCGCCAAGTACGAGAGCGGTGAACGGCGTTTGGATGTGGTGGAGTTTTGCCACATCGCAAAGGCACTGCGGGAGAATCCGGTCAGTCTTTTGCGGGAAATGGGCTTTATCTAACGAGGGAGAGCGCCTGCCGGCTCTTGTTTCTCTTCCCGAGAGAACGCCATGTGCTCCACGAAAAGGACCGGACCGGCAGGGGGGAAGCTGTAGGCCCGGCTGCCATAGCCTTGGGGGAATACCCGGCGGCATCTGCCGGAGGCCCGTTCATGCACGGGGAAAAGCACAACTACCGTCATGAAAAAATATGAGGTAATATTGCGAATTTATAGGAAAAAATTGCAAAACGCCGAGCGCATCGCAGAACGGACGGAAAGAAAAAAACAGCCATGAGCAGAAAAGCGCTTGACAAAAAAGGGTGAGAGGACTAGTTAGCTGTTCCCGCGCACGACACCGGTTTATTTTTCTCGGTCAGGAAAAAATCCGAGGGAAATAAAAAAAGAAAAAAAGATGAAAAAAGGTGTTGACGAGGGAACGAGAAAGGTGCATAAACGCGACTCGCCGCCCGGGAGTGAAAGCGACTGAGGCGGGAGGGCGAGGAAGCCCGATGGTTCTTTGACAAGTGAATAGCGAGTG
>CATJOY010000083.1 GCA_949741925.1 uncultured Desulfovibrionaceae bacterium | reverse complement strand
GGAGAAGGGAAACTTTCTTTCAAGAAAGTTTCCCTTCTCCCCCCGGCTCACGGCCACCGCCCCGCCCCCCATGGAGCGGATATGCAGACTAACATTGATTTTGCGGCAATCGAGGGGTTGTTCAGGGCAGCTCTGGATGACGGGCGGACCTTCCTTTTTGAGTATGAAGTGTATGATCTGCTGGGCAATTCGGGCTCGGAGACGCCGCCGCGCACCCTCCTCATCCCCCGCGAGGCCAGGCCCCCGCTGGAAGAGATCATGGGCTTGCCCGGAGAAAAAGTCGTCTTGAAGATCGTCTCTCCGGCCATTGTGCATAAAACCGAGGCCGGAGGCGTGCGCATTATCCCCAAAGAAGCCGATGCTCTCCGTTCCGCCATCAGAAAAATGCTCTACGAGGTGCCGGAAACCTTTGCCGGGCTTGTGGAGGCAGATCCTGACCATGCTCCCGCCCAATACCAAAACCTGACCGGAGAAGCCCTGCGCGAGGCCGTGCGCCGGGATATCAAGGGCATTCTGGCCGTCCAGTTTATGCCCCCGGATTCCTTGGCCTTTGGCAATGAACTCATTGTCGGGCTGCGCAATACCCGCGAGTTCGGCCCTGTTATCAGCGCCGGGCTGGGCGGCACGGATACAGAACTCTACGCCGCTCGCTTCCGCAAGGGACAAGCCATTGTTGCGGCCTCCTGCGAACTGACTGACCCGGAACGCTTTTTTGAACTTTTCAAAACTACGATCGCTTATAAAAAATTGGCCGGGCTCACTCGAGGCCAACGCCGCATCGTCACCGATGAACAACTTATCGAATGCTTTGCCTCATTTATTGCTATGGGCCGCCGCTATGCCGCCACCAATCCGGACGCGCCATTTATCATCGACGAGTTGGAAATCAACCCCTTTGCCTTTACCGAATATTTGATGGTCCCGTTGGATGGAATGTGCCGTTTTTCTCTGCCCGGGCGGCGCGTCAACCCGCGTCCCGCGCGCGCGATTCACAATCTGTTGCATCCGCAGACTATAGGCATTATCGGGGTTTCGGCCACGCGCCGCAATTTTGGACGGATCATTCTGGAAAACGTTGTAGCTGCGGGGTTTGCGCCTGAGAAGATCCGGATCATCCGACCCGGAGGCGCCGCGGATGCATCGGGGGTTGCCTGCGTGCCGGATCTGGCCTCGCTGCCGGAAAAGCTTGATCTGTTTGTTGTGGCCGTGGGCGCGGAACACGTGCCGCGGCTTGTGGAGGAGGTTATTGAGCGCGACGCGGCGGCCTCGGTCATGCTGATACCCGGGGGCATGGGCGAAACCCGCGAGAGCGCCGAACGGGCCAAGCAGGTGATCGAGCGTATCGAAAGCGCGCATGGGGCTTCTTCTGAAGAGGCGGGAGGCCCGGTTTTTCTGGGGGCTAATTGCATGGGCGTGGTTTCCCGCCCTGGCGGCTACGATACCTGGTTTATTCCGGAAGCCAAGCTTCCCAAGGACCGTGATGCTCCGTACCGCCGGGCCGCCTTTATCAGCCAAAGCGGCGCGTTTATGCTGCACCGGGGGAGCGCTGCTCCGGAACTCAATCCGGCCTATATGATTTCCATGGGCAACCAAACGGACCTGACCCTTGGCGATATGCTTTGTTATTTTCAGGATAGCCCGGCGGTTGATGTTATTGCCGTGTACGCTGAAGGCTTTAAGGCTTGTGATGGCTTGGCGTTTTGTGAAGCCGTGCGCGGCGCGGTGTTGGCCGGAAAGGACGTGGTTTTTTATAAGGCCGGGCGGACCCCTGAGGGCAAGAATGCTACCAGCGGGCATACGGCTTCGTTGGCCGGGGAGTATATGGTCTGCGAGAGCTGTGTGCGCCAGGCCGGGGCTATGGTGGCCTCCAGCTTTACCGAGTTTCAGGATCTTTTTTTGCTGGCCGAGTGTTTCAACCGCAAGACCGTGAGCGGCAACCGCCTGGCGGCGGTCAGCGGCGCGGGCTTTGAGGCCGTGGGCATGGCCGATTCCATCCACTCGGATGACTATGATCTGCGCCTGGCGGTTTTTTCCGAGGCCGGGCGGGCGGCCCTCCGGGAGCTTTTTGTTCGCAAGCGGCTTGATTCTCTTGTGGCCGTGAGCAACCCGCTGGATATCAATCCCGCGGCCGACGATGAAACCCATGCGGCCGCCACCGATATTCTTTTGGCCGATCCGGGGGTAGATGCCGTGATTATGGGCATGGACCCTCTTTCTCCTGTCACCCGCACGCTCAATGATGCGGGCCCCTTTTCCCTGGCCGATCCGGGCAGCATAGTCCATCGTGTGGCCGAGATGGCTTCCCGGCATGATAAACCGCTGGCGGCCGTGGTTGACGGCGGCCTGCTCTTTGCGCCCCTGCGTCGGGCCCTGCTGGAGCGGGGGATACCCGTTTTTCCTCTGTGCGACCGGGCCGTAGCCGCCATGGCCAAATACATGGAAGCCCGGCTGCTGGCGGCCGCGCTCAGGGAAAAGGCATAAGATCTTCCCTGCCGTCAATCCGGGGCGGCGGGAGGCGTTCCCGCCGCCGGGAAGGGGAAGAGCTTATTCAGGCGTGATGCACTCAAGGCCGCCCATGTAGGGCACAAGGATCTTGGGCAGGACAACGGAACCATCCCGCTGCTGTCCGTTTTCCAGAAGAGCGACCAGGGTCCGCCCCACGGCCAGGCCGGAACCGTTCAGGGTGTGGACAAACTCGGGCTTGCCGTTGGCGGCCCGGTAGCGGATGTTGGCCCGGCGGGCCTGGAAGGCTTCGCAGTTGGAGCAGGAGGAGATTTCCCGGTATTTGTTTTGTCCGGGCAGCCAGACTTCCAGATCATAGGTTTTGGCTGAAGCAAAGCCCATGTCGCCGGTGCAAAGGACCACAGTCCGGTACGGCAGTTCCAGCTTTTCGAGGAGCACTTCGGCGTTGCGGCGCATCAATTCCAACTCGTTGTACGATGTATCCGGATGGGCGATGCGCACCATTTCCACCTTGGTGAACTGGTGCTGGCGGATAAAGCCCCGCGTATCCTTGCCCGCGCTGCCCGCTTCGGAGCGGAAACAGGGGGTTTGGGCTGTAAAGGCCAGGGGCAGAACCTCTTCGGGCAGAATTTCTTCAGCGTGCAGGTTGGTCAAAGGCACTTCGGCCGTGGGAATGAGGAAATATTCCCAGCCCTGGATTTTGAAGAGATCTTCTTCAAATTTGGGCAAGTTGGCGGTGCCGGTCATGGTTTTGCGGTTGACCATCAGGGGCGGGTAAATTTCCACGTAATCCTGTTCCAGGGTGTGGACATCCAGGAAAAAGTTGACCAAGGCCCGCTCAAGACGGGCGGCCCACTTCCACAGCACGGTAAAGCGGCTGCCGGAAAGCTTGGTTCCCCGCTCAAAATCCAGGCCCTTCAAGGTTTCGCCTATCTCCCAATGCTCCTTGGGCGTAAACGGAAAGTGCGGCGGCTCTCCCCAGGTGTGCACCACGGGGTTGGCGGTTTCATCCGGGCCTACGGGCACATCAGCATGAGGCATGTTGGGCACGTTGAGCATCCAATCATTCAGAGAGCGTTCCACCCCCTCAAGCTCCTGATCCAGCACCTTGATGCGCTCGTTGATTTTCCCGGTAGCTTCTTTCAGCGCTCCGGCATCGCCTCCCGCCCGGGCGATTTTAGCCACCTCGGCGGAATTCCTGTTGCGCTCGCTTTTCAGGCTTTCAACTTCGCCCAACAGGGCGCGGCGTTTATCATCAAGCGCCGTGAAATCCTCCACCCGCAGAGCAGAGCCCCGATGCGCAAGGCTTTGAGCAACGATTTCCGGATTTTTCTGCAACACTTTACGATCAAGCATGCGGCCTCCGTGACCTGGCTATATTTCGATCCACAGTCGGCTCCTCCCAAAGGGGAAGGCTCCCAACCATAAAAGAACGCTGCCGCGGGTGCTAAACGGCCCTTACGCCCTAAGGCAAAAGGCTTCCCCCGCAGACCGCCGCCCCGGCGGCCAAGAAAAAAACGATAGCCCCTTCAGGCACCGGCCGTCAATGCGCGAAGCGTCTGAATCCAAATGTGGGGCGCTGCCCCACGCCCCGCCGGGGGTATGATACCCCCGGACCCCCCAAATGGGGCTTGGTACACAGCCTTGCCTCCCGATTGGGGGTGCAGGGGAATCATTCCCCTGCCGGGGGGTTTGGGGGCGAGCAGCCACCAATTCTTTATGATGTGGGGCGCTGCCCCACACCCCGCCGGGGGTATGATACCCCCGGACCCCCCAAATGGGGCTTGGCGCACAGCCTTGCCCCCTGATTGGGGGTGCAGGGGAATCATTCCCCTGCCGAGGGGTTTGGGGGCGAGCAGCCACCAATTCTTTATCCATTCCGGTCGCTGTGCTTTGACAGCTCCCGCCCCGGGCAGGTATGAAAGAAACCCGCGACAGTGTATCTGCGGAGCGGCGGAACATCCGCGGGCACTGTTCCGGAAGGTTCTTGCGGCGAATTGCCGTACCCTTCCCGCTGCTGAAAAGCGATAACCATCCTCAATCGAGGAGGCAGAAAGATGAAACACGAAGAGTCAGGCGGCTACACCTGCCCGCAAAGCCTTGGTGGCGGCAAGCCCGTGCCCTGCATCGGCAAGGCCTGCGCGGCTTGGCGTTGGGCCGAACCCAAATGGGGCCCGCCAGAAAAACGCCGGGGATATTGCGGCCTTGGCGGAGAACAAAAGTACCCGCTGAATCCAGAAAACGAGCAGGTCGGCTGATCCGCCGCCCTTTACTCTTAACCGCTCCGGCCGCGCCGCGCGCCGGGACGCAATCAGGAACGGAGGTTCCTATGGATCTGAACACGCTTGCCACGCCCGCCGCGATCATCGATGTGCCGCGCATGCAGGCCAACATCAACCGTATGCAAACGCATCTCAACCAGCTTGGGGTTGCCTTTCGACCTCATGTGAAAACGTCAAAATGCCTCCAGGTGGCCAAGGCCCAGGAGGCAGCCGGAGCGCGGGGCATTACGGTTTCTACCCTAAAAGAGGCCGAACAGTTTTTCGCCGCCGGGTTTAAGGACATTACCTATGCCGTGGGCATAGCCGAAGCCAAGCTGCCCCAGGCCGCCGATTTAATGCGCCGGGGATGCGCTTTGAAAATTATCACGGATAGCGAAGAATCCGCCCGGTTCATCGGCGCTTTCAGCCGGACCCACAAGGTAAACTTTTCCGTGCTGGTGGAAATCGACACGGATGGGCACCGCTCCGGCGTGCTTCCCGAAGCACAGGAACTGCCGGATATTGCCGCGGCGCTTGTCTCGGGCGGTTCCACCCTGGCCGGAGTGCTGACCCACGCGGGTTCCAGCTATGACTATTCCGATCAGGATGTACTCATCAACCTGGCTGAGCAGGAGCGGGCCGGTTGCGTCAGGGCTGCCGAACGCCTGCGCGCGGCAGGCTACGAATGCCCGATAGTCAGCGTCGGCTCAACCCCAACCGCAACAAGGGCCCAAACGCTGACCGGCGTGAATGAGGTCCGGGCCGGGGTGTATGTGTTTTTCGATCTGGTCATGCGCAATGTCGGCGTCTGTACCCTGGATGACATTGCCCTCAGCGTGCTGGCAACGGTTATCGGACACCAGAAAGAAAAGGGCTGGGCCATTGTGGACGCGGGTTGGATGGCCATGAGCCGCGATAGGGGAACCGCGCGCCACGGCACGGATTTCGGCTATGGTCAGGTCTGCACTCTGGAGGGAACCCCCCTGCCCGGCTACACTGTCAGCGGAGCCAACCAGGAACACGGCATCATCAGTTTGACCGGCGGCCTGGATAGCGCTATTGCCGAGCGTTTTCCCATCGGCTCGCGTGTGCGCATCCTGCCCAACCACGCCTGCGCTACCGGGGCTCAGTTTCCGGAATACCACGCCCTGGTCAGTCCGGGAAATATCGAGGTCTGGCCGCGTTTTTACGGCTGGTAACAGCGGTGAGCGGGGCAACCTGTTCCCGCATGGGGGAGTGACCGTGCCTGCGATTCTCCGCTTGCCTCTTGCTACATGAACAGCTATAAAAGAGGCGTCGGGCTGGCGCTATCAACACCAACCCGACGGACACGGCGCGTTATGCGCTCCCATGTGTTACGCGGTTGTCCTTATGTTTTTAGCCCCCGCCCTGTGCTAGCAGGACGGGGGCCTTTGTTTAACTTACATCCGGCTCGAAGACCGGAGCAACAGACAAAGGATCGTCAGCAGCGCCAAGACAAGAAGGCGTCTCATGCGGCCAACTCCTTTACCCTTGCGGG
>CATJOY010000082.1 GCA_949741925.1 uncultured Desulfovibrionaceae bacterium | reverse complement strand
CGCTGCCCCGGACCCCGCCAGGGGAAATGATTCCCCCTGGACCCCCCAATAGGAAAATGGGGATGGCTTCAGAAAGCCTGAGGCCATCGTTCCCCTGGCACCGGGGGGGCTCCAGTCTGCCTCTCGATGGTAAAAGAAGGCTCTGCCGAAATCCACAGTCACCCCCTTCCGTGCATATCCCGCGTTGCGCTCGCGCTCCCGCGCTCGCCGCACTGATGGCCGGTACCGCGATGGGCAACCCTGCCGGATCAAATTCCTTATCAAGTTCCTTTCACTATGACCGGGATATGCTGCGCAACAACTCCCTAATTCGTTCCTGACCAGCAACGGCGCCCGGGCGGCCAACGGCGTTACGCAGTGAGGGCATACCCCTCTGGAGCCGGGCTTGGGAGCCACAAGCCCACCCAAGGTCTAGCGCCGCGCAATTCCGGATTGCCAATGCCTCCGGCGTAGAGAAGAGCGAGCTTTTCCTGGTTCCTTGTGCTTTCCTGTGAACCCCCGATTGGGGGTGCAGGGGAATCATTCCCCTGCCGGGGGGGGTTGGGGGCGAGCAGCCCCCAATTTTCATGATATGGGGCGGCCGGGGTTAGCGGCCTTTCTTTTTCCGGAAACGGCATTCCCCGCTTTCCGGAGCCATCTTGACCAACCGAGGTTCAAAACGGGCCAGAATATCCACAAGATCGCTTTGAGCCGCCATGACCGCGTGGATATCCTTATAAACCATGGGCGCTTCATCAAGACCGCCGGAAAGCAGCTCCACGCCGCGTTCCTGGAGAAAGGCAGCCAGGGCTTCCTTAGTCACGCTCTTAAAGGCGGCCGCCCGGCTCATTAAACGCCCAGCTCCGTGGGAACACGAGTTGAGCGCCGCTTTGTTGCCCTTGCCTTGAACCACAAAACCCGAAGCGCCCATGGAACCGGGCACAATGCCCTGGATACCCTCGCCCGCGGGCGTTGCCCCCTTGCGGTGTACCACCACGGTTTCGCCTTCGTGTTCTTCCCGCCAGGCAAAGTTATGGTGGTTCTCTACGTGGGTTACAGCTTCAGCCCCAAGAGCGGCGAGCACATGGGCATGGATCAACTCATGGTTTGCAGCCGCATAGTGGCCCATCAGCTCCATGGCCGCCCAATATTCCTGCCCTTCTTCCGTATCAAGATCAAGCCAGGCCAAGTGGCTGATTTCCTGGGGCAAGCCCGGCCGGAGGCTCTTGGCCAGAGCGCTGTAATGCTTGGCCACGGCCTCGCCGGCCCCCCGGCTGCCCGAATGGCTCAGCAGAGCAAGATATACGCCTTGCTCCAGGCGCTTTCCCCCGAGTTCCGCCGGGGCTTCCAGGTGGAGTTCGCCAAATTCCACAAAATGGTTGCCGCCGCCGCTGGAGCCCAACTGCTTCCAGGCTTTATCCTTATGAGCCCGGGTAACATGCGTTACCGACCAATCCTCATCCAGCACAGCGTGTTTGCGCCGGTCGTTATATTCAAAGGATGCCCCTATGCCGAACCGGGTTTCCCGCTCCAGGGCGGCAACCAAGGCCTCGCGTTCGTCTGCCAAGGCCGTAACCGGCCGATCAAGGATGCTCAGCCGCATGCGGCAGGCGATATCCACCCCGACGGCGTAGGGAATAACGGCATTCCTCACCGCCAGCACGCCGCCTATGGGCAGCCCGTAGCCGGTATGGGCATCAGGCATGAGCGCCCCGCGCACGGCGTTGGGCAAGGAACAGGCGTTTTCCATCTGACGAACGGCGCTCTCTTCCACCTGCACATCGCCCCACTGCTGCCAGGGGGCGGGCGTTTCGCGCGGTTTGAACCCCATCCCCTCAGGGAAATGCTCTTGCATGGCCAGGGCCAGCGGACCCAGCACAGGATCAGCCGTCAGACCCTCCGGCGCGTCGCACAGAGCGCGAACAGACGACGCCAGCTCCTCGGGCAACGCGCCCTCGGCCAAGGCAACATTGACCAGCCGCATAGCCAGCGGCATGATCCGTTTATCGTTGGGAACGCCCAGCCTCGTTAACTCCTTGGAAGTCATCATAGGGGTTTCCTCTCTTATCCTTGACGTAAAGTAATCCGCCTGGTTTTGCCCGCATCCGGGGTTACTTCCGCCTTGAAGCCCGTAAATTGTTTAACCACCTCCAGGCAGGTTTCCGCATGCCTGGTCACCCGCTCCACAACAAAGCTTCCGCCTCCGGCAAGGGCCAGCGGCACGAGAAGCTGATCCGCCAGGTGGGCCTCAACAGGCATGCCCACTCCGATAAATTCCAGAGCGCGCTTGCAGACCTGCCGGGCCACAACTTCCGCATTGCGTCCGCGCCAGCCGCATTCGCCAAATACCGTTATCGCCTCCCCATGGCGCAGGCTGAGCAGGACCATGTTGCCTGCTCCGGCCACCAACCGGGCGTCAGAGGGCGCATCCAACCGCCGAATGGCTTCCGGTTTAAGCCCAAGCGCTGCGTAGCGCTCCCCAAGAAGCACGTCGATTTCCCGTTCAACAACGCCTTCCGGCAGGTTATGGCCGTAAATGATCGCTTCCGCCCGAAAATCTCGGCTTGCGGCCTCCTCCTGCATCGGCACGGTGGCTTCCCCGGGAGTGATCGTTACCGTAACGCTGCCGCCGCCCGTCTCCATGTACCCGATAGCGTCCATCTGCGCCCCCAGGCGAGGGCCAAGGGCTTCCAAGCGAGGGAACAGGGTATCGCGCATAAACTCAAAGGGCGGCGCAAAGGGCACATGAGTGCCCCCGGTTACGATCAACCGGGAGGGAGCCTTTGCCCAAAGAAGCGGCGGCATAACAGCCTGAAGCACCAGGGTAACGCTCCCCCCTGTTCCGATACGAAAGGTATACTCCCCCGGCCGGACCGGACCGGGAATAAAAGTCAGCTCCGTAGCGTTGATCGCGTCGCCCTCCACCCGGGCATCACAAAGTTCCCGAGCCGCCTCGATGCAGGTGAGATGCTGCCGCTTCAGGCCCGGCTTGGGGCGGTTGGCCCTGATATTGACCATCCGGAACGGACGCCCCAGCCCCATGGAAAGCGCTAATGACGCCCTGAGAACCTGCCCGCCCCCTTCCCCCAAGCTGCCGTCTATGAGAATGCATTCGTCATCCATATTCTCTCTCGTTTTTTCTGAGGGTTCCTCCAGCAATGCCTCCAGCGCCCGGAGCCAACACTTCTTTGCGAACTTCGGCGCGAACTGTGGCCGGCAAAGCCTCTCCTGCCCCGCCAACCGCTGCAACACAAAGAGCAGAAACCATGCCATAGAGAACAATAGAGTATCCTCTTGATTTTATAGTCAGTATTTAACTGCCTTGCGGCAGGGTTGTTCAGTGTGTTAGATATATGGATATATTTTTATCGTAGAGGATACAGTATGCGTCGCAAAACTGTCGTTATCGGCATGCTGGGCTCAACCCTTGACCAGGACTGGACGCGCCAACGTTGGGAGCGGTGGCGTCCCACCGTATCCCTTGGTCAGCATGACGATTTGCGCGTGGACAGGCTGGAGCTGTTATACAGCAGGCTGCATGAGCAGATTGCCGAGAATGTTATTGGGGATCTTGCCCTGGTCTCTCCCGAGACGATGGTTGAGCGCCATATCTTTGAGGTGCAAAATCCCTGGGATTTTGAAGAGGTGTATTCGGCCTTGTATGATTTTGCCCGGTCGTATCCTTTTGATACGGAGCATGAGGAATACCTGGTGCATCTGACCACCGGAACCCATGTCATCCAGATCTGCCTCTTTTTGCTTATTGAATCGCGGCAGATTCCGGCCAAGATCATTCAGACCGGCCCTCTCCCGCAAAAGGAGCGCAAACCGGCCGGGACCTACGGCATCATTGACCTGGATCTCTCGCGCTATGATAGGATTGCCGCGCGGTTCCGGCGTCAGGCGGAGGTGGATGCTTCGTTTCTCAAATCCGGCATCGAGACCCGCAATGCTTCCTTTAACGCCATGATCGCCCGTATTGAAAAGGTGGGAGCCGAATCCACAGAGCCTATTTTGCTTATGGGGCCGACCGGGGCGGGCAAATCGCGGCTGGCGCGGCTCATCTTTGCCTTGCGCAAACGCCGTCGCCTTGTGCGAGGGGAATTTGTGGCTCTTAACTGCGCCACCTTGCGCGGCGATGCGGCCATGTCCAGTCTCTTTGGGCACAAAAAGGGCGCTTTTACCGGCGCGACAGCGGATAGGCCGGGGCTTCTGCGGCAGGCTGACGGCGGGGTGTTGTTTCTGGACGAAGTGGGCGAACTCGGCAAGGATGAACAAGCCATGCTGCTTCGGGCCGTGGAGGAAAAGCGGTTTTATCCTCTTGGCGCGGATACGGAGACAGGCAGCGATTTTCAGCTTATCTGCGGCACAAACCAGCCGCTGGATGCCCTTGCGGCCCGGGGGGCGTTCCGAGAAGATCTGCTGGCGCGCATCAACGTATGGACCTTTCGCCTGCCAGGCCTGGCCCAGCGGCCGGAGGATATCGAACCCAACCTGGAGTATGAACTGGAGCGCTTTGCCGAACGAACCGGCCGCCGGGTCCGCTTCAACCGTGAGGCCCGGGAGCTGTTTCTCTCTCTGGCTACCGGACCTGAAGCAGCCTGGCGCGGCAATTTCCGGGATTTATCCGCGGCTGTTCTGCGGATGGGGGCCCTGGCCGGAGAAGGGCGCATTGACGCTCCCTTGGTGCGCGAAGAATGGTCCCGTCTTGTTGCGGGCTGGCAAACCCTTGCCGGGCAAGGGGAACCATCCGCTACGGAGGATCTGCCGCTCCTGCGCGAGGCGCTTGGTTCCGACGCGGAGGAACTGGATCTCTTTGACGCTGTCCAACTTGCCCGCGTTATCCGGGAATGCCGCGCTGCCCGGAGCCTCTCCGAGGCGGGCCGCCGTCTGTTTGCCCATTCACGGAAATCCAAGGAAAAGCCCAACGATGCCGACAGGTTGCGTAAATACCTTGCCCGATTCGGGCTCACCTGGAGCGCGCTTCAAGTGCGAGGTTAAGGGCACTCTGCCTTTGAGGTAGCCCATCCGTTGCTTTATCGCCTTACCCCACGAGCTGCGGCCATCCTTCCTAGGGACGAAAGGCTATCCTCTGCTTTTTTCCGCGGGAGCATAGGTAAAAGCAACTTGACCCGAAAGGCTGCCCATCGCGGTACCGGCCATCAGTGCGGCGAGCGCGGGAGCGCGAGCGCAACGCGGGATATGCACGGAAGGGGGTGCCTGTAGATTGCGGCATAACCTTTCTTACCAGTCGAGGGGCTTGGTTGTATCCCTTAGGGCCAGGGGAACGAGGGCCTCAGGCTTTCTGAAGCCATCTCCATTCTCCTATTGGGGGGTCCAGGGGGAATCATTTCCCCTGGCGGGGTCCGGGGCAGAGCCCCGGCCGCCGGAGGCATTCCTTAACGGAGCATCAGCCGATCTCCGCCCCCCCCCACCCCCCGGCCGCCGGAGGCATTCTTTAACGGAGCATCAGCCGGCCGAGCCGCCGTTGGCGGCGACAAAGCCTTTGGTATTGGGTCCGGTTGAGGCGGAGGTTCCCGCTATCTTGGAGAGATAGGTATCACCCAGGTTTTTGATGTGCTCGGCCACGTCGTCGAAGTAGCTTTGGTGTTCTTGCTCTTCAGCGATAATTCTTTCAAAAAGCTTCATGCTGACGGAATCGCCGCATTCTCTACAGACAGCGTAAAGGGCGTTGTAGGTATCGATGGTATCCAATTCCACATCGGCGTCAAAGGGGTAGATCCTTTTAACATCCAGCCCGGTAGTCACCTTGCCGCGGCGATCCGTAACCGGCTCGCCGTCAAGCTCTTTGATGCGTTCGGCAAAGCTTTCGGCGTGGGCCATTTCGTCAATGGCGATCCGTTTCATGTTGGCTGCAAGCTCGCCATAGTCGGCGTCATCCAGAATAAAATGCTGATGCATATACTGGGTAATGGCGTACAGTTCCATGCCACGGGCCTGGTTCAGGGCTTCGATAACCTTTTTGGCGCGGGTTTCGCGATCCATGGTAGTATCAGCGGGCATATGATTTCCTCCTTGATGTATTATTTCCTCCCTGGTGCTTGTCGTCTGTTACCTGTATCTCCAGACGATGTGTATTATTTCGTAAGTGAAGAGCGCACAGGCTGGCGATGATACGGCGCGCCGCCCGGAGGGGCGGCGTTTGTTTCAGGCTGGTTGCCGGGCTTCAAGGGGGGGCTTGGCCTCCCGGCAGGATTGTTCCGGCGGGGCGGCGTTTCCTGCCGCCTGAGGCTGCCCGCCATCCTCTACAGAGGCCTCCCGGGGGGCAGCCTTGCGGCGGGGGGGCGCCACGACCCGTTTATAGACGAAGGCATCCACCTCTTGGCCTTTGACGGCTTCCAGGGGAAATTCAGCTCTGGCCATGGCCTTATGCCCGCCGGCGGAGCCTATATCGCCGAACTGAGCGCCGGCCAGGCGTCCCAGATCTCGGGTAACGCCATCCCCGCGGTAGATAACTACCACGGTATCGTTGTACCGTCCGCTCACCGCTACCCAGCGGATTTCGTAGACCCGCATCAAAAAATCAGCGATCACCACAAGAATATCGGGGTTTTCCACGGCATCCACATAAACGAACTGTCCGGAGCCGGCCGGGCGCATGCTGATCCAGGCCCTGGCGAAATAGGGCATCCAGCGCATGTGGAATTCACTTCTGGCGATGCGGGAGAGCAAGGCCTGATCCGCAAAGCGGGCTAGATAGTGGTACGCTCTGATATCCACATCCGAGGTTTTGCGTTCAAAGTTGGCGGTATCGCTTTTGATGCCGAAGAGCAGGCCCGTGGCCAGCAGCTTGGCCGGGCGGATGCCCAGGTTATAGAGATGCTCGGTCATCAGGGTGCTGGCGGCGCCGTATTCCGGACGTATTTCGCAATACGCGGCTTCCGGGGGGGAAGGGGGAAGCGGGTGGTGATCGATGATAATGGAAAAGGGCACATCGGCAAACAGCGGGTTGTGCTGCGGCTGGGAATCCACCAAGGCGTAATGCTGATACCGCCCGACCAGATCCGGGCTATAGGGGAGCATGTGCAGCCTAGCGTAACGGATCATAGCCAGATTATCCGGGCGGGTAACCTCGTTGATGCGGGTGATGCCGACCGTGGCGGCCTTATGGCTCATGATGCGTTTAAGGGCCATGGCCGAGGCCATGGCATCCGGATCCGCGTTGACAAAGATCAGCCAGCTCCCTCCCCGGGCGAGCAGATCGATGAGCAGGGGGAGCTTGGGAAGTTTCCGGAAATAGGCCATGTCCGTTCCTTATCTGGTGTTACAGGGGCAGGCCCGCGGAAAGGCCGCGGGCGGCGGCGGGGGCTGTTTGAAGATCCCAGGCGCGCAGGATCGGGAAGGATTCCTCAAAAAGCCGCCAGTCGAAAAGTTCCGCCATCATGACTGAACCTTTCGGCGCAAGGGCGAAAATGCGTCTGCCCAGGGCCAGTTCCGCGGGGGAAAGGCTGTTCAATCCCCCGTGGCCGGCGCTCCCGCCTGAAGGGCCGGGGGCATTCCAATGGATCATGGCAGGAGAACCAAGCTCCGGCAAGGCGCGCAGAAGTGCGGCTGTTTGCCCGTATAGAAGCATGTGGCCGAAATCAAGACAAAAGCCAAGCCCGTGATTTTGTATCCAGGGCAGGCATGGGGTGAGATCGTTGGCGGCGGTGTTTTCCAGGAGGAGCGAGGCGGGGGATCGCCCTGCACGCGTCCACTCCCGAATAAAGCCCTCTAAGGCGTTGGCATTCTCTGCCGCCGGGGGGTGGAGCACGGCCCGCCGCGCGCCGAGAAAAGCCGCTTTTTCCATGAGACGCAGGGCGATTTCAGCGGCCTTGCGGCCGTTGGGCCAGGGAAGATCCAGGGGCAAATGGATATGCCAGGACAGCGGCAGGGCGGCGAGATCAGGCGGGAGATCCTGCCGGGTATAGGCTAAACAGGCTTTGCTTTCAAAAAACAGGAGGCCGATTTCATCCACCCGGCCCGCCAAAAAACGGCAGTTTTCCGCCAGAGAACCGGGCATAACCCAGGAAGGCGCGGCCAGAACGTGGCGGCTAAGGCCAAATGGTTTGACCGGAAGACAGCCATCATGTTTTTGAATCTTCATATATAATATACTGTAATCATTTATAAATACAATAAGAAATTTTCTGGACAACGTTCAATGATCTGGTGTATGTGGATTTTTTGCCGTTTTATGATAGTTCGCGGCAGTTCCCCGCAGAGGCATTCTTTTGGGGCCGGGCATGGACCGGCGCTTTGAGAGAAGGCGGCAGATGTTCCGCGAAGTGAACCGGCACGTGTCGCAAGTAGGATTGTTTCATGTCATTACGCTGTCGTTTACAACACCACCTCAACCCGCTGCACATTTATTGCAGGCTCCGTGAATGGGGTCTTCCCGGCCGGACGGCGTTCCGTCTGTGCGCTGTCTATGAACGTTTGTACCGTGTTTGCTCCCCGCGTCCCATAGCAAAGGGCGCTTCCGAATAGCCGGGTGGTTGCCTGCCCTCGCATGGTTGCGGCCTTGCCCGTCGGTTTTGGGGCGTTCAGCCTCTAGAGACGACGGAACGCAGGGTTATGGCGTCTTCCGGCAGGATTTCTCTATCCGGCGTCAGCAGACCGCCATTGCGGATGACCAGGGTGGTTCCTTGTTTTATCCCCAGGCGTTTCAATAGTTGCAGCACTGTTTTGACCCGCGGCAGAACCAGAACCGCTCCCGAAGGTTCCATGGTTACCGTGATGGTCGGGCCTTTTTTTCCCCTCAGCTCAGTATCAGGCATACTGTCTCCTTGCCTTTTGCGCCGGTTGTCCGGCCTGCCCAATGCTTTACTGCGCCTGAGCAGAAAAGTCGAGCGGCCGGTGTTTGGGCGAAGCATTGGGGGCTACTCGCCCCAAACCCCCCGGCAGGGGAATGATTCCCCTGCACCCCCAATCGGGGGGCAAAGCTGCATGCCGCGTCTGCCCGGGGGATTCGGGGGGGAGCATATCCGGGCGGAGCGTGGGGTAATGCTCTGCGCGTGGCTACCACCTTCGGGACTCTTCAGTTTAAGCCGTTGCAGGATATCCGCTCCTTGGGTACAAGACGACAGGGGCGTTGTTCCGTAACGACCTCCTTTGCGAAATTCTGAGCAGGAAACCCATGGTGGCGGTCCGCGTGAAAATCGGCGTTATTCTTGTTGTGGAAACCTGGCTGAACAACGCGTTGCTGGAAGCGCTGGAGCGTCAGGCCGACGCTGTTTTTCTTGTGGGCTTTGGTCCGCGGCGTCAGCGCTCCCGGCTGGAGCAAGGTCTGGGCAGGCGGTTGTTTGCCGGGGGAAGCCGCAGGGATTTGCATTCGCGGGCGTATGTGCGTCTGCTGTTGCGGACGATGCGGGCCATGCGCTCCGCGGGTATTGATTACTGTCTGTGTCTTCACGGCGGTTCAGCCGTGGTGGAGAGCATTGCCCCGCTTCTGGAACGTATCCACAAGGCTCCGGATACCGACTTGATAGAGGCGCGATCTGACCGGCCCTCCGGAAGCCGGGATAGATTCGGCCGTTACAGCTTTGGCCTGAGCTGGCTGGATGCCCTTGGCAACGCGTTGTTGAGCAAGCTCCCCACCAGGCGCTTTCAAGCGCTGGGGTTCCGCTTTGGCCATGACGCCTGGGGGTTGAGCGCAAAAAGCCTGGACTATGTTCTTGATTCCGCTAAGGCCGCGTATTTTTACCGGCAGTGCCGCTTTTCTGTGGATCCGAAACATTTTTATTTTCACACCCTGGCCCGCTGCGCTTCCGGACGGGAAGAGGGAAATTCCCCGGAACGTTATGTTTCTGAAGACTATCAACGGTACCGTCAGGCCTATGCGGATCATGCTGCCGCGCTCTGCGCGCAAGGTCCTGGTCTGTTTTACCCGGGCGGACCGCGCGCGGCGCTCTTGAGGGCAGCGGAGGGGGAACAGCCACTCGAGGGCAGCCCTTCCCCTTACAGGCCCTATCCTTCATCGCGGCCCCCCCTCTGCTGGGGGCAAACCGCGCGTTGGGGGCGGCTGACGACCTGCCGGGAGCCTTACTTTGCCCTTTTTTTTCTGCCTCAAGCGCCGCCTACGGCACTTATCCGGGCGCTGAACCAAGAGCCAGCCATCCTCTGCCACGGGAACATCTACGCGCCGGACGCCCTGGCCTATGCCGAGCCTGAGCATATTTGCCCACGCTACGAGCCGGATCAGCTCGTTTTGCGTGATTACAACCATGCGACCTTCCTTTATGACCTGATCTATTTTTACCGGGGAAAGCGCTTTGGATTTGCAGTGGATATGACTCGAAACCAGGATTTCAACAAATTTTGGATTTTGCCTGCCTGTATTCCTCTTTTCTGCCTGCCCGGCAACCTTGCCGCGGCGCTGCGCCTGACGATCCGGCCCGGGGATGGCGGCCTGAGCGTTCGACCGGACCTGGAGGTAAGGGCATCTGGGGGACTTCTGAGCGGGACGCCGGAACTTGAAGCTCTGCTGCGGCTTTTGCGGACTGATTCCTTTCAGGGGCCGCCGCCGCTGCTGGTTGATTTGGATCAGCTTGCCGCGCCGGAGGCATTTTCCGCTCTCAAGGCGCATATTCTCAGCCCTTTGCCGGGCGCGGGGGCAGCGGGATGAAAACGATGCTACGCAACACCTTTTGGAAATCCATGCTGATTTTTCCACGCCTGCATTATGCCGCGCTGGGCCTGCGATCTCGGAAGAATTTTCGGGAAATCCGCAAGAGAACGGAGTGTATCAAAGCCGGGGATATCATCGCTTGTAGCGTGATCTATAACGAGAAAAAGCGCCTGCCCTTTTTTCTGGAATACTACCGGGGCCTTGGGGTGGATCATTTTCTGTTTTTGGATAACGAATCTGACGATGATACAGCGGCCTATCTGGCAGGGGAACCGGATTGCAGCATTTGGGAGGTGCATGGTTCTTTTAGTGAAGCCCGACAGGGACATGTTTGGTCTCACAAGATACTTCACACCTTTTGTCGGGGGCATTGGGTGGTGCGCCTTGATCCGGATGAATTTCTTATCTATCCCTATAGCGATACCCGCACGCTGCACGACCTGACGGAATACCTGGAGAGTATCGGCAAGCATTCCTTGTATACGCTGATGGTTGATTGCTACGGCAAAACCGGGGATGAGGGGTTGAGCGAAGGCGAAAATATGTTGGTCCGCTTCCCCTATTTTGACGGTTACGGCTATACGATTGACCCACGGGGCAAGGCCTTTGGGGGGTGGCGTCAGAGGGCCTTTCTCACTGGATCCGTCCGGGAGCAACAATTGTTGCGAAAATTTCCTTTGGTCAAATGGAGCAGCCAGAGCCAATATATGAATGTCACCCATAAAATTTTTCCGCCGGAACTGGACCGGGTGCATGGGGAGCAGGCCGTCTGTCCTACGGGGTGCCTGCTACACTTTAAGGTGGACGCCGGATTGCAAGAACGGGCCATGCGCGAGGCGAGCCGGGGGGAATATAGCGGGGGCAGCTTTCATTACCGCCAACTGGCCGAGCTGAAACCGGGCTTTCTCTACCGCGAAGGGCTATCGGTTCGTTATGAGAGCTGGCGAACTTTGGAATCCTTGGGGCTCTTGGGTGTGGGCGACTGGCGCTAATAATGCAGCCTTACCCTATGCTTCCCCGTTCACGAACTGAGATCGCGGTACAGGGCAGCACACTTCCCCCACCTGGCGAGGATACCCGGCGCATCATACCCGGGGCGTATGCGTGGCAGGCGAAGGAAATACACTGTTTTCTGACTCCCTACCATACGAAGCTGTGAGGATAATAAGGCGGGAGCAAAGGCCCTTTGTTCGTAGAGAAAAAGAAGAACGCACACTCTCCAGGGCGTATGCGCCTGAATTGAAAGAAAGCTCGTCATATCCCGGCGGCGTCTGAAAGAACGCCGCGGGGATGGGCGACTTTTTCTCGAAGCTGTGAGGGCCTTGAGGGCGG
>CATJOY010000081.1 GCA_949741925.1 uncultured Desulfovibrionaceae bacterium | reverse complement strand
GCGTCGTCCGACGCCCAAAAAGAGCTGGGAGAGTCCAGAGAGGGGGGGCGATAGCCCCCTCTCTGGCCCCGCGGGAGGCGGACCACCTTAGGAACTCCCTCACGCTCCGGCCCATTGGGCGGCCTTCCATCCTGAGGGACCGGGAGCCCCTCTCCCCCCTCCCCCCCTCTCTCTCCTCTCTCTCCCGGCATCCCTGCCGCATTGAAAAATGTATCAACATCTAATATACTTCTTTCCGGCGCTTGCCGCCCAGCACGGGCGTAACCGTTCTTTACGCCCTCCTGGAACGTTCCGAACATCTACCTGAGGAGTTGCCATGAAAATCACCCACCTGCATGTTTACTGCCGTGATCTTGAACCTTGTTTGGCGTTCATGACTGAGGGCTTAAAGGGAAAACTTATCAAAAAGCGCCTGATGATGGGCTGTCCCGGGGCTGAAATCCAGTTTGACGGGGTAGTCATTTTCCTCAGGGCTGTGGGGGATGCCTGGAAGGCCCCGGATCTCACGGCCGGCGGCTACAACCATATTGGTTTCTTCGTGGATGATCTCGATAAGACCTTGGCGGAGGTCACGGCCATGCCTGGGGTCCGCTTGGACGGCGAAGCCTTTATTGCCAACAACACCCGGCGTTGCCAATATGTGGTTGGCCCGGATGAACTGTATGTGGAGTTCGTGGAGGAGATGAAGCAGTAGCGCTTCCCTGCACGGTTTCCGGCTGTTTCAGGCTCCTGCTTCGCCTATCATTCCGGCGAAGCGGGAGCCTTCTGCTGTGAGCGGCGTTTCTCACTCCTTTGCCTTGCTCCACAGGGCCGCGCCCGCGGAAACGCCGGGCGAGCCTCCGGCGGAACTTCCCCCGGGCCATTGCCCGCCGGGAGGCTTGCGAGGCCCATTCTTTTATCCTATCCTGCGCCTGAACTAACCAGGGAGGGGTATGCTTTTTTCCTTGCCGGTACTCATGTACCACTGCATCAGCGATTTTCCTGACGGGCTGTGCGTTTCTCCGGACCATTTTGAAGATCAGTGCCGCGCCCTGCGCGCCGCAGGATGGCGCGGCATCAGCCTGGCTGAAGTAGAAGCCTACGCTCTGCGCTCCCGTCCTTTGCCCCGCCGCAGCCTGCTGCTGACCTTTGATGACGGTTACCTGGATAACCACGTCTACGCCGAACCCATTTTACGGGCCTATGGGCACTGCGGCGTCATCTTCCCCGTGCTGGATCGGGTGGAACCCGCCGGGGCGATCCGGCCGACTCTGGAGGATGCCCGCGCCGGGCGTTTGGCCGTAGAGAGCCTGCCCGTTCCCCCCAGCCCCATGCAGAAAGATACCCTGGGGTACCCCATTCGGGTAGAAACCTTCTGCAATTGGAACGAACTCCGGGCCCTGCGCGAGAGAGGAACCATGCAGGCGGCTCCGCATTCCCGCGACCACGGCAAAGTGGCTGTGGGACCAGAGTTTACGGATTTTCTAACTCCCGGACCGCGCCTCCGCTCTTTTGACAGCCTGCCCGCTCCTCAGCCCTGGGGCATGCCCCGCTTCAAAAGCAAACCCTCTCTTGCCGCCAGGGCCTTTTTGCCCGCGCCGGAGCTGGTCGAACTGGTGCGCCGGATTGTCCCCCAAGAGGACCGGGCCGCCGCTGCCTTCCTGGCTGAGGCAGAAAACCTGCGGCAGCTCCGGGCGGCTGTGGAAGCGCTCCCCGGCCTGGGCAGGCTGGAGAGCGAGGCTGAGAACCGGGACCGGCTGGCCCGGGAATTTGCCCTCTGCCGTGAACGCTTTACCGCTGAGCTGGGAGAAGCGCCCACAGCGTTTTGCTGGCCCTGGGGCCGCCATACGCCCGAAGCTCTGGAAGAAGCCCAAAAAGCCGGGTTTCGGCTCTTTTTTACCACCCGGCGCGGCGCAAACCCCGCCGGGCAGGGCTCTGGTCTGCGGCGCTTTCGGGTCACTTCCGTTCCCGGCAAGGTCTTGCTCCGGAAAGTCCGGTTTTTTGCCTCCGCTCCCCTGGCCGCGCTTTACGGTCTGATCCGCCCCTACCGCTAAACAGGACGCCGCGGCAGCGAGCATGCAGGTCTCCGGCGGCCGGGGCGTTACCCCGGCCCCCACCAGAAGGACCATCCCGGGGGGCCATTTCGCAGAAGAGCGAAAGGGGACACAGGAACATCGTTCCTTGCCCCGTAGGGCGAGGGCCTGAAGGACCGACGGCCCGAGACAATCATGCCCCCTGGCCCCCTGAAGGGGATCTTTTCCTCAAAACGTTTGACGAACTACAATAAGGCGACGCCATGGCTCCATCTGCTCCCGAGAAACCGACGGTCTTCAGAATCACCAAAAACCTTGCCATCGGCGGGGTGCAAAAACGGCTTGCCCAAATGCTGCCCCTGTTGCTGCCCTTCTTTAACGTCCATGTTGTGGTGACCGGCCGACGCGGCGCCCTGGCCGATGAGCTGGAGCGCTCCGGCGTGCATATCCACCATATCCCGATCAAGGGCAAATGGAACCCTTTGGCTATCCGGCGCATCGCTTCCCTCTTGCGCCGCTATAAGGCGGATATCGTGCACGGCCACTCGCGGGGCGGCATTATTCTGGCCCTGGCGGCCGGAGCCTTGGCGGGCGTGCCCGTGCGCATAGGCCATATCCATTCCCGTGGAGCCCATTGGCTTGCCGGCTCCGCCTGGGGTCTGAAACGTCAGATCTTCCTGGAAACGCTGATGCACAAACTCTGTAAAAGCCATGTCTTCT
This sequence comes from uncultured Desulfovibrionaceae bacterium, assembly GCA_949741925.1. Classification (GTDB taxonomy): domain Bacteria; phylum Desulfobacterota; class Desulfovibrionia; order Desulfovibrionales; family Desulfovibrionaceae; genus JAJDHY01. The sequence continues at coordinate 9,663 of CATJOY010000081.1, read as the reverse complement.
GTGTTTCCGAAGAGACGCGGGAATATGTGCTGGAACAAACCGGCTTGCCTGAGGAACAGGTTTCCTTGCTCTACAACGGGGTAGCCCTGCCGGAAACCCTTGAGAAAAGCGCGGGCCGGGCTCTTCGTGAACGCTACGCCATCCCCCCCGAAGCCGTGGTTATCGGCTTTGTCGGCCGCCTCACCTGGGGCAAAGGCCTTGAGTTCATCGAAGCCATGGCGGCAAAACTGGCCCACAATGCGGAGAGACACTATGTCTTTTTTATGGTCGGCGGCGGCAGCGAGGAGACCATAGCCTTGCTGCGCAAGGCCTTTGCTCCTTTGGCGGAACGCGGCGTCAGCCTTATTCAGGCCGGAGAGCAGGCCGAGCCCGGGCCGTTCTATCAAGCCTTTGACCTGCTGCTGTTCCCTTCTCAGCCTTGCTATGAAGGCTTTCCGGGAACAATGCTGGAAGCAGCCGCCTACGGCCTGCCCATCCTAAGCCGCCGGATCGCCCCGGCAGCAGAGCTGGAGCGGTACTATTCCCGGATCTACCGCATGGCCGATGACGAAGATCCGGCCGCGGCCATTCATGCCCTGTTGGCTCTGCCTCCGGATACAAAAGGCGATTTCGCTGCCGTTTTCAGTATTGAAGCCATGGCTCAGAGAACTATTGATCAATACCGGCGGCTGCTCCCGGCCGCCCGGAATGCCCCCGGCGGCCGGGACGGCGCCCCGGGCTCCATCTAGGGGGAACTCACAGGAGAGCGGAACGGGATACAGAAACGAAGTCCTTGTATCCCGTAAAGACAAGGGGCAGGAAAACCCGGGCAAGGCTCCCCCGCGCTCCCAAATGGCCGAACGGCATTGCGCCGCGCCCTGTTGGGTGGCGGTTGAAGGCGTCATCCCCCGCCGGATGGGGCAGTGCTCTCCGTTTATCCACGGGCAAACCGGCCTCGTAAAGGATCGGCTGTTGCTTTGCCGAGGCCTTTGTGGCAGAGTATTTCTTTGCCAAACGCCACTATGAGCAGCCCCGCATGGAAGCCATTCAGAAAACTATATATCTCCATATCGGCATGCACAAAACCGGCACGACCAGTGTCCAATACCATTTCATGGGCTTGCGGGAGTATTTTCTCAAAGAACACGGCATTTATTACCCGCCGGCCCCGGGCTTTCTCAACCACCGCCATAAAAGCCTTTTTCCTATTGACGCCGCAAAATTTAGAAAAATCGTCGATTTTGCCGAGCAGCATAGGTGCCGGGCCATTCTCCTCAGCAACGAAAGCCTGAGCCTGCACGGCGTGGATGAAGCCAGTTTGGAGCGTATCCGGGCCGCTGCCCCGGGGTGGACGGTTACATTTATCATCTATGTGCGGCGCATCGACGAGCTTTGCAAAGCCTGGTTCAATGAGGAATGCAAAAACGGGGATCTGGCGCCGGGCGAAACCTACGCGGCGAGCGTACGTCGGGCGTATTCCCGAAAGGCCTGCATGCTTTTTCCCTCCCGGCTGATTGAAAAATGCATCGGCCAGGTGGGCCGGGAAAACGTCATTCTCAAGCGCTACATTCCGGAAGAGCTGCTCAACCGGGATATTGTGGATGATTTCTGCGCCGTGCTTGGCGTCACCCTGCCTCCGGAGAAGCGCGCGGCTCGTCGCCTCAATACCAGCCCGCCGCACCGGGCATTGCCCTATTTCACGCCCGCGGTCTTTTCTTCATCCAGCTACGGCTATACCGAGATGCAGCTCCAGAAAAAATTACACCGGGCCTTCAGCTACCCGGGAGCAGGGGGAACAGTGCCCCCGGAAATCAAGCAGGCCGTCGCCCGGGAGGTGGAAACCCTGGAGAGCGGTTATTTGCCTGGATATAAAAAAGCCTTTGAAAAAAAGCCCTTGTCCATGGATTTCCCCGAACTGGAAGCTGATCCGTATCGGGTCTATGTGGTCGAGCTTTTGCACAGCATCTACCGTCGGGTTCATTGGCCTGAACGGGTGGTCTGGCGTATCGGGGTCTTCTTTTACTACTTGGGCAATAAGGTGAGCTGGCTGCAAAAGACGCTGCTCCGGTTCGTGCCCGGTTCCGATTCCGAAAAGAAGCCCTGAGCCGCCACGGCATGAAAAATGTGGCGTTCCAGGGCATCGAGAGCAGGGAGCGCTTGCCGCTTGCATTCCCCCCCTTGTGCGGGCCCGGGAAATGCTTGATTCGGGCCATCCCGGCCCTTGCCCCTTGGGCTGATAACACCATGGCGTTGGTGAACGCCATGCCCGAACACAGGAGAAACCATGCTCCAGAGAATAGAAGTACGGCTCCGCGACGGCATCGACGACGCCACGGGCCGCAATACGGCCTCGGCCCTTCGCGCCACGCTGCATATGCCCGTGGAGAACGTTGCTATCCGCAAAATCTACACGGTTTCCGGGCTGGACCCGGAAACGGCCGCCCTGGCTGCCCGCTCCGGCGCGCTGCATGACCCGGTGCTCCAGGAGGCGTCTCTTGAGGCCGCCCCCAGCAACGCCGATTGGATTCTGGAAGTAGGCTTCAAGCCCGGGGTAACCGATAATGAAGGCCGTACCGCCAAGGAGACGCTGGCGCTTTTCCTGCGCTTGGAGGATGCTTCCTCCCTGGCCGTCTATACCGCCGCGCAGTACCACATCAGCCTGGAACAAGGCGTTGAGCTTGACCAAGGCGCTGTGGAGCAAATGGCTGTGAAGCTTTTGGCCAACGAACTGATACAGCGTTTCGAGGTCAAAAGCGGCCGAGCCTGGAAAGATGCCCCCGGCTTTCCGGCCCGGGCCGCTCAGGTTTTGGGCCAGGCCTGCCGCCAGGTGGAAACCATTCCCCTTTCCGGCATGGATGATGCCGCGCTGATGGCCTTGAGCCGAGAAAACACCCTGGCCCTTTCCCTGGAAGAAATGAAGGCTATCCAGGCCCATTTTGCCGATCCCGCGGTGATCAGCGCCCGGCGGGAGGCGGGATTTCCCGCCGAGCCCACCGACGCGGAAGTTGAAGTGCTGGCCCAAACCTGGTCTGAACACTGCAAGCACAAGATCTTTTCGGCCAAGGTGGTTTACGAGGATAAAGAAACCGGGGAAAAAGAAGAAATCAACAGCCTCTACAAAACCTTTATCCAGAGTTCAACAAAAGAAATCCGCGCCCGCCTGGGCGATGCGGATTTCTGCCGCTCCGTCTTTACGGATAACGCGGGCGTGGTGGCCTTTGACGAGGATCACGATCTGTGCATTAAGGTGGAAACCCACAACAGCCCTTCGGCGCTGGATCCCTACGGCGGCGCTCTGACCGGCATTGTCGGCGTGAATCGTGACCCCATGGGCACGGGCATGGGCGCTTCTATGGTCTGCAATATGGATGTCTTCTGCTTTGCCTCGCCCTTTTTTGACGGCGAGCTGCCGCCCCGCCTGCTGCACCCGCGTCGGGTTATGGAAGGCGTGCGCCTGGGGGTAGAGCACGGCGGCAACAAATCCGGCATCCCCACGGTCAACGGTTCCATCGTTTTTGACGAGCGTTTTCTCGGGAAGCCTCTGGTTTATTGCGGTACCGTGGGCCTGCTGCCCCGTCAGCTCCACGGCAAGCCCGGGTATGAGAAAAAAGCCTCGGTTGGGGATGTCATTGTTATGGCCGGCGGGCGGATCGGCAAAGACGGCATCCACGGCGCAACCTTTTCTTCGGAAGAGCTGCATGAAGGCTCTCCGGCAACGGCCGTGCAGATAGGCGACCCCATAACCCAGCGCAAACTTTACGATTTTATCATGAGGGCCAGGGATCGGGGCCTTTATTCGGCCATTACCGATAACGGCGCGGGCGGGCTTTCTTCCTCCGTGGGCGAGATGGCCGAAGGCCCTGGCGGCTGCATACTGGATCTCAGCCGGGCTCCTCTGAAGTACGACGGCCTGCGGCCTTGGGAAATTTTGCTCTCCGAAGCCCAAGAACGCATGACCCTGGCTGTGCCCAAGGCAAAGCTTGAGGAATTTATGGCCCTGGCGCGGCGTATGGATGTGGAAGCCAGCGCGCTCGGCGAATTCACTGATTCCGGCTATTTTTATAGTACGTATGGAGAGACGCCCGTTGCCCGCATTCCCTTGAAGTTTATGCATGACGGCGTGCCACAACTGCGGCTTCAGGCCGAGTGGCGGCGGCCTGAAATGGGATCTGCCGCGGACCGGGCTCCGGCAGATCTGGATGCCGCGGGCGAGGCAAGCCTGTTGCAGCGGATGCTTGGCCGCCTGAACATCTGCAGCAAGGAATACCTGATTCGCCAGTATGATCATGAGGTGAAGGCCGGCAGCGTCATCAAGCCGCTGGTGGGCGTCAAACGGGATGGCCCGGCCGATGCCGCGGTGCTCCGGCCCGTGCTCGCTTCCGAACGCGGCATGGTGCTGGCCCACGGCATCTGCCCCAAGTTCAGCGATTACGATACCTACTGGATGATGGCCAACGCCATTGACGAGGCCGTGCGCAACGCCGTGGCCGTGGGGGCGGATCCTGAGCGCCTGGCGGGGGTTGATAATTTCTGCTGGTGCGACCCTGTGGAATCCGAACGCACCCCGGATGGCCGCTACAAGATGGCCCAGCTTGTCCGGGCCAACAAGGCGTTGGCTGATTTCTGCATTGCCTATATGACGCCCTGCGTTTCCGGCAAAGACTCCATGAAAAACGATTACAGCGGAGCTGGGGTCAAAATTTCCATTCCGCCCACGGTTCTGTTTACGGTTATGGGCATCATTCCGGATGTCAACCAGGCCGTTTCCAGCGATTTCAAAGCCGCCGGAGAGAGCATCTATCTGCTCGGCGAAACCGCCGCCGAGCTGGCGGGCAGTGAACTTGCCGCCGAATTGGGGCTATCCTTTGCCTCTGTGCCCCAGGTGGATGCGCCGGTATTCCTGAAGCGCTACAAAACCCTGCATCAGGCCATGCGCCGGGGGTTGGTCACCGCCTGCCACGATCTTTCCGACGGCGGTTTGGCCGTGGCCCTGGCTGAAATGGCCCTGGCCGGACGGGCCGGAGCAACGGTATCCCTTGACGCCGTGCCCTGCCGGGGAGAGCTGAACCGCACCGAGATTTTGTATAGCGAATCCGCAGGGCGGCTGCTGGTTACCGTCAAAGCCGAGCAGACCGCCGCCTTTGAAGAGCTTTTCCAAGGCCAGGCCTTTGCCCGTTTGGGAGAAGTCTCCTCCGGGCCGGAGCTGGTGGCGCAAAGCAACGGCGCCGTGGTGCTGGCCGCGCATGTGGATGCCCTGGCCCGCGCCTTTAAAAAGACATTGGATTGGTAAGCGCGATGTTCTTTATGTAACGGGCGGCGGGAGCCCGGGCAGCGCCGGGGGAAAAGCTGCGGCTTTTTGCGGAGGAAACGCTTTGAGAAACAACGCTTGGGGGCGGTCCCCACGTTGACGGAGCCGGGAAAGCCGAGTAGCCTCCACCTGCTATGGGCTTGATATTCCATCTCAGTTTTCAGCCGGGTGACCAATGAAACGCATAACCAAACCCCTTTGTTTGCTCCTTACCACGGCGGCCGTTGTTCTTTTAAGCGGCTGCCCGGCCAAGAAACCTATTGAATCGGGCCGTCCGCGCGTGGAGAGCCCAACCGTGCCCCAGCCCGTGCCGCCGGGGCGGCCGGCTTCTTTCTTGACTGTGGAGGAAGCCGAACGGGCCTATAACGCCGGGGATCTGGCCCGGGCGGAACAAATCGCCACGGCCATAACCACCCGGAACCTGGCCGGCCCGGCCGAGACAGCCAGAATTTGGCGGGTGCAGGCTCTTGCCGCCCACGGCAATAACCATACGTACCTCGCGTTGCAGGCTCTGGAAAAATGGCGTGAAGCAGATCGCCACGCAGATTCCGGGGAAGAATGGCAAACAGCCTGGAAAACGCTGCTGCCGCAGTTGCCGCCCTATGAGGCCCGCAGTAAGGCCATGGCTATTTTGGATGATGCCTCCCGGCCCTGGCCCTTGCGCGCGGATATGCGGCTTTTTCTGGCTGCCCGCCAGTGGGAGGCCGGAGACCCTGCCGGGGCTCTGGATTCCTTAACCGCTCTGTACCAAGCCTCTGAAGACAGAGGCAGCCGCATGCGTCTGGAGCACGCGCTTTTCGATGAGCTGCACCGAGCCGATCAGGCCCATCTGGATCGGTTGGCCGCGCTGGTCACGCCGGAGCATGAAGCCGAATACCCCTATGCCCTGATTTTGCTGGAGCAATACCGCCGCAACGCTGAAACCGGCGAAGGCCGGGAGAGCGCTCAAAAGGCCGTGGATGCGCTGAAGGCCAAAAGCCGCCTGGCCGATGCGGGCATATTTGAAGCCTGGCTGGCCGCGCCCCGGGATACTACTGTGGTGCCGCTGCCCGGGCGTTCCATCGCGCTTGCCCTGCCGTTGAGCGGCTCTTACAGCGCCATTGGCAATAAAGTTGCTCTCGGCGCGGAAATGGCCCGCAAGGAATTTGCCGCGGCCGGGCACACCGTGAACATCATTCTGCTGGATACAGCCGGCAGCGGCTGGCTGGATCAACTGCAACAGCTCCCGGCCGAAGTCACCCTGGTCGGAGGGCCGCTGCGCGGTCAGGAATACGCCTCTGCCAAGGAGCGCGGTTTGACGCAAACCAGAGTCTTTTTAACCTTTTTGCCGTCACTGCCGGATCAAGGGGGAGCCGGGCCGGACGAGGGCCGGGTTGCCTGGCGTTTCTTCCCCAGCCCCGAAGATCAGATGAGCGCTTTGTTCACGCTGACCCGGAGCCTTGGCATCACCAGCTATGCCGTGCTCATGCCGGATGATCCTTATGCTCGTCGTATGGTCGGGCTTTTTGAAAACTATGCCGCAAGAGGCGGCGACACCATTGCGGAAAAAGGTGTTTACCCCGAGAATCAGGCAGACTGGAACCGCTTTGTGGGCTCTTTCCTGCACACGGGCAAAAACGCTTCCCGGCCGCCCAAGGTGGGCTATAAGGCCATTTTTCTTCCGGATTCCTGGCAGAATATGGAGGTGTTGATACCCAACCTCTTCTATTACCGGGAAAACCGCCAGGTGCTTTTGGGTACCTCTCTCTGGGAACACGGTCTTGCCGCCCAAACGCACGGAGATCCGCACTACTACGGCCTGGCCGTTTTCCCCGGGGCCTGGCGAATCAACGACCCAACCCCGGCCGGGGAAACCCTGCGCCTGGCCTTGGCCCGCGAAGGTAAGGAAAAGCCTGATTTCTGGGTCGGCCTGGGCTATGATTTTGCCCGCTTTGCCGCCACCTTGGATATTCCCCCGGGCTGGAGCTACCAACAGGTGAACTCCCTGCTCTCCCGGCACGGGGATATGCCCTGGAGCATGGCGCCTATCCGCTGGTCCCTCTCGGGCAAGGGCAGCCAGGAACTTTTCCTGCTGACGCCCCAGGTTGACGGGTTTATCTCCGTTAATCCCGAGACCTTCCGGCGGCGGTTTGAAACAGTGTGGAAGTAAAAACGGCGCAGGCTGCGTCGGGAGGGGCCGCCCGCGGCATTCCCGGCCCCGGCTTGTTTTCGAGGAGTTGCTATGTCTGAAGATGCCCGTCATAATGTGCTGGCTGTCGCAAAACTGGCCCGCATCAACCTGACCGAGGGGCTGGATGATCAAGAAGCCGAAGCCGCTTTGGAGCGCTTTGCCGCGCAGTTCGCAGGCATTGTCGGCCTGATGGATACCCTGGCCGAGGTGGATACCGAAGGGGTGGAGCCGATGTACTGGCCCTTGGCTGTGCCCCCTGCTCCGCCGCGGGATGACGTGGCCGCGCGTCTGCGTTGCCGCGAGGATCTGCTCCGCGGCGCGCCGGAGCAGGACGGCAGTTTTTTTGTTGTCCCGCGTATTGTATAGGCTCTTCCCGCCCCGGCTTCTCCCCTTGGGCGGGAGCCCGAAGTGGGAGCAATGCCGCCGGAGCAGGCCGAACCATACGGTTTTCGGCAACGTGCTTCGCCTACGCCTTGTTGCGGCGGAGGGAATGAGGCGCGGGATGCGCCGCGGCAGATTCCGGTTCGCCCTGAACTCTGTGAACGCGTTGTAATGATACTCTCGAGAAGGATACGCCCATGGATGCTTTATATACCCGGTCATTGCTGGAAATTCGCGACATGCTGGCCCGCGGGGAGGTGAAGCCCACCGCCGTGCTGGATGATTGCCTACAGCGGATAACGGCGCTTGAACCGGATCTGAAGGCCACCATTGGCCCGCTGATGGCCGAGGAAGCCGCGAAAACGGCCGCGGAACTGGAACAATCCGGTCCCGATCCTTCCAAGCCCCTCTGGGGTGTGCCGCTGATGCTTAAAGACTGCATCTGCGCCAAAAATCATCCTACTACCTGCGCCTCAAAGATGCTGGAGAATTTTGTGCCCTTTTATGACGCCGGGGTGGTGGAAAAACTGCGCAAAGCCGGAGCCGTGCTGGTAGCCAAGACCAACATGGATGAATTCGCCATGGGCTCAGATACCTGCGGTTCGGCCATGCATCCAACTGCCAACCCCTGGGATCTCAGTAAAGTTCCCGGGGGCTCCAGCGGCGGTTCAGCCGCGGCAGTGGCCGCCCGCGAAGTGTACGGCGCTCTGGGCTCAGATACCGGCGGCTCTATCCGCCAGCCGGCTTCCTTTTGCGGTTGCGTCGGCCTGAAGCCCACCTACGGCCGGGTTTCCCGATACGGCGTGGTGGCCTACGGTTCCTCACTGGATCAGGTTGGGGTGCTGGCCCGGAATGTTCCCGATACGGCTTTACTCTATGAAGTCATTGCGGGCTATGACGCGCGCGAAGCGACCAGCGCTCCCCTGCCCGTAGAATCCTGTCTGGATGAGCTGAAGAACAGCCGGGATCTCAAGGGCCTGCGCATCGGTCTGCCCCGGGAATTCTGGAATGGCAACAGCGAAGAAGTGGATGCCTGTTGCCGGGCGGCCCTTGACGCCGCCCGGGATCTGGGAGCCGAGCTGGTAGAAGTTTCCCTGCCCCATGCCCGGTACGGCGTGGCCGCCTACTATATCCTCAGCCCGGCCGAGGCCAGCACCAACCTGGCCCGCTTTGACGGCGTGCGCTACGGTCTGCGCGACCGGGAAGCCACGGAATTAAAGGATTTGTACACAGGCTCCCGCTCCAAAGGCCTTGGCGAAGAAGTGAAACGGCGTATTCTTTTGGGTACCTTTGTTCTCTCCGCGGGCTATTACGATGCCTACTACCACAAGGCCGCCCAGGTACGCCGCCTGATCGCTCAAGACTACGAGCAGGCTTTTGCCCACTGCGATCTGTTGGCCGCCCCAGCCGCTCCTGTCACCGCCTGGCCCCAAGGCCACCTTTCCGGCGACCCCCTGGCCGCCTACCAGCTCGATGTGTTGACCCTGACCCTGAATCTGGCCGGGTTGCCCGGCATCTGCATCCCCGCCGGTCTCGGTCAAGCAAGCCAAATGCCCGTCGGTATCCAACTCTTCGGAAAGGCCTTTACCGAAAAATCCTTGCTTCTCTCGGCACATGCTCTTTCCGCCGCCCTGCCCTCCTTGGGCATGCCCCGGGGCGTCCCGGCCTAAAGATCGGCTGGTGCGCCGTTAGAGAATGCCTCCGGCGGCCAGGGGGTGGGGATCGACTGATGCGCCGTTAAAGAATGCCTCCGGCGGCCGGGGCGCTGCCCCGGACCCCGCCAGGGGAAATGATTCCCCCTGGACCCCCCAATAGGAAAATGGGG
>CATJOY010000080.1 GCA_949741925.1 uncultured Desulfovibrionaceae bacterium | reverse complement strand
CGGCGCCTTCCCCCTTGAGCCGCCGGAGGCCCCCTTCATCGAAAGGATATGCTCCGCCGTTTGCTTGGGCTCCCCAAAGGCTCTGAATATGCCGAAGCCAGAGCGGCCCGGAATGTTCCGGGCCGTTTTGTTACTCCGTTTCTATGGGTTGCACGAATCGGAACTCTGTCACTATGCTGCACAGCATTTCGAGCCACTCAAGAGGGACCGACAAAACCTCGGACAGGTCATGGAGGACAACGCCGCTCATTTCCTCTTCTGAATCGTATTGTTGCATCAGATGCACGATACTCTTGATATGGCCATAAATTTTGCTCAAAGCCTCGCGCAGGTCGTGGGCGTTGGTTTTAGCAAGCAATTCCTGCTCATCCTGCGCAATGGAAGAGGGTATTGCATAGGAACGGATTGCACACGGAGGCTTGGAGACGACGGAGCCGGATTCAGGCGGGCTTGTGTGGCCATCAGAACCATTGGACGTATTGCGGCTGAGAGCCAAAAGAGCGTCGGCAGTTTCCCGTAATTTTTGGGCTAGGGCTGCAATATCCGCATTGTTTGGAATAGGTGAAGGGGTAGAGACGGAAAATGTTTGAGACATAGGCACCTCTCAGGATTTTTTGAGCGGGCTATGCTCCGGCAAGCCGTGTTAGCCCACGCCCGAAGTTAGGTATAAAGCCCGTCCTCGAAAGGACGCATAAACCCACAGACTTTCGGGGTGGGTACCGTCTCAGGAGGTGTTTTGAGCACCCGGGCGGAAGGAAATCATATGCGGCATGAAGAGTCAAGGTCCTTACCAAGCCGAATCTTGGAAAGCGTGTATGCGTAACGCCGGGATGGTGTTTAACATTCTCGGTCCTCTTTATGGGTATGCGCGTGGCAGCCATAGAGCTTAATTTGAGTATTATAGCTCTCATTTTCTGGCAAGACTTCGTGTACCGTGTCAGGATGAAAGAATTCCCGCACTTAGCCCAAGCCCTGAGCAATACCATTGAAGCGCTGAGAAAAGACAGGAAAATGACAAAATCGGCTTTGGCCGAATTTGCCTGGCTGGAAAGGCGATACCTGCTGGAGATTGAGCAAGGGGAGAAGAAGCCAACAGTTAACGCAGTGTATTCGATCTGCGAGGCTCTTGGAATCCCGCCGCTTGCGTTTTTTACCCGAGTGGAAGAAGAGCGGAAAAGGCTGTCGTATCTTGATAACGACAACGGCACCCCTCCCGATGGGGAGCCGGAACGGCGTCACCCTCAATAATCTCCAAAAAGGCGTTCATCGCTGCCTGTGACGCAGTCTCTTGTAAAAAAGCCCCCCAAGACCGTAAAGATCTTGGGGGGCTGTAGTCTCTCGGCCAGATCTTCTGTTGAGGCCGCCTGTTCTCAAGAGGATGAACATGGTTTCAGGAACCCTGAGATTATCGTTCCTCTGGCCCGAAGGATACAACCGAGCCCCTCGAGAGCAAATGAAGGGGATGCCGTAATACACAGTCACCCCCTTCTGTGCATATGCCGCGT
>CATJOY010000079.1 GCA_949741925.1 uncultured Desulfovibrionaceae bacterium | reverse complement strand
TAGGGGAATTGTTGGCGGCGGCGGTCTTGGTCAGCGCTTCTTTACTGGAGCCAATCCAGCTCACGGTATCAAAGGATGTTTCGATCTCCATGGTCGAAGGCTCACCGATAAGGGCGTTGGTCACGGGGTTGTTTACAACGCCTGCGGGGCAAACATCGGCCAAACCGTCTTTCAGATTAGATACGGCAGCGGCATTGCCGACCCATTGCACACGTACCTTATCGCCCAGTCCATAGCCGAGATTGATCTGGTTCCAAAGAAACTCACCGTAGAGATCCTGGGATTTATTGCCGATGGCTACCCTTTTGCCGGCAAAATCGCCAACAGATTTAAGAGTGGGATCAAGGGACATAAAGAAGCTCACGCTACCCATGATACTGCACAGGACGCGGAAATCATCGACGTTCATCTTCCGGGGGTAGGGAGTCAACCCGGCCGCAGCCTGCCAGAGACTGACGTCCGAAGCCAGCGTGATGGTGGAAGCGCGTTCTTCTTTGCTGAGGGAATCCATTTTCTTCATATTGTACACCATGCCGAAGCCCTCTTCGACAGATATATCGAGATCAGGAACATATTTTTTTGCCAGGTCTTCACAGGCAGCCCCCATAGTGTAGAGGTGACGCCCAAAAGGAGCAGATACAATTTTTAGTTTTGTCGCCTCTGCACATGCTGTGGAAGTTGTACAAAAGAGGAGACCTAAACTCAGTACAATGGCAAAAAGCTTTTTCATGGTGTATTCTCCCGTTTGAGGTTGGAGACATGGGGGAACCTGGAAAACGAAAAGGCTCTCTACGAATGATTCATGCAAGAGATCTGCTGTTCTGCTTTTTATTCAGGAAGTATTGCCTCCCCAGGAACGTAAGACCGCATCCTACACCTGAAAAAAAATAAATTATGTCTGTAGAAAAGACATACCACCCTAGAAATACAGCGGCTACACAAGAAAGCATTCTCATAGGCGTAGTGGCTATGCCGTAGAGATAACCGTACATCGTGGCACAGATGCAGAAAATAGCGCCAATAGCGGCTCCAATACTCAGGAAGGAGATGAGTATATCCTCGTTACGCAAGAGGATGGCACTGTTAAAGACTACAAAAAATGGAATGATATATCCGGATATGGAGAGTTTCAGTGCTTCCCAGCCTGTCTTGGTGTAGTCTGATTCCGCAATGCTCGTAGCCCCCAGGGTGGCAAGGGCCACAGGCGGCGTAATGCAGGAGATCACAGCAAAGTACAGGCAGAAGAAGTGAATCTGGAAGGGATCGATGCCCATTTTTACGATAGCGGGCGCCACGAGGATGGCTACCAACGCATAAGCGGCAGAACTGGGCACGCCGCAACCGAGAAAGATACACAGGATCATGGCCATGATAAGGGTCACAAAAAGATGACCGCCACTAACAAGGAAAATAACATGAGCAAGTTTGGTTCCCAATCCCGTGGTGATGACTACCTGGGCAATGACGGCGACAGAAGCGACCACGACGGAAATTTTTGCGGCGGAGACAACGCCGGAAACAATGCCCTTGCTCAATTTTTTAAAGGAAGGACGCGTGCTCTTGCGGGCATACCCGATAGCGAGCACAAGAAGGATACTATAAAACGCAGTGTAACCGGGGCTGTACTGGCAGACCAGAAGCACAGTGAGCAGACCGAGAGGTATCAGGAATACCGCGGCGCGCTCGAGGAGCAAACGCTTGTCAACCTCACCGGTAGGGGCGCTGATATTCATGCGGCGGGCAATAAGTTCAACGCTGACGCCTACAGCCAGATAATAGAGTACGGCAGGGACAAAGGCGGCAATCATAACCTGAGGAAAGGGAACACCGAGAAAGGCAGCCATGAGAAAGGCAGTTGCTCCCATGATAGGCGGCATGATTTGGCTGCCGGCACTGGCAACGGCCTCAATGGCTCCTGCGGTCTCGGGCTTGTAGCCGAAACGTTTCATGGTGGGGATGGTAAAGGCGCCGGTGATCATGACATTGGCCAAAGCGGAACCGGAAGCCATACCCACAAGCGAAGAACCGATAATGGCTGTCTGAGCAGGGCCGCCTCGGCTGATCTTGCCGCCAAGTTTGCCCATTTCCAAGAAAAAATCGTTGGCTCCCATGGCTTCGAGCAGAGCGCCGAAGAGCACTAGCAGGAAACCGAATTCCACAATCATACCGAGAATGCTGCCGAAGATGCCCGTACCGAATCCCAAGCTCAGGAAAGAAATGGCTGTGGGGAAGTTGATGCGGGAGTGGTACAGAGGCTCGGGAAGAAGATGCCCGAAAAAGAAATAAGCTAACGCAAGGATCGTGATGGTCGGGAACACCTTGCCCCACGATTTATATGTAGCGATGACTAGAATAACGAGCAGGGCTGCTCCGAAAGCAGTCTCAAAGGGTTCGGGGAATCCGATCATCATTTCAAGGTAATTGAAATCAAGCTTGATATACCCACAGACGATAATAAAGGCCAGGGCGTTTGCCCCCCAGAAAATCTTCCATCCAGTCTTTTTTGCCGCCTGAACAGAGCAAAGGGAAAGGAGAACGCCCACCAAAAGCATGTGGACTATCTGATTTTCCATATAGGACTGGATGAAAACCTGAGTGATGACCATCTGGTAGATGAACAGGATCCACGCAAGAACAGGGATAATAAAAGAAAGCATTTTGTTCATCAGGTATTCCTGTGAGATTGAAAAACGGAATAAGGTAGGGTTGCAGTCGCTAATAGCCTCCTCTGAATGAAAAGCGGGCCCGTTCCCTGGTTGGGAAGAGCCCGCGATATGTTATTTTTGCTCCTTGGCCAGCATCTTGCCCTTGGATTTCTGAACCTGAAGTTCAAACTCCGTTGCTTCATGCACCGCATGAACAGGTTCATCCAACTGCGCTTCCAAGTCGGGACGGCGGCGGAGCAAAAGTTCAGCGTCCTCTACAAGTTGACGCAATTGTTCAATCGGGATGCCGAAGAAAAGCTCTTCCCCCTTAACCTTCATGAACTGGCGCGCTCCAAAGCATCCTAAGCTGTAATACGCTTGGCGATGCAGGAAAGGCCCGGCCACAATGCTGTGGCATGTGCCGGGACCGGTCATCCCCCAGGAAATACCGCCGTATGAGTACAGCAGCGAGCGGGAAAGATAGAGGCCCTGGCGGGGATTGCAGAGGATGATCAGGACTTCATCGCCTCGTAGAGGCGCCTTATCGCCATCTTCCAGGGGGGAGAAAGAGATACATTTCACAGTTCTCGGCACCAGCAAAGGGGCTTCCATATACATGCGGCGACAAAAAGCCGGAGCCCGGAAAAGAGCCCGGCCGTTATCAGGGTAATCGCCGGAGGCCCATTCTCCGCTCAGATGACCTTCATAACTTTCGTCAAAGCCCAGCCAGCGGATAGCGTTTTTGCATTCGTAATGATCTTCTTGGTAAGTATAGAACGACTTCCCTTCAAAACGACAAAGATCGATCATTTGACACGCTTTAATGGCCGGTCCGGTATAGCGGGTAAGGTTGGCCGGAGGATTATCTGAAAGGCCCATGGCCACGATCTTATGTTCCAAGCGTAGAGTTTTTTGCAGGCGGCGAGCCAGATCGGCATAGAAAGTATCCATGTGTTCTCCTCCACACGAGATGATGGCGTCAGTTCAACCCGGTTACGAATGGTGACCCGATGTTCTGAAGGCCGGTCTTGGCGGGCATGGAATGTTCGCCTTTCTACCGGTCATTGCCTTATGGCCAAAAAGATCTTGAAAGTTCCTTGTTTGCTCTCCTCTATGGTTATAATTTGATCCATATAATGGACTTTATTATAAAAAAAAGAATAACAAGCATCTTTTGTCCATATTATGGAATTAAATCTATTATATGAACGATACAGTGCCCTTTCCTCTTTTGTCAAGAGCGTTGAGAATTTTTCTTGTCGGTTTCAGTTTCCGTTAAAAAATAGGCCTTGGGATGTACGGGGAGGCTGTGGCTGTAACGAGCGGGAATCACAGTATAAAAAGGAATACCGGCAAAGAGGCAGAGGGATAAGGAATGCGGCTTGTTTTATGAGGTAGAGGGAAGAAGGGAAAGAGGATAACCGCAATAATGCCAAGCCTTTTTGGTTCTTGTCCTGATCTTTTATTTATGATATACTGGCATATGCTTAAATTCTGATGTAATAATTTGAATTATCAGGGTATTTGCACTGAAGATCCGTATGCCGAAGACGGCGCGCCGGATGTTCCGAAACGCCGTTCCACAAGGTCTGCGGGCAGAGCGCCTGCGGAATTTCCCCCACCTTACAGAGACGCCCAAGCGCGAAATGCCAGAGGATGCACCAGGGTGATAAAAGAGGGATTGCGCAGCCATCTAAGCGCTCACTGCTGTGAACAGGAACTTCGCTCCTGGTTTGACCCACTGCTGGTAGATTCCCTGCCCAAAGGGGGCGTCAGCGTCACGTTTCCCCATTGTCTTTTTTCAGCCTGGATCGGCAACGACAAGCTGCTGTTGCTCGAACAAACCATCCAAAAAGCCTTTGGTTGCAAAGTTATCTTTCGCGAACGAAGCCGGCGCCGCCGGGCCTCCATCCCGGGAGAACTCGGGGAGGCAGCCTCTCCCTCTGCCGAAAGCCGGCGCTACTCCTTTGAAGGGTTTTTATACAATCGAAAGAATGAATTTCCTGTAGCCATGGCACGAGAGCTTGGAGCCCGGCCGTATCCGACAGCGCACACGCCGTTTGTTATCTGCGGCAAAGGCGTATGCGGCAAAACCCACCTCCTGCGCGCCATGGCTTATAGCGCCGGATGCGTTCTGGGAAATGAGCGGATACATCTGGCTGATATTGCCTCCCTTCTCTCGCTTGGCGTCGGCGGCTTGGAAAAAAAATCCGCTGCAGTCGATGCCTTGTTCATCGACGATGGCCAGGAAATAACCAAATACGCTTCGCTGCAACACGAGCTGGCCCGAACGATCGACAAATTTTGCGGAGAAAAAAAAGCCTTGGTCCTGGCTTTTGATGATGCCCTGCCGCATGTCGGCCTCCATCCCAAGCTCCGCTCCAGGCTTGAATCCGGTCTTATCATCAGCCTGAAAAAACCGGATCTTGACATTCGCCTTCGTTTCGTGCGTGATGAAGCGTTAGGCAAAAATCTTTCCCTAAACAGGGAACAGGCCTTACTGTTGGCCCTCCATATTGATGATCCACGGCTTCTTTCGGGTATTCTTGCCAAGGCGGCTGCCTATAACGCCCGCAGAACATCTCCGTTGAGCAGCAACGATCTTGAAACTCTCATGGAAAGCGTGGGAGCGTTCAAAAGAAGCCCGCTGAACGCCGAGGCCATAGTTAATGCCGTGGCCGAACGTTTTGGCGTATCCCCCAAGGATATTGCCGGGCCGGAGAGGGGGCGGGATCTGGTGCAGGCCCGGCAGATCAGCATGTACCTTTGCCGGGAACTTTTGGGGCTCTCCTTTCCTGCCATAGGCGCTGTCTTCGGTGGAAAAAATCATGCAACCGTTGTATACGCCTGCAAAAAAATTAAAGAATTACAGGAAAGTGACAGCAATATGAACAAAGTGGTTTCCTCAATGAGAAAAAAGTGCCTTTCGTTAACAACCCTATAACCGGCTGTTCATTACGCGCCGGATAGGCGCTAGATATTCCCCCTGTTATTCACACAAAAAAGTAAATAAAATAAGCATATTGGACAGCTTAGTAGCAAAGAAACACGACCAATAAAAACTACAAGGATTCTTTATGTTAGTAAGAGTATTTAAAGACGATGTCATCGAAGGTCTGCAAAAAGCCGCCAATATTCTTCCAACTAAAGCCGGGGCCGCCTATCTGCGATCAATCTGGCTGCAAGGCGATGAAAGCGGGCTGCGTATTATGGCAACGGATTCCAATATAGAATTCAAAGGAAGCTATACCGCGGAAGTCGTTACACCTGGTTTAGCCGGGGTTCAGGGCAAAGCTTTTGTCGATCTTTTGCGTAAGCTCCCTCAGGGGCAGATTGCTCTTTCTCTTGAGGAAGGTTCAGGCAATCTCCTGATTGAGCAAGGGCGGAGAAAATATAAGCTTCCAACCAACGACAACGCCTGGTTTCAGAATTTTTCCGAGTTTCCCGAAAAGGGCTCTGTTGTTTGGTCCGGCGATTATTTGCTGGAGCTGATTGATCGTATTGCCTATTGCATAGCCGATGATGAAAACGCTGAAGGCATGAATTGTTTGTTGATGAAACCGGATGCCAAAGGGCATATCGACGCCTGCGGGCTGACAGGCCATCAGTTCGCCTTGCAACGTTTTTTTAACGATGCCCTACAGGCCTTGTTGCCTCAAGATGGTCTGCTTCTTCAGAAAAAGTATCTGAATGAACTCAAGCGCTGGCTTGGCGCCGATGATATTGAGCTGAATCTGGGGGAGAAGCGTCTCTTCCTGCGCACCACGGATAAAAAAGAAAGCTTCTCCCTGCCTGTTTCCAGCTACCATTTCACCGATTATGTGGCCTTTCTTTCCCGTCTGGATGGCGACGGAACCTCAAAGCTGGAACTCAACCGCAAGGATCTTGAAGCAGCTCTTGAACGGTTGCTGATATTTAATTCTGACAGCAACCGTTGCACGTATTTTGCTCTATCCGAAGGGGAAGCCGTGCTCTCCGCCACCGGGGAAGATGTGGGCTCAGCCACGGAAAGCCTGGATGCATCGTACAACGGCACGATTCATAAAATTGCCTTCCCTACCAAAAATCTGCTTGATATCCTGGATCATTACCGCTCTGAAAAGCTGACCCTCATCCTGACTGCCGCCGAAGGCCCCTGCGGCATTAAAGGAGAGGATGACCAGGAATACACGGTTATCATCATGCCCATGAAAATAGTTGAAGCGACTTACTATAGCGAGGAAGAAGTTTGATGACTCAAGATATGCGTGAAAACGGCTATACGGCAGATAGCATCACGGTTCTCGAGGGATTGGCCGCGGTGCGCGTGCGTCCGGCTATGTACATCGGCAGCACGGATGGACGCGGTCTGCATCATCTTGTTTATGAAGTTGTCGATAACGCAGTAGATGAAGCCATGGCAGGTTATTGCACCAAGATTACCGTGCGCCTGCATGTAGATGGCTCCTGCTCGGTTTCGGACAACGGGCGGGGTATCCCCGTGGATATACACCCCAAAGAGGGCAAGCCCGCTGTGGAAGTGGTTATGACCAAACTCCACGCCGGAGGAAAATTCGATAATAACAGCTACAAGGTTTCCGGCGGTCTGCACGGGGTAGGCGTTTCCTGCGTCAACGCCCTTTCCGAAACTATGGAAGTGATGATTCGTCGCGACGGGCATAAGTACAGGCAACGTTACTCCCGGGGGATTCCCGTTGAAACCTTGCAAACCTTGGGAGAATCCGGAAACCACGGGACCACGGTACGTTTCACTCCGGATGAGGAAATTTTTGAAACCGTGGTCTTTTCCTATGAGATATTGCGCAAGCGCCTTGAAGAACTGGCGTACCTCAATAAAGGGCTGGAAATTGAATTTATTGACGAGCGCAGCAACGAACAGGAAACCTTTTGCTTTGAGGGTGGAATCCGCCAGTTTGTTAAGGATTTGAATTCCGGAGAAAACGGCCTTCACGGCATTGTGGCCGGTGAAGGGGAAAACTCAGGCGTTACTATTGATTTTGCCCTGCAATATAACGCCGGGTATAAGGAAAATGTGCTCACCTTCGCCAACAATATCCGGACCAAGGAAGGCGGAACCCATTTGGTGGGCTTCAGAACAGCTCTGACTCGGGCCATTAACCTCTATATTAAGAATTCCGAGCAGGCAAAAAAACTGAAGATGACCCTATCCGGAGACGATGTGCGGGAAGGCCTTACCGCCGTGGTTTCCGTCAAACTCCCCAACCCGCAGTTTGAAGGGCAAACCAAGACAAAATTGGGTAATAGCGAAGTGACCGGCATTGTGGCCGGCATTGTGTACGAGAAGCTGAATACCTTTTTTGAAGAAAATCCCAAAGATATAAAGCTTATCATTGATAAGGCCGTGGATGCGGCTCGAGCCCGCGAAGCAGCCCGAAAAGCCAAAGATCTGGTGCGGCGTAAGGGAGCCCTTTCCGATAACGCTTTGCCCGGCAAACTGGCTGATTGCCAGAGCAAAGATCCGGCCGATTCTGAACTGTTTATCGTGGAAGGCGATTCAGCCGGAGGCTCGGCCAAACAGGGCCGGAACCCGACCACTCAGGCTATTTTACCGTTGCGCGGCAAAATACTGAATGTGGAGCGGACCCGTTTTGACAAAATGCTGGCCAATAAGGAAATCAAATCTCTGATAACCGCCATGGGCGCTGGAATCAACGTCAGCGGCTCCGAAGGCGACGAAGGGCTTGATTTTGATAAGCTCCGTTACCACACCATCGTCATTATGACCGATGCCGACGTAGACGGCGCTCATATCCGGACCTTGCTGCTGACCTTCTTTTTCCGTCAGTATAAGGAACTCATTGACCGGGGGCATCTCTATATAGCCCAGCCTCCTTTATACCGGGCCCACAATGCCCGCTTTGAAAAGTTTATCAAAGACGATAAGGAACTGAACGAGTTTCTCTTGGAGCGGGTTAGCAAGGATCTCACCGTTATTTCCGGTAACGGAACCGCCTTTGCCGGGCAGGATCTCATTCGGCTCTACACAGACATAGATCTGGTCTCCCAGCGGGTGCATGATGCTGAAATGGCCGGCATCAGTCAGGATTTGTTTCTTGCGTTCATCGAATATGGGGATAAACTCGTTCCCGAATGGTTTGCTGAAGAGGCCGGAGAGCATCTGGAAGCCTTTAAGGCCTGGCTGTTGCAACGGGAATACAGCTTCAGTACCGCCATAGAAGAAACGGATCTTGAACAACGCACCCTGCTGCTGTTTGAAAACGCCAACGGCCATAAAACGCGTATCGGCGTTGAGTTTTTCGGTTCACGAATTTACGGCCAGGCTTGGGAAACGTTGCAAACGCTGCGCGCCCGCTGCGGCGCGTTCACCTTTACGGCCGAGCGTAAGGAAGGCAAAAGCAATGCCGACGGGCTGTTTGCCCTCAATGCCCTGATGCTTGACGAAGCCCGCAAGGGCATCACCATTCAGCGGTATAAGGGGCTGGGGGAAATGAACCCGGAACAGCTCTGGGTAACGACCATGAATCCGGAAAATCGGGTTTTTCTTCAGGTAACCGTGGAAGATGCAGAAGAAGCCGCCGAAGCGTTCGAGCAGCTTATGGGGGATCGGGTCGAACCGCGTCGTGATTTTATCGAGCGTAACGCCTTGAATGTTCAGGATCTGGATATTTAAGCCGGTCGTGGAACGTCGTTACACTCTCCGCGGAAGGGAACGACCCGCCGTACAATGGAAAATGCAAGCGTACCGTGCGTTATGATTATGATACGCGGTCAGGATAAATGAGGTTAGCGTGGCAGAGAAAGAACAGGTCAGCATCGAACAGGAACTCAGAAAGTCGTACCTGGAATATTCGCTTTCAGTAATCATCGGCCGGGCCATTCCCGACGCCAGAGACGGCTTAAAGCCGGTGCACCGGCGCATCATGTTCGCCCAGCACGAACTTGGCAACAGTTATACCCGTCCGCCCAAAAAATCCGCCCGCGTTGTCGGCGACGTCATCGGTAAATACCATCCCCACGGGGATATCGCCGTATATGACGCTTTGGTTCGGATGGCTCAGACCTTTGCTATGCGAGATATTCTCGTGGAAGGGCAAGGGAACTTCGGCTCCATTGACGGCGACTCGGCCGCGGCTATGCGGTATACCGAAGTGCGCATGTCTCGGCTGGCCGGAGAATTCATGGCGGATATCGAAAAGGAAACCGTCGAGTTCCGGCCCAACTATGATAATACCCTTCTAGAACCGGCGGTTTTGCCGACAAAAGTGCCTAGCCTGCTGCTCAACGGTTCTTCCGGTATCGCCGTGGGTATGGCCACCAATATTCCGCCTCATAATCTTGGCGAGCTGTGCGAAGCCCTGCTGATGCAGCTTGAAGATCCGGGCTGCACCGTGGCCGATCTGATGACCTATGTGAAGGGGCCGGATTTTCCCACGGGCGGTATGGTTTATGCCGGTCAGGGGCTGATTGATGCCTACGCCACCGGCCGGGGTTCGGTAAAAGTTAGGGGCAAGGTGGAGATAGAAAGCAGGAAAAAGGGAACGGAATCCATTGTTATTAAAGAAATTCCCTATGCCTTGAATAAATCCGTGCTGGTTGAAAAAATCGCCGCCCTGGTCAACGACAGACGCATTGACGGGGTTTCTGATTTACGTGACGAATCGGATCGTAAGGGCATCCGTATTGTTCTGGATCTTAAGCGGGGCGCTCTGCCCGATATTATCATCAACAGCCTGTTTAAATTTACGCCGCTGGAAAGCACCTACAGTTACAATATGTTGGCTGTGGTCAACAACAGGCCGCAATTGCTTACTCTGAAAAGCAGTTTAGCTTGCTTTCTGGACCACCGCCGGGAAGTCGTTATCAGGCGCACGCGCTATGATTTGAAAAAATCCGAGGCCCGAGCCCACATCCTGGAAGGCCTGCGCATCGCTTTGGATAATATTGACGCCGTGGTGGCTTTGATTCGGGCCTCTAAAACTCCCCAAGAAGCCAAGGATGCCCTGATGGGCCGCTTTAGCCTCTCCGAGCTTCAGGCCCAGGCTATTTTGGATATGCGCCTGCAACGCCTGACTAACCTTGAGCATGAGAAACTGCTGGAGGAATATCGGGAACTGCTTGCCTTTATCAAATACCTGAACTCCATCTTGGATGATGAAAACGTGCTGCGTTCGGTTATCCGCGAGGAACTAGAATCCCTGAAGAAAACCTACGCTACCCCGCGGCTGACGGAAATAGTTAAAGATGATCTTGAAGGCATCGATATTGAAGACCTCATCCCCGATGAGGATGTTGTGATAACCCTTTCCCGCAGAGGGTACATCAAGCGCACCACGCTGGATAACTACCAGCAGCAAAAGCGTGGCGGTAAAGGCATTGCCGGTCTGCATACTTCAGATGATGATTTTGTTCAGGATTTCCTCACGACCACCAACCACCAACATCTCCTGCTCTTTACCAACCGCGGCCGCATGCACCAACTGAAGGTGCATCAGGTTCCGGAAGGCAGCCGTACGGCCAAGGGCGCGCATATCGCCAACCTTTTGCCGCTGGATAAAGAGGAGTGGGTAACCACCATTCTTTCTATCCGTGAATTTACCGATGATCGCTTTTTCCTTTTTGCCACGAAAAAAGGCATGATCAAACGCTCTGCTGCATCCATGTACGCCCGGTGCCGAAAAACCGGCATGCTGGCCGTGGGCATGCGCGATGATGATGAATTGATCATGGTCCGTGAAGTTGCCGATGATGCCAGTGTGGTGCTGACCACTCGAAACGGATTGGCTATTCGTTTCCAGGGCAACGAAGCCCGGCCCATGGGCCGGGGCGCTTCCGGGGTGAAGGGCATCGCCCTTAGAGACGGCGACGAGGTTGTGGCCTGTGTGGTGGCCGAGGCCGGGAGCGATCCTGAAATACTGACGGTATCAAGCAATGGTTACGGCAAACGCACGAAGTTGGATCTTTACCGCGTTCAATCCCGAGGCGGTAAAGGCATCATTAACTTTAAGGTGACCTCCAAAACCGGGCAGGTGGTCGGCGCCATGACCGTTGCGGAAAATGACGCCTTGATTCTGCTGACCTCCACCAATAAAATAATCCGTATCGGCGTTGAAGGCGTTCGTTCAGTAGGCCGAGCCACCCAAGGCGTTCGTTTGGTAGCCCTTGACGACAAGGCCTTTGTTGTCGGCTTTGACCGTATAGACGACGCCAACGGCGACGACGAAAGGTAATCGTTTTGCCAAAGGCTGCATAATGAACCGTTTTTGGTCCCCTCCCCTGAAAAACAGGACCGCGCCGCCAAGGGAAGCATATTCCGGGCGGCGCGGAGCCTTTATCCATAGGGTCATGCCTGTTTTCCTGCTGTTGTGCGTTTTTTTATCCTCGTGTTTGCAAAGAGAGGAAAAAGCGGCTGCCGACGATCTTTCGGAAGCCCGTCAGGCCTTTGCAAAGCTAGATTATCTGGATGCTGAGAAATCTTTTGAACGGTATCTGAGGCGCAATCCCGATGGAGCCGACCGCTGGGAAACCTGGAATACCCTGCTTGATATAGCGCTGACTCTGCGCCACGATCGCAAGGCGGCCATTGAGATTTTGGAATCCATGCGCATCGAATATGAAACCGATCATAAGCGTTTGCGTCAGGTCGAATTACAGTTGGCCGAACAATACCGTCAGGACGGAAAATATACCCGGGCGGAAAAGCTGTGGTCCGATGTTGTGGAATCCCGAAGCGTTTCTCCCGAAGATAAGGCCGAAGCTTCCCGGGGGCTGGCCGGCATCTATCTGCTGCGTCTTGAATTTGAACTGGCTAAAGAATCTTTGGGATATTGTTTGGAATTGCCCATATCAGGAAGCTTGCACGCCGAATGCCTCCAAGATCTGGCCGGAGTGCACATAGCTACCGATGAACTGCCTGAAGCCGCCCGGAAACTCCAAGAGCTTTTGGCCATCAACGATATTTCCGAAGCCCAAAGAACGCTGAGTACCTTCATGCTGGCCGATGTGCTGGAACAGGAAGGAAACCTCAAGCAGGCTGGAAAACTCTTTGAAAGCATCCATGATACCTATCCGAACAAACGGGTTATTGAAAAACGTTTACGCTCTCTCAAGGAAAAAGGAAAAAAACGCTAGGTCATCGCAGCTTCCGCATTTGAATGCCTCCGGCGGCCGGGGCGT
>CATJOY010000078.1 GCA_949741925.1 uncultured Desulfovibrionaceae bacterium | reverse complement strand
TTCCGTGCGGTCGCTCTCATTTATGGCGTTTAGCAGCGTTTGGGTGCCATTCACTGTTCTTAGTTAATGCCCCCACCTCCTCCAAGTTTTTTTCAAGGGCGTCGGGTCGAAAGACCTCCGCTGCCTCTTTAAACCGACGCAGACCGGTAGTCGTGAAAGGCAGCGGGAAGCCCACTTGAAGAAAGGCATGAACAATTCTCAAAATTTTAAACAAGGAAGATGCACCCTCAACAGCCCCAACGCCAAGTTGCCTGTCCAGTTACGCTTGCCTCTGGAGCCGGAAGGCTGTCCAGAAATTCTCGGCACGGATGGTCACACCATCATCAGCAACATGTGGGAACCGGAGCCTGTGGATTTCATCCCGCCGTCTGACGGTGCGGATAGGAAAATATAAGCAGGTGAGCGTTATGCTGACGGCGAAGCAGGTTGCCTCAATCTTGGACGTGTCCACCGGATGGGTGTATAGACATAAAGATGCGCTAGGTGGCTTTCAGCCTTCACATGGTGCCGCCGTCAGGTTCTCTGAAAATCGAATAGAGAGTATAAAGGAAGGTAGATATGCTATACCTGATACCCAGCGGCAAATGGCGGGCAAAGCGCATGATACAGGGCCAGATAAAGACGAAGACGTTCCCCACAAAGCAAGAAGCAAAAAAGTGAGAGGCTGCACAGAAGGCGGCAGCATGGGCGCAGGAAAGCTCCACGACCCATATGGCCTCCTTGCTTGAGTTCGCCAATGCGTATCTTGATATAGCGGCTGAACGGTTTGTGAAGAAGACGCTTTCTGAAAAGAAACTGGCCTTCAAATATCTGTTCAAGGTGGTTCCACCCACACCAGACCGGAGCACCTCACATCGGCAATGGCACTCGATGCCTTGCGTCATGTTTCCAAGGACACATCAGGCAATGTTGCCAGGCCCGCAAAAACCTGCTCACGGCTTGGGGTTGGGGAAAGAAGTATTACGGATTCCCCAAGATCAACCCGTTTGTGGAGGTGGAGAAGTTCCCCGCCGGTGCGAGGCCGCGTTATGTGCCGCCGGAAGAAGACTTCTGGAAGGCATACGAAAAGGCGAACCAAGCGGGCAGGGCTATGTTGCTGCTCATGCTGCATACAGGAGCAAGACGCATGGAAGTGTTCAGGCTGCTCTGGTCGGATGTCGATATACAGGGCCGCAAAATACGCTTTGGAACCCGCAAGAGCGGGCATGGCGGCATGGAATACGCATGGGTGCCGATGACAACGGAACTCCATAGCACCCTTGTCATACACTGGATGACAAGCCATTCCGTCTTTGTCTTCACTGATCCGGAAACGGGAGAGCCGTATACTGCCAGACAGCACTATATGGAAAACCTCTGCAAACGGGCCAAGGTCAAGCCTTTTGGTTTTCACGCCATCAGGCATCTATCGGCCACCATACTGGCCTATGAAGGGTTGGACATTCCCACAGTGCAAGCAGCGCTTCGGCCAAGAACCCAAACACCACGGCCCGGTACAGCAAGAGTCCCTGCGTGCAGCCGGATAAACTGGATCGCGTGTTCGCAAAAAGAAAAAGCCCGAAAGTTCTACCCTTCGAGCCGTTGAAAAAAGCGATTGGCACATGATTTGGCACACAGCCAGTCACCCAACGTAAAAAGGACTTACGATTTTGCTCGTAAGCCCTTGAATTTACTTGGCGTCCCCAAGGGGATTTGAACCCCTGTCGACGGCGTGAAAGGCCGTTGTCCTGGGCCGGCTAGACGATGGGGACGCTCACCGCGTTTGTTTTCCAACGCGGAGACAGTCATCTACGTGATCAGCTTAAGTTAGTCAACATTTTTTTACGATATTTTTTTGCGGGCGGGGGAAGCGGGCAAAAGCCTTGCGCCCCTTGACCGTTGCTATGTTTCTCCTTTTGGGGCAAAGTGAGACCACATTTTTTCTAAGGAGATTTGTTATGGCGAATCTGCTGGACCATATACAGCCGACCTTGCTTATGGGGCCCGGGCCCTCTTGCGTTTACCAAGAAGTGTATGCCGCAATGGCTAAGCCCACCCTGGGCCATCTGGATCCCTACTTCATTCGTATTATGGATGCCATCAAGGTACAATTGCGCACTGTGATGAACACCAAAAACGAATTGACCCTGCCCATGTCCGGAACCGGTTCGGCAGGTATGGAAACCGCCTTTGTCAACCTGGTGGAAAAAGGCGACCGCGTTCTTGTGCTCATCAACGGCGTCTTTGGTAAGCGCATGCAGGATGTGGCCTCCCGTCTCGGCGCGGAAGTAGATGTTCTGGAGTTTGAGTGGGGTACGCCGGTGCTGCCGGAAGTTGTGGCCGAGCACTTGAAAAAAAGCTCCTATGACATCGTTGGGATTATCCATGCCGAAACCTCCACCGGCGTGCGCAACCCCGTGCAGGAAATCGGCGATCTGGTCGCAAAAACCGGCGCGCTCTACGTGGTGGATTGCGTCACCAGCCTTGGCGGCATTCCGGTAACCATGGATTCCTGGCACTGCGACGTGCTGTACAGCGGCACCCAGAAGTGCCTCTCCTGCCCTCCGGGCCTCTCGCCGGTCTCCTTTTCTGACAAGGCTCTGGAGAAACTGAAAAAACGTAAGACGAAGGTGCCTAACTGGTACTTGGATCTGAGCCTGATCATGAATTATTGGGAAGGCCATACCCGCGCCTACCACCACACCGCGCCCATTAACATGCTCTATGGTCTTTACCAGGCCCTGGATATGGTGCTTGCCGAAGGGCTGCCCGCTGTTTTCAAGCGCCACGAAGAGATGCACCAACTCCTGGCAAAAGGGTTGGAAAACCTGGGTATCTCTTTCTATGTGGCTCCGGAATACCGTCTGCCGCAACTCAATGCCGTTACGATTCCCGCCGGTGTGGATGAAGCCGCGGTGCGTTCCCGCCTGCTGGATGAATTCCATATTGAAATCGGCTCCGGCCTCGGCCCCCTGGCCGGAAAGATCTGGCGCATCGGCCTGATGGGCCATACCGCGCGGCCGGAAAACGTGGAGCGTCTGCTTGCGGCTCTGAAAAAATGCCTGTAGCCCCTCAGGCTTGGTCGGATCGGAGAAGCTGAACCACTGTTTCCTGTGGTGTCCGGCAGGCTCGGCATTCCGGATTCGCCGTTCTCCGAGCCTACGGCAGAGGCAAGCCTTTGTTCCCTCCGGATGACGGATGGCATCATAATACCGGGATGCCCCCGTCATTCCGGGGCAGTTTTTTGCCAAGGCATGCAGCGTTTGCAGGATACTGAGGCGAAATTCTGACGGTTTTCTGCTCGGATTGCCCGGCTCGCTCCGGAGGGAAGCCTCTGTTTTTCCCTCCGGAGGCAGGCCGGGCAGGGGCGGTTTCATGGGCAATTTTTTCCAGGCCCGTTTTTTGCAAGAGAACAAGGTAGAGTAAGAGTGAAGCCGGGCAAGGGGCCCGCCACCTTTTGCAGCAGGAGCGTCATGCGGCACATAGCGCAGCTTTTAGAAACCATGGTTCACCCGGATGAACCGCGTATGCGGGCCCAGGGCTATGCCCTGTGGCTGGTCTGGAACGGCGCCCTGCACAATGTCGTAGCCCAAACTATTGAGGATTACGGCGGGTTGTCTGTCGCCCAGGCTGAGGGGCAGGGCCTGTGGTTCTTTTTTTCCTCCGATGCTTTTCTTTCGGCCGCCCGTCTGCAAACATGGGCGCGGTTTAATTCCCTAGCCGTCACCAGCACGGTTATGCCCGCAGTTCTTGCCTTGGGCGAAGGGCGCAGCCTTAGCCTGGAATTGACGCCAAATTTCAAAGATCAGCGGCTTGAAGAGCCTGAAGGCTTTCAAATTTGGGTGGCCGATGCCTGTCGGGAAGCCGGCGGCTCCATCCCCGGCCTGACCTTGACAAAAGGCGCCGCTCCCGGCCTGCAAGGGGTGTGGCATCTCCTCGATGCGGACCCGCGTTTGCCGTACCAGGCTTCTCTCGGCTGGTATGCCCTGTTGCGGCCCTTAGGCAATCCCCTGGATAAACAGTTTCAGGCAGGCTGGCATTTTTTCTTTGAAGAAATAGGAAAGATCCTGCAGCGCAACAAGTTCCGCTATACCATCAACGATTTTTTCCTGATGTTTCCCCTGGAAACCCTGCGCCAACTCAAAGGCTGGGTTGTGGATTACCTTACGCTGGTAGCCCGACTCAAGGAAGAAAAATCAGAACATTACTGGCCGTGTTCTTTGGTCGTGGTGGATAAAAAAGGGCTCAACTTCAATAACGAGCTGCCCAAGAAAGTTACTTTGGATTGGGATCAGCTGGCCTCTGATTACCCGCATATGAGCTTCCGCAACGCTCTGTTGTTGGGGCCTGAGTGCGTTGCCCATGAAGTGCGCTTTTCCGAAGGCGGGGGGCCCGATGTTTGGTGCAACGTCAGCATGGCCGAAGCGGAGGAACAGTCCGGTAACACTTTGCCCTTGTTAGTGGCCGGAAATCTGGTTCTCGGCAAACATCAGCAATGCTTTTACTGCGGCCAGCGCAGCCACGAACATACCGAATGCCCGACGCGCCACTTTCCCGAACGGGATAAAAATGTCTGGAAGCGCGTGGCGACCATGGATTTGGCCGCCATGAAGAACGGTATCAAAGCCATAGATGCCAAGCTCGCGGGGGGGGAGCTGGAAGCCATTGCCGAGTTGCATGCTCAGGATACCGTGCCGGGGGTGCTCCTGCGGGCCATCTATGATATTGACGGCTTTATGCAGATTCGCAGCATTGCGCTTGCCTGGCGAACCAAGGGAAAATTGCCGCCCGGTTCCTCAGGCGAAGATCTCGTGCCCGTGGATAATAATCCTGTTTGGGAAATGCTGCGCGATTTTCCCGGAGCTAACAAGTTAGACCACGAAAAGGCCCTCGGCAATCTGGCTATGCGTTTTCCCAGAGATTGCCGGATCCGCTCTCTCCAGGGCTTTTGCGCCCTTGAGCGGGGAGATATGACCAAGGCCCTCAACTATTGGAAAGAAGCCGAGACCATGAGCCCGGCGGGCTTTTTGCAGGCCTGGCATACGGCTTTGCAGGCGCGGGTTCATGAAAGCCAGGGCCGGTTTGCCGCTGCGAAAAATCTCTATGAACTGGCCGCGCGAGCCTGCCCGGCCTGGCTTGATGCGGAATATCGGCGGGCGGTGACGCTGGTTAAAACCGGTTTTGCCGACCGGGGCTTTGCTGTTTTGTACCCGCTTATTGAAGCCGATCCCCACTACTTTAACCGGGCCCTGCTGGACCCGGAGATGGAGCGGGGCCAGGTGCAGATATTGACATCACTGAGCACCGTTTGGGTTGTCACCGAAAGTAAGATGCAGGAAGAAAAACCCCTGCTGGAGAAGTTGCGCCGGGAAATCGCCGCCTGGTTTCCGCCCGAGCATCCTTTTTTTGCTCCGGCCGAAGAGCGTATTAAACGCCTCTCCGAGATGAATAAATATAACAACTACGTGCCCTTTCAGGCCGCTATCAATGCCCGCCAAGCCTTGGAAAAGGATGTACAACAGGTAATTCATAAAGATACCAAGACACTGCGAACAAAATTCAAAGGCTTTGTCGAAAAACTTGGCACTATTCGGCAGGAAGCCGCCTGGTTTCCTTTTCCCAAGGCCATGCTGGAGTTCAACAAGAATTATAACGAGTGCGTACAAAGCATGAATTGGGCTTTGCACAGCAATTTGAGCACTGCGGAAGCCTTTCGCAAGGCGCAGTTGATCAGTGTAAGCGAGGCCGAAAACATTCAGAAGCTGGAAAAACGTCTGGGCTTTTTACGTCTCATCCGCGATGCGACAATTTTTTGTCTGACCATGCTCAGAACGTTCTTTTGGATAGAAATTATCGGATTGTTGCTGGTGCTGGTAGGCCTGCCCCTAGCGCTTTTTTACGGGGAAAAAATCGATGCCGGTTGGGTGGCCGGCATACCGGATGTTCAGCGCTGGCAGATTCAGAAAGCAGCTACGCTCATTATTAGTTTTTTTGCTATGGGAGTGGCGCTTTTGCGGACTTTGTTCCGGTTTGAAGCTATCCGGGATAAAATTATGGAAAAAGCTCGATCCTCAGGAGGGGGCGCTGCTTCCAAAGCGCCTCCACGAGCCTCCAAAGCCTCCAAGGTCTCCAACGTGCCAAAAACAGCTCCGGCAAAGGCTGCTCCGGCAAAGGCGAATGCGGCAAAGACGCCTCCCTCAAAAAAGCCCCGGAAATAGCCCTAGGGCGGAGGTTGGTGCACAAGACAGTTCGTTCGGGAGATGGCGCGAGGCTTCTTTCAGCAAAAAAGTTGAAAACAGGCTTGGCGTATCGCGCATACGCCAAGCCTGTTTTTTTCTGATTGACGCCGTTAGGGAGAAAAAGTCGGTTTGACCGCAGATGGTATTGGGAAGCCTCTAAGGCTCCGGCACTCCCGCGTTGGCCATGGCCATCCTGTAGGCCCGGAGGGTCTGCTCCAGGAAGGCCTGCCCTGTTAGGGAGGCCATGCGCTGTTTTTGGCTTTGGAGCAGCGCCGGGCCAAAGGAGGGGTCCGTCAGAAAGCGGCCTATAGCCTTGGCCAGCGCCTGGGGATCGCCCGGCGGGAAGAGAGCTTCCTCAGCCAGCAGGTCCGGCATGACCCCTACCCGGCTGCTGAGCAACGGCACGCCGCAGGCCATAATTTCCAGGGCTGCCCTGGCTATGGCCTCAGAGCCCAGCGAGGCTACTATCCCAAGATCAAAGGCGGCAATGCAGGCCCGGATATCCGCAACGCGGCCGGTGATGATAACTTTTTTGCTGATTCCTGCTTCCCGAGCCCAGGTTTCAATTTGTTCTTGGCTAATGCCCGTGGGAAATCCAGCCAGCACAAGGCGTATGTTGGTGTTGCCATGGGCTTGGAGCATGGCAAAGGCTTCAATAAGTTCTTTTTGGCCCTTGACGGCGTCAAAACGACCCACCAGCCCGAGGGCGCGTTCTTCCGGTTCTAACCCCCAGGCCCGGCGCGTTGCTGCGCGGCCTTCCGGGTCGGGATGGAAGATATCGTCATCAACGCCGCCGGGAATGAGAAACAATTTGGAGGAGGGCACGCCCAGACGCCGCTCCAGAGCGGCCGCTGTGGCTGCGTTGGTGGCAATGACCGCGTCGGCTATGTCTTGGTGCAGAATTCGGTTGATTCGGTTGGCTCCGGGGGGGCGTTGATCGCCCCGGGTACGGACCAGGGCAAAGGGCGCGGAGGAACGCGTTTTTCGGGCGAGCCCCCAGAGAAAAAACCCTTCTCCCCTATGGCAGTTAACCACATGGGGCCGGAATTCCTCCAGCAGTTTGCGGATGCTTTTCCAAAGGGCAATCTGGTGCAAGGGGTTGGGGGAATTTAGATTCAGAGGCAGCGGATTCAGGCCCCATGCAGTGGCCTTGGCAAAGGAATCCGTACCGGCAAGACCGAGCACGCGCACGTCATGCCCGGCCCGGCGCAACAGGGAGGCTAGGAAAATTCCATACCAGGCCGTGGCGTTGAACCAGCGGACGTTGACTACCTGGAGTATACGCAAGTGAGAATTCGGCATCCCTACCTCATGCCGGAAGCAGACTGGAAAAGCAATGCCCGGCGCCTCGGGGGAACAAGGCCTCGGGTCGCCTCTGCCGCCAAGCCGCCTGGCTTCTTCCGGAGGCGCCAGCCGGGAAAAATTGGTTTTGGCCTGGCTCCCGCCTTCGACCACTTTTTTCCCTTCCTCGTCAAGAAAAACAATACGCCTCCTCGAGGAGGAAGTGCCGTAGATGCAAGGGAGCATGCGCCAGCCCTGCGTGCTGGAGAATACTTCTCAAGCCTTCGTTCTCCGTTCTCAAGGCATCACGCCTCGAAGCTCCCCCGGAATGTGTCGATGCTGTCTATACCCAAGGAACGCATCAGCACGGGCAGCTCTCGAGCCAGGCGGAAGGCGTGGTCCGGCTGGAGGAAGTTGGCGGTGCCGATTTCAACAGCGCTGGCTCCGACCATGATAAATTCCAGAATATCTTCAGCCGTTGTTATGCCGCCGATGCCGATGACCGGCACAGACACGGCCTTGGCCACCTGCCAGA
This sequence comes from uncultured Desulfovibrionaceae bacterium, assembly GCA_949741925.1. Classification (GTDB taxonomy): domain Bacteria; phylum Desulfobacterota; class Desulfovibrionia; order Desulfovibrionales; family Desulfovibrionaceae; genus JAJDHY01. Next base: position 4,972 of record CATJOY010000078.1, on the reverse strand, counting down.
CGCAGCGCAGAGCTACAGGCTTGATGGCCGGCCCTGAAAGCCCGGCAATGATGTTGGCGACTCGGGATTTTCGGGTACGGATATCCACCGCCATGCCCTGTAAGGTGTTGATGCAGGAAATGGCATCCGCGCCGCCGTCTTCGCAGGCTCTGGCAATAAGGGTTATATCGGTAACGTTTGGCGAGAGCTTGAGAATAACCGGTTTGCCGTGGGCGTTTTTTTTGACTGCCGTGGCCACCTGAGCGGCCAACCGGGGATCTTGGCCAAAGAGAACGCCCCCAGCTTTCACGTTAGGACAGGAAATATTCACTTCCACTGCCGCAATGCCGGGTTCTCGGGTCAGTAGAGAGGTCAGTTCCGCATATTCGCTGGCGGCTGTGGCGTAAAGATTGGCGATGACCGGTAGTTTTTTCCACGGCAGCAGGGGGAGTTTCTCTTTAAGAAACACTTCCACGCCGCAGTTTTGCAGGCCGACGGCGTTCAGCATGCCCGAAGCAGTTTCCGCCACCCGGGGCATGGGGTTGCCCTGGCGGGGCTTTAGCGAGAGGCCTTTGACCACAATGCCGCCCAGGCTGGTCAAATCGCCGTAGGGAGCGAATTCCAGCCCGTAGCCGTAAGTGCCTGAGGCCGTGATGATCGGGTTTTTCAGGCTCAAGCCGCCTCCGGAGGCAGGCAGCCGGACAGAGAGATTGATTGCTTTCTCGCGCATTATGACGCCTCCAGGTCAAGATCCTCCGCCCGAAAGACCGGGCCGCAGGAACAGGTTTGCACCCAGCCGAAGTCTGTATCCGCCGTGCCGCCGGTGTGCTTTTCGTCGCTTTTTCTGCCCTTGACCACACAGCCAAGGCAGGCGCCTACGCCGCAGGCCATGCGCGTTTCCAGAGAAAGCTCGGTTCGGGCCCCGTATTGCCTGGAGAAGGCATGAACCGTGCGTAAAAAGGGCATGGGGCCGCAGGCCAGGATAAGCCCTTTTTCTGCTGCGTTGGCCCGTATATCCCGCTCCAGGATGCAGATGAACTCCTGAAGGTCTTCGGCGCAGCGTTCCAGGTAGCTGGTGGCCCGGATCGAGGAGCAGTGGCCGGAAGAGCATGCGGCAAAAGGATAGCATTCCAGGGGCAGCCGATGGCCGAAATTCAGGGAGAGACGTTCCGGGGCAGGGTGGCTCCTGATATAGCCCACAAAGGGCGCCAGCCCGATGCCCCCGGCCAAAAGTAGGGTGGGGCGGCTCTTCTCCAGGCTAAAGCCGTTGCCCAAGGGCCCCCAGACCGTAAGTTTTTCTCCGGGGGCAAGGCGGGCGAACTCGGCAGTTTCCCGACCAAGCGCCTGGAAAACGATGTGCAGGCCATCTCCGTTGAGGTCACAGATAGAAAAAGGCCTGGCCCAGAGGCAGTCCGCCCGGGGCGTTTTGCGGCGCAGCATGACGAACTGCCCCGGCCGCCATGTATCCCAGCCCGGGTTTTCCAATAGCAGGCTGAAGAGCCCGCCGCCCTGGAGTTCCAGAGCCGCGTTGGATGTGAGGGAAATAACCGCAACTTCCCGACAAAGAGGCGTTGGCATGGGAACCTCCGTAACCATAATACAATGTAAGGCGTTTGTACGGCATAGTCTCAATCAGATACGGTATCGTGCCTCCAGCCGCAAGGGGGCGCAGCGCCGCCAGGCCGGGACGCTTTGCCGCCGGGCAGGGCGCGCCGAAGCGATGCTCATGCAGGCGCTTGCAAAAGCGTTCGCAACGAAGCTTCATGGCAGGTCCCGGAAAAAGCGGCCAGCAGTTCCTCTGGATTGGCAATCCTTTCAGCCGTGGCCGCGCTTATTTTTGTCAGCGGGGTTGCGGCGCCCGCAGGAATGCTTACCCCAAGGAACTGCTCCAGGCGTTGTCTCGTCTCTTCCTGCATCGTGTTGTCGGCCTGAAACAAATCCTCATAGGCAAGGGACAGAACATGGTCATACCCTTGGAACATAGCGGCAAATAGAGCGTTTTGATTCCTGAAGGAAGCCGCCACCTGAAGGATTCTTGCCGGATCAAGCCGATACCGTGTCGTATCAATATGCCTTCCGCGTTGTATCCAAAGCCCTGAGCATTCCGATAAACAGTAGGATACGCTTTGCGCGAACAGGTCGCGGCGCGCAAGGTGTACAACCTTAATCTCGTTGGCGGCAATGAGGTCGCGAAGCATCTGGCGTTTGCCCCCGCCGGTGTTCGCTATAAAAGGAGCTACCTGGTTGAGTTTTACGTCGAAGATGCCGTATGCGCCTTTTTCGTTTTCTTGACAAAGATAGGTGAAATACTCGCGTAAAACAGTTTCCAGGCCCCAGGCGGCTTTTCCCAGAAACAGATCATGGTAATAGGGCCGCGCCTGCAAAAAGGTATAAAAGCCCCAGCGGCCTTTTTTACTGCGCTGGAAGATTTCCGAAAAATCGCGGGCTCCCGTGCTCTGCACGAGGATTCCGCGTAAAGCGTTGGTGCCCGCGCGCTGTGTGGCCATAACGCAGACCAGGGGATTGCCGAGGTTTTCCAGGAGCATTCCCTCTGTGCCGGTATCTTGAGGGGTCGGGCCGAGATGAAACACCAGCGACCGAAAAAGCGCATGGATCGGGTGGTCTGTGCGCAGCAGGAAAATATCCGGCTGGTAGCGGTAGCGCAGGTAATAGGCGGATCGGGCAAAGGGTTTGTAGCACAAGCCATAGCAGCGCAAAAGCGCCCGCTGGACCGGCGAAGGGAAATTTTCGGGCTGCTGTCCGTTTTCGATCATGCGAGAACCTGTTGTACGTGACGCTCCGCGGGAAATGCGGCTGTTGCAACCGGGTGAAGAAATCTAGCGTCACTTCAGGGAGCTTGTCTAGCCTTTTCACCGATGGGGAGCCTCCCCAAAGGAGCGCTATTTCTCCTTGAGCTTGGCCGGAACGCAGTTTATGCTACCCAGACCATGGAACAAAAACCTGAAATTCTTGCTCCGGCCGGGGACATCAGCGCGGCCCTGGCCGCTTTTGCCGCGGGGGCCGATGCCGTGTACCTCGGGCTTAAGCATTTTTCCGCACGCATGCAGGCCGAGAACTTTTCCAGCCGGGATCTTTCCCGGTTGGTTGACCTGGCTCACGAGGAGCAACGCCGGGTCTACATCGCCTTCAACACCCTGTTCAAGCCCTATGATCTCGCTGCGGCAGGTCGTCTTTTGGAGCGCGTCAATCGGGGCATCGGCCCGGATGCCCTTATTGTACAGGATTTGGCGGCCCTGGAATTGGCCCGCCAGGCAGGCTACGAAGGCAAAATATTCCTTTCCACCCTGGCTAACGTCACCCACCAGGCGGCGCTGGTTTCGGCCCGGAACCTCGGCGCCAGCCGGGTCATTTTGCCCCGCGAATTGAGCATTGATGAAATTCGCCTGATGGATGCGGCCCGGCCTCCGGAGCTCGACTTCGAGTTTTTTATCCATGGAGCGCTCTGCTACTGCGTTTCCGGCCGCTGCTGGTGGTCCAGCTATATGGGCGGCAAAAGCGGCCTGCGCGGCCGTTGCGTTCAGCCCTGCCGCAGGGTTTACACCCAGCGCGGCAAGGAAGGGCGTTTTTTTTCCTGCCTCGATCTTTCCCTTGATGTGCTGGTCAAAACCCTGTTGAGCATTCCCGGCGTGGCCTCTTGGAAGATCGAGGGCCGTAAAAAAGGCCCGCATTACGTCTACTATGTTACCACCGCCTACCGGCTCCTACGCGATGAGGGGGCGGACCCGGCCGCCCGCAAGGAGGCCATGGCTATTTTGGATATGGCCTTGGGCAGACCAGTTACCCGCGCCCGCTTTCTGGCCCGGAAGGATGACCCGGGCCCTGTGGCTCTGGACGGCCAGACCAGTTCCGGGCTGCTGGCGGGCAAGGTCAGCCGGACCGCCGAGGGAGCCTTTATCCTCAAACCGCGCTTCCCCCTCCTGGCAAAGGATCTCCTGCGCATCGGCGTTGAGGATGAATCCTGGCACGCTACTTTGCCCGTCAACCGCGCTGTGCCCAAAGGCGGCACCCTGACCCTGAAGCTGCCCCGCCAGAAAAGCCCCAAAAGCGGCACCCCCGTTTTTCTCATCGACCGGCGCGAACCCGAGCTTATGCAGCTATTGCGCCATTGGGAAGATCGTTTGGCCGCCACCGCCGGAAGGCCCGAGGCTGCTTTAGGGGCGGAATCCGGTTTCAGCCCCCGTCTGCCCGCAGCCGCCCGGCCGGTCCGCCCGTTGCATATTGCCCTGCGTTCCTCCCTGCCCCGGGGCCGTGAAGGCAAGAACGGCATCAAGCCCGGTTCGGTTCAGGGGCTTTGGCTCTCCCCAAAAGCGCTGACCGGGGTTTCCCGGACCCTCTTTGCCCGTATCTCTTGGTGGTTGCCGCCGGTGATGTGGCCCGACGAGGAAGAGCAGTGGCAAAAATTGATCCATGCCGCGCTGCAAAATGGCGCTCGCCATTTCGTTTGCAACGAGCCCTGGCAGAACGCCTTGTTCCGGCCCGAGGCCAAGGCCGTGCTGAGCGCCGGTCCTTTCTGCAATACAAGCAACGCCCTGGCCCTCCAGGCCCTGCAAAGCATGGGCTTTGCCACAGCCTTTATCAGCCCTGAGCTTTCCGGCGAGGAATTGCTGGCCCTGCCTTCTCAAAGCCCCATCCCCCTGGGTATCGTTGTTTCCGGATATTGGCCCATGGGCATCACCCGTCACAGCATTGCGCCGCTCTCCCCGGACGAAGGCTTTCAAAGCCCCAAGGGCGAAGTTTTTTGGGCCAGACGCTATGGGCAGAATTATTGGATCTATCCCAATTGGCCTTTGGATCTTGTCGGCCGCCTGCCCCAATTGGAACAGGCCGGATACAGCACCTTCGTGCACATGCAGGAGTATCCGCCCCAAAAAGTGCCTGAGCCCCGGCGCGCCAGCGAATTTAACTGGGAAAACGGGTTGATGTGATCAGGTCGGAGCTGGGGGAGAAGGAGAAAAACCTTTTGAGGAAAGGT
>CATJOY010000077.1 GCA_949741925.1 uncultured Desulfovibrionaceae bacterium | reverse complement strand
CCAGCCCGTCCCGGTGCACGCCGATATCCACAAAGGCCCCGAAATTCGTGACGTTGGTGATGATGCCCGGAAGCTTCATGCCCGGCCGCAAGTCTTCAGGGCTAGTAACATTCTCGGCAAAGCTGAAGGCTTTAAAAGCCTCGCGCGGATCACGTCCGGGTTTTTCCAGCTCAGCCAGAATATCCTTGAGGGTGGGCAGGCCTACGGAACTGCTGACATACTGTTGCGGCTTGATCCGTTTCCGAAGGTCCGGATCAGCGAGAAGATCCTGTACGGAGCACCCCAGATCCCGCGCCATGGCCTGAACCACCGGGTAGGATTCAGGGTGTACGGCGGAGGCATCCAGTGGGTCTGCCCCGTTCCGAATACGCAGAAACCCCGCGCACTGTTCAAAGGCTTTGGGACCGAGCCGCGGCACCTTGAGCAGATCCCGCCGTCCGGCAAAAGGACCGTTTGCCTCCCGAAAGGCGACAATACTTCGGGCCAAGGCCGGACCGAGACCGGAAACATGCGTCAGCAGTTCGGCGCTGGCCGTATTGAGCTCCACGCCAACGGCGTTAACGCAGCTTTCCACCACGTCCTCCAGGCTTTGCTTGAGTCTGCCCTGGTCCACGTCGTGCTGGTACTGGCCAACGCCGATGGCCTTGGGATCGATTTTCACCAACTCTGCCAACGGGTCCATCAATCTACGCCCAATGGAAACCGCCCCGCGTACGGTCACATCCAAATCCGGGAACTCCTGCCGGGCGGTTTCCGAAGCAGAGTACACGCTGGCTCCGCTTTCGCTGACCATGACGACAGGAAGAGGCAGCTCCAGGGAACGAATCAGGCTCTCGGTCTCCCGCCCGGCCGTGCCGTTACCCACGGCAACAGCTTCAACGGCGTACTCCGCGCATAGCCGGCGCAGCAGCACGGCGGCGCTGTGGCGCTGGCCTTCACTCATGATGTTGATTAGGTCGTGGTGCAAAAGCTTGCCCTGGCCATCCAGGCAGACCAGCTTACAGCCGGTGCGAAAGCCCGGGTCTATGGCCAAAACCCGCTTTTCCCCCAAGGCCGGAGCCAGCAGCAACCGGCGCAGGTTCCGGGCAAACACCGCTATGGCTTCAGCCTCGGCCTTTTCCCGCAAAAGCGCGCGTAGCTCGTTTTCCAATGAAGGGGCCAGCAGCCGTTTGTAAGCATCATCCACGGCGTCGCGAACCTGATCCCCGGCCGCTGAGGCGCTTGTGACAAACAAGGGCCGCAGCCTGGCCAGAGCGCTCTCTTGATCCGGCAGCAGACGAAGCGTTAGAACCCCCTCCTTTTCGCCACGCAGCATGGCCAGCAGGCGGTGTCCGGCCATTTTGGCCGCGGGCTCCTGCCAGGCAAAATAATCGCTGTATTTTGCTCCTTCTTCTTCCTTGCCCTTGATGGCTGAAGAAGAGGCCAAAGCCTGGCGGGTAAAGAAATCCCGCATCCGAGAGCGGGCCCCGGCATCCTCGCTGACAGTCTCGGCAATGATGTCGCGAGCCCCGGCCAAAGCCTCTTCCACACTGGATACGCCCCGGGCAGGGTCGAGAAAATTCGCCGCCGCTCGCTGCGGATCCAGCGAGGCTTGCCGGGCCAGAAGCGCCTTTGCCAAAGGCTCCAGCCCCTTTTCCCTGGCAATCATGGCCCTGGTTCGGCGCTTGGGACGAAAAGGCAAATACAGGTCTTCCAGGAGAGCAAGGCTGGATGCACGGGAAAGAGCAGTAAAAAGCGCATCCGTAAGCAAGCCGCGCTCTTGCAGGGATTTTACAACGGCCTCGCGCCGTTCCTTTAGTTCCCGCAATTGCCGGAGCCGATCACGCACGGCAATGACCGCCACCTCATCAAGAGAACCGTGGGCCTCCTTGCGGTACCTGGCAATAAAGGGAACCGTGGCCCCGCCATCCAGCAGGGAAGCAACGGCCTGAACCTGCCCGGCGGCAATGCCCAATTCGGCGGCGATAGTCTGGTACATCTCGATTCCTTTGCCTGAGAGTTCCAAGGCGGGGCTTCCGGAGCGTTCCGGCCGCATCCGCACCGTTATAACAAACTTTTATTCTATAAAAAATATCAACGCGTTACAAGGATCCCTTGCCCTATGGAATCCAATGGCAAGGAAAAAAGCATGCTATCGCCTCAGGCGCAAAAACGCCATGCGACGACGATGTGCCACCTTGAAACATTGGGAGGCTGCCGCTCCCGAGTCCCGGCAGGGGAAAGCTTCCTCTGGTTCTTGATACGCCAACGGAGCCACGCTCCGGGCCTCTGCCCCAGAGGGAGGCGCCCCCAAAGGCTGGCGCATCGAGAGCGCGTAACAGTATATTCGCCAAGCGCGGCATACCCTTGGGAGAGAGAGCAGCAACGCCCCCATCCGAAGAGGGCCACAGACCGGGAGCCCAATGCCGAGAGTTTCCGGAGCTTGCCAAGAAGCCCTTGCAGGCGTAGTCTCTTTCAGGTTGCAAACAGGGTTGCCGTAGGCCCGAATCGGAGTCTTTTCCGTATTCCGGGCAGACGGCATCCGGCCGGGAATTCGTTATCCGCCTTTTTCCATCATTGCGAGACGGCGTTCGTGTTCCGCAAAATTGTCCGACCAACGTTCTATGCCCGAGGTGCCCATGAGCCGTTCCTGTACTGATGTCCGCCCTGAAATCCATGACTTCACGCCGTATTCCCCCGGCCTGTCCATAGATGAGATCCGCGAGCGCTACGGGCTGTTCCAGGTTATCAAGCTGGCCAGCAATGAAAACCCCTTGGGCGCTTCCCCCCAGGTCCAAAAAGCCCTCCAAAAGAGCGCCTCCTTGGCCTTCCGCTATCCCCAGTCAGGCAACCCCCGCTTGATCCAGGCCTTGGCAGCCCATTACCGGCTGCCGGAGGATATGCTTGTGGTCGGCAACGGCTCCGATGAAATCATTGATCTTTTTATCCGCATCCTGGCTGTGCCCGGAAAGCATACCATCATTACCTGCGATCCCTGCTTCAGTATGTATACCCTGCAAGCCCGCCTGGCCGGAGTCGCTCAGAAAAAAATTCCCCTGAACCCGGATTTTTCCTTCAACTGGGAAGCCCTGCGCGCCGCCGTTGATGAACATACGGTGCTGATCTTTTTGACCACGCCGGATAACCCTTCAGGCTCCTGCCCGCCGCGCGACGAGGTGCTGGCCTTTGCCGCCTCCCTGCCGCCCCACGTGCTGCTGATTATGGATGAAGCCTATATGGATTTTGCCGACAGTCCGGGCATAGCCTCCGTCATCCCCTGTCTGGCGGAATATCCCAACCTGGCCGTTATCCGCACCTTCTCCAAAAGTTTTGGCTTAGCCGGCATGCGGGTAGGCTTTGGCATCATGCCGCCGAGGCTGGCCGATTCCATGCGTCGGGTTCGGCTGCCTTTTTCCGTCGGCGTGCTGGCGGAGGAAGCCGCCATCGCCGCTTTGGATGATACGGCCTTTTTTGAGGAAACCCTTAAGACCGTTCGCGAAGGCCGGGAATATCTCAAGGCCGCGCTGGAAAAACTGCGCTGCCGGGTTGCCCCTTCCAGCGCCAACTATCTCATGTTCCGGCTGCCCGACGATTGCGGTTACACCGCCCAAAATGTTGTTGACGCTCTGCTCACCAGAGGCGTTATCATCCGCCCCCTGAAAAGCTACGGCCTGCCGGACCATCTCCGGGTCAGCATCGGCAACGCCACGGAAAACAAAATGTTCGTCAACACCCTGGGGAACCTGTTGGCCCGGAAAGGCAGGGAGTCATGAGCCTTATCGTCACCCTGGATGGCCCGGCCGGAGTGGGCAAATCCACCTTAGCCCGGCATGTGGCAGAGGAATTGGGCATTGCCTATCTGGATACCGGGGCCATGTTCCGCACCATAGCCCGTGAACTGGGCGAAGCCGGCCTCTCCCTGGAGACGGAAGCTTTGGAAAAACGCCTGGCGCATCTCGCCTTCAGCCTTTCCGGGAGCGGCAGCGCCACGCTTCTTGCCTGCAACGGCCGCTCGGCCGGTCAGGAAATCCGTTCCGAGAGCATCGGCTATTTGGCCTCCAAGTTCGCGGCTCTGCCCCCGGTCCGCTCCTGTCTGCTCCAGGCCCAGCGCAATCTCGGCCAAAGCGTTTCTCTCGTGGCGGAAGGCCGGGATATGGGCAGTGTGGTTTTTCCTGAAGCGCCCTGCAAGTTTTTCCTGGATGCCTCCCCGGAAATCCGCGCCAAACGCCGCCAGGCGCAGCTCGAAGCCGCCGGGGAAAAGGTCGATTTTTCGGAGCTGGTCGCGCAGATCCGCCGCCGTGACGATCTGGATAGAAACCGTGCCCTGGCCCCGCTTCGGCCAGCCCCGGATGCCGTAACTATCGATACCGGCGCTCTGGATATCGACGGGGTTTTCCAAGCCATTATGCGCCATATTCCCCATTCCCTGCGCTCCGCTACCTCCTAACGCCATGCATCCTTTTACCGCCACAGTATCCATAGCCGATTTTCTCCCTCTGGCCCGCCGTATGCCCCTTCTGGATACCCGTTCGCCCTCGGAATACCGGCACGGACACATTCCCGGAGCGCTTTCCTTTCCTCTGTTCAGCGATGCGGAACGGGCCGCCGTGGGCACGCTTTATACCCAGCAAGGCCGTGAAGCCGCCGTGCTTCAGGGGCTTTCCTTTGTGGGCCCCCGGCTGGCCTCGATGGCTGAACAGGCTCTGGCCCTGGTTGGGCCCGGCCGGGAAGCGGCCGTCTACTGCTGGCGTGGCGGCATGCGCAGCGCCTCGGTGGCCTGGCTGCTGGAGCAGGCCGGCATTAAGGTCTACCGTCTGGAGCGGGGCTACAAAGCCTATCGCGGCCATGCCCGGGAACTCTTCACCCGGCCTTGGCCGCTGCTGGCTCTCGGCGGGATGACCGGCAGCGGTAAGACCGAAGCGCTCCAGGCGCTGGAAAAAACCGGCAGTCAGGTTATCGATCTGGAAGGCCTGGCCATGCACCGGGGCTCCGTTTTCGGGGCGCTGCCCGGTCATGAGGCCTTGACAACGGAACAGTTTGAAAATCTTCTGGAAGAACAGCTACGGCACCTGGACCCGGCCCGGCCTGTTTGGGTGGAGGATGAATGCCGCAACCTGGGTGGCGTCAATATCCCCATGGAACTCTACGAGGCGCTCCGCGCCGCGCCGCTTATCGTGCTCAACACCCCCCGCGAAGACAGAACACGGCGAGTTGTGGCTCTGTACGACCCCGCCCACAACGCTTTTGCGGCCGAAGGCCTACGCCGCATCGAAAAACGCCTGGGAAGCGAAAACCTGCGCCGGGCTCTGGCGGCCCTGGAGGCGGAACAGTACGGAGAAGTGGTGGCTATTTTGCTCGATTATTACGATAGGGCCTATGCCAAACAATTACGTTTGCGTCCCGCCCCGGCCGGGAGCGTGGATGCTGCCCCCGGCGAGCGTATGGACACGGTGGCGGAACGGTTGCGGGCATTTGAAACGCCTCCCCGCGGTTGATGCCCTGTAGAGCACGATGAGCGCCGCGGCGGCAAAGCTGACGGAAGGCATAAGATCCCCTAGGGGAGGCAAAGCGCCCCAGCCCCGGAACTACTTCGTCCCAAAAATTTTATCTCCGGCGTCTCCAAGACCGGGCAAGATATATCCTTGCTCGTTCAAGCCCTTATCCAGGGCGGCCGTGTATATCTTTACATCCGGATGCGCCTCCTCCAGCCGTTGCACCCCCTCGGGCGCGGCTACCAGGCAAAGGCCCAGAATGGAAGCGCAGCCTGCCTCCTTGAGCACATCCACAGTGGCGATAAAGGTGCCTCCCGTGGCCAACATCGGATCAAGGATGACGGCGGCCCGATGCTTCATATCTTTGGCAAGCTTCACGTAATATTTGACAGGCTCCATGGTCTCTTCATTGCGGAACATACCGACAACGCTGACCTTGGCCCCGGGTATCAAATCCAAAAACCCATCCAGCATGCCGATGCCGGCCCGGAGAATAGGCACAACAGTTATTTTTTTGCCTTTGATGCGCTCTACCTCGACAGGCCCGGCCCATCCCTGTATGGTCAATTTCTCTGTTTCCAAAGATTTGGTGGCCTCATAGGCCAACAGGCGGCAAATTTCATTGGCCACTTCGCGGAACTCCCGCACGGGAATATCACGTCGTCTGAGAATGCCGAGCTTATGCCTCACCAGGGGATGGTTGACCACGTGCAGCGCCACGACAGCTCCTTGGTAAATGGTGGGGAAAAAACGGCCTAAAAGAGCCGAATACATACCGTATAGGGCAAGCCGGGGAGCCGGTCAAGGTTGATGCCCTCCCAATATTCCATAAAAAACAGCAAGTTATTCTATGAATCAGGATATTTTCCCGGAAACGCCCCTCTCCTGCCCCACTTCCCCGGAACGGCTGACCGTGCCCGAGAAGGCTGAGGGCTTGCGACTGGATCGCTTTTTGGGGGAGGCCCTGCGGCCGTTAGGCATTTCCAGGGAAAAAATTAAAGAAGCCATCCGGGGGGGAGGCGTTTTCCTCAACGGCCGGGCCGTAACCCAACCCAAACAGGCTGTACGCGCCGGCGATACAATCGGGCTCATTCCTCTGCAAGCCGAATCCCCCCTGGAGCCCGAACCGGGGGAACTCCGCATCCTTTACGCTGATGAGCACATTGCTGTGCTCGATAAACCCCCCGGCCTGACCGTACACCCCTGCCCGAGCTGCCCTGCCGGTACCCTGGTCCACCGTCTGTTGGATCGTTTCCCGACTCTGGCGCACCAGGATGGCCCGAGGCCCGGTATCGTTCACCGCCTGGATAAGGATACCAGCGGCCTGATCGTTGCAGCGCTAACCGAAAAGGCCAGGCTCATCCTGAGCCGCTCCTTTGCCGAGCGGCGTGTGGCCAAGGAATACCTGGCCCTGGTCCGGGGCGTTCCCAGCCCGGCCGCCGCAGAAATCAACGCGCCTGTCGGGCGGGACCCCGGCCATAAAACCCGTATGGCCATCGTGCCCCCCGACCGGGGCGGCCGGGAGGCACGCTCGGCCTACCGCGCCCTGTATGCCGATCCGGCAGGATTTTTCAGCTTGCTGGCCGTGCGTATTTTCACCGGCCGCACCCACCAGATCCGAGTACACATGGCTTCGCGCGGCTATCCTTTATGGGGAGATGCGCTCTATACAAACCTCCCTGTGCCCGGCGAAGCTGCCGGAACAGGCGGCGGCAGGAGCGCATTTTCGGGCCAAGAGGACGCGCCGCGCCAGATGCTCCACGCCTGGAAGCTCTCCTTTCCCCATCCAATCACCGGACGGGAGCTGTGCTTTACCACGCCGCCGCCGCCCGATTTTTCCGGTTTTGCCCTCCAACGTTCTCGTCGCCTCGCCCGGGTTGTCCTGACGGGTTCCCCCGGCTGCGGCAAATCCTCCCTGCTGCGCTTGCTGGCCCAGGAAGGTCTGCCGGTCTGGAGCGCTGATGAAGCGGTCCGCCAGAGCTACGAACAAGGTGGTCACGGCGCACGTCTCATTGAACAACGTTTCGGCGGTCGCTTTACAACGGAGGACGGCAGCGTTGACAAGCGCGCCTTATTCGCAGCTATGCGGCTGGATGCAGCGCTACGCCGCGAAGTGGAATTGCTGATTCACCCTCTGGCCCGCCACGAGCTGGGCCTCTTCTGGCACAAGGCGCAGGATGCTCTCCCGGCCTCTCAGCGCGGCAAGCCGCGCGGCCTGGCTGCCGGAACACGGGGAGGGCCAGCCAAGGATTCCGCCGGAATCGAGGAAGAAACGCCTCAAGCTTCCGGAAAAAGCCTGCCGGATGCAGCAATTGCCGAGATTCCCCTCTACCTTGAGGCGGGCTGGCGGAACCCCGGGCCGTCCGCGACCGGCGGACCGAACCCCAAAAATCTATCCGACGCCCGGCCGGTTATCCTGATCGGGGTACACTGTCCGTTTCGGATCAGAGCGGAACGGATGCGCCGCAACCGGGGCTGGGATGACGCCACCATTGCGGCCATGGAATCATGGCAGTGGCCTGAAGAAAAAAAAATGCAGGCCTGCGACTTGGTCATTGACAACAGCGGCGAATATGCCGCTCTGGAACGCCGCGGCCTGGCGCTCCTGCGCCTGCTGCGGCTCGTTGCGGCCCGGCGGGCGGAGGAAACGCGGCTCATGTTCGAGGCGCTATGGTCCTGACCATCCCACCAAACACTCTGGCCGATCCGCCGAAAACCGCTGATGTGGTTATCGTGGGGGCGGGCCCTGCGGGCGCGACACCGGCCCGGCTGCTCGGCGGGCTCTTTTCTGTGGTCCTGCTGGACGCACGGTTTTTTCCCCCTCTATGCTGCCGGATAACCAGGGCAGGTTTGCCGAGCAGGAAGGGAAAGAACAGCCCTGCCGGGAAAAATGCTGCGGCGGCCTGCTGGCTCCGGATGGTCAAGCGTAACGGTCTGCTCACGGGGTGAACAGGGGCTGTTCCCGCGCATTCCCCCCCCCGCTAAGCTGCTTTTTTCCTCCTTGCATCGACCGCGCCGGGGCTGTACACCAAAGCCATGAAACACGCCGCCCCTTTTTCCACCTTCAATGATCTTGAAAACCACCTGGAAGCCAGAGGCTTTTTCCGCATTGATCCCGGTCTGGAACGCATCGAACGGGCCTTGCGGCAAAAAGGGTTGCAACGACCGCCCTTTTTCGTCATCCAGGTTCTGGGCACCAACGGCAAAGGCTCCACATCCACCTTTCTGGATTCACTCTTACGCGCCGCCGGTTTCTCCTGTGGCCTGTATACCTCCCCCCATTTCGTTTCCATCCGTGAACGCGTGCGGGTGAATGGCCGCCTTGCCGATGAAACAACCTGGACTCGACTCGGCAATGAGGTCTTTGCCGCCTGCCCCGAGTTGACCTATTTTGAATTCACCACCGCCCTGGCCGTGCTGGCCTTTGCTGAAGCCGGGGTGGATTGTGCCGTTATGGAGGCCGGTCTGGGCGGCTCCTGGGATGCCACCACGGCCCTGGCCTCGGATCTGACCCTCTACGCCCCCATCGATATCGATCACAGCGCCATTCTGGGCGATACCGTGGCCCTCATCGCCCGGGATAAAGCCGGGGCCATTCGCCCGGGCGTGCCGGTCATCAGCGCGCCGCAACAAACTGAAGCCCTGGGGGAACTGCGTTCCGCAGCCAAAGAACGCCGGGCTCCCCTGAGCCTCTGCGGCGGCTTGGAAACCCTGCCCCCTGCAATCCGTGAAGAGCGGCTCCCCCTCCTTCTTGGCGGCGGGCACCAGTACGGCAATGCCGCCCTGGCCCTAGCCGCCTGGCGGCATATTGCCGCCACCCGAAACATGCCGGAAAACCCGGAGCGCGAAGCCGCGGCCTTGGCTCGAGCCTTTATCCCCGGGCGGTTCCAGGCTCTTCCTGCCGATCCCGGGAAGAACCTTCCAGCCATGCTCCTGGATGGCGGGCACAATCCCCACGGCCTGGCAGCCCTCGGCCGAATGCTGGCGGAACAGGGCATTGCCCCGGCGGCGGTTATCTTCTCCTGCCTGGGGGATAAGGATATCAGCCACATCCTCCCGCATCTGCGGGTGCTGGCTACCGGCCCTCTCTTTATCCCCCCCATTGAGGGGAACCCTCGCGCCCTGCCGCCGGCAGAGCTGGCCCGGCACATCGGCCTGAACGCCGAGCCGGTCGTTTCCCTGCGCGAAGCCCTGGACCGGGCAGCAACTATAGCCCGGGAACGCGTTCCTGTGGAGGCAGCCCACAAGCATCCCGTGCTTCTCTGCGGTTCCCTCTACCTGCTCGGGCACTTCTTCAGCCTGTATCCGGAATACCTGGAACCCCGCCTTTCGTGTGAAAGTCATAAGGAGAGATCATGACTCCCCCGAAAAAAGAACCAACGGCTGAAGCCCTTTTATACCGATCTCTGCCCTCCATGGATGCGGCCCTAAGCGCCGTGGAGCGCAGCCATCCCGCTCTCACGGCAGCCTTGCCCCGTCCCTTATTGCGGGATTTGGCCGAAGAATTTTTCAATCAAGCGCGCCAGGCCATTCGTGAAGGCCGTATGAGCCAGGCTGAAGCCCTGACCCTTGAAGCGCTGTTGCCGTCTCTGGTTCGGCATATCGAAGTGGCGGGCAGGCCTCGATTCCGCCGGGTGCTCAACGCAACCGGCGTGGTCCTGCACACTAACTTAGGCCGCTCCTTGCTGGCCGAAGAGGCTGTCCGGGCCGTTGCCGAAGCCGCGGCCGCCTACAGCAACCTTGAATTCGATCTGGAAACCGGCGAACGCGGCAGCCGGTATAGCCATGTGGAAGGGCTTATCAAGCAACTGACCGGCGCCGAAGCCGCCTTGGTGGTCAACAACAACGCGGCCGCCGTGCTGCTGCTTCTGGATACCTTTGCCAAAGGGCGGGAGGTCATTGTCTCACGCGGCGAACTGGTAGAAATAGGCGGCAGTTTCCGCATCCCCGCGGTTATGGAAAAGAGCGGTTGCATCCTGCGCGAGGTGGGCGCGACCAACCGAACCCACCTGGCCGACTACGCCGCGGCGCTGTCAGAGCGCACCGCAGCCATTATGAAGGTTCATACCTCCAATTACCGCATCATCGGCTTCCACAGTGAGGTCGGCCTGGATGCGCTGGCCCCGTTGGCCGCCACGCACGGCATCCCTTTGATGGAAGATCTGGGCAGCGGCAATCTGGTAGATTTCGCCGCCCTGGGCCAGCCTCTGCTCGGAGATGAACCCACGGCGGCCGCCGTTCTGGCCCGAGGGGCGGATGTCGTTACCTTCAGCGGCGATAAGCTTCTTGGCGGCCCCCAGGCGGGCATCATCGCGGGCAAAGCTGCCTGGATTGATCCGATTAGAAAAAACCCCCTTAACCGGGCTCTGCGCATCGACAAACTCACTCTGGCCGCTCTGGAAGCCACTCTCAGGCTCTACCTTGATCCAGCCCTGGCCCGGCGGCGCGTTCCCACCTTACGCATGCTCCTGCTGGATGAAGCCGCTCTGAAAGAAAAAGCCGCTCAGCTCAAAAAACTCTTAGACGCTAGTCTGGCAAGCAAGGCGGAATGCCGCCTGGCTCCCGGAGCCTCGCGCGTCGGCGGCGGCTCGTTCCCGGAAAAGGACTTGCCCACGACACTCATTCGCGTAACGGCAGCCGTCGCGCCAAGTGCCCTGCGCGCCGCCCTTCTGCGGGGAACTCCTCCGCTGGTCGGACGTGTTGAGGAGAACGCCTTTTGTCTTGACCCCAGAACCCTGGATGAAAGCGAATTCAGCCTTGCTGCCGAGGCCCTGCGAGCAGCGCTGGCGTGAAGCGCCCCGGCCCTCGCCTCAACGGTCTTTATCGCTCTGCATTCCATGCAGCTCCCGCAGGGCCTCCCGGTGGGCTTCGGCCGATTCCTTGCTAAAGCAGACCAGGCGCACTTCTCGGAGTTGCGGGCATTCGGCCAGAAAATCCCGGACCGTCCGCAAAGCGATATGGGCCGCCTTGTCTTTGGGGTAGCCGTACACACCGGTGGAAATAGCCGGAAAGGCCACGGTTTTTGCCCCAAGCTTTACGGCCTCTTCCAATGAGGCCCGGTAGGCCCCGGCCAGAAGCGCGGCTTCACCGTTGCCGCCGCCCGACCAAACCGGCCCCACCGCATGGATCACCCAACGGGCGGGCAGCCTGAACCCCGGCGTACTTCTGGCCTGGCCGGTCGGGCAGCCTCCAAGGGCAAGCCCGGCTTCCAAGAGTTCCGGCCCGGCCGCCGCGTGGATGGCTCCATCCACCCCGCCCCCTCCGGCCAGGGCGCTGTTGGCGGCATTGACCACGGCATCCACCTGTTCGCGGGTGATATCGCCTTCCACAATGCGTATGCGTTCCATCATCATTTCTCCGGGAACAGATCTTCGCAAACGACTCCTGCTGCCTGAGGCGGCATAAGGATAATGACAAAATGTCTAAAATTGTCGTTTTGCCGGTTGACATAACGTCATAACCCAGCATATCCAAACACCTGTATAGAGACTCACACAACGTTTACGCCCTGGAGTGACCATGAGCAAGAAGATAGGCATTATCGGCTGCGGTACCATTGGCAAGGAAATCTGCCGCGCTCTTCTTTCCGGCCAGGTCAACGCCTCGCTCTGCGGGGTTGCTGACGCCATGCCCGAAAGTCTGCGCAAGGCTACCGAGGATTTTTCTCGGGAATTCGGCGTGACCATCCCTGTGCTGTCGACGGAAGAGTTGATCAAGGCTGCGGATCTGGTTGTTGAGGCTACCAGCAAGGCTGCGGCTCCTGCTATTGTAGAGATTGCCTTGGCCCATGGCAGGGATATCATTCTCTTAAGCGCGGGGGCTTTGTTGGAAGCGTATGAAAGCTTATCGGCCCGGGCTGCTGAGGCCGGGTGCCGTATCTATGTGCCTTCCGGGGCCCTGGGCGGTCTGGATGCCGTTAAGGGGGCTATGTCCGGCGAGGTATATTCGGTAACCCTGACGACAACCAAGCCGCCCAAGGGGTTGGCCGGAGTTCCTTATTTGGAGAGCAAGGGTATTGATGTTTTAGCGTTACGCGAAGCCACGGAGGTTTTTGCGGGGACGGCCCGGGAAGCGGTGCCGCTTTTCCCGGCCAATATCAATGTTGCCGCGGCGCTGAGCATGGCTGGCGTAGGGCCGGACAAGACCTTAGTACGCATTGTTGCCGATCCAGCCTGTACCCGTAACACCCACGAGGTACGGATTGAGGGCTCGTTCGGGGTGTTCACCAGCAAGTGCGAGAACCTGCCCGCTCCCTTTAATCCCAGAACCAGCACCATGGCCTCGTTCTCTACGATTGCGTTGTTGCGTCGGCTGACCTCCAGCCTACAGATAGGAAGCTGAAGGAGCGCTGGGAAAGCGCTCCTTCAATGCTATGAAGGTCGGGAAGATAAGGAAGAGAGATGCTCCCGGTCGTTGGGGTGAGAGGCGGCCCGATGGGCCGGAGCGTTGGGGAGTTCCTAAAGTGGTCCGCCTCCCGCGGGGCCAGAGAGGGGGCTATCGCCCCCCCTCTCTGGACTCTCCCAGCTCTTTTTGGGCGTCGGGCGACGCTTGGCCGCAGCAGCAAGCAAGCTGCCGCCAAGCGACACCCTGCATGAACGCTCCCGCCCATTCATTCCCAGGTGCTTCGAGAAAAGGGCGTCCATCCCGGCGGCGTTCTTTCAGACGCCGCCGGGATATGGTATGTTTTCTTTCCGCTAAAGCGCATACGCCCTGTTTGGTATAAGTTCTGTTTCCCTTAAAGATCAAAGGGCTTTTGCTCTCGTTGTAGTAGCTTCACAGCTTCGTATGGTATGGCATCAGGAAACAGCATGTTTCTCTCGTTTG
>CATJOY010000076.1 GCA_949741925.1 uncultured Desulfovibrionaceae bacterium | reverse complement strand
GTTTGTAAACTCTATGTTAAAAGTCAATTACGGCCATGTAGGGGAATTTATTGCAGATCATGTGTATACGCAGCTGACTGCTGAGTAAAACAGCATAGCAGTGCTTTCTTTATCTGGTCTACAGCCGTGCTTTTTCAAACGTGAACGCCGGTAACCCTTCAGCTCCGAAACCGAATAGAAGGTAAATAGCGTGG
The DNA here is from genome assembly GCA_949741925.1 of uncultured Desulfovibrionaceae bacterium. Lineage (GTDB taxonomy): Bacteria > Desulfobacterota > Desulfovibrionia > Desulfovibrionales > Desulfovibrionaceae > JAJDHY01. Next base: position 13,524 of record CATJOY010000076.1, on the reverse strand, counting down.
CGGCATCGTATACCTCTTGCTAACGTGTAACCATCGAGGTGAGGTCATGTTGAAAATTTCACAGGTAGTAGCGGTCTTTCTGGTCCTATGCGTTTTCGTGGCGGTTCCGGCCCAAGCGGCGAAACAACGGCCCCGGGATTTGGGCATCACAATAGGCATTATGAATCCGGGCCCCAACAATGCCATCACCGATGTCAAAGGGGTGCTGGTTGGGCATGTCACTTTGAATGAGGGGGATTCCATCCGCACCGGGGTTACCGCGATTTTGCCTTACAAGGGCAATATCTTCCAAAACAAGGTGCCCGGCGCCTTTTTTGTGGGGAACGGCTTCGGCAAAATGGCCGGCGGCACGCAGGTTGCCGAACTCGGGAATATTGAAACGCCCATTGTGCTGACCAATACTATGAATATTGCGGCCGGTTTGGATGGTATTATAGACTATACCCTTTCCTTCAGTCCGGAAAACGATGGGGTACGCAGCGTCAATGGCGTGGTGGGCGAAACCAACGACGGTGGTTTGAACGACATCCGGGCCCGTGTAGTTACCAAGAAACACGTGTTGGAAGCCATTACCAATGCCAAAAGCGGACCGGTGGAGGAAGGATGCGTCGGCGCAGGCGCGGGCACCATCGCCTTTGGTTTCAAGGGCGGCATCGGCACAGCCTCGCGGGTGCTGCCTAAGTCTTTGGGCGGTTATACGGTCGGCGTGTTGGTCCAATCCAACTTCGGCGGGGTGTTGGATATCAACGGCGTGCCCGTGGGCGTGGAGCTTGGTCAGTATTCCTTCAAAGAGCATATCGAGAGCGCAGACGGCTCTATCATGATCATTGTGGCCACAGATGCTCCCCTTGATGCCCGGAATCTCGAACGTCTTGCCAAGAGGGCTTTTATCGGCCTCGGCAGAACCGGTTCCATTATTTCCAACGGCAGCGGCGATTACATCATTGCTTTTTCTACTGATCCCTCGCTGCGCATTCCGCATAGCACTAAGGAAAAGTTTGATGCTATGAAGGTGCTGCGCAACGACGAAATGTCCCCGTTGTTTATGGCCGTCATTGAGGCCACTGAAGAAGCGGTTATCAATTCCCTTTTCGCTGCTACGACCACTACAGGCGTTAACGGAAGAACGGTCAACGAACTGCCCGTGGATAAGACGCTTGAGCTTATGAAGAAGTACGGCAAGATCTAGAGCCTTTTCTTTTGATACAGATGCCGCCGGGCCTTGTGGAGCGTTGCATCACAAGGCCCGTAAACTTTTTACAGACCGGATAGCCGAAAAAAGAAAAATTCGAAGGGGACGGCCGGGCCGCCTGGAGCTGCATCCCGAGCCTGGATTCTGGCCGAAGAAATCCGCCGCCACCAGGGCGTTTCCGTTCAGAGGAGGGCTGCCGGGATACCGGCAGGAATGGAACCGCTATCAAGGTGGCGGCGGCCCCGTAACCGCGGGAGGAGCCGACGGCTACGGGTTTTTCCTGCTTCCCTCTAACGGGAGGCGCTTCCTGTATGGTCACGCCGCCCTATGCGGCGCGAATCAGTAAAATGGTACACTTTTTTCCTGGCAATCCCGCAGGATATAAAAAGTAATCTACTATTCTTGCAATATGGCATTATGCCGTATACGCGAAAAAGATTCAGCTCTGAAGGATACATACCCCGCTGGCGACGGAGAATTTTTACCCGAAACCACAGGGCGGACAAAAACAATTTTCATACATCGCCCTGGCGGCCGATGTATGAAATGTTTACAGAAACGGGTGGAAAAGATCAGGCATCGGCTCCGGTGGTCAACCGTACTTCATCCAGGCCGTCACGCTCCCGGACCAGAACATCTACGCGTTCGTTGCAACTGGTATTCACAGAACGACCAACATAATCTGCATGGATGGGCAATTCGTGATGGCCCCGGTCAATCAGGGTCAACAGTTCTACTTGTTTAGGTCTGCCGAAATCCAACAAGGCCTCGAGAGCAGCCCGCACAGTGCGGGTAGTGAACAGAACATCGTCCACCAGCACCAGATTCTTGCCGTTGATGTCAAAAGGAATAGTGGTTGGGCCTACGGCGGGCTTGCCACCCATCCGGGTCCAGTCGTCGCGGTATAGGGTGATATCCAGGGCGCCGCAAGGCACGGTAACTCCTAATTTCTTCTCCAGAACGGCAGCCAGCCGTTTGGCCAGATCCACGCCTCGGCGCTGGATGCCCACAAGAGCGAGATTTTTGGCCTTACCTTGTTTTTCAATAACCTGGAAGGCCAGTCTATCCAGGGTACGGGCCACTTCGTCGGAGGTCATGAGGACAATTTGTTTTTCCATGTTAGCTCCATGGCTGTTGCCGTGCCGTGGGGATGGCGGGAACCTCTTTGTGCGGCTGAGGTTATGGGCGGCGTCCGGCAGTCAAGCGCGGTGTATTTTTACGCTTTTTGAGCGGTAAAAGCAAGGCCGCATTGACAAAGAAGGCCCCCGGCTTTATCTCTCTCCCATCACTTACTGGAGGCGAACATGCTGCATATATCGGAAAGCGCCTTGAAGGAACTGGAGGCGTACTTTGACGGTAAGGAGAAATCTCCAATCCGCGTATATTTGGCGGCCGGCGGTTGAAGCGGGCCGCGTCTGGCATTGGCCCTGGATGGGCCTACTGAAACGGATACAGTGTTTGAAAATCAGGGGCTGACCTTTTGCGTGAATAACGATCTCTTGGAAAAAACCGGAGATATCAGCGTGGATTTATCCGGCTTCGGCTTTGTTGTGGAATCCGCCAACCCCGTAGGGGGCGGTTCCTCCTGTGGCGGCTGCTCCACAGCGGGGAGCTGTTGTTCCTAACCGGAATCCGCAGTGAATTCGGACGGCGCGCGGCTTTGATAGAGCAAAGTCGCGCGTTGCTTTTATAGCCTTCTATCGCTGTTTGATTAGAAATGCCGCCCGCGCCGATGTTGCGCGCCGCGGCGGGGGGAAACGCCTTTACGGAGCTGCGTGGCGGAGAGACTATGCGCTTGAAGGAATCTATTTTGTTGGCGATGAAGTTGGCTCGCAAGGAGAAACAGGTGCTGGTGGTCGGCCGTGAGGAAAAGCGTTGGCTGATTGTGCCCCTGGAGGATCCCTCTTCCGATCAACTTGCTGAGAGCTTCATCATAACGCCCACGGGGTTGCGCTATCCCGACGACGAAATGAGGCTGGCCGAGCTGGTTGCTCGGGGAGAGTAAAGGGCTTTGCTTTTTCGGCAGAGGGCTTGGATACCTGAAGGTTCCGGGTGTGGCGTAAATCAGGAAATAGGTATATACGGCGACATTCCCTTGGTAATGGAGTTTCCATGACAGATCTTATCCGTCTTACCATCACGGTGCCCGGCGATGATGCCGAGCTTCTTTCCGCCGCCCTGGCCGTGAACGTGCCCTACGGCTGGGAAGAAGATACGCTCCCCACAGGCGAGGCCGTAGCTTTTATCCATGCGGAAAATCAGGCTTTTCTCGCGGAATTGGAGCAGGCCCTGAAACTGCTCCTGCCCAGCGTTTCCCTCCGCCGCGACCAGGTGCCCAACAAAGATTGGACTCTGGCTTGGCGGGAATTCTTTACGCCGGTGGAGGCAGGCTCTCGGTTCCTGGTGCTGGCCCCCTGGATGGCGGAAGAAATCGCCTCCCCCCGGGGCAGAACGCCCATTATTATTGAGCCTAAGACGGCCTTCGGCACCGGCCATCACGCCACAACGGCCCTTTGCTTGGAAGCGCTGTCGGGGTTGGCCGAGGCCGGAACGATCAGGCCGGGCATGGCCTTTTTGGATCTGGGCACGGGCTCCGGCATCCTGAGCATAGCCTGTGTCAGCTTGGGGTTGCGCGGTATCGGCCTGGATATTGATATGCTGGCCGTTGAAAACGCTTTGGAAAACGCCGCCTTGAACAAGGTTTCGGCCAACGCCGCGAATGCCCCGCTGCGCATTGCGCGCGGCAGTATAGATGATGCCGAGGGTTCCTTTGACCTCATTGTGGCCAATATTTTGGCCCAACCCCTTCGGGATATGGCGCCGGCCATTTGTTCCCGGTTGGCCGCGGGGGGGGTTCTGGTGCTTTCGGGCATCCTTGATGTACAGGCGGAGTCCGTTATGGCCGTGTATAGGGAACAGGGGTTGCCCCAGCCTGAAAAGGTGCTGCGCGGCGAATGGGCCGCCTTGGTCTGGAGCTGATCATGCCCGGGAGCCCTCCCCTGCCGGGCCGTATATCCAGCCGCGGAAAGCTTTTGTTGGAATGGCACCGGGCCATGCTGGCCGCCTTCGGGCCGCTGCATTGGTGGCCTGCAACAAGCCCGTTTGAGGTTGCCGTAGGCGCTATTCTGACCCAGAACACAGCCTGGGCCAACGTGGAAAAGGCCATAGTCCGACTCCGGGAAATGGATGGCCTGGCTCCTGCAACCTTACGTTCTCTGGATACGGTCGCTCTTGAAGAAGCGCTGCGCCCTTCCGGGTATTTCCGTCAAAAGGCGGCCAAGCTGAGAGCGCTGCTGGATCTTTTGGAGGAACTCGGTGGCCTGACCGGCGGCGTGAGCGACCAGGCGTTGGCCTGTTTTGCGGCTATAGAAACCGGGGAGCTGCGGGAGAAACTTCTCTCCGTCCGAGGTATCGGCCCGGAGACAGCGGATTGTATTCTGCTGTATGCTGTTGGTCGTCCTTCCTTTGTGGCGGATGCCTACACCCGGCGTATTCTTTCCCGCCACGGGCTGGCTCCGGAAGACGCTTCTTATGATGAACTGCGGGATTTTTTTATGGATGCGCTGCCCGAGGATACGGCCCTTTACAATGAATACCACGCCCAACTGGTACGCGTGGGGCATCTTTACTGCCGCAAGTCGAAACCGTTATGCGGAGCGTGCCCGCTGGGAGTTTTTCTCGAATATGAGCCGGTGTAAGCCCCGCATGCGGCCGTATCCTGTGCTTCTTTTTTTAGCCGCAACCGCTTTCTTTTGTTGCGCCTTGCTGGTCGGGGCGTCGTCGGTTCCTGCGGCGTCGCGGCAAGATCTTGCTGAGCAGGTGCGGATTGAACAGGAAAAAGCCAGGGATAGGCGCGCTAGTCTGGCCCGTCTGACCAATGAGGAGCGGGCGGTCAACGCCAGCCTGGCCGGGGCGGAAGAGAGCATTCTACGTCTCGAGGAAAATTTGGCCCGGCAGGAAGAACTGTTGCAGGGGCTGGCTGCCTCCGATAGCGAGCTGCGCGAAAAATACGCTCTCCTGAGCCGGCAGAAGGCTGATACAGAAAAGGTGTTGGCGGAGCTGGCCCGCACTCTTTGGGAATTGCAGAGCCGGCGGGAGGCCGTGGGCGGCAGGGATTTGCCGGATTGGCATAAAACCGACAGGGAGCATACCTGGTCCAAAGAATTGTTCGCCTCTATGGAGAAGCACCGCAGGCTTCTGGCTGAGCAGGTAGGGGAACTGAATGCCATTCTGGAGCGGCGGGAAAGCCTGGCCCGCGAGGTGGAACAACGGCTCCATACGCTCAATAAAGAGAAGGAACGGTTATTGCAAACCCGTATCCACTATACCCGGCGGTTGCAAGAGCTGCGGAAACAGCGGCGAAATACCGAGGCGGAGCTGGCCTCTATAGTCCGTTTGGTCAGCTCGCTGAACCTCCAGATCCGTCAGACAGAGGAAAAGACGGATATTTCTAAGGCCAAGGGAACGCTGCCGCGGCCTGTGAACGGACGGGTTCGCCTTAAGTTCAACGAAACGGCCAAGCCGCCGGTGCGTGGAGTTACCTTTTCTTTGGCCGGTGATGATGAGGTGCAGGCCGTACACTGGGGCAAGGTGGTGTTCAACGATATCATGCGCGGTCTCGGCCGGGTGGTCATCCTGGCCCACGGCGCGGATTATTACAGCGTCTATGCTTTTCTCGCCGAAAGCCCGTTGCGCGTGGGGGCAGATGTCGCCCGCGCAGACCCCATAGGCAAAGCCGGTTTTGTTCCCTCGCTGAACGAGGCCGGTCTGTATTTTGAATTGCGTTTTCACCAAAAAGTCATTAACCCTGAACAATGGTTCCGCAAACCATCATAGTTTGTTCCGGAACTTGTTGATATTCCGGAGGTAGTTATGCGTACCCGGTTTGGATTTATGCAATGCGCCGCTCTTTTTTTGATGTTGGCATCGCCTTTCGGCGGCGCTGCGTCGGAGGTTTCCGAGGATCGGTATGCGGGCATGAAGCGCTTCAGTCATGTGTATGACTACGTCAAGCGCTTTTACGTGCGCGAGCCGAGCAGCGAAGAAATGATGAACGGCGCTATAAAAGGGATGCTGCAAAACCTTGATCCTCACTCTACCTTTTTGTCCGTTGAAGAATATGAGGAGATGAAGGAGACCACTACCGGCGAGTTTGTCGGTATCGGTATTGAAATAACTATGGAGAACGGTCAGTTGACCGTGGTCTCGCCTATTGAAGATACCCCGGCTTTCAAGGCCGGTCTGGGAGCCGGCGATATTATTCTGGCTGTGGACGGCCACCCGACACAGGATATGGGGCTGACCGAGTCCGTTTCCAAGATCCGGGGGGCCAAGGGCACGGAAGTAGAGCTGATGATTTTGCGCAAGGGCGCCGGCGCTCCCGAAACAGTTAAAATCATCCGCGATTCTATCCCTATGATCAGCGTCAAGACTCGTTCCTTGGGAGATGGCATCCTTTGGGTACGCATTACGCGGTTTAGCGAAACCACGGCTAAGGATCTATTGGAGAGCCTGGCTAAAGCCAAAAAAGAGGGCGAGATCAAGGGCGTTGTCTTGGATTTGCGCAACAATCCCGGCGGGCTTTTGGATCAGGCCTATAAGGTTTCTGATGTCTTCCTGCGCTCCGGCGCTATTGTTTCCATGCGCGGCCGCGAAAATATGGAATCGCGGGAGTTCAGCGCCTCCGCCAGTGAAACGGATATTGCCGCTCCCGTCGTCGTGCTGGTTAACGCCGGTTCGGCCTCTGCGTCGGAAATCGTGGCTGGGGCTTTGCAGGACCATAAGCGGGCTCTGCTTATCGGTGAACGTACCTTTGGCAAGGGCTCAGTGCAGAACGTCATTCCCATGCCGGATGGCTCCGCTCTTAAGCTGACCGTGGCTCTGTATTATACCCCCAACGGCCGCTCCATTCAGGCTGAGGGCATCGAGCCTGATTTGCTCGTGCCGTATGAACCGCCGCGTGAGGAGGCCTCTAAACCGCGTTTTGCCATGGTGCGCGAGCAGGATTTAAGTAAACATCTGGAAAAGGACGCCAACGGTGAGCTGCGGCCTCAGGAGGGTGGCCCTGCCGAGGCTGAACAGCCGAACCGGCAGCAGAAACTCTCTCTCCCCGAGATTAGCGATCAGGGCGTTACCGAACAGATGAAAAAAGATCTGGAGCCCGAGGTGGTAACTCAGCTTGAGCGAGATAACCAACTGCGCATGGCCTTAGAAATGGTGAAGGCGTTGCCCAAGCTTCGGGAAATCCAAGCCCGCTAGAGGCTGTTTCTCCTGCCGCGTGCTTGTGAAAAGTCGAAAGCTTCTCTCCGGTGGGGAACACGGAAAAAGCGGGCGGAAGCCGCGTGGTAAGAGGCTGGCCCAGTTCATTCGGCTGACTGTTACCGGGGAGAAAAAGGCGGCTTGGCAGCAGCAAGATAGTGGAAACCGCCTCCAGCTGAGGAGAGAGCTAAGGCTGGGGGCGAGATTCCGGCCGGATGCCTCTAGCGCCTGCGGGAAGCGGTATGTTTTGCCGTGTCCGGGCCTGGTTTTATCGGTAGGCTTTCGGTAGGCTGCCGTTACAAGGGCTTCCGCAAGCGCGATGGCCACGCGTTTTCGTTTCCGGAGCGGATTGTGGGCAAAAAAGGACGGTATCAACAGCTTGAGAGCATTCCCACGTTTTTTGTTGCAATGTTCTAATGCTCTCAACGTAGTGTGAATGGCGGAAGCGCTTCCGTTTCCCTACGGACATTCCGAATGCAGACGGGGCCTTTTGGGTGAAACGGGTCTTCAAGCGGTTTTTTCCGATTTTCTGGGAACGATTTCAGGCCGGGCTGAGCCGGCGGCCTTTCCTTGTGCCTTTGGGAATTCTGGTCGTCATGTGCGTTGTTGTCCTGGGCGGCCGCGTGCTGAGCACGTGTGGAAAGGGATCGCAGAAGAGCCCGGGGGTTGCGCCTGTTTCCGACGATGAGGGAACCTACCTGGCCGATGCCGCCATCAAGCGCGCGCTTGTGGATGTATCCGGATTCCCTTACGAGGAATCCTTATCCGCGCCGTTGGAAGAGGCGGTCCGTCAGGTGGATTACGCCTTGGTGCAGACCATGTTGCGCCTGGCTATTGCTTCGGATGCTGTGGCCATAGATGAGGTCGCCTTACGCAAGCAGGGGCAGGAAGTCTACCACTTCCAGAAGCTGCATATTTCCCTCGGACCGGATTCTTTGCCTTTTATCACGGCGCTGCATGAATCTCTTCAGGCTTGGGCAGAAAAGGCTTCACTCTACCGGGTGCAGGAAGATCGCTGGGCTGTTGTGATTGATGGCCTGACGACCCACGAAATTACCTTGGCCCGAGAACATGATGATCCGGAGGCAGAGGCAGAACCCGTACTTCGTCCTTCCTGGGGGCTGCGGCCGCGTGCCGTTGGGGAAAAGGCCAGGCTGGTCATTGTTATGGATGATCTGGGCGAGAACATGCAGGCCGTGCGGGAGCTGTTAGAGTTGCCCTTTCCCGTCACCTTCGCAATCTGGCCTCATTCCAGTCATGCTCGTGAGGCGGCCGAGCTGGCCCACGCCGCCGGTAAGGAAATCCTGGTACATATGCCCATGGAACCGCTAGGCTATCCTGAAGTTAGGCCGGGGCCCGGCGCCTTAATGGACGCAGATGGAGAAGAAGCCATCCTCGAAAAGCTTGATCAGGCTCTGGGGCTTGTGCCCTATGCCGTGGGCTTGAACAATCACATGGGATCCCGTTTTACTCGGAACAGGGCAGCCTTGGAACCGCTCCTGCGGATTCTGCAAGAACGAAACATGATTGCTTTGGACAGCCTGACCCACCCGGGTTCCGTCTTCTACAGGGAAGCCCGCTCGCTGGGGCTGCCCGCCCTGCGGCGTGACATTTTTCTTGATGATGATCCGAACGGCGAGGCTATTTGGGGAGAACTGCGTAAGGCGGAAAACGTGGCGCTGGTCACCGGGCGGGCCATTGCCATCGGCCACCCCCGTCCGGAAACCCTGAAGGCTCTCAGGGAATGGGCTGAAGAGCGCAATAGCGAGATTGTCATTGTTTGCCTGCGCGATTTGTTGGAGCAAGCGGATGCTCCGGATTCCCTGCCTTGATCCGAAGCGATCTTCCCTGCACCGCAATATGTTTCCCGGCCCGGTACATTGAGCCGCCAAGGGGGTGTCGGGGTGAGCCTACCTCGAGAGGGGGGCAGCACTCACCCTCGAATAAAGAGAGGCAGCCGGGAGCGCCCCGTTGCAACGGCCCGGCGCGTCTTCCATAACTTTTCTTGCGGGCCTGATCGTGTTCTGATATATAAACTTGTTACGATTATTTTTTACTTTACCGGAGCATGTATGGCCAAAAAACCTGCACTCAGCCCAGAAGAAATGCGGCTGGAAGCGCTAACCACCGCCCTGACCAGCATTGAACGAAAATACGGTCAGGGGTCTGTTATGAAACTTTCCGATAGTGCTCATGTGAGCGTGCCCGTTATCCCCACGGGCTCTATCGGTTTGGATATTGCCCTTGGAGTCGGCGGCATTCCCCGCGGCCGTGTTTCCGAAATTTATGGCCCGGAATCCTCGGGCAAGACTACGCTGACCCTGCACATGATCGCCGAAGCCCAGAAGAAAGGCGGAACCTGTGCCTTTATCGATGCCGAGCACGCTTTGGATGTGAACTATGCCAAGCGGCTGGGCGTAAAGACGGACGAACTGCTCATTTCCCAGCCGGATTTCGGCGAGCAGGCTTTGGATATCGCGGATCTGCTGGTACGCTCGGCGGCGGTGGATCTGGTGATCATCGACTCTGTGGCGGCATTGATCCCCCAAGCGGAACTTGAGGGCAATATGGGCGAAACCCAGGTTGGCGGTCAGGCCCGCTTGATGTCGCATGCCCTGCGCAAGCTGACCGGCACAATCCACAAATCGCGCACAGCGGTTATTTTTATCAACCAAATTCGGATGAAAATCGGCGGCATGCCCGGCGGCTATGGCAACCCGGAAACCACCTCCGGCGGCAACGCTCTGAAGTTTTACGCCACATGCCGCTTGGACATCCGCAAAATTCAGACCCTGAAGGATAAAGACGAAGTTTTCGGTAACCGGGTGCGGGTCAAAGTTGTTAAAAACAAGGTGGCCCCTCCGTTCCGGGAGGCTCAGTTCGATATTCTGTACGGTACAGGCATTTCCCGCACCGGTGAACTTATCGATATCGGTATTGATGCGGGTATCGTGGAAAAAAGCGGTTCCTGGTTCGCCTTTGGCGGCGAACGGCTGGGGCAGGGCAAAGAGAACGTGCGCGCCCTGCTGGATGAGAACCTTGAATTGCGGGAGGCCGTGGAAGAAAAAGTACGGGAGCATCTTGGCATCAATCCTCAGGCGGCCGTCATCGGGGCGACTGAGGAGAGCGAGCCGGATGCTGAAGAATAAGCCCGGGCCGATCACGCCCGGCACGGAAGGGGAAACCCGGAGTATCCGGCGGGGGAAGACCGGTATCACCGGATCCGGGGAAGTTGTCTTTCGCCCTTGTGAGCATGCCCCCCGTAAGGAAAAGGCCGGCAGCCCGGGAAAAATCCGGTCTGCCGGATGGAACAGCAAAGGAGCCATGCAGTGCTGACCGCCAATGACATACGCCGTAAATTCATCGATTTTTTCCGGGCTCACGGCCATGAGGTCGTGCGTTCCTCCTCCCTGGTGCCCAAGGATGACCCTTCTTTGCTCTTTACCAACGCGGGCATGGTTCAGTTCAAAAACATCTTCCAAGGGCGGGAATCCCGGTCGTATATCCGGGCGACAACTGCCCAGAAGTGCCTGCGTGTCGGCGGAAAGCATAACGATTTGGAAAATGTGGGCCGGACAGCCCGGCACCATACCTTTTTTGAAATGTTGGGCAATTTTTCCTTTGGGGATTATTTCAAGTCTGAGGCTATCCGCCTGGCCTGGAAGTTTGTCACCGAGGAACTGGGCCTGGAGCGCGAGCGCCTGTGGGTGACAGTGTTCGAGGATGACGATGAAGCCGAAGCCTATTGGCGCGAGCATGCCAAGTTGCCCCCGGAACGCATCAAACGCATCGGCGAGAAGGATAACTTTTGGTCCATGGGCGATACAGGCCCCTGCGGCCCTTGCTCTGAAATTTTTGTGGATCAGGGCGAAGATATGGCCTGCGGCCCGAACTGCGGTATAGGCACCTGCGATTGTGACCGGTTTTTGGAAATCTGGAACCTGGTGTTTATGCAGTTCAACCAGATAGAGCCCGGCCGCCGGGAAAAGCTGCCCCGCCCCAGCATTGATACAGGTATGGGGCTGGAACGCGCTGCCGCCATCTGCCAGGGCAAACGCTCTAACTTCGATACCGATCTTTTCCAGGATCTTATCAGCTTTATTGCCGATCTGGCTAAGGTACCTTACTCCTTCAGCGCGCCGGATACCAACGATACGGATACGGCGCTTCGGGTTATCGCTGACCACAGCCGAGCCATTGCCTTTATGGTTGCTGACGGCATCATGCCTTCAAACGAGGGCAGGGGCTATGTGCTCCGGCGGCTTATCCGGCGGGCCTACCGTTTTGGCAGGCTCATCGGCATGCCCGCAGCTTTCCTCTATCAAACCACTGCCAAGGTGACCGAACTGATGGGCGATGATTACCCTGAGTTGGTTTCCGGCAGAGCATTCATTGCGCGCCTGGTCAGAGAAGAAGAAGAGCGCTTTGAAAAGACCCTGGATAAGGGCCTGGCCCTGCTCGAAGAGGAAATGGGCCGTTTGGCTGCAGGGGGCGAACTTCCCGGCGATGTCGTTTTCCGGCTTTACGATACCTATGGGTTTCCTCTGGATATCGTTAACGACGTGGCTGGAAAACGCGGCTTTCGTGTGGATGAGAAGGGCTATCTTGAGGCCATGGCCCGGCAGAAGGAGCGGGCCAAGGCCGCCTGGAAAGGTTCGGGCGAAAGCGATATAGCGGCCCGCTTTACTGCGCTGCTGGAAGAAGGGCTGTCCAGCACGTTTGCCGGCTATGAAACCCTTTGCCTTGCCTCACGAATCACCGCGTTGCTCAACGCAAACGGCGAGCGGGTAGAGAGATTGGGCAAAGGCGAAAAGGGTTACTTGGCTACCGGTCTGACGCCCTTTTATGGAGCTTCCGGCGGCCAGGTGGGCGATACGGGGGAAGTTGCTTCACCCACCGGTTTTGCCCGGGTTACCGATACGCTTAAGCCTTCCGGCGCGTTAACAGTTCTCGCTATCAGCGTTGAAGAGGGAGAATTGTTTTTGGATGGGGAAGTGAGCCTGAAGGTCACCGAGGGCGCGCGTAAAGATGCCGCCCGCAACCATACCTCTACGCACCTTCTCCAAGCCGCTCTGCGGGAAGTGCTGGGGGCGCACGTGCGGCAGGCCGGTTCTTTGGTCGGTCCGGATCGGCTGCGTTTTGACTTCACCCATATGGCCGCGCTGACGCCCGCTGAAATTACAGCGGTGGAAGACCGAGTGAACGCGGTCATCATGGCGGATATCCCCCTTGAGACCGAGGAAATGGCCTATGATGAGGCTGTTGGCAAGGGGGCCATCGCCCTTTTCGGCGAAAAATACGGCGATAGGGTTCGGGTTGTTTCCGTGCCCGGTGAATCCGTTGAGCTGTGCGGCGGTACGCACCTGGCCAGAACCGGAGAGGCTGGATGTTTTGTTATTATTTCAGAAGCGGGCATTGCAGCGGGCACCCGGCGCATTGAGGCGGCAACCGGCCGCAATGCCCTGGCCCTGCTTCGAGCCCAGCGTGAGGAACTCGCTCATCTGGCGGGGCTGCTTAAATCCCGACCGGGTGAGTTGACGGCTAAGGTAGAAGGTTTGCAGCAGGATGTACGCACAGCGCGTAAGGAACTGGAAAAAGCCGCTGCCAGGGCTGTTTCCGGCCAGGGGCGCAACCTGGCGGAGCTGGCCGAGGAGATAGGCGGCATTACAGTATTGGCCGCCCGCTCGGGGGTTTCTTCCCTCAAGGCCCTGCGCGAGACTGTGGATGACCTGCGTTCCAAAATCGCTTCAGGCATTATCTGCCTGACCGCCGAAGAGCAGCACGGAGAACAAACTAAGGTCAGTCTGGTGGTTGCTGTATCCAAAGACCTTTTGGAGCGCTTTACGGCGCCCGCCTTGATCAAGGAAGCGGCTGAGCGCATCGGCGGCTCTGGCGGCGGCAGGCCGGATATGGCCCAGGCCGGAGGCAATACTCCGGCGGGCATTGATGAAGCCTTTGCCGTTCTCAAGCGTCGTATCGCAGGCTGAACTTTTGCGGCGGGGGCGGGGGTGCGGGCCCCCCACCCCACCAGGATCACCTTTCTATAAAAACACCAAAGATTTCCCCCCTCTTTT
>CATJOY010000075.1 GCA_949741925.1 uncultured Desulfovibrionaceae bacterium | reverse complement strand
GGGGATTCTCAAGGGGGGAGGCGGAGCCTTCCCCCTTGAGCCGCCGGAGGCTCCCTGCTCTATCGAACCACCCCTTTGCGCTACCGGCTCTCTCCGGCGACCAGAGCGGCTTCTTCGGGGTAGAGAGCATAGATATGAGCAACCAAGTCTGCAAAGCTGCCGTTGCAGATGGCGGCACGGGCAGAGCGAACGAGGTTGAGGAAGTAAGTCAGGTTGTGCAGGGAATTGAGACGGAAGGAGAGGAGTTCTTGGGCTGCGTAGAGATGACGAAGATAGGCTTTGCTAAAGGTACGGCAGGTGTAGCAGGAGCAGGCCGGATCCAGCGGGGAATCATCTTCGGCGAATTCTTTACGCTTGATGTTGATTTTGCCTTGAGAGGTGTAGAGGGTTCCGTTGCGAGCGTTGCGGGTGGGCAAGACGCAATCGAACATATCCACGCCAAGGCTGATGCCGGTGATGATATCCAGGGGGGTGCCAACGCCCATCAGATAGCGGGGCTTGTGGTCCGGCAGAAGGGGAGCGCTGGCGGCCAGGAGGGAATACATTTCGGGCTTGGGCTCGCCTACGGAAAGGCCGCCGATGGCAAAGCCGTCAAAATCGTGGGCGGCCAGGGCTTCGATGGAGGCCTTGCGCAAATCCTGAAAAAAACCGCCTTGGGTGATGGCAAAGAGCAGGTTGCCGGCGGCTCCGGAACGCCTGAGTTCGGCGGGATAGGCGGCGCGGGCCCGCAAGGCCCACCGCGTGGTCAGATCGATGGATTTTTCCGTATAGGAGCGGGTTGTGCCGTAGGGAACGCACTCATCAAGAACCATCATAATATCCGAATTGAGGTTCCGCTGGATGGAGACGACCTTTTCCGGGGTGAAAAGGTGGCGGGAACCATCCAGATGAGAACGAAAGGCAACGCCTTCTTCGCTGATGGCGCGCAGACTGGAGAGACTAAAGGCTTGAAAGCCGCCGCTGTCGGTAAGGATCGGCCGGGGCCAGGCGGCAAAGGCATGCAGGCCGCCGCGCCGGGCTACCAGATCGTCTCCGGGGCGGAGATAGAGATGGTAGGTGTTGCCGAGGATGATTTTGGCGTCTATGGCCAGGAGATCGTCCGGCGCAACGGCCTTGACTGAGCCCACGGTGCCGACGGGCATAAATATAGGGGTTGGTATGCTGCCGTGAGCGGTCTGGAGGAGGCCGGCGCGGGCGGCTCCATCCCTGGCCTCGATGGTAAATGTTCCGGGCAGCGGGCCTTGGTTCCCGGGAAAAGCTGTGCTATCATTGACGGTATTCATGGGAGCACCATACATGGAGTTACCCGGCCTGCAAAGTCTGAAACAGGGGTTTGCGGCGATTCCTGATGGTTTTGGCGGAGCCGGCGGGAAACCGGGCGAGGGGGAGCGCATGAACCAGGAGTTTTGCCTTGCTGTCAGTGATGCGGACGTAGAGTATTTGCATGCCTTGACGCGCAAGGTCATTGCGGATGCTCTCGGGCTGCAAGCGCCCGAGCCGGTAAAGCCGGCGGGCGGCGTTGCGGAACAGGAGTTGGGGGCGTTTGTCACCTTGAATAAAGGGGGCGGCTTGCGGGGGTGCATCGGCAGCCTGGTTGGCAACGGCCCGCTGGAAAAGACCGTTGCCGCCATGGCCCGGGCCGCGGCGTTTGAGGATCCGCGCTTTCCGCCGCTGCGCGCTGAGGAATTTTCGGCGGCGCAGGAGGAAATTTCCCTTATGGGACCGATCAGCCCTTGCCGGGATCCGGAGGCAATTGTCATCGGACGGCACGGCCTGATCATGCGCCGCGGCAGCCGCCAGGGATTGTTGTTGCCCCAGGTGGCTGTCGCCTGGAACTGGGATCGGGAAACCTTTCTCAGCCAGACGTGTCGCAAGGCAGGGCTGCCGCCGCAGGCCTGGCAAGAGGCCTGGCAGAAGGATGACACGCAGCTTTTTTGGTTTGAGGCCATTGTTATATAACGCTTGCTTCCCGGCATTGTCTGTGAAACAAGGTGCCAACAAGGAGTATCATTATGCCGCGTCGCTCTATTACGTTTATTTGCCTGACGGCGTTTGTGACGCTGCTCGTGTGGACAACAGCCCGGGCGGCCATGCCGGTTGCCAATGCCGTGCCCGATTCCCCGGCCACGGTGGCGGATCGTTCCTCCCCGGTCAACGTGGAGCATGAGGGAACGGACACCATCGGCGCAAAACTGGCCTTTGACCTGAAAGAGCTTTTTAACAGCAGTTCCTTGTTTACTCTTTCGGAAAAGGATGAACCCAAACTCCAAGTGCTTATTTCCACGGCTCCGGAATTTCCCGGCCGCCCGGCTATGGGTTCGGCTTACGCCGTGATCTGGGTTTTTCACCAGGGGGAAGGTACCTTTAAGCTCTATTTGGAGAGGGAGACCGGTATTGTAACGCCGGAGGAAAGCGCCGCGCTCGCGGCTAGGATCGCCCAGAAGACCGATGGCATTGCCGTGAAATACGGGTATCTTTTTAAGAAGTAGCCTGGGCTGAGGAGCATCTTCCGGAGAACGGGCTCGGGGGTATTCTGCAAAAAAGCCCGGAGAGGATCGGGCAGCCGGAATGCCTCCGGTTCCCGCGAACATCAACGCATCATGCTGGAGGGGAAGCTCATGGGTTTTTTTTCTTCCATTAAAAAGCTCTGGGGCGGCGCTTCCGAGCAGGCTGAAGAGCCCGCGGCGGAGGCATCTGGAGAAACCGGAGGCGAGGCAGAGGGCGGCGCCTGGCGCGCCGACCTGACCCTGGCCTTGCGCCAATCCGAACCCAAGCTTTCCTTGTGGCTGAACCATGTGCTGCGCGGGGTGGAGGAAGCGGGCCCTTTGCTGGATGCGCGCCTGGGCTTTTTGTTTGACGCGCTGGAGGCTCCGGCGGCCGAACGGGATGCCTTTATTACCGCCTTTAACGCCTGGCGCGACGATATGGGCTATGTTGTGGTTGAAGAGTTCCGTTCGGAACTCCAATACCGCCTGGCTTTGGCTTTGGAGCTTGAGGATGAGGAGGATGAGCGCAACCGTTTGCTGCTCAAACTTTCTGACGGCCTTGCCAGAACCCGCGAACAAATAGGTCGGAATCTTGACGCTCTGTTTTCCTCCCACGCCAGCATTGATGAAGCCCTGTGGGAAGAACTGGAAGAGGTGCTGATCACGGCAGATGTGGGCGTGGCTTCGGCCAGGGAGTTAACCGCGCGCCTGAAGCGGCGGGCCTCCAAGGAAAACATTCAGGAGCCCTCCGCCCTGCGGGACTTGCTGCGCGAGGAAGTGGCCGCCGTGTTCAAGCCCACCCGGCGCATCCGGGCTCTGAACCCGCCTGAAGTGGTGCTGGTTATCGGCGTTAACGGCGTGGGCAAGACCACGACCATTGCCAAGCTGGCCCACCGGGCTTCCTTGCAGGGGAAAAAAGTTTTAGTGGCGGCGGCGGATACCTTTCGGGCCGCCGCAATTGAACAGTTGGAACTCTGGGCCGGCCGCACCGGCGCGGGCTTCCACGCCAAGGCTGCCGGGTCGGACCCTGCCGCTGTTGCTTACGAGGCCGTGGATAAGGCTGTGCAAGAAGGCTATGATCTGCTCATTGTGGATACGGCCGGGCGGCTGCACACCAAAGCGAATCTTATGGAAGAACTGAGCAAAATCAAGCGGGTGCTGGGTAAACGCCACCCCGGCGCCCCCCACCGTACGCTGTTGGTTATTGACGCAACCACGGGCCAAAACGCCCTTTCCCAGACCAAGCTATTCCACGAAGCCTGCCCCATTGACGAAATCATCCTTACCAAACTGGACGGCACGGCCAAAGGGGGCATTGTTGTTGCCGTGGCCATGCAGTTCGGCATTCCCATCACCTTTATCGGGTTGGGGGAAAAGATGGAGGATCTGCGGCCCTTTGACGGCGAAAGCTTTGCCTCGGCCTTGCTCTGACTCCAAGCCCCCGGTCATGTCGCGCCAAGCCCCCGGAATGCTTTCGGGGGCTTTTTCGTGGGGCGATGCACACTACGCAGAGAGGACATTCACTCTGTTTTTTCCGCTTTTCCGCGAAACGTCCCCAGGCTCTTCCCGGCAGAAACGCGAAAACCGGTTAAAGACGGCGTCGGCATGCGCCTGACTCAATTTTTTTCCGGTTGGAGACGCCGACAAAAAAAGACCGAGGGCAAAAGGGGATTTGCTTCCTCGGGCGCGGCGTCGGGTTTCCGGCATATCCGGCAGGCTGAGGCCGGAACAGGCTGCAATTGTTGTAAAGTATGCGTTGGCAAGCCTTTTGCATTGAGTGGAGAGAGGACGCAATCCCCCGGGGAGGGAAGCGTCAAGGAAGGGTCCCCAAGGGACTGCAAGGAGGCTACCATGTTTTTTCTGCTCGGCGGCAACGATAATAAAAAGAAAGCCGCTTCCGCCCGCGGGCTCGAAAATTTAGAAAAGGTTAAGGAACTTTTTTCCACCGGACGTTTTCCGGTAACCACCACCACGATGTTGGATGAAGAGCGCAAGGTAGGCAAGGTGCTCGGTCTGGTGGTCAGCCGGGGTTATGATTCTGAAGACGCGTTTTTCGGCATGGCTGCTCGGGCCGTGAACAAAGGCGCTCAGGCTATTATCGGCTATCAAGAAAACGTAGCCTTCCATCCCGACGGCAGCAAATATTTTACCTGCTACGGCACCGCCGTGCAATTTGAGCCCAAAGTGCCGCAGACTGCGGGCGCTCTGCCTCCTGTCAAAGCTTAGAATCTGTGCGCTTCGGCTCTTTTGCCCTTTGGCGGAGTAAAAAGGCCTTTGTGCCGGGCCGCGTGCTCTAAGGGCGCGCGCCTTTCATAAAAAGGCTTTTTTCCTTGGCAAAGAGCCCATCTCGCCTCAGGTCAACAGCTCCCCAGGCAATTTTTGAACTTCCGGCATCTGCGCTTGCGGTTGCCGGAGTAGGAAAACTTTGCCGTCACCAGGCAAGCGCACCCGGGAACATTGCGGCGTCAAGGCCCCATACGTCTCTCGAATCTCGAGGCGTATGGGGCCTTGCGTAATGGAGGCATCACACCGGATGTGAGGGCCGCCCCACGCCCCGCCGGGGGATATGATACCCCCGACCTCCCCAACAGGCGGCAAGCATGCAGCGTCGTTTATTCTCTTAGAGGTACTCCCCTGCCTGGAGCTTTGGCGGCAAGCAGCCTCTACGGCTTCGCCAGACCCACTGCTCCCAAAAAGATTGGCATTGCAATGCCTGAAGGGAATCATTAGTATAAAGCGATCTATCGTTCTTTACGAACAGCCTGCCGCGGGAACCGGTCGGCCTGATATCGCTTGTGTTAGGGCGTGCTCAACGCAGCGGTTCCGCAGTCTCGACGCAAAAAGAGGTATTTGGTTTTTTGCAGGTATTTTTACAGGATCACCGACGAAAAAGCATAATTTTTGCCGCCTCAAGATAGCTTGGGCGAGGCACCATGTTGTGAACGGGTGGTTTTTCTCAAACGCTCATCCTGTAACCGGCGGAGTTCCCGTCCAAAAGGAGAATAGTTATGAAATCACTGAAAGGCAGCCAAACTGAAAAAAATATTCTTACCGCCTTTGCCGGGGAATCCCAAGCCCGTAACCGCTACACGTTTTTTGCCAGCAAAGCCAAGGCCGAAGGCTTTGTGCAGATTTCCGCTATTTTTGAGGAGACCGCCAACCAGGAAAAGGAGCACGCCAAACGCCTGTTCAAGTTCCTTGAAGGCGGCGATCTGGAAATTACGGCAGCGTTCCCGGCGGGCATCATCGGCTCTACCGAAGAAAACCTGATCGCCTCGGCCGCCGGAGAAAACCACGAGCACACGGAAATGTACCCCTCCTTTGCCGCAATCGCTGAGCAGGAAGGGTTTACGGAAATCGCGGCTACCATGCGCGCCATTGCCGTTGCCGAAGCCTGGCACGAAAAACGTTATCTGGATTTTGCCGCCAACATCCGCGCGGGACGGGTCTTTGAGCGTCCTGAAAAGGTGCAATGGCGCTGCCGCAACTGCGGTTATGTTCACGACGGCATGTCCGCTCCCGCGGTGTGCCCGGCCTGCGCCCACCCCCAAGCACACTTTGAGTTGCTGGGCATCAACTGGTAAACCAACCGTAAGGCGGGGGTTGCTCGCTCCCGCTCCCCCGGCAGGGGAATCATTCCCCTACAAACGCAACTGTATGCCTGCCCCGATTGGTGGGGGCATCCTCCACCCGGCGGGGTGGGGGCAGAGTCCCACACCCGATGTGATGATACCCCCGCGCCTCCGAGAGACCAAATGACGTTGCAGGCCTGCCCGGTTGGGGGGTCCGGGGGTATCATACCCCCGGCGGGGCGTGGGGCAGAGCCCCACATCTAAAGACAGCCTCGAAAAACCTGGCGGAGCGAGGATAAAAACGCTATGCTGGGCTTGTTTTCATGCCCGGAAGGCTTGCCGGGCCGATGCTGAAAGGCGTTTCTCACCACCCCATTTTCGGCTGCTAGCGGCTTTGTTCCCGAGCGCGCGGCGGTCCACTCCAGGAGTTTGCATGCGTTCCCCTTCCATAGGCGTTGCCCGCGAGGGCTATCCGTTTATTCTGCTGTTGGCCTTTTCTTCCCTTATCTTTGCCGTTTTCGGCTGCTGGCCCGTGGCCTCCATACTCCTCCTCGCCACCTGGTTCGCAGGGCATTTCTTCCGCGATCCTGAACGGGTTATCCCCCAAGGAGAAGGCCTGGCCGTGAGCCCGGCGGATGGCCGGGTCGTTAAGATCCAATCCGTGCCGGACCCGCTCAGCGGCACTTCCCGAACCTGCATCAGCGTCTTCATGAATGTGCTCAATGTCCATGTAAATCGCAGTCCGGTAGACGGCGTGGTTCAAGAAATTGTGTACTTTCCGGGAAAATTTTTTAACGCGGCTTGGGATAAGGCCTCTACAGACAACGAACGTTGCGTTTACGCCATTGAAAGCAACGAGGGCCTCTTCACTGTGGTTCAGATTGCGGGCCTCATTGCCCGACGCATTGTTTGCCGGGCCGAGCACGGCGATACCCTTAAACGGGGCGAGCGCTTCGGCTTGATCCGTTTCGGCTCTCGGGTAGACCTGTATCTCCCTGAAGACTACAGCCCTGCGGTTCAGGTCGGCGAGCAGGTGTTTGCCGGCCAAAGCATCGTGGCGCGGCGCAAGGCTTCCTTGTAGCGCCTGATTCCTTATTCTTTCCGGGCTGGGGCCACGCCCCGGCTGCGGCCCTTTGCAGGCTCTCGTCGCAGGCTCTCTGCTTCGGGAGCCGAACCGCATTCCGTACCGTAATCACGCCTGCGGAACGCGTCTTTTCCAGGTGATGTCGCAGGGGAACCGCATGCTATGACCGGGTTCCCGCCTGCCTCCCTCTTTTCGATGTTCTTTTGCCGTTGGCGGCAATCCCCTGATCCCGCGCGAAGGAAAGCACGTTGTCGGCACGAACGGTATTGCGCTGCCCGGACTGCTTAACAGGGCATATCTATTGCGCTGTGCCCGCAATGCAGAGAAAAAGCCTGTAATAATAATTGCAGCTATAAAAATTGATCCGCTATTTCTATTGCCTGAGTTTATCACCGGTAGAAAACCGGAAGAGAGGCTTGCTGAACGGCCATATCTCCTTATCTCCGGCATGGGAATAGGGTTAGGTATCGGGCTCCTTTGAAATTATTGTATCCGGATGCGCGGCGCTACCCCAGCCTCTACGGGGCATGCTCTCCCGCCGAGCCCGGCCCGGGCGTTGCGGCGTGGAACGCTATCCGGCATACAAGGGGCGCAGGGGAACTCCCCCTGCCGGGGCTTGTCCAAGCTGCCGCCACAATTCCACCCTCCCTACTCCCTCTGCCTGCTTTCCGGCGATACGCCGGGAAAAACGAAACCGCGTTTTGCCGTTACGCCCGCGTTTTGCCGGCCAAGGCTGCGTCGGAGAGGGGAACGCCTTACAGCGTGCTGAAGGTATGGGCCTGATGAAGGATGGCGGCAACAATCGTTGCCGTAAAGCGGCAGAACAGCGGTAGGGTTGACCCGGGAGGAGGGAGGAGCGCCTCTCCGGTTTTTGTATCTTTCCGGAGCCGCTGGGAAGCAACCGTGAAGCAGCCGCGGATCGGCCTTATCGGAGAACCGCGGGCGCGGGCCGCTGCCGGGCAGCCCTGCGTCTACGGCCGAAAGCGCTTGAGAAAGACAAGGAATTGCGTGCCGCCGGCGAGAGAGGAGGTACCTGACGGCACGCGCGCCGGGGGTCTTCGGACCCCCGGCGATCATCAGAAGCCCATAAGGGATTGGGCAAAAGACAAACCTGAGGAAACGCTCTTTAGCTCAGGAGCAAGGGCAATCCCCACTCCCGAGGCCCTTGGAATGCCGTGCCGCAGCCCTTTGCTGAGGAACCAGAGAGCCCAAAGAGGAGTCCTCAATTTTTCGTTCTCAATTCTCAGTTTTCAAGTCGCAATGATATCGGGCAATCCGAAAAACCGGCGAGCATTGGCCCCGCAGAGCGTCCAGAGTTCGGCCGGTTCCATATCCAGCTCCCGGGCCACGGCCTGGGCGGTGAAGGCCGTGTAGGCGGGCTCATTGCGTTTTCCCCGATACGGCACAGGCGCGAGATAGGGACAATCGGTTTCCAGAAGCATTCTGGAAAGGGGGATTGCCCGCAAAGCGGCCCGCAGGCGGTCATTGCTTTTGAAGGTTACCGGGCCGGGAATAGAGATGTGCCAGCCCTTTTCCACCAGGGCTGCCGCCTCATCCGGACCGCCGCCGAAACAATGCCAGAGCAGAGGGTAGCCGGAAAAGCCCTGCTCTTGCAGCATGGCCACGGTTTCAGCAAAGGCGTCCCGGCTGTGGATGACCACCGGCAGGGGTTCTCTCCGGTCGGAGCCATCGGCAGTGGGACGGCTCAGGGTTTGGGCTAGGGCAAGTTGTCCGGCAAAGGCGGCCCGCTGCGCCTCGGGCGGGCAATCCTTCCAGTAAAAATCCAGACCTATTTCCCCCAAGGCCCGCAGGCGGGGATCTTCTGCAAAGGCCCGGGCCACGGCATCGCGCGTCCGGGGATTCCAGGCGCGGGCATCTGTGGGGTGGATGCCCAGGAGAAAGAAGACCTGCTGCCGGTTCGCAAAAAGGCTTTTCCCGGTCTGCCAGGCTTCCGGGCTGAGAAAAACGTTGCCGATGGCGGCCAAACCGGTTTCTTCCGCCCGCGTCAGCACCTGATCCAGGTCTTCTGCAAAAGCATTCAAATCCAGGTGGGCATGAGAATCAACCCCGGTCAAGGGAAGTTCCAACGACTGCGGCAACACCGCGGGTTCCGTGGCCGGGCGGCGCTTGCTCATAGGCCTCTCCCACTCGCGGCCAAGGCGCGCCAAAGGCTCGCCACAGCCTCGGCCTGACGGGTTTTTGTATAGGCCGCGGCCGTGCTTCCGGCCGCTTCCAGAATTTTCGAGAGTTCGGGCCACCCCGGAGCAGGCGCTCCTGTCCACAGGCGCAGCCCCTGCAGCAAGGCGCGGGCCGTGCCAAGGGTATCGCCGTCCGCCTGAAAAAATCCATTGCCGCACAAGGAGAACGAGGCGTCTTCAGGGCTTTTTGCTCTGGCATCCGGCGGGGAGATCCAGGCGGGCCAGGCTTCGTTTCCGCCGGGTTTGGCATCCCGCATATAGTCCCAACCGCCAAAGCCGCTGCCGCCCACAACAAGACAGCCGGAGGCCATGGCTTCCAACGGCGGCAAAGGGCAGCCCTCGGGAAAACCCGTGGCTAAAAAAATGTGGCTGCGGCCCATTTCCCGGGCCACCTCCTGAGGAGACAACTGGTGCAAGGGAACCCAGACCAGGCGGGGCGGCTGCTCCCAGCGCGGCAAAACCGCCTCGACCAGGCGGCGGATTTCTTCCCCCATGGCTTTATTTTTGCGGGGCATCCAGGCCACACGCAGATGGTCGCAAGGTTTTTCGCCCGGCCGGAACCGTTGGGTATCCACAGCCGGGGGGATAATACCGACTACCGGCAGTTCCAGCATGGATTCTAAAAAACAGGCTACGGGATGGGAGACCGCAATAAAAGAGAGGGGCAGTTTTTTTAGATCAACCCCCGTGGGCAACCCCGAGAGCAGAAACGACCAGTTCTGAACGTAGACCACGCAGCGCGCTCCGGCCTCCAGCCCCGGCGCAAGGGCGTTGAGCCAGCCTTCGGGCGTCACATAGCAATCATCCGGCCGCAAGCCCGGCTTGGGCCAGGGAAGCAGCGTGAAGCCCTCGGCCAAAACCTCTTTAAGCCCGGGAACGGATTCCGGCGGCAAAGAAGAGGTCAAGGCCGTTTCCCGGCCCTGTTCGGCCAAGAGCCGGGCCAGTTGGTAGAGCACGGCAAGCCCGCCGCTCATGCGGGGCAACGGTGGAATAAAGATAACGGTTCGCACAGCGTCCCCTCCCTCTTCAAAAAATGCGTCGTTGCGGCGCTCTAAAACTATGATAGTGCTACCATTACATATTTTCAATAAGCTATCAGATACAAACCAAGGCGCTATCGATAGCTTTCTTTAGTATGACGCCTTGTGAATGCTGTTTTCGGCCGGGATTTTGCTCCGGGCGGCCTCCCCTGCTCTGAAGAGACGTAGGCCAAGGGCCGTTGCACGGCCAAATACCACCGCGCGCGGGAAAACGCATCCCCGGCAAAGGGGGCATGGAGATGGCAGCGAAAAGACCGGCCATCGTCCGGCAGCGTATGGTTTTTCCGCTGTCGCTTCTCAAAGAAAGGCAGCGGGCCGCGCCCATGCCGTTCAAAACAGCCCCTACAGATCCTGTCTAAAGGCCAACGACTGGCGCAAGGTTTCCCGATCCATGTAGCGCACCTCGGCGCCCAGAGGAATACCTTGGGCCAGACGGCTGACCCGAATCTGAGGGAAAAGCCGCGCGATACGCTCTTTGAGGTAATGCGCCGTTGTCTCCGCTTCCAGCCGAGTTCCCAGAGCAAAAATGACTTCGTGCACCTCCCCTTCGGCCAAACGCCGTTCTAACCGGGCAAGATCCAACGTTTCAGGGGTGATGTTCTCAAGAGGGGAAAGCAAGCCATCCAGAATAAAGTAAAGGCCCTGGTAGAAAGCCCCTCCTTCTAAGGTCAACATGCTGTCCCACTCCGCCACCAGGCAAAGCATTTCGGCATTGCGCATGGGGTCGGCGCAGATGGAGCAGGGATCGGTATCGGCCAGCGCGCCGCAGCGCGAGCAGAGATGGAGCTTGTCGCGTAGTTCCAGAATGCTTTGTCCCAGCCTCCGGGTTTGGGCTTCGGGCCAGCGCAGCAAGGCCATGGCGCAGCGCAGGGCGGATTTGGGGCCCAAACCGGGCAGCCGGGAAAGCTGCATCACAACATCGTTCAGGGCATCAGGAAGGGAAGCGGCGCTCATATCAGGAAAACAACCCGGAAAGGTTTCCGGCCACATCGCCGGGAAGCATACCGCCCAGACCTCCGGCAACCCGCCGCATCTCGCCGGCAGCCATTTCCCGGGCTTGACGCAAGGCCTCGTTCACTGCCGTTACAACCAGATCCTGAAGCATATCCACATCGCCAGGATCCACAATACCCTTTTCAATGACGATGGAACAAACCTCTTGCCTGCCGTTACAGGTGACACTGACCATACCGCCTCCGGATGAGGCGGTGACCGTCCGCGCGCCCAGTTCCTCCTGGAGCTTTTTTAAATTTTCCTGCATGGCCTTGGCCTGCCGGAGGATTTCAGCAACGTTCATATGTTCTCCCTCAGGGTGTTGCAAAAGATATTCTCAGCGCTGCCGCGCCAAAGCCCGCGGCCCCCTGCCGCGCGCGGAACCTCAACCGCCGGTAACGCCGCAATCAATAACCCGCGCGCCCATATGTTTTTCCAGCAGCATGACGCTGGGGTGTTTTTTCATCTCCTCGCGCAGGGCGGAATACTTTTGCGGCTGTTTGGCCGGAGGCAGCACGCTGATATCTATATCCCGTCCGGCATAGGCGCGCGCAAGCTGCCCCAGCAAGCCGTTTTTAACCAACGCGGCAATGCGCTCCCCGGCAAAGGCGGTGCCCGGCGTTATCCGCAGGATGCCACCCCTGAACTCCCCGTTCTGCGGGCTCAGCAGCGGCATAAAACCTCCGGGGAGATCCTCCCTTCCGGCACAAAAAGCCATAAACCCGCTCCAAGAAACTATGGTTTCCGGAAAGGCCGCGGCCTCTTCCTCGTCGCACACGCTTGCGAACTCCTCTTCGGTCAGAGCCTCGCAGGCCATATCCTCGGGCGGGGGGGCCTCCGGAAACGCCTCGTCGTCATCCCGCGCGGAGCCTCCGGGCACAGCCGGAGCAATGCTCCCGGCGCAAGCCCCGCGGGGCCGTGCCGCCGGAGTATCCCTGCCCGTCCCGGCCGGTTCTCTCACTCTCGCCGCTACGCTCCTCTCGGCCCGGCCGGTTGCCGGGCTCTGTTCTCGCCCTCCGGCCCCTGCGGCGGCCGCAACGACCGCTTCAGCCTGAGCCCCCCCCGGTCTTCTCCGGGATACGGGCGGCTTCCCGGAGGCCTCAGCGCAAGCAGCCCCATGGACCGCATCAGCCGGCCCTAACGAACCGGACGAAGCGAAGGCATCAAAGCCGTCATCCGTGCGCTCCGCCGCATCAAGCCGCGCCGCCCCCCGGGGCGGGGTCTCTTCCCGGGAGGCAAAGGCAGCCCGCGGCTCTCTTGCCGGCTCTGCGGAAACGCCGGGAGCGCGAGCAGAGCGAACGCCTTCCGGCCCTGCCGCCGGACGCCCCGAGGCGGGTTCTTCCCGGCCTGAAGGGCTTGCGCCGGAGCCCGAACCGGCCCGGCCGCCGGAGATCCCGCCGCCTCCCGGCCGCCTTCCCAGGGCGGAAAGCTGCTCCAGCGGCAGCAACCGGGGCAAAAGAGCCAGGTTCAGCAACAACAGTTCCAGGGCCAGCCCCGGTTCCAGGCTGGTTAAGACCCGGCGTTGTCCATCCAAGGTCATCTGCCAGGCCGCATGCACGTGAGCCGGATCAAACAGCGCGGCTTCCTCCAGCCAGCGGGTTGCTTCTTGAGGCGGCATATCCAGCAACGGCAAGGCTTGTTCCCTGGATTGAAGAAGCAAAAACAAGCTCCGCCAGCAAGCGGCAAGCTCTCTGAGGAAAAAGCCGATATCCAGCCCCCCCTCCAGCATTTCACGGGTAAGCTTAGAAACAGCCACGCTCTCGCCCTGCCGCAGCACGGCAAACAGGCGGAACAACAGCTCCTGTCCGGCCAGGCCGAGCACCCGGCGGGTGTTTTCCTCGGTGAGGCGATCCCCGCCAAAAGCCAGCACCTGCCCCAGCAACGACATGCCATCGCGCACGCTGCCCGCGGCCCGCCGGGCAATAAGCCGCAGCGCGCCTTCTTCAAAGGCAAGCTTTTCCCGTTCCAACACCGAAGCAAGATGGGTCTCCAGCCCGCTCTCGGATAAGCCCTTAAAAACATAGTGCTGGCAACGACTCAAAATGGTTGCCGGAAACTTATGGGCTTCCGTTGTGGCCATAATAAAGGTGACCTTGGAGGGCGGCTCCTCCAGCGTCTTCAGCAGCGCGTTAAAGGCCTCACGCGAAAGCATATGGGCTTCATCAATGATGAAGACCTTATACCGGGCATCCATAGGCGCGTAGCCCACAACCTCCTTGAGGCGGCGCACATCATCAATGCCTCTGTTGGAAGCCCCGTCTATTTCCACTACGTCCACGGCCGTTCCCGCCGTGATCTGGCGGCAACGCTCGCAGACATTGCAGGGTTCAGGCGCAGGGGCATGGAGGCAGTTAAGGGCCTTGGCAAAAATCCGGGCAACCGTGGTCTTACCTACCCCCCTGGTGCCGCTGAAAAGATAGGCCGGCGCAACCCTATCTTCAGCCGCGGCCCTGGAAAGAATGGCGCGCACGGTCTCCTGACCGGCCAGTTCGCTAAAACGCTGGGGCCGGTATCGCGCGGTAAGGGTGGCATGACTCATGGGAAACTCCACAATACGGTGGGCAGCGCGAAAAACACAGCGCCGAAAAAAAATGCTCCTAAGTCGACCAGGCTACGAAAACCCCGCCCGGAGGTCAAGGAGACTCTTTCCAGGCAGGCGCTCAGGCGAACGCTCCAGGGCGGCGAAGAGTTGGGGGCTGCTCGCCCCCAAACCCCCCGGCAGGGGAATGATTCCCCTGCACCCCCAATCGGAGGATGAGCATGGTTTCAGGGAAACCTAAGGTTATCGTTCCTCTGGCCCGAAGGATACCACCGAGCCCCTCGAGAGCAAATGAAGGGGATGCCGTAATACACAGGCACCCCCTTCCGTGCATATCCCGCGTTGCGCTCGCGCTCCCGCGCTCGCCGCGCTGATGTTCGGCGCCGCGAGGGGCAGCCTTCCGGATCGAGACCTCAGGCCTGCTTCATGGCGAAG
>CATJOY010000074.1 GCA_949741925.1 uncultured Desulfovibrionaceae bacterium | reverse complement strand
TTCTACATCGGCAAGGATGGCCTGCGCGTTCTTTTGAGCAAGAATCTTCAGGCAGAGATCTTCTAAGGTTCCCTCGGTACACTCCTCGGAACATGTTGGAAAAAAAGAAAGCCCGTTACTACTTCGGAATATTGTGCCGCAGGGTCACACGCAGGGCGGCAGAGGGCATCGGGAACCGCAAAACCAGCTCCCCGTAAGGCGCCTTGAACGGACTGGAAAGCCCCTTGCGCGTTCGTTTCCGCATCTCTAATAATACTTACTGATTTCAGGACAGTCTTAAACTCTCCCTCAAAGGGCAAAGCCTTCAAGGCACGGGGAAGCTGCGTAATACCCCCGAAATCATATACGTGAAAAGCCTCAAACTCCCGTTCTTGTTTTTTCAGATAGTCCAGAAAACAAATAAGAAAAGAATAAGCGTCTCTGCCTTCACAAAAAATTAGATGCGGTTTTCCGGATTGAATAATTTTTTTATTCATTGTCAGTTACCGAATTTCTATATTCTGCTCAAAAGAATATTGAAGAACATCATCTGGGAAAATATAGGGAATGACATCATCGCCTTCTTTATTCAAGCGAATATAGCAAAACTCCTCTTTATCAGGTAAAGACGAAACAGCATCCTGAACACATTCATAGCTGTGGGTTGTAGCAAAAACCTGTACATTCATTTTCTTAGCAAGAAATCCAATAGTTTTCCATAGATGCGGAAAAAACGTATGGTGGAATCCCACTTCAACTTCATCAATGAGAACAATACCGCCAGGATATTCAAGTATAGAGCAGAGAATTTGCATCAAACGACTTATGCCGTTTCCCATCACTGAAAGAGGCAGCAGCGGTTTGGTTCCTTTTTGGATATACAAGCGGGGAATATCTTCAGCAACAGTAGAGATATCTTCAAGTTCAGGATCCAGAAGCTTTAAAACGTCAATAATTTGTTGTTTTTGCCCGGATTTGACAACATGACCGAATTGCACGGCAAGGTTTTCCGGAACATCACTGCCTATTCCTATATACCGTACAATAGGTAACATATTGTTTTGAGGAGTAATCTCCCAATTGATTGTCATTCCGTTCTGCAAGGGAAAGCAATGCCCTATATATTGCTTTTCTCCATAGGTATAAATAATTTTCAAAGGGTACCAATTTATAGGCATACGTAAATCCTGATTTACAGGAACAAATGTACTGGTAAAGGCAATTGTATCCTCACGTTGCAAAGCAATTTTTACATGTTTACCATCATTATATACCTCAATACCTACATCTTTGCTGACATCTTTATTATAAAATAAATGTTCCCAGGTAATATCCGGAGAAAAGGAAGTAAGCAGATTTTTCCTCAGTATATTTATTTTAACAAAGATATCTGGATTATTATAGGCAAAGAGAAGAAAAATACTTTCCAGAAACGTTGTTTTCCCAACATTATTCTTACCGCCGATCAACGTTATCCGAGCCGTTTGATCAAGAGAAAAATTCCGAAAACAACGAAAATTGTTCAAATGCAACGATGTGATCACGGTTGCCCTTTGCTTTTTTAAGGTTACTTCAATATATTCTGCTTCCCATAAAGCATTTTATAAATAACCTACAGAATACGCCACGAAGATCAAGTAGCCCCAAACGCTTTACCTCGCTCCCGGCAGGGGAAACCAGGGAGGAAATGATTTCCACATAGCGTGGAGAGCATTTCATACGTGAAACCATTCTGCAAGGATTTGTCTTTTTATGCTCGCCGCAGTCTGCTTGCCGGGCCGCTTCGCCGCCCTCTCCGGCAAACAGGCTCCCTCTGGAATGTCTCCCAACGCGGCTTCTCGCCAATAAGGGACAGGCCCCCGCCACAAAGCGGGGGCCTGCAATCCGGGAAACAGCGGTTCCGTTCCCCGGAGGTGTTGCGGGGAATCAGCCGACCGAGCAATCAGACCAACCGGGCGATATTCTTCATCCTGTCGCCGGGCAGAAGGAATACCGGCGGCACATCGATGAGAGTATACGCGCCGGGCTCCATGCGGGTGACGGCCCTAGCGCAACTTACCAGCACTTGGGCGGTCAGGGCAGGGTTGTCAATGCGCATGTCAAAGCTGAAACGCTGGTTGCCGATGCTGCCGGATGCGCCTGTACGTTCCAAAAGCACGCCGTGGGAGTTATCCGCAACCCTCTCCATATCCTCCGCGCTTTCTACTTCGCGCACGTCCAGGGGATCGTGGACGAAATAGGGATCTGCGGCAATGGCTTTTTTGATCTCCTCAAAGGAAGCGCCCTTTTCGGGCAGCACATAGACCAACCGGGAATGACGCCCCCCGCCGATAGGAATGGTTAGGGAAACCGCGTCGGCCACGCCCTTGATAGCCCGCACCGCCACCGAGTGGCCCATGGATCGGCCCCGGCCGAAATTGGTAAAGGTGACGCCCGTGGGGGCCATGGCTTCCAACAGGGCGCGCAACACCGAATCGGTGCCAGGGTCCCAGCCTGCGGCGGTAATGGCCTTAACGCCGTTTTCGGCCGCAGCCTCCTGAAGCTCGGCGACTACGGTGGGGATGCGGTCGTGAATATCAAAGCTATCTACAGTGGAATAACCTTTACCGAGGTACATGGCGGCATCTGAGGGCACATTCCGCGAAGGGCCGCAGAGAACGACAACGTCAGGCCTGCCCTGCTTGGCCGCCAATTCGTCAATGGAGGCGAAATCCGGACAGCCCTTAAGATCCGATGAACGGGTGCCTAAAGAGGAAGCGCGGCGGATAACGCCAAGGCATTCCATATCCCGGGCGTTTGCGAGGCAATCCACAACATGCCGGCCGATGTTGCCGAACCCATGAACCGCTGCTTTGATCGTGGCCATTACAGAAAACTCCTTTACCGGAGATACAGCTCCGGACTGACGCGGCGATTCAGCGCCGCAAGGAAGACACCTTGACGCAGGCAGTGTCTTCGCACAAGGTAGAAACAGTACACCATAATTTTTTGAGAATCAAATTCAATCAACACCACCTTACCAGAAGGCCGTATTCTTGACCGGAGCGGTTTCACCTGCTACGCGCTCCCAAAAGAACGCCTTTTTCCCGCAGGACTATGATGACGGATATTCTCAACTGCAGTTACGACGAACTCAAAACGATGATGCGCGATCTGGGCGAGCCCTCGTTTCGGGCCGATCAGGTCTGGCAGTGGCTATGGCAAAAAGGCGCCCGCTCCTTTGACGCGATGACTAACGTTTCTAAAGCAACGCGGGCCTCTCTTGCGCAACGGTGCGCCATCTGCCTCCCCGCCGTGGAGAAAGTGCGGGTCAGCTCCGACGGCACCACCAAGTTTCTTCTCTCCCTACAGGATGGCGAGCTGGTGGAAACAGTGCTCATCCCCAGCGAATCGCAGGACGGCAAAGAGCGCATGACCCAATGCCTTTCCTCCCAGGTTGGCTGCTCCATGGGCTGCACCTTCTGCGCCACGGGCAAAAACGGCTTTACCCGCAACATGACCATGGCCGAAATTCTGGGTCAGGTGCTGATCGCCCGTGAATACCTTCAGGATAGCCCGGAAAATCCCCGTCTGCGTAATCTGGTTTTTATGGGCATGGGAGAACCGTTGCTCAACCTTTCCGAAATACTCCGCAGCCTGAAAACCTTGCATAGTGAAAAGGGCCTGAACTTTTCTCCCCGGCGCATCACCGTATCTACCTGCGGCGTGAAAAACGGTCTCCAGCAACTCGGGGAAAGCGGCCTCGCCTATCTTGCCGTCTCCTTGCACGCTCCTAACCAAGAACTGCGCCGCGCCATCATGCCCAAGGCGGCGGCATGGCCCTTGGAGGAGATGATGGATTTCCTGGCCTCTTACCCGCTCAAGGCCAGAGAACGGCTGACCTTTGAATACCTGCTCCTGGGCGGAGTGAACGATAGCCCCGCCCACGCCCGAGAACTGGCCAAATTGATGAGCCGGCTCAAAGCCAAACTGAACTTGATCGTTTATAACCCCGTGGAAGGCTCCCCCTACGCCGCCCCCGATCCGCAACGCGTGCTGGAATTTGAACGTCTGCTGTGGTCCAAAAACATCACCGCCGTTCTGCGCAAAAGCAAAGGACAGGATATCAAGGCCGCCTGCGGCCAGCTTCGGGCGGAAAAACTGCGCTCCATATAGTAGTAATGACACCGCAGAAAAAATGCCTCCCGGGGCTCTGCCCCGGCACACGTTCCCGAGCAAGGGCTCCCCAGCGGGAACCAGATTATGGGCGGGCGCGCCGTTATTTCTCATTGCAGCACCCCGGCCTCTTCGTTATAAGGCCCGAAACGCCGTCGCCGGTCCGTGTGGTCCGCGCAGTCCGCGTGGGCGCCTTTGGACGGACAGGTGTACGGTCTACCGAGAATCCGGCCTGGCACGCTTTGGAACCGCTTCGTTTTCCGCGCAGCCGGACCTTAGCTGCCCACACCATCAACCCGCAACCGTTCTTCCCATGATGACCGATACCGATCTTGCCTTTCCCTGGCGCGAAAGCTACGATACAAACGTTCCCTTTACTCCT
This sequence comes from uncultured Desulfovibrionaceae bacterium, assembly GCA_949741925.1. Lineage (GTDB taxonomy): Bacteria > Desulfobacterota > Desulfovibrionia > Desulfovibrionales > Desulfovibrionaceae > JAJDHY01. The sequence goes on along the minus strand of CATJOY010000074.1, from coordinate 10,820 downwards.
GACTACCAACCCGAAGGGCTATGCGCCATTCTGGACCGCACTGCCCACAAGCACCCCACCAAAACAGCCTATATCTTCGGCCCCGCCCGACTCTCCTTTGGCGAACTCCAGACCCGAGCGGAAATCATGGCCGCCAACCTCAGAGGGCACGGACTCAATGCCGGGGATCGGGTCTCGCTGATGTTCCCCAACATGCCGCAGCAGATCATTGCCTTCTGGGGCGTGCTCAAGGCCGGGGGAATCGTAGTCATGACCAACCCTGCCTATATGGAGACCGAACTGGTCCATCATCTGCGGGATGCCGAGGTACGCATGCTCCTCACCGTGGATAGCTGCTGGCCCAAGCTGGAGCAGCTCCGCGACCGTCTGCCCGTAGAGAAATACTTCGTTACCTCAGTCTCCGACGCGCTTCCCTTCTCGGCAGGCCTGGCCTACCGCTACAAAACCAGAAAAACCCGCGCGGCCGTGCCCTATAACGAAACAGACGTTTTTCATTTTAAGAGCCTGCTCAAGGGAACCGTGCGCCATTCCACCAGTGTTGCCAACCCTCAAGAAGAACTGGCTATTATCCAGTATACCGGCGGCACCACCGGCCTGCCCAAGGGGGTCTGCCTGACCCACGCCAATCTCAGCCTCAATGCAGCCCAGCTTTTGGCCGTGCTGAACGCCAATTCCAAGGACGAGCACACCTTTGTAGCCGTGCTGCCGATTTTCCATGTCTACGGTCTCTGTCTCTGCGTTACCATTCCGGTGTTCATGGGAGCGACCACTGTGTTGGTCTCCCGCTACGACCCCGGGGATCTTTTGCGCCTCATTGCCCGGCACAAAGTCACCCTCTTCCCCGGCGCGCCCAGCATCTACCTTTCGTTGATGCAGCATAAGGATTTAAAAAAATACGATCTCTCGTCATTGAAATACGCCATTTCCGGATCGGCTCCTATTTCCGCCGAGGCGCTGCAACGCTTTAAGGAACTGACCGGCTGCACTATTGTGGAGGGCTACGGCCTGACCGAGTGCTCGCCCATTACCCACTTAAACCCCATGGGCGGAACCCACCGTTTCGGCTCCATCGGCCTGCCCTTGCCGGGTACTGAAGCCAAAATCGTGGATATGGAGGTAGGCGCTATCACCCTCCCCCCCGGCAAGCCCGGGGAACTGATCATCCGCGGGCCCCAGGTCATGCGCGGCTACTACAAGCAGCCCGACGAGACCGCCGGAACCCTGCGCAACGGCTGGCTGTATACCGGAGACATCGCCCACATGGACGAACAGGGATTTTTCTACATTGACGACCGTAAAAAAGATATGGTCATCGTGGGCGGCTATAACGTCTTTCCTCGGGAAATCGATGACGTGCTCTTGGAGCACCCGGATATTAAAGAGGCCGTGGCCGTGGCTGTGCCGCATCCGACCAGGGGCGAACGCCTTAAGGTATATGTTGTGCCCAAGGAAGGGGCCTCCCTAACTGCCTCTGATATTGTTGCTTACTGCCGCCAAAAACTGGCCACCTACAAGGTGCCCCGCCAAGTGGAATTCCGGGAAAGTCTGCCCCGGGCCATGACCGGAAAAATTCTGCGCCGGGCTCTGCGGGCCGAGGAAATAGAGCGCTATAAAAATAACCCCGGAGCGGCGCTGCTCCCGGATGAGGCCACGGGTTCCGAAGACGCGGCCTCGGGAAAAAAGAAGTAGAGGAACTGACCTTCTTTCGTCTCCGGAAAACCGCATGGTTCTCCCTGAGAAAGTCCGCTGTTTAACCTGATGGGGACTCCCGCAACAGAACAGTTTGGGCAGTCACGGGGAGGCCATGCGCGCTCCCCGGCGATGCCTCCGTGCTGGCTTGATCCGATGCGATCCGACACGATGGGGCGCAATAGCGCCGGAGCCCATGCCCCTCGCATAGCGCCGGGGCGCTTATCAACGCTGCAAAACAAAGCGACGTTTTACCATGCGCATCATACTGCAACGGGTCAGCCGGGCTTCAGTCGCCGTAAAAGGCGAAGTGATAGCCTCTATAGGGACCGGATTCATGGCCTTGGTCGGGTTTGGCGCGGGCGATGAAGCCGCGTCCGGAGAATCCAAAGAACGGAGCCGCATTCTGACTCTGCTGGAGAAGATTCCGGTCTTGCGCGTTTTTCCCGATGAAAACGGCCGGATGAACAAGAACCTCACAGATTGTGACGGCGAACTACTCTTGGTTTCCCAGTTCACCTTATATGCCGATTGCTCCCGGGGGCGGCGTCCCTCCTTTCAAAACGCCTGCCCGCCTGAAGCAGCCGCGCAACTGTTTGATTTTTTCTGCTGCGAGGCGGAAAAACGCCTGCCGGGGAAAGTCCGGCGCGGCGTATTCGGAGCCACAATGGATGTGGCTCTGGTCAACAGCGGCCCGGTGACTATCTGCCTCTCGACTGATGAAAACACAGAGTCCGAAACCTCGTAACGCATCCGCAACCTTCGCGTCCAAGGAGACTGCCTGCGAACCGCCTTGGCAGGGGCTTCTTTGAACGCCTTTGGAACTCGACGAAACCGTTCCTCTCTGGCATGATAGCCCCATGCACGACGAAAAAGGTTCTTATTACTATCCCGACCCTACGGACCCTCAAAGCAGAGTGTATGTTCGCCAGGGCGAAAACGGTCCGGAATTCCGTCTCTGGCGGGCGGATCATCCTGAAGTGTGGGAACGGCACGGCTGGCTCGATGAAGCCACGCTCAAGGCTGCCGCGGCTCTCTACCAGGCGCGCGGCAACGCCGCCAACCCTATGCGGCTCTACGATTTTGCCGTGGCCCGGGCCTTGCTCAAGGAGAAGCCCTGACATGCCCGGCCCCTGGACCGAACAGGCCGCGCCCCGTTTTCTGGCGGACATCCTGCGGGATTACTGCACTATCAGCCTGATCCTTGAGGAACAGTTCTCCCGCTTTGAACGCGCCGGGCATCTCTCCTTTCCGGTACTCCGTGATCTGGTGGGCAATTCCTTCAGCAAAGGCCCTCTCTGGCGGCTCAAAGACTTAGCCCACCATCTTCTGCGGGACGCCCCGGGCAGCGGCAGCGCCGCACGGTTCCTCGATTGGGGCATCGGCTATATTTTCCACGAAACCCACAAACTCGTTGAGGCCACACACCAGCATCGGCATTACGCCCCCCGGTTGAACGCGCTGCTGGAGGCCCATGCCAAGGAAGAAGGAGAGGAAATGATCCTCAAATCCTTATCGCAGGTTGTGGCGGAATGTGGCGAAGATATGGCCCGAGGGGTCAGGCGCACCCGCCGCCTGCTCGAAAACGCCAGGGGGTTTTTCATCCGGGCCTACGCGGGGCAGGATGCCAACAGGCAGCTGGCCCGGTTTCTCTACCACCGGGAAGATCTGGTCCGGGCCGTGTTCCGGGAAGAACACGGCCCGCTCATTGCCGCCATTTACCAGGGCCGCCCCGAACGGATGGCTCTGGAAGCCGCCTTCGCCTTTTTGGAAGGCGGCTACGGAGAAGCGGCCCTCGAGGCGGCGGAAAAGGGCGCGGCCCTTGCGCCGGAGTGCAAATTCACCCGGGATGCTCTGGATACAATCCGGCATGGCGTGGCGGAACTGCACGCCCGCTGAGCGCGATCGCCCAAAACGGCCGGGCTCAAAGGGCGGCAACTTTGCCCTACTCCGGCGGCAGGAAAGCTCAGTTTACCCAATCGGCAAGGGTATACCGAAGCACGGTATCGCCCTGCCGCACCACGAGTTCCGGACCAACCAATTCAAGTTCGGCCCCTGCGGCGAGCATCCTGGCAAAATTCGTTTCCAGTTCATTGAGTTCCTGATCGGCGCACAGCATCCTGGTGGAAGCCATGTGGTCAACGGTCAGGATATTACCCTTAAGCTGCCCTTGTCCCATAAACCGGTTACAGACAGCGCCGGTAATGTGAAGCCCTTCACCGAACTCAAGGGAAGGAATGTTCTCGTGGCCGCTGAAATCCTTGCCGTTGACGGAAACAAGCACGAAACGATGGTGTGTAAGATCCTTCAGGGTCACCATGCTTCCTCCTCCGGAATTCTTGCCGCAGGCTGACGCCAGCAACAGCAAAGCCGCGCAGCAGAGCAGCAACAAGTGTCTTTTTTTCATCATTGTACCTCCATTCTTCCGGGCATTCTTCCGGGCGCTCTTCCAAGCGTTGGTTCGGGCTCTCCCGAAGGAAAACCATTGTGACGATACCATAACCCCATTGCCCTTTTCCGCTTTCTCCTTATCCAAAACGGAAAAGAACGCATTTGCCGTGCGCCGCAGCGCGTATCCAATACGCAGCAACGGCCGGTAGGCTGAAGCGTGCCGCAATAAGCCGGGCACAGCGCTTTCAGGCCTGATGCTATGGTATCCATGCCGGAGTAATTTGAAAAGTAGAGAATTGCGGCGGCCTCCACCCGAGGCCCGCTTCCCCTCCTGCCCCAACCCGCCCGGCGGAAAAGGAACTCAATTGCGCAATATCTTCCTCTTCATACGGTTTTCTTTCCATCCCCCCCGAGAAATGCTTGCCAAAAGGAGGAGGAACAGGCAAAGTCAGTCCGTTTTTTCTCCAGGGAGCGGATACACATGTACAGTCCATTCAAGTTCAGGCCCAAGCTTTTTGATTGCCTTCACGGCTATTCTCTGAAAACGTTCGGCGCGGATCTCTCCGCCGGGGTGACCGTGGGGGTCATCGCCCTCCCCATGGCCATGGCCTTTGCCATCGGCTCCAACGTCAGCCCGGCGGCGGGCATCATCACCGGCGTGATCGCAGGATTTTTAACCTCCCTTCTGGGGGGCTCGCACGTTGCCATAGGCGGCCCCACAGGAGCCTTTGTCGCCATTGTGGCGGGTATTGTGGCCACCTACGGCTTCTCCGGTTTGCTGATCTGCACGATGATGGCCGGGGCTATGCTGTTTCTCATGGGCCTCATCCGCTTGGGATTGCTCATCCGCTACATGCCCGCCCCCTTGGTCAAGGGATTCACCACCGGCATCGCCCTCATCATTCTCTGCGGTCAGCTCAAGGATTTTTTGGGCATCAACGCCGAACTCGCCAACACCTCGAACATCCTTTCCACTATAAACTCCCTGGCCCCGCACCTGGGGGCTGTTCACCTGCCCACGCTTCTTCTCTCTGCGGCCTGCCTTGCGGCGCTATTCCTTTGGCCCAAGAAACTGAACCGTTTCGTTCCGGCATCTATCGCTGTCATGCTTCTGGCCACGGCGGCTTCGGCGATAGGTTTCACTGCCCTCGGCATTTCCGTAGAAACCATTGGCTCGCGCTTCGGCGGCATCCCCCGGACGCTCAGTTTTCCCCAACTGCCTTCTTTTGATCTGGAAACCTTCCAATCGCTCCTCGCGCCGGCCATGACCATTGCCCTGCTCGGAGCTATCGAGTCCCTCCTCTGCGCCACGGCGGCCGACGGCATGATTGAGGATCAGCACAACCCCGATCAAGAGTTAATGGCTCAGGGCGTAGCCAACATGATTACTCCGCTCTTTGGCGGCATTCCCTCTACCGGGGCTATTGCCCGCACCGCCGCCAATATCCGCAGCGGCGGCAAAACCCCGGTGGCAGGCATGATCCACGCTCTGGTCCTTCTGCTGATCATGCTCCTGGCCGCGCCCTTGGCAAAATATATTCCCCTATCCGTGCTCTCGGCCATCCTGATCATGGTTGCCGTCAATATGGGTGATTGGCGCGAATTCATCCAACTGCGCCGTTACCCCCGAAGCGACGCCACGGTTTTTCTGGTCACCTTCCTTCTAACCATTATCTTCGGCCTGACCCAGGCGGTGAGCGTGGGCATGTTCGCTGCCTGCATTCTGTTTATCCGCAGAATGTCCGAACAAAGCCGCGTGGGCATTAAGCTGATGAACCACCACACGATGACAAACAGTGGACGGGAAGCGGCAGATGGAGCAGAGGAAGAAGAGGAAAAAGCAGCCCGCGAGCTGCGCGACGATGTGCTGCTTGTCAATATCACCGGGGCCATGTTTTTTGGCGCTTCCCAGAAACTGCGCCGAATTTTGCGCTACATCAAACCAGACCACAAGGTCATCATCCTGCGCATGTCCCGGGTTATCAGCCTGGACGCCACGGCCTTGCTCACCCTTGAGGATATCATCACCAAGGCCCGGAAACGTAATATTCAAGTTGTTATCTATGGCCTGCACCACCAGCCGCTGGCCTCGATGCGGCGTTCCGGGCTCCTGAAAGACATTCCCCGGGAAAATCTGACGCGCAGCCTGGATGGGGCCATGCGTCGGGCAGCCCTTCTCATTGATGAGGAAGGATTCCCGCGGTAAGCGCAACGCGGCGGGCCCAGCCCCGCCGCGCCTCATGCCCTTCAAAAACATCATATGAAAACACCTTGCCGGATGCGACGACGGGCGGTATACACACAAATCAGAACCGGCAGCCGCGCCGCAGTGATGGGATCAGACCTTCAAACGTATCATGAGTTGCAGTATCGCTCCAGATATCCGGCGTAAGTTTAGCAAAGAAGAAATCAACGCCCTGCCCCTGTATCATTATTCCGGAAACGTCAGCCTGATCCGTGATGATGACGCCATGTCGCACGCTCTCGAGCGTATGCGCCGGGATTGGCTCCTCGGCTTTGATACCGAAAGCCGGCCTTCCTTCCGTAAGGGCATTCCCAACAAACCGTCTCTTATCCAAATAGCCTGTTCCGATATTGTTTTTCTGATCCAAATTTCCCGCGTCGCCCTCAGTCACGATTTTCTGGCCCTGCTCGAAGATCCAAGCATTTTCAAGGCGGGCGTCGCAGTACACGACGACATGCGCCTGCTTACGACCCTTGTTCCCTTCCGAGCCGACGGCGTGGTAGACCTGGGCGGAGTGGCCCGGGATAACGGCCTGGCAACGCAAGGCCTGCGCACGCTTGCCGCAAACTTTCTCCACGTGCGCATTTCCAAGGGCGCGCAATGCTCCAATTGGGGACAAAAAGAACTCAGCAGCCAACAGATCGCCTACGCAGCCACGGACGCTTGGATCAGCCGCCAGGTATACCTCGCCATGGATAGGCTCGGCTTTTTTGCCCCGGGGAGGCGCGTTTTTCCCTTTGTGGCGGAAAGCGCCTGAGGGGATTGCTCTCTCTCCAGGAAGTGTTCCGCGGCTGGGACGCCCCCGCATAAGAAGCCGGCGCTTGCCCCCGGCCTCCTGTGTGGAGAGCGCGCATTCTTCCGATGCGGCGATTCCTTGAAAAAGGATTCCATCTCTGCCGGAAGCTTAAAAGCGAAGAGCCGCCGGTATTTTCTCCCTGCTCCCCTGCCCGCTGGAGGAGCTCGTTGACGCTTCTCTCCCCCTGTGATATTTGTGGATATTGTGAAAAAGATTCGGCAGGACGTTGCAAAACCTTCCCCGAGGCCTTCGGTAATTTTTCCCCGCGCTCCTGTATCCGGCAGGGGGAAAATGGCCGGGCCCATTGCCAGGGCGAGCGTTATCGGCCTGCATGTGGCTTCCGGTCTGATCGTTGGCGGCGTTATCGGCCATGTGCTGGATCGATGGTTGGCAACGAGTTTCTGGTTGCCTGTTTTCTTGGGGTTCGGCCTTGTTGCCGGAATTATGAATACTGTGCGGGATATCAAAAAACTCCTGCAGGAAAAGGATCTCGATGCGCGAGATAACGGCCGAAATACTCCTGAGCCTTGAAAAAAAGCTGCTTAAGAGAGGTTTTTCCTCTCCTGGGGCCCGCCGTCTGGTGGCTTTCCAGATTCTGGTGGCCGGAGTATCGCTCGCCTTGGGTCTGGCCACCGTCAGCCTCGGGCTTTGGCCTTTAGCCTTTGGCGTCGGCGCCTGTCTTATTGCCGCCAACCTCTGGTGGCTTGCCCGCAGCGCTGAACGCGCGCTTCAACACAGTTTTTCAGCAGGTCTCGCCGCGCTTGGCGCGGTATCTTTCCTGCTTCGTTTCGCCGCCATGGCCCTGGCCCTTTTTGTGGCTATCGTCCTGGCCGGCTTACCCGTGATCCCTCTGCTGGCCGGGCTTAGCTCCGCCGTTATCGGCATCAGCATCCTCGGTCCCGCAGGCTTTTTCCGTCAGCCCGCCAAGGAGGCTTGCCATGGCCGGAAGTCTTAGTGAACCGATTCTTCTCTCTACCATCGCGAATATGGATCATGTTTCCATCGCCGGTCAGACGGTGGAATTCAAACATGTGTTCTACACCTGGATCGCTATGGGCCTGCTCTTTATCCTCGGCCTGATCGTCCGACGCAAGCTGACTCTGGTGCCGGGCAGGCTCCAGAACATTATGGAAACAATTATCGACGGGCTTGAACAGTTTACGGTTAACAACATCGGCGAACAAGGCCGTCGCTTTTTTCCGCTGCTCTGCGGCATATTCCTGTTTATCCTGGTCCAAAACCTTTTCGGCCTCATCCCCGGTTTTGATGCGCCCACGGCCAACGTGAACACCAATGCGGCCATGGCCCTCTTTGTTTTCCTCTATTATAACTACGTAGGAGTTCGGCGCTGGAAGTTTCGTTATATCGGCCACTTCACCGGGCCTATTCCGGCTCTTTCTCCGCTGATGCTCCCCCTGGAACTGATCAGCCACGCCGCCCGGCCCGTCTCTCTGACCCTCCGTCTCTTCGGCAACATCCGCGGTGAAGAGCTTGTGCTGCTCATCTTCTTCCTGCTCGCGCCTCTTGTCAGCACCTTCCCCATCTACTTTTTGTTCCTGCTAGCCAAGGTGCTCCAGGCCTTTATTTTCTATATGTTGACGATGATTTATCTCCAGGGGGCCATTGAGCACGCCCATTAAGCCCAAAGGGCAGCCCGGCGCATTTTTCTGAACCATCGCGGAATATCCCGGCAGATGCCGCGGTTCCATCGGGATCACGGGCAGGGCTCTTCAGAAACACAAGCGCCGGCAACGTGATCAGGTCCGATACCAAGAGATGCGAAACTCTGTGGGGAACGGCTTCTACGAGCCATAACATATAACACTTTTATTCGAGAGGAGCTTCACATGCGCAAACTCGTTACCATGCTTTTTGCGACCATCGGCATGCTGGCTATAGCCGGCGTTGCGGCGGCCGCCGACGCCGCCGTCGCTGAAGCCTCGGCTGCCGCCGCCGTCAAGTTGGATGCCTCGAGCCTTGGTTTGGCCCTGACCGGCGCGGCTATCGCCATGGCTATCGCCGCCTTTGGTTGCGGCATCGGCCAAGGCCTCGGCCTTAAAGCCGCCTGCGAAGGCGTAGCCCGCAACCCCGAAGCCGATAAAAAACTGACCACCACCCTGCTCCTCGGCCTCGCCTTCATCGAGTCCTTGGCTATTTACACTCTGGTTATCAGTATTATCATTATCTTTGCAAACCCCTTTGTCTAAAGAGATCACGGCGGCTCGTCTCGAATTTTCCGCGGCGAGCCGCCCGCCAAGAGCACTTCCGGAGAACCGACTATGCTTCCCAGAACAGGACATATCCCCCGCGCAACCATTCAGCGCCTTGCCGTGTATCTGGAAGTGCTGGAAAAACTCCATGATGAGGGCCTGACCGTTATTTCTTCAGAACCCTTGGCCAAGGCCTGCGGGGTAAACGCCTCCCAAATTCGCAAAGATCTGACTTACTTTGGGGAATTTGGCGTGCGCGGCGTGGGCTACAACATCGCCAACCTGATGCGTTCCATCGCCGAAGCCCTCGGCGCGGATCGCCCTTGGAATTGCGTTCTGGTCGGCGTGGGCAAGCTCGGCAAGGCCTTGCTCAACCATAAAGATTTCTCCCTGCGCAGTTACCACATCATTGGGGCATTTGACAGCGATCCTGAAAAAATCGGCGAAGAAGTGGCCGGGGTCACCGTGCAGAACGTCCATTGTCTCAAAGAATGTTCTGAAGCCCTCAATGCCCGCATCGGCATCATTACCACGCCCCCGGCCTGGGCCCAGCAGGTAGCCGAACAGTTGGTCGAAGCCGGCATTAAGGGGATTCTCAATTTTGTGCCCTCGCGTATCTTCACCCCGGATGACGTTTATGTAGAATATGTGGATTTCTTCCACAATCTCTATGCTCTCTCCTTTAACATCACCAGTTCGCAAAGTCGCTAGCGCGCCATGCCCCGATTGTTCCCGGCCTTTTTAACCGCCCTCGCCTTTCTCTCGCGCCTGGCTCCGGCCCGCGTTGTCCCGGCTGCGATTCTGGCCCGGTCCGTGCCCCTTTACCCCCTTGCCGGAGCCGTTATCGCAGTGGTTGCCCTCTTGCCTGCCCTGCTTGTATCCTTTTCTGCCCCTCATCCTTGGCTTGCCGCCTGGCTCTACGTTATCTCCCTGCTCTGGCTGACTCGGGGCCTGCATTGGGACGGCCTGGCCGACATCGCCGATGCCCTCGGCAGCAATAAAACCGGCGACGAGTTCCATGCCGTGCTCAAGGATAGCCGCGTCGGCGCCTTCGGCGCCATGACCATCGCCGCCGTCCTTTCCGGACAAATTATCCTGAGCGCCGAATGCCTCAGCCAAGAGAGCTTTGCCCCCCTTATTTTTGCCCCCCTTTGGGCTCGAGCCATGATTCAACTCCTGGCCCGCACCACCCGGCCCCACCCCCAGGCCTCCCTCGGTAAGCTCATCCTTCCCGGCACCAAGAACCCCGGGTTCCTCCTCAGCCTCGGTTGCTCCGCTGTGGCGGGCCTTCTCCTTCTCCCCCCGGCAACCTTTGGCCTTGCCCTTCTTTTCTCCCTGCCCGGGCTCCTTTTCCTGCGCCGCCTCGCCCAACGCCGTGGCGGTCTGAACGGCGATTACTTCGGCGCCCTCGTTGTGAGCACCGAAACTGCCGCGCTGCTGGCCGGCGCGCTGGGCTGAAACGCCGGGGGAAGGGGAGGGACTTTTTTGC
>CATJOY010000073.1 GCA_949741925.1 uncultured Desulfovibrionaceae bacterium | reverse complement strand
GTCAGACGTAAATTCAATTCCCATCTCACGATAATGCAACAGATCATCGTGTTCCGCCCACTGCGCCGTTGTTCCGCCAAAAACCCGGTACCCGTTGGCGATAGGCATGTTCCGCGGTACGTGACTCATAGCGTTCCCCTCATTCCCGGTTCTCCGGCGTCTATATACGTTGCAATCACTCTGCCCGGCTCGCCCGAATCCAGGTACCCGGCGATAACCGTTCCCGCGGGCCCGGCGCTCCCGGGATCGCCTTTCATGCCCTCGGGAATCCCCAGGGAGAGCAAGCCCCTTTCCGGGTCATAGGCGGCAGCGGGGGAGGAGCCCGCGGGAAGCGCATCCACAGTAACAGCCATATTCCGCAAGGTTTCAACCTTGCCGTTGATCGTGGCGGCAAGCGCGGTGAGCTGGTTTTTAACCGTCATTACAGCGCTCACGCCCTCATCAACCACTGCCTGGGCCCCCTGGCTTTCACGCTCGTCGATAGTAGCAATCAGCTTGCGCAAGGTAGGCGTTGCCACACCGCCAAGAACCACATCCTCTGTTTCCGCGCCGTTCAACCAGGCGTCTAATGTTTCTCGATAGCCAATCAGGGCATGCGCGGCCTCAAACAGCGAAGCGATATTATCACAACAGCCCGAATTCATAGAGTAACTTCCTTTTTCTACAGGTATGCAACCAAAAATCAGGAACGCGTAATACGGGCAAGCCCTGCACAACCGCCTTCAGGGCTTCCGAGGTTTTCAGCAGGTCATCAGGCGGCACACACAGCAGCAGCTCGGCAAGCGCGGCGCACATCAAGCCTTCACGCCGTTCAAGGTCGAGGCGCAGCGTATAGGCGGCATATCCGGCCCCAATCAAGTTTCCGGCCTTGGGTCGCGCGGCAAAACGCACGGTATGCCAAGCGACGCGGCCGCCCGTTTGGATGGGCATGCGAAACCAGGCGCTCCCCTGGCGTAGCAGCGTTTGTTCAAAGGTTTCAAACCAGGCGGATTGCGTTCTGTTCAAAACCAACGTACAGGTCAGCGTGGTTTCATCCGTATCGTAGTTCACCCGGAGCAGGCTGCCGACTTCCATTTCCGTTCGGCTGCGGCGCTCTACGGGCTCATAGGCGTAGTTTGCCCGCTGCGGCTTGGGCATCCACGCGGGCCAGCACAGCATTTTTTTCTCAGCCATTGCCCTCACCCGTTGTTTTCCCTGTCGTTTCCACCGTCACAACCGGACTCCAGTTCAGCTCTAAAGGGTTTTGCGTCAGCTCAAAAAACGCGTCTTTCACGGCCACCCGGAAATATTGCCTTCCCGCGGCCAAACCGGACCATGTATACGGCAACGATGCCGCCTGCCGCATTGCCAGGCCCCGCGCGGGTTCAAAATCCGGCCCCTCCCCGCGGGCCAGCACATAGCCTGTCGCGCCTTGGGCCGTATCCGGAACAACGCCGCGCAGGGTAACGCTCTCTGCAGCGCCAAGCACATCGGCCTCGATCACGCCGGAAGGAGCCGGATCTTCCAACGAGAGCGCGGCCTCGGCAGAGGCGCCGTTGGCCCCCCTGGCGGCCACGGCAAGGGTAAGTTCGCGGTAAGGCCCGCCTTGCTGTATTTCCGGCGTCACGGCAAAGGATGGTAGAGACGTTTGCGCCGCGTAGAGGGTTCTTCCGTTCCGCCGCAAGGCAACGGAGTAGCCTTGGGCATGCGCCACCGGCGGCCACGAAACAACGGCCTCGCCGCCGCGGTAGGCCTTTTCCAGCCTCAGCCCGGGAACCTCAGGAATCGGAATGCTCAGGTCTCCTTGCCACCGTGCCCAACCACTTCTTACGGTTTCGGATGCCGCCCGAACCCGAGCGTATACGCGCCCCAGGGGCACGGCTACGGTCATTCCGGGCATGTTGGCCCGCCCCTGGTTGATCCAGGTTTGGCCGTCGGAAGAGGTTTCCACCTCATACCAGGCCGCCCCTGCCGTCGGCAGCCAGGTTAAAACCAGATTCCGGCCGTTTTCCGCCGTGCCCCGCAAGCCCCCCGGCGCCTCCAGAGAATCGCTGGAAGGAAGCTGGCCGCGCCCCTGCCAGGGCGGCGTCGGCAGATCGTCATACTGGTAGACGCGGGAATCATAGTTGAGCAGCCGCAACGAATAGCGCAACGCATCCTGGGATGAGACAGAATCCACGACCATTAAGCGTTGGTAGGTTCTGGAGGTATAGACGATCCAGGTTGTCGGCGCGCGATCCTCCCCGGCGGTAAGCCATTCAAAGGGATTCTCTTGCCCTTGCAACAACAGCGTGCCGTAATCCGCGTTATCCAACCGGGCCACGTTCCCTTCCAGCGCGGCCAGCTTGCACGGCCCCCAGAGAGAGCCATCCTGACGGGTCAAGGCCAGATAAAGCCCGTTGCCGTCGTTCGCGGCTCCCTCTGGCGCGAGGCGATCCATGTCGTGTTTCAGGGTCAGTTCCAGGAGAGGTTCCCGCCAGGAGGCAACAACGCCGGAGGCCGTATTCTTAAAGCGGGGATGGGCCACAGTGCAGATATCGCCACGGTTGACGATGCGCCCAAGGGCTTCCGTCCGGCAAGTAACCGCTATGCGTTGCCAGCGGTTATGGGCCGCATAGGCCACAGCCACATCATGGGCATGATCCCGATCCGTAATGCCGATAATGGAGAGGCTCGCCGGTTCGCGGCTCTCGCTTTCCGGCAGGCTGGCGGTCACATCCCGTTGCTGGAAGCCATGGGCGGCATCTACATAATCCAGCGTCACATCATCCGGCATATCATCGCTCCAGGTGATGTATTCCACGTTGAAAGAATCGCGGACAATGGTGCGCGGCGTCAGAGCAAAGCTCGGCGGCCTCTCCGGCGCATCCATGACAAACGAAAGGACCGGCCCGACAAGGCGCGGCATAACGCACTGGCTTTGGCACATTTCGTTAATCAGGGTCCAGACCAGATAGGCCCCGTCAATATAGCCATCGTAATGCCAGCCTTTGGCCTGAAGCGTTTCATCAATGGACCACAGCGCGTCAAGGTCGATATGGGCGTCATCCAAGCGCCCGCCCCAGGAGCAGCGGCAAACATGAGCCACCGCCGCCGCCCAGGATCGGGTGGGCACTTCGTCGCTCCAGGTTTTTGTTTTGCGGTCGTAGAGCGGCAGCTTTCTGGTTACGATAGCCGCAAACTGTCGCGAAGCATTGTGCGTCAGGGCGTTGGTTGCTCTAATGGAAAAGGCCACGCACGATTGCGGATAGGCGTAGGTGCCCGGCAGCATGGCCCGCATGGCTGCCCACAGCAGAGAATCCATGGTTCTGCCGTCGCCGCGCGTTTCGGAAACGCGACGCGCCCGGCACTGATAGCGCCCCGGGGCAACGGCGTATTCTTTGGTCAGGCGTTGCGGCGTCAGGGTTGCGCCTTTAAAGGAAAGACTATCCAATACCGCCCATTCCGAGAGCGGATTGCCGAAATCATCCACCCGTTGGTATTCAATGCTCCAGGCAACCTGGCATTCCTGAAGGCGGCCCTCATCGTCGTACCACCCGATGCCCTGCTGGAAGATAAAATCAAAAAGCAGCTTGTTGGTCGCCGTGCCCGCCGGATTCGTCGCATAGGGTCCGGCAGCGCCCTGATACTCTTCATCATTGGGGGCAAACAGCGCCTGCCCGCTGACCTCGGCGGAGGTGATGACGTTATCCGGAAAAATAGTTACCGGGTTGCCGGGCTCCACAAATTCAATATCCTGGATTTCGTATCCTGTTCCCTCTACAAGGGAACCGTCACGCCAGAACACGGTTTCCCCGAATTGCAGACTTTCCACCTCATAGCGGCCGCGTCCAAGGCCATAGACAAAGTAGCCTATCTGATCGTTGCCGCTATAGTGCGTCCAGGTATTGGCGACAAAATCCGGCACAATCTTCATCCGGCCAAAGCCTTCAGGCTCCGGCTGGTACAAACGGGCCTGGTTGCCGTCGGCGTTGATGCCATACGTCGGGCTGGCCTGTTCCGCGCCGGAAGCCCCCACCTGCCCCTGAGGCATCCGGGCGGGAAACAAAGCGCCGGTGATCATGGTCCCAAGCATCATAACGCCCGCTCCGGAAAGCCCTGCGACGATGCTTCCCGCAAGGGTATCCGCCGCCACCCCCACGAGCCCGGGCGCATAGTAAGCAGCAGCTACAGAGAGCGCGATAATCGCCACCTGCATGACTATTTGCAGCGGACTGGAGCCGCCCCCGCCCCCGCCCAAGGCAAGCTGGCGGAACTGCACTTGCGCGCCGTCCGCAAGGGGAAAATCCCAATCGCCCAAGGAGCGCACCGCGGGCTTATCCCCCACCAGGGCGATCAGCGGCGCCGGGGCCTTGCCCTGCTCCTCCGGAAACAGGGCCAAGGCCGCGTGATGGAGCGTGGTTCCATCGGCAAACTGCCGCGTTTCTTTGAGCGTTCCATCCGGCAGCACAGAGGCAACAGTAATCATGCCCCACCTCGCAAAAAGCCGCGCGCGGCAAGCGCCGCCTCCATCTCTCTGTGCCGGAACCAGCGGATGCGGGGGAACCCGGCAAGGGCCAGGGCAGGCAGGCTCTCCAGGGTAACGCCACACGAGGCCTGGGGGCAATGCAGCACCCGAAGCCCTTCGCAGGTCTCTACAGCCATGCCGCAGTGGGCCAGGGTTCTTCCGCGCCCGAGAAAGGCAACGTCGAGATCGCGCGGCGCTTGGCCTTCAGGCAAGGGTTCCAGGCCGAAAAGATCCGGCTGCATGGCCCGCAGGCATTGCAAACGGCTTCCGGCATTCCTGATCGGGATGGGAGGGGTTTCTATGCCGCAGAGTTCGCGGTGGATTGCCCGCAGCAACTCGCCGCAGGTGTAGGATTCCGGGGGATTCGGGATCGCAGACCAGGGTTTGCCCAAATAGGGCAACCACCAGGCGCGGGGGAGATGCAACACCGCGCCCATCCGCCTACCCGTTGCTCAGGGCCGGATATTTCCCCGGCGTATAAAGAAAGCCAAAGGTTCGGGAGAGCCAATCAAACAGGCTGCCGGAGACTGTCAGATCGCCGGTGGCCGCATTGATGGAGGGAGCCTGAAGCGTGATGCCCGGCCAGACCTCGGCAGGGCCTTCCAGCTCTTCCCCCTTGATGTATATGCGCAAAATGGCCGTAATTTTCCCGCCGGAAAGAGCCGCTTTTTCCAGATCGGCATCCAGCTCAAAGCCGACGCCGTTCACCTGGAATTGGAATTCTCCCGCATTCTCCTCGGATTTATCGGGAAAGCGCACTTCAAAAGGCAGCCCGATAAAGGGGACGACCTGGCCGGGGTTATAGGGGGCGTTTTCTTCCAGCTTGCACAGGAATTGTTCCGGCGTGGGAGCGGCCGCGCTCCAACGGACAACGCGGGCAGGCTCGCTAAAGGAGCTGTGGTTGATTTCCAGCGTATAGAGCAGGATGGTCTCCTGTACTGCGCTGGCATAGGATTCCATAAGCGCTTTGGCAAGCAACTCTTGGGATGTCAGGCCGTGGTCGGGAAGGTATGCGGGCATAGGGAAAAACCTCTTTTGCAGGAATAATAACGCAAAAGAGGTTTCTCTGGACAGGAAAAAAAGAAAATATCTGGAAGTTTTTTAGGCAGCCGGTCTGCTCCATAACGACGCATTTAGAGGATGCCGGTAAACACCTACAGCCATACAATGCGGTATCTTCCCCACAAGTTCTTCACGTCGCAATCCTCCTTTTGCAACGTGAAAGCGCCCAAGAGGCGCAACGCTATATGATTTTTTCAAAGCCCGTTATGGCATCCTTATACCGTTCAAGAGGTTCCGGATTAATCTGCGGAGTTACATCATGAACTCCATACTTGCCGGGCGTTATGGCATAAAGAGGTTTGCCTAAATGAGAAGAAACAATAGCCACGGAATGGTTATCCGGCATGTCAATAAAATTAGGCCCTCCCGCAATAAAACAATCCGGCCTCGACGTATAAAAATTGAGAACTGCATTTTTGATAGCCTCAAACATGGCGGCAAAGGCCTTACTTGCCGCTTTGTTATATTGCGTCGAGCGATTAAGGATCACGGAATGAATGAGCGGGAGCTTCATATCAAACCTCTGACACATTTTGAAAAACCCTCTGTCGGATTGATGGTTGCGTGCGCCGTACACCAAGCTGGCAACGTTATTTATAGCGCGGGCCGATGAACCATCGCAGGAACAGGGAAGCACCAGGTTATCGCTGGCGACGAGGGCAAGTTCCGTATAGGCCGAAAAACTGGGGTTGCAATCAATGAACGCGGTAACGCCGTCTGCATCGCCAAGTTTACGGGCACAAGCGTTGATCAGCTCTCTCAGCCATAAATGGACGTTTTTCCAAGCGGTAACAGGCAATGTCTGGCTGCCGATTTGGTTCATGACCTGGGCCTGCAATTCAAGGCTTGGATCGCCACACAACAAGTAAACATTTGAAGGGATTTCCTCATTATAATCGCACGCGCTGATGAGATAGCTCGTTTCGTTTCCCGTTGTCCGGTGCGGTGATGCTATGCGTTCGTCAAAGTATCCGCCGATGGTCTTTCTTCCTTCTCCCTCTGCAAGCACCTTTTCAAGGTTGGCGTTTCCCTTGCCGTTGCCCCCGAGAATCATTTCAGAGAGATTCGCTTGAGGGCACATGTCAGCAAGAATTATCTTTTTGTTCGGGTTGTTGTGCGCGTGTTCGAGCGCCAAAGTGAACGATAAGAATGACTTCCCCACGCCGCCCTTGTTATTCCATATCCCGTAATTCATCATGCTTTCCCCCTGCTTGCTCAAGATATGGCGTAAAAAAAACATAAAGGCAACAAGACAAAAAACCTTTACCCCACCAACGCCCATGATATGGGGAAGCCCCCCGGCGCTCTACCGCCGCCCCCGCGCCAAAACACCGGCCCGGCTCAGGCCATAGGCTTTTTCCTGATACTGCATCAAGGCCGAGCGCCCGGATCGCGCCCGGGAAACCAAGCCTTGCTCTACCTGCGTCAACAAAATCTCCATGGTAAACCCGCCGTTTCCATCCGCCGCAAGCTGCGATTGCGCGGTAACCTGGCTGCCCGTCTGGTTGATGACGTTGACCGTAACCTCGGGAACACCGCGATAGTCCCCGTATCCGCGCCCGAGCAGAGAACGCAGGGAATCAGCCGTGGCCTCCGCCCCCCTTCGAGCCCTTCTTACGCTCTCGTCAAGCCCATACTCCAGGCCTCCCAGCTCCACCCGAACGCCATAGTTCCCATCCCCCAGGCGCACCGCAGGCATGAACACCTCCGGCCCGGCCTCGCCGGCCAGAGAAAGACCGCCGGAGGCATAGGCCTTGTTCATGCCGTCATAAAACAAGGCGGGAGAGGTCACCACGCCGCCGGAGGAAGGCAGGCGCAACGGCCGGGCAAGGCCTCCATAGGCCATGGGGGAGGGTTCCCAAAACGAAAGCTTTGGCAAGAGCTGCGTAAGCGTCTCTTGAGAGACAAATCCCCCTCCGGAAAAAGAGGCCGCGCCCGAGCTCACGGCTTGCGTGCCCGAGCCCCCCAAAAGACCGCTGACGCCGCTGAAAATCTTGCCGATAAAAGCGTTGCTTGCAGCCTGGGCCGCATAGCCGATAAGAGATTGGAAAAAATCCCCCGCGCTGAACTTCCCCGTCATAAAGGCAGAGGCCAGGGAATCGGAAATGGTCTGGCCCATCTGCCGCGTAAACCCTTCCACCCGGGCAGCCATATCAGCGTATTCCATCCCGAATGTACGAGCCCCGCGTATGAGCCCGTCAAAGGGATCGCGGGAAATCTCCTGGTACATGAGCTGCATTCGTTGCCGTATATCCTCGGGGGCAATGCCGTTGCTTTCCCATTCCTCAGCCTGCTTTTGCAGGCTCTGGTTCCAGTATTCGCGATCTATGCTATGGTCGCCCGAAAGGGCTGCCAGCTCTTTGTAAAAAGCCGCCTGGGCCGCAAATCTTTTTTGGGCCTGTGCTTCACTTTCCGCGGCATCCGCCCGGGCAAAAGCCTCCCGCAGCCGCTCGATATGAAAAGCGCTCTGATCCGCGGAAAACCCTAAGGCCGTAAAGCTTTCCGCCCACATCCTCAGGGCATCCTGAGCATCAAGCTCCCGCAACGCTTCCATATTTCCTTCAAGCTTCAAGATCTCGCGGTTGAAGGCAGCCACAACCTTCCCGGTAACTGCCTCGCTGTATTCATGCTGCAAGGCCGTGATGGCAAAAGGGGACAAGCGCGCTTTTTTTCCCGCCTCGGCAATTTCCTCAAGCCTGCCAACGAGATCGGGAACAGCATGAGGAGACTGCCTGTTCATATCCTGAATTTCACGGCGAATATCCTTGATTTCCTTTTTCGCGCTTGCCAAAAAGGATATGCCGCCGCTTGCGCCGCCGGTGCGACCGGCCAGAAAATCTTCTATACGAGGGCCAAGTTCGGCGCTGAGTTTTTTGATTTTTTCAAAATTGCCTTCCGCTTCTGCAAGCATCGCCTTGGCTGCTTCAGGACTTTTCTCCATGGCGGCGTTGGTAATGGCTATTTGCAAGGCCAATTGAGCTTGGATTTCCGCATTGTTGAGTGTGGCCCTGTGCGCTATAACCTCTGCGCGGGTCTTCTCCTCCAAGGCTTTTTGCGCGCTCTGCGTATGGGCGGTAAGCGTCAGCAGGCGATCAAGAAAGGTATCCCCTCCTTGAAGGCTCTCCTTGCGCGTTGCGGAAAGATACCGCAGCGCCTCATCCAGCGCGGTAGTCGCCGTTGCGGCTTCTTCTGAGGCCTTGGCCACCTGCCGGGCTGATACGACCTGGTTCTTGAGGAGCCTCTCATTATCTTGCATAGTCTGATTCAGTGCCCGAAGCGCTGTCAGCGAACCGCCTGCGGCATCGATCAAGGGCGTAAAAGAAGAACTAAAAAAGCCCTGACCCTTTCCCCGCATCCGGGTATCAATCTTTGTCAGTTCTTCTTGGAGTTTGCTGCCCTCTATTGTCCCACGAGTAAACTGTTCTCTAAGCTCTTTAATGGTTTCAGTATACGAGCCAAAAGCTTCCGCCTGATTTTTGAGCTGTTCCGCATCCTCGAGGCGCATCAAGCTCTGGTCGGCAGAGGTACCCCCATCTATAACCCCAAGGGCGCGGATAAGCGCATCAAGCTGCGTTGTGACGGTTTTGCGCTGGTGGTCATAGGCCTTCTTCAAATCCAGGCGGCGGGCCTGAGCCTGAGCAACGCCCAGGGCATCCAAGGTATGGCTGAGCTGCCCCGCTTCATTCTGTGTGTCTTGCATAGCGCCGCGCAGGCTTTGCAGAGCATGACGGTGCAGTGTGGCCGCTTTTTCCGCGTCGGTTTGACGGCTTGCCAGGGCGGCAAAGCCCGTTGCCGCGGCAGTCAAGGCCAGCCCGAACGGGCCGCCAAACAAGGACATACCCCCGGAAACAACGTTCCCAAGGCCCCGAGCGGCCAGAGAAGCCTTATGGACCGCCTGAGAAGCTGCCGCGCGTTTGGCTTCCGCCGCGGCAACGGCGTCAACCAAGGCTTTTTCCTGACGTAGTACCGCCAGCCGGGCCAGTTCCGCCGCGCCCGCCTCCCGGGTGGCCACAGCCGTTTGGCCTTTCGCGCGAAAGGCGGCGAGAGCCGCGTTTGCAGCCTCAAGCTCTGCTCCGGCCGCCGCTTTTGCCGCCTGGGCATCCGCGGAGCGGGCCTTAGCCGCTTCATAGCTCGCTTTGGCATGGGCCCAAAGACCGGCAATGCCATCCTTAACCCCGGCAACATCAACGGCCGTTTGGGCAGCGGCGGCCTTGCGGGCAACAACAAGCGCGCCCAAGGCGACCGCCGCCACCTGGATTGCCGCTGCCAAGCGATCAAAGGCTATCGCCGCGCCGCCTGTTGCGGCAATATGCGCGTTTAACGACCCGAGGGCCTCAGAAAGGCGTTTCACCCCGGAAAGCAGGGCCTCCCCCACGGCGTCTTCAAGCATGCGCAGCACGTCGGCAATATGCTGGAAATCTTCGCTGATACGCGGCCCGCCGTTTTCTGTGGTCATAAGCAGGGTTTGCATTTCCTGAACGGCAGCCTTGAGATCCGCGGTCAGGCCGGCCGCGCTGTAGCCGGCAAGCAGATCCAGGGCGTGGGCAAGGCCGTCGCTCAGGCTTTGCCAGGTTTGGACGCTCTGGCGACCGGCATCCTCATAGACTTTGAGCTTCTCCAGCAGGGCATCAGCCACAATGCCTTGCTGCTTCCAGCGTTCAACGGAGGCGGCATCGATGCCGAGCCGCGGCGCCGCCTCGTGCGTCTGGTTGATGGAGCCTGTCAGCAGCGCTTCCAGCTCTGTTCCCAGCCGCTGCAAGGGAATGCCCATGCTTTCCAAAGCCCGCGCTCCTGCGACGGCAAAACGGGGAATATCCCGCAAGGTCATGCCCGCCTGCAGGGCAGGCCCCGTAACCGCTTGCAGGCCTTGAAGCAGTTCGCGCGTTGTGGCCGCGGTTCCCGTTCCGAGCTGTTGCGTTTCCCGCACCATGGCGGCGGCAAGGCCCTGCGCGGCAGCATGCTTTTCCAGGCCTTCCAGGGGGATTCCCCCGGCGTCTTCCAGCCTGGCCATGGCGGCTATCAGCGCGGCAAGGTCGGTTGTAGCGGATTCCACGGCCTTGTTGAAGGCAATGCCCCGCTGGATAAAGCCCTTTACGCCTGCCAGCGCGTTCTCCGCCTCCACAAGGGCAAGAACCTGTTTGGCCGCGCCGGCAACGGATTTTCCAAAAGCATCCATGGATCTTTTGGCCTTATCGGCTGATTTTGCCGCCATATTCAAGCTGCTAACGGCTTGCGCGGCGCCGGTCTTTATGCCGGAGGCATCACCACCGAGATACAGAACGGGCATACCCCCCTCCTCCCCTTTCGGCTTGTAGGAACATCGATGATAAAAAATCCGCCGGTAAGGGCGGATCAGTTCATACCTTTCGTTTTTGCTGCCCGGCCTGCCCCTGTTCTCTGCGCGCGGCCAGGGCCTTTTCTTCCAGCGCCATGACCCGCCAGCGTATGCCTTCAGGATCATCGTAGCGCGCGCAAAAGCGCTCCAGCGCCTCCAGAGACAACGGCAGCGGAACCCCTGCAAAGGCATCCACAACGCGGCCATAGCGATCAAGCGCGCGCCAGGCTTCCCAGGCTTGGGCGTTTTTGCGGGAAAATTCCCGGGGCTTTCCACAGGTTGCGCAGGGCGGCTCCTTGCCCTCATCCTGGGCCAAATCGCGGCATTCCTCACAGCGTGGCGTCATCGGAGAAAATACCCATTCGGCCCAGACAATCAGTTTTTTTCGTCTTCCTCATCACCGTAGCGGGCAATATTTTTTAAGCGGATAGCAAAACTGTTCATGAGATCAACATCATACTCACAGGCCGCCTTCACGGCCTCCGCGGAAAAGGGAATCTCTTCCCCGGCCATGTCGTACATGCCGATCCAGTTGGTAAGCCCCGCCTGAAGGGTTTTGACCATCTCCAGATGCCCGGCCATAACAACATCGCCCCCGGCCTCAAGCAAGGCCTCCTGAGCGATTCTGCGGCGCTGGGAAGAAGAGAGCGGCCGCCCATAAAGCCCCTCGCTCCGCCGGGCATCCAGGGGAATAAAATATTCTCTGTCCTTGTACGCTTCGGTCATAATCCTCATGGAATTCCTCCTTGCGAATGCATCGGGCGGCTGCCGCTCGCGCGGCAACCGCCCCTTTGGGTTATTCCTGAATCAGGTAGAGGGCATCCTCGCCGCGGGTTCCCAACACCGCGCCTTCACGATCAAGCGTGAACGCGGCTCCATCAACGCCGATTGTCGGCATAGTCACCTTGACCCGCGGGGCATGCACATACAAGCGTTCTCCCGCGCCTCTGCCAAAGCGCAAGCCCACGGCTGCTTCGCTGCCCTTATACCCCCGGCCGAGCTCACGGGCGCTTTCGGCGCGCATGTAGCCATTCAAGGCAATGCTGATTTCGCGTTGGGTATCCACGCTTTCTCCGGGGAACTCGTCACCGATTTCAGCCAGGAATTCCGTGGGCGTTCCGATGGAAAGAGAGCCTTCCCGTATTGTGCTGTTTTTGCCTTCAATAACCACCCGGGCATCCCGGCTTTCGCAGGCCGCGCCAAGGGGAGAAGCCGCCGGGAGCCAGGCGTCAAGTCTATCGCCATCCGCCCATGCGGCAATATCGCCCTCAAGAGTAAGCGTTCCGTTGAGGTCATCAACGGCTGTAATCCGGAACCCCGCGCCGGCGTTATCATCGTTGCGGGTGTGGTTGTAGATATAGCCGCCGGCGGTATACCCCTGGCTGGCGCTGTCGCCGTTTTTGGTCACGACCTTGATCACCTGGCCTTGCGGAGCGCCGGAAACAAAGGAACGGCTGGCCCAGCCCATGCGCCGGAATTGAACGGTTACATCAACGGTTTGGCCGCCTTCGTTGCGCAAGCCCATTTCAATGCTCGTGACCACGCCGCCGGAAGCAAACTGCACCAGATGATCGTTTTTCATCCAAAGGGAAACGGTGTGGCGGCACACATCCTGAAAATACACCCGGCTTTTCAGGATGATTTCCTCTCCCTCGGCATGGGCCGCGGCGGCTGTGCCCCCATAGCCGCGACGGCATCCCACAAGCGCCGTCACTACGCCCGCGGCATTGGTTTCAACGCCGGAATACAGCACGCTTTCCTCGCCGATCATCACCACGCCGTGCGGCGGAAAAAATCCCCCCTGCACGTTGCCCAAAGGAATTGTTGTGCCGGCGGCGGAAACCTCTGTGCCCGTCGCGCCTTGCAGAGCAACCGCCGCCGTAACCCTATCCGGCTCCTGCGCGCCGCCCATGCCGGCCAGAAACAAGGCGTGCCCCTGGGGCCTGCCCCCCTCCTTTTGCAGACGAAGATACATGGGGATGCTCGCCTCACCGGGCTCAAGGGCGTTTTGGAACAGCTCCAGCGCGTTCAAACTTTCGGAAAGCTCCTCCGAAGGCGTTGTGCTCGGCGTCTGGTTCATGGAAGCATTGCCGCGCGGGGCGATATAATCGGCCGGCGTAGGCTTTTGCAGCACGCCGGAAACATCCTCAAGACAAACAAAAACGCTTTGCACATTGGATTTTCCGGCTTCAGGACAGGTTTTAGCCATAGCTATTCTCCTTCGTATCCGCCTGTCCACACCCACCACGGGAGGGATACGGACAAAGCAAGTCGTTTGTCGGCGGTTTCTCCGACATTTGTGATCAACGGCTCTTTGCAGGCGACAACGCCTTCGGAATCGGCTATCGGGAGGCTCGCGCGATACAACGCCTTTTCCAGCACGCCCGTAAGCCGCCAGGCTTCGGCAAAGGCTGTGGCATCGTTGGGCGGGCAAGAAAGCGTGATGCTATAGACGCCCGTTCTCAGGCTCAGCCCTTGCCGTCCGCCCAGCTCCCCGGATTGCACCTCGCCGGGCTTCACCGTATGGAGAACCTGGATTTTCTTCAGATCCGGCGCGCTCTCCGCGCCCGGTTGCACAATAACCACCCCGCCCGCCTGCACGGCTTCTCCCAACGCGGCGAACAAGGCCTTTTCCAAGGCAAGGCACACCTCATATGTGGTTGGCGTCCGCATCAAGACTTTCTCCCGCGCTGCCTTACTCCTCCCCGCTCCATCCGGCAGGGCAAGAAATCCCCACTCCCAGGGAAAAATGCCGGTTCTTCACACCAAGCAAACGCCCTCGCCTGCTCTTGTGCGCTGGTAAGGGAAGCCATCCCCCTTCTTCTCTCTAAACCCATCGCTAAGGCTCCTGTCGCGCTATCAGCGCAGATGATTGTTCCCTAGGCAGAGGAGGCCGCCCAAGGCGTCTTTTGCTCAGCCAAGGGCGGGCGGGCGTTTCCTTCCGCAAGGGGAGAAAACCACTTTTCCCGCACGCCGTATTCCCGCGCCAGACGCGCTCCGCAGGCTTCGCACAAGAAATAGCGTATGCGCCTGTCCCCAGCCCCGGAGCGCACGGCATAACACAGCAAGCTGTTCGCGCTGCGGCACCTCGGACATGCCGGACCAATACGCCTCCGCCCCATGTTCCCTCCTCAAACGTCCGGATGAGGCCGTCATCCCCGCCCGACTAAGGGCGGTTGGTCTTTCTGCGTTCCACGCCATCCCAGGGCGTGGAAACAGCCGCAATGCCCTTGACCACGCGCCGGGAGATTGAGCCAAGGAACCAATCGCCCATAAATCCGGCCATACCGCCAAAGGCTATTTTGGTATTGGCGGATAAGGGGGCATCAGCCAGAAGCAAGGCCGCCACAGATCCGGCAAAAAAGGAAACCACCAACCCCGAAATAAGAGCCCGAAGGGTATGGTTGCCGCCAACGCAAAAACGGGCCACGCCGCCGATCCCGGCCAGAATGGCCGAGGGCAACAGCGGTTCAACGCACTCTTTGAGGATGTTCCACGGCATATTCAGTCTTCTTTCTCCACAGTTGTCCTCCTGCCGAAGCCCTGCGCGCAGCCTGCCCCCACCGTTGCCGCGCGCGGCCAAAGCAACGCGGAGCAGACGGGCCGCCTGCGGCAAATCCGCGTTGATCCTGCTTGCCGGTGTGGCTGTTTCCGGGCGCTTGGCCCGCAGCCCCGGGCGGACGGCCTCCCGACCGGCAACGGCGCGCATCACGTTCGGGCCTCCGGCGCTCCTGTCTGCCAGCGTCCCGCGCGCATCTGTTCGGCCAACTCACGAGCGCGATTGCCGACCTGGGCGGCCCAACGCGAGGCCAGCATGCTGTTGGCCGCGCCGTGGTAGTTTCCGTTCCCCATCAGGGCCAGAGAGTTTTTGAAGCCGAGCAGCCCTTTGAGCCCCAGGTTGAAGGCCATGTTCAAAAGGACGCCGTAACGGGCTGAACAGAGCCTTCCGGCCCAGGGCAGGGCCGCCTTGAGGCGGGGCTCAAGCGCATTGAGATCCGCTTCTAAAAGACGCCGCGCCTGCTCCTCGGTCAGGCGGGAAGAGCTATCCAGACCGGGAACAGGGTTGGCCTCAAGGTTGTGCCCGTAACCAATGGTCAGCACGCCTACCGAGTCGCGATAGGGGCAATGTTTTCCCGCGGCATCGCGCCTGGCGCCTTCGTGGCGGATAAGCTGGGTGAGAAACCGTTCTTTATCTGTGCCGAGCATGCTTCCTCCCTAGGAAAGATGAGGAATAAGTATAGCATGCGCCTTAGGCCGAGCCTAAGAGGAACCTAGATTTTCTGGAGGGTTTTTGCAGGGGGGAGAACGATTTTTGAACGCCGGTCGTTCTCCTTGTCACTCTTCTTGCCGCCCCCCCTCACGTTGAAAAGAAAACAACGCGCCCAACGGGGGAGAAGCCCCGTATGCCCGCATCTGCGAGGTCATTGCGAGGTTCCGTATTCTTGATCCAGCCCTCGGACTCTGACCCAGCGCCCGCATTCTCCGGCCGTAACGTAGCGAAGTTTGATGCCGCAGGCTCTGCACTCGCACCAGACGTTGCGGATGTGCCCTTGTCCATGCGTTCCTTTGCAGATCAAAGCGCCCTCCTGCCCGCAGGCGGGGCAGGCGAAAAACCGTTTAGGGCGTCCACGGAAACGCCGTGTCGTCTCATCAGCCATGTTTTCTCCTTTTGGAAGTGGGGCTCCGCCCCACGCCCCGCCGGGGGTATGATACCCCCGGACCCCCCAGACGGGG
>CATJOY010000072.1 GCA_949741925.1 uncultured Desulfovibrionaceae bacterium | reverse complement strand
GGGGAAGGAACCTTTCCTCAAAAGGTTCCTTCCCCTTTCCCCCCGGCCGCCGGAGGCGCTTCCCAAGGAGAAACCATGAAAAAAGTGTTGATTATCGGCGCGGGCGGCGTGGGCCAGGTGGTGACGCATAAGTGTGCTCAAGTGCCCGAGGTGTTTGGCGAGATTATGTTGGCCAGCAGGACCCAAGCGAAGTGTGACGCCATTGCCGCCGGGATTGATCGGCCGGTGAAAACGGCCCGGGTGGATGCGGATAACGTGGCCGAGACCGTGAATCTGATCCGGTCTTTCGGCCCGGATGTGGTGATCAACGTGGCCTTGCCGTACCAAGATCTGGCCATCATGGACGCCTGCCTTGAAACGGGCGTGGATTACCTGGATACGGCGAACTACGAGCCGCGCGATGTGGCCAAGTTTGAGTATAAGTGGCAGTGGGCCTACCAAGACCGGTTTAAAGAAAAGGGCCTTATGGCCTTGCTGGGCTCGGGCTTTGACCCGGGAGCCACCAACGTGTTTTGCGCCCACGCTCAAAAGCATCACTTTGACGAGATCCACCAACTGGATATCCTGGATTGCAACGCCGGAGACCACGGCCAGCCCTTTGCCACCAACTTTAACCCGGAAATCAACATCCGCGAGGTGACGGCCAGGGGCAGGTATTGGGAACACGGCGAGTGGGTGGAAACAGACCCCTTATCCTGGTCCATGACCTATGACTTTCCCGTTGTGGGACCGAAAAAATGCTACCTGCTTTACCATGAGGAACTGGAATCCCTGGTCCGCAACCTCAAAGGCATCAAGCGGGCCCGCTTCTGGATGACCTTTTCCGATGCCTATCTGATGCACTTGAAGGTTCTCGGCAACGTGGGCATGACCCGGATTGACCCGGTCAGCTTCCAAGGACATTCCATTGTGCCCATCGAGTTCCTCAAGGCCTTGCTGCCGGACCCGGCTTCGTTGGGACCGTTGACCAAGGGCAAAACCTGCATCGGCTGCCTGATGCAAGGGATTAAGGACGGCAAAGAAAAACGCTGCTTTGTCTACAATATCTGCGACCATGAAGAAGCCTACCGTGAAGTCAAGGCGCAAGCCATTTCCTATACCACGGGCGTTCCCGCGATGATCGGCGCGCTGCTGATGGTTACCGGCGCATGGCGGGGGCAGGGCGTCTTTAACATGGAACAGATGGACCCGGACCCCTTCATGGAACGCATGAACATGCACGGGCTGCCCTGGCATGAGATTGTGGAGTAACTTTCCCGAGAACGGCGCCATACGCTCCAGGTAGGGAGCGCATGTTCTCGTTGCTTTGGTGACGTGCCGGCGGGCTTTGCCTGCCGGCGTTTTTTTTCTGCTCTGGGGAGGCCCGCCTTTCTTCCCTGATACACGGCACGAGGAAATTTCTCCTCAATGTGATGTCGATGGCTGTGCTTTTTTTCCGAATACAGGCACAAGCAGCCTGGCTCCCGGCTTGAGGCCCGCCGGTCAGCTTCCTGCAATTGTGTTTTTGGCGTGTTCCATGGGCTGCTTTTGCTGCTTTGCCTTTTGCGTCGGGAAAATATTTTTTGACGAGTGTATCCATATGGCTACAATTGTTGGGTACATAATGGTATCAACACAACAGACACATTGTTACAAGTGCGGAGTCCGGCGAGCCTGGGAGGGCGAGCGGAACGGTTCTCGAAGGGAGGGAGGCGGCCTTTGCTTGGAAGCGGTCTTTGCCAAAGGGATTCTTGCGCCGGCTGCTGTGGCGTGTGGCCTGTGGGCAAGCGGCAGCGCTTCCGGGAGCTGAACTAGGCCCCTATTGGGGGCGCGGGGGGATGATCCCCCTGCCGGGGCGCGGGGCCGCCGCCCCGCTCTCACGATCCTCTTTCCTCTCTCTTCCTCATCGGGTGGGGGAAAATGACTAAAAAACCAATTCACTTAATTGATTTTTTGAAATAATTCCCTGATTGGTTAGAGAATGCGCTATAGTTTGAGGACTAACGGAAAAGTGGTCAGCGGCTTTTCCTATCGTTTCGGTCGTTACGTTTTTTTGTATAAAATTTCTTACCGCATCAAGAGGAGCTAAGAATTCTGCAGCAAAGGCGCGTTGTACTTTTTGAGAATATGTTTTGCAATCAGACAGTATAAATATATTTTCATCAGTATGTGCTAAAAGAGAACCAATAAGCCGCGTAATTTGAAATCTTCTTCCTGTTGAATAGTAAGAACTGCTCTCTCTTTTTAGATTTATATATAATTTATCATCATTAACGTGCGAAACACTAAACCTGTCATGTGTTGGATGGCTATTGCTGATTTCTTTCTCTGTAATCCCTAAAAGATTACATAATGTTTTTGTTTCGATTTTTTTGTCAGTATTTCCAAGGGCCATTCTGAGCTTTTTGGCCAAAGATCTTCCCATCTCCCATGGAAGCATATTATGTTTTACCTTTGTAGGAAGAGGGTTTATCCATCTTCCTTTTACTCCGGTTTTAGACATGGATATTGCAGATTCAAGATCTGCGATTGGGGAGACTGTTTCATTAATGCTACATGCTGATAGTAATTCTGTTACAATTCGTTCATTGAATATTTTTAAGGCCGTTTCAATCTTTTCTATAACATGAGCGGGAGCTTCATCCGGATCATAGCCAAGAAGCGCTTCCACTCGTCTATAAAGGGCAAAATCCTCATCTTCCATTTCGTTATGCAACTGCATGAATAACGTGTGTAAGTTTGTATTATATTTTTTATAATCATCAAGTCGATCTATTGTTAGTTTAATAAAATCCTTTATTGCAGTAATAAATATTTTATTGTCTACTATAAGAGCGTCTTTTGAGCCGAGGTAAAATAATGGTAATTTTGAATCACTAAATTGTTGCGAAGATATGATTGTTATAAATCGGCCATCAGGAATGAAGCTAATATGAGGCCACATATAGCCGCTATTTGCAGATACTAAGCTGTGCGAATTTTTCCAGCTATACGATTTTTCTATTTGTTCACCAGAAGGAATAGGCTCGTATAATAGTCTCCACCAACATGCCGTAAACCAAAGTGCCAAAGGGTATGATGATACCCTAATAGAATTACGTAAGGATTCTGTTATAGATGAAACATTTTTAGTTAATATTTGTTCATTAGCTTCAATAGTCATATCTCCAAGAGAAATTTCCTCTTCTGTATCACAGGGAGTAAAAGG
>CATJOY010000071.1 GCA_949741925.1 uncultured Desulfovibrionaceae bacterium | reverse complement strand
GGTTGGAAAAATAAGAAATTGAGTATGACAAATTGTCAGCAGACAAAAACAAAAAACGAGACCAAAGCAGGAGTAACTATAAAAAAATTCTGGGGACTCATGCCGACGCAGAATTCAGCTAAGTCCCCAAAATAGGAAGCCATTGCGTCGACGGGGCACCAGGACGCAGGGCAAAATCGGTATTTTACTTCAGGCCGTCAGCCAGAGTCTTCGCCACACTGAACTTCACAGCCTTGCGGGCGGGAATGTTGATAGTCGCCCCGGTTTGGGGGTTTCTGCCAGTACGCTGAGCGCGCTGCACAACTGTGAAAGAACCCACGCCAGGCAAGCGAGCGCCTTCGCCTTTGCTCACAGCCTTGGCCAGGATTTCGCAAAAAGCGTCATAAGCTTTTTCCGCGCCGGCTTTACTGCTGAAGACATCAGGAAGCGCGTCTTTCATCGCGGTAACAAAGTCTGCTTTCGTCATCATTTCCTTTCTTCCTCCTGCGGGGGTTGGTTCTGTGGGCCCTTATGGGGCGGATTCAGGCAACCCTATGCAGGGATTGACCTGCTGTCAATCGGAGAATGGCCGTTTTTCAGCTCTATTTCATGATTTTTTCCGGTTTTCTCCCCCTTCGGAAATCTAGTTTTTGACATTTTTTCATTGAAATTTCTTGTCCGCACTGCGACCCTGTGGCAAAGAACAACCACCGTTAAACAGTCAGCCCGGGAATGCGCCTGTCATGGAGATACGCCTGCCCGAGAGGCTAGGCCTTGACGCTTTCCAGGGTGCGACGTGAATTTTCTGCGGATTCGGGCCTGGGCTATCCGGAAAAAATACGGCTCCTTTCCGTCTTGCTTCCTTCGGGGGAACTATGCCATGCTCCGCCTCTGTGTCTCAAAAGTACTTTTCTATAGCCGACTTATCGCGTATTCTGGAATTGCCCGAATCTACCGCCCGGTACTATTGCAAGCGTTTCACGGCCCATCTGCCGGCTGAAGGCGAGGGACGAAAGAAGCGCTATGCGCCCGAATGCGTGGACATTCTACGGGCTATCATCGAGGAGATGAAACGCAGTAAAAACGCCTTTGCCGTGGATCTTGCTCTTAACCGGAAGGAGGAGTGCCTCACATCCCCTTTGTCGGCATCCCCTGTTATGGGAGCCTCCCTGCCTCCCCTCCCGGAGACCGCGGCCGAGGATAGCGGGCTTGCTGGCATAAGTGCGCAGGTTATGGGGATAATGGAACGGCAGACCATGGCCTTACAGGAAATCGCCTCGGCTATGGTCCGTTTCGTCTCTTGCTGTGCTCCACGTGTCTCTGTGGAGGAACAAAAAAATATAGAGAATGAGATTTTGGCGCTGAAGAAAACCATGCGGCTCTCCGAGGAGGAATTCAGAGAGGATCTGGAACAGATGCGCCGCTGGCTGAGCCGGTTGAACGAGGCTGTAGCGAGGAGAAAAGAGACCTAGATTGTTTCGCTGGTTGTTCCTCCGAATTCCCTGGCGACCTTTTTCAGCAAGAAAAGCCCCGGCGCGCGCGCTGGGGCTTATGGCCGATGTTCCCCGAAGAACTTTTGAAGTATGCAGCGCCTTTGCTGTAGGCACATTGAGGCGAATCCCGGCCCTTAGTCGTTATCGACGCAGGGCAGGATAACGTAAAACTCATTGCCGTCCTGGGCGCGGTTATAGCCTGATTCGCCGTTGTGCTGCGCGATGATGATTTTGATAAAGTGCAGTCCGTGGCCGGTGCCGTATTCATGTTCCGTATTTGAAGCTCTGAAGTTTTCTTCAAAAAGACGTAGGGCTTCTTTGGGATCGATCGCCGGGCCCGAGGTGGTAATCGATATTTTTACCCCATCCTGCCCCTTGCCGAAGTAATCGGCAACGCATTCCACAGAGCAGCGCATAAACAAGTCTTCCCGGCCCGGAGTGGGGCGGGTATATTTGAGGGCGTTGGAAAAGATGTTTGCCAGTACTTGGCTGACCAATCCCATATCGGCTTCAACAACCATGGGAGACGCGCCTTCGGTCGGGTAGTGCTCCTCAACGGCAATGTTTTTTTCTTCAAAACGAACCCGGTAGCGCTCAACCTGCGGCAGCACGACACGCTTCAGAATATCCAGCCGGTTTTTTTGCAAGACGTATTCGCCCTTGTCGAAATGGCTTTGCCGCAGCAGGGTTTCCAGGAAAAAGCTGCTTTGGTGGAAGTGCCGAACGATCTCGCCGTACTGCTCAAGAATACGCGCATAGAGATTTGAAAGGGCTTGCAGCGTTTCCGACCGGCATTCCACGTTCAGATCCCGGCTGATCTCGCCGAGAGCTTTGATCTTGCCCTCCATCTGTTTCATCAATAACTTGAAATAAAGATTGGGAGTGATGACATTATGGCCGATGTCATGCACCAGGTTGCGCACGAAGTTGATATGCTCCCGGTTTTTTTGAGCCAGGAGGCGATTATGCAGGGCGAAACCTACCCGGTTGGCGAATTTTTCATAATACAGCCTGTCATGCTCCGAAAGCGGCGTTTTGGGGTAGAGCACCAGGACTCCCAAAACCCCCAGGCCGCTTTCCGAAACCTCAATATTTTGATCCGCAGCTTCGGCCAGATTCCATATTCGGCCACGAGCGGGGAAAAACCAAATTTGATCTTGACGGACCGGCCCTTCGAGCAGTTCGGAAAGCGGCGGCAAACTGATTGCTCCGGAAACAGGCTGGGTGCGGAGTTCAAAACTGTGTTTCCGGCTCAGAACATAAAATTCGGAATCCAGCTCAAAAAAGAGCCGCAGCACTTTAACGGGAAGGTGGTAGAGGTGCCGGATATCTTCGTATTCCTGAGCCAGATCAAAGAAAATATTCAAAGCGCAGGACTGATGGGCAGTAAAGCGATACCGGTTGTAATCGGTGATTTTTTCGCGGATGCGGTTCGTTATCTCTAGAGAGCGCTTTTGTTCCTCATCCAAGTCCCGATCCGGGCTGAGCATTATGGTACCCTGCCTTTGCGCATAGCGCGGTTGCTTCTACACTATAGCATATATAAGTACTCTAGCCAAGAGGACGAAAAAACAGGCCCTGATCCGCCAATCACCCGTTCGGGGCCCGTTGCGGGCTTTGCGGCGCAAAGCCTCGCATGTCAAGGCCGGTCCCTTAGCATATCTTTTGGCCGAAGACTACACGCATTTCAAGGTTGTGCTCTTGCCCCGGGCATCTCCGGCAACACCGTCAAGACTCCATAGCAGTCGGGCAGAAACAGCCCGGGAACAGTACGGCGTTTTCAAGGAAAATCGAGTCTGTTTCCCTGCGTGGGCAATCCTGAGAGGACTCTCCCCGGTCACCATGGTCTTTTTACTTGCCCGGATGCCGTAAACAGACTACAAAAAACATTCAAGGCAACAAGCGAGGAACCATGGAACGCAGAACAACCCCGCGCATACCACTGGATATGCCCTATGTGCTGACGCTGGTCATTGAAGGCGGGCAGTCTCTTCCCGTCATGCTCACGGATATCAGCATCGGCGGCATGAAGCTTACCTTGCCGCCCGCCGCAACGGGCACAGAACTTATCAACAACACCAGGGTCAGCGTCAAGGATTTTCCGCCTCAGGTCGCACGGGAGTTAGATGGCAGTACGGGGACCATCGTTTGGGTGGTCCGGAATCAGTGCGGTATCCATTTGGATAAGCCCATTAGCTGCCCTCTGGAGCTTATTGTAGGGGCAAATCCTCCGTAAGCCCTGTTTTTTGTTTATGTCCTCAGGCAGCATACCCCGAACGCATCTCTCTATGTGGTTGTCCCGCACGGTTGCTTCAGCGTGTTGAGCAGGCCCCTCGCTCGTTGTACCGGGCGCGATGTTCCTGATAGGGGGGTAGGGACCTGCAGCGGGAAGAAACAGGCGCTTTTTAGGGCGCATGCACGGCGTAGGCTTACTCCGGAGCCATGTGTCCGGGGTAGCCGTGGATTCGCTCTTCGCCGTCAGTGTAGAAGGTCAGGTTGATCCGCAGTGCCCCGGAGCGTTGCAGGCACATGAGTATTTTCCACCAGACACCGCGTTCAATCCAACGCTTATACCGCATGAACACGGTCATCCAGGGGCCGAATTCCGCAGGCATGGCCCTCCATTGCAAGCCCCGACGCAAAATATAGAGAACTCCCTCCAGAACCTGGCGATCCGAAACGGCAGGTTTACGCCCTCGTCCGGAGCTTTCCCGCTGCAGTATTTTTTCTACCAAGGCGAACTGCTCATCGCTCAGACAGAAAAGCTCATGACACATTGCGGGGCTCCGTGGAGACCGGCGCATCCCCCTTCGGGGCACAGGCCGGGGCGATTCGATGAAACGCAGCGTCCAGAAGATGGGTCAGCAGGTTTCTGCCGCTTTCGTCCACACGGATTTCACCATACCGGGCAGTCGCGTAGGCCGTTGCCTGCCCTTCCTGGAAGTAAAACGCGGTGGCCGTCACCCAGGCATCGTTGTTCCTGGCTCGGTAGAGGAGGCGGTATTCCCCAGCCTGCAAGGGCTTTCCATCGTCAAGGCGAGTAAACACGGCAACCTGGTCCTTCCCGGCTGAGCCCCGCGTTGCTACAATGGCGTAGCCGCTCCGGGGCATTATGCCCTTATCCTTATCGCCTCCGTGTTTTCTGAGGCTCTTCGAGAGATCCTGATTGACGGTAAAATCAAGGGCCATATAGTCGCCTAGCAGCAGTGCCCGCGGATCCACCGGAGATAATTCAAGATAGAGGGTTGTGCCGCTCTCCCGCAGACATTCCATGTCCGCTACGGAGACGTTGAAGCCGACAAGAAAAAGCAGCAGACACGCTGGAGCAAGGGCCGCCTTGATCTTCGTGGGGTTACGCATGCGTTGCTCCTGGAGAGGGGGGCTGTAAGCGCGTTTGGCTCTGCTTTTGATACCGGCGCCTGAGGAAGAAAGCAACCGCCAGCAGGAGGAGGCCTGCACTGATCAGGCTGAGGGATTTGGCAGGGAGCGTTGCTGTCAGGGAATAGTAGTAAGTAAGTATATAACCGGCCAGCAGCGCGGCTGAAGCGTTCAGCAACATTGTACTGCCGATACGGCGGCTGCCGGCAAAACCAAGGAGCGCCAGGGGGAGGCCCGGCAGGAACCAGCTGGTCGGAATTGCTGCCAGGGCAACGGCCAGACAGATCTTTCGTTGGTTCGCAAGTCCGGCCCGAGCAGTAAACCGTTTCGAGCCGCGGTAGCTGGTATCCGAAAAATCGGCCGGAGCGGTCAGCAGCAGCGCAAAAAAGCTCAGGCCAATGCTTGAGCCCAGGCCGATAGCTTGAAGCGAGGGGATAAAACGGGAGGGAGCAGGGCCTCCGCTCAGGATACCTGTCAGAGTAAGGAGTACCAACAGGGCCACGCCTAAGCAGGCTCCTGAGAGCAGGGGCAGAAGCACGTCTCGTTGTTTCCGGTTGGGCAGCCAGTGAGGTTCCATGATCCAGCCTCGCGCGATCAGGCAGGCCAGACCGCTAAACCAGATGGTTTGGATAATCAGGTGGAGGAGCGGAGGGAACGGCGGGGGCGGATCATCCAGGCCGTAGATAAAGAGTTTCGGAGAGCGACCGGAGAGCAATGCATCCAGCGCCCATGTCCAGAACACGACCGACGCGGTGGCCATGATAAAGCGAAAACTTCTGTGCTTGATCGGGATATACGCCCCTGTGGTCGTGAGGGCGCAGAGCAAGGGCCAGAAACGTTCGCTCTCGAAAAGAATGACCAGGGCGATACAGATGCCGATGACTCCTGCAATGGACAGCGCCAATCCAAACTGGCGGCCGAAGGGGCCGGGCATACGCAGGCAGAGTGCTCCCAGGCCGAGGAAGAGAGCAGCCCCCAGCAGCAACGGCCTTTCAATAGCGCGAATATGGAGGGTTATCGCCAAAAAAGAGGCTAAAAAGCAGATGAGCAGCAGCGCTGCGATCCAGCCTCCGATGCTGAGCATCAGGCTGATGTGCCAGGGAAGTCTGGAACAAGGCGGTTGGGGGTCAGGGGCATCTGTCGCCAGAAAGCCCTTGAGGCGAAGATGCCGCCAGAGATCCGTCCAGGTCTTCGTTTCTCCGTGGGCGGCGAAGAAATTATGCTTTATTGCAGGATGTTTTCCGGATGCCGTCGCTTCGGCCTCTATCTGGCGTTGCCAGATCAGCAGCAGTTTGCCGCAGCCAGCCGTCAACCCGGCGATGAGTATACCCCAGATGAGCAGATCAGAGGTCTTGTCCGTAAGCAGTTCCGCACGCAGTAAAGTGAAGACGGGAATCGAGGCCAGGCTGAAGACGGCCAGGGCCAGCATGAATACATCCGGCCGCTTCCGGCGGTGCCAAAAGAGTATGCCGACCACCGCAAGACTGTACAGCGTATAGCAGCCGCCGCGCAGGGGCAACAGAAACGGAGCATCGTTCCCCTCGAAGGCGTGGGGCCACAGAATGAAGATATCCACCATCACGGTCAACGTTCCCAGGATAGCCAGCGTTGCCAGCCGGGGAATCCAGATATCCTGGAGCCAGGCAAAGCTTGGTCGGTCGTCAAAATGGGCAAGGGCCGCCTCCCAGGCGGCAACGGCCAGCATCTGGAACAGGATGAATTCGGGTAGGGCGTAAAGGCCTCTGCCCCGGCTGGCAAAAACAGAAAAATATCCGAGGGAATCGGCAAACCACACGCTGGCCGTCAGCCAAGCTAGGAAATAGAGGGAACTCTGTCGGGAAAGCAGAGCGAGGAGAAGCAGCAGGATGCTCCAGGTGCGGAAAAGTTCCCAGAGCTGGGCCCCTGTCTGGTAGTTTTGCCCGTAAACCGCCAGCAGCGGGCCGAGAGCGATCGCCGCCAGCAAAAGGGCTAACTTGCCGGAGGGATTGTCCGGCCCTTTATACAGCCGTAGGAGAAGACAGAGGACTATCAACCCTTCAATGACCGCAAACTTGAGGAAACGGTGCATGGCAGCCCAGTTCCAGGCAAAGAAAAAGATGACGCCGGCCGCCACCAGCAGAGCGCCGCAGATCGCCAGAAGATACAGCCAGAATCGAGCCCATAGCGTTGTATCCGGCAGCAGGCCCAGAAAGCGTAGGGCTTCTTCAAAGGCTCCGGCCTCCCTATTCTGGGCCTTTTGAATCGGGGAACTCCTTGGGGCGCCCTCGGAAGCGGACTGAAGAGAAGCAGATGCGGAAAAAATAGGGGCATCGGCTATGGCGTAGAGGGAGGCCCTGGAAAGAGGACGTGTTGCCCTGGAGCAAGCGGAACGTGTATTCCGGAGAGCCTGTTCGGCAGGTGAGGGTATCATGGAAATGTCCTGTTCTTCTGGCGAGAGTCCGATACTCTGGATGAAACAACAGTATTGCAGCTTGTCGCATCATTTGCCCGTTATGGCAAGTGGCTCTCTAAAATTGTACTCATGACCACTCCCTCCATATGCCAACCTGTTGCCTGCCGGCTGGCGAACGGATACGATACGCGCTCCCTGATGTCTGGCCCGCAGCGTTCCTCTTTCCGCCATATGGCCTTTTCTACTTCCCTAGAGTATCCAGGAGATTATGATGTCTTCCCTCCATACCGTTATCCATGGAATCCCGTATCAAAACCCCTGTTGAACGTTCACGGCCAAAGCGCTTTCGGCGGTCTTTCCGGCTGGATGATTAAGCCCGTGGCTCTACGTTGCGTCGCCCAGATCGCCCAAACAACAAAGCTGCCGATTTCCGGTATTGGCGGCATCTCCTGTTGGCAGGATGCCGTGGAATTTATGCTGCTCGGAGCGAGCACAGTGCAGGTTTGTTACGCCGTTATGGAAAACGGGCACGGCATCATCAGGGATTTCTGTTCCGGTCTGCAAACGTATTTGGAACGGAAGGAAATGGCCTCCCCGGCCGAACTGGTGGGACGTTCCCTACCGTATTTTACGGCGCACAAAACGTTGCAACGCGATCCTGAGGTGTTCACTGCGGTAGATCGGATGTCGTGCCGCCGTTGCGGGGCGTGCGTCACCGCCTGCCGGGATAGCGGCTATCAGGCAACCCAGATGGATGCCGAAGGATTCCCCGTTGTCAATGCCGCGCGTTGTGACGGCTGCGGTCTGTGCGCGCAGATTTGCCCCTGCGGGAGCATGACCATCGTGCATACGGCATAGGGAAGGGATACGGGGGCGCGTGATTTTATGGTCTGTTACTGTTTTTCCAGTTCGCGCTGTACCCGCTCCCTGATGGCGGGAACCGTATGTGGGGAGGCAAGCAGCGTCTGAAAGAGTTCCGACGCCTTTTCGGGTTGCCTCAGATGGTACTTGTAAAGAATGGCTAAGCTGTATGCCGCCGAGGAGCCCTGCTCCAGGGAAGAGGCCCTTGCAAAAGCTTTTTCGGCGGCGCTGTAGTTGCCCGATCGGGTGAAGTTCAGGCCTTGAAAGTAGGGCGGGCGCATATCGTTAGGAGCTGCCGCGGCCGCCCGGATCAAAAACGTATCCGCCCGGGCATAGTCTTTGTTGCGGGAGAAGAGGTCTGCAATGGCCAGCAGGGTGGGAATATCCGTGGGAGCGGCCTGAAGTTCGCCCATAAGGCGGGTCAATTCGGCTTCCTCTCCGGGCGGCAGGGAATTTTCCGGGGCGTCGGGAGCAAAGGCCTGCGCCGGGACGGGAACGCCTTCCGGGTGGTTATGGGCCGGTCGAACAGTAAGGCCGGGACCATCGGCAAGCTGGTAAAGAAAGACCAGGGTCATGCAGACCAGGCATAGGCCGAGAACAGGACGCAGGAAACGGGCAGTGGCGTCTGCCGAGGATGGCGAGGTCATGGCCGGTCCATAGGCGGAGTGGATTGCCCCTCTTTGGGGTGAAGAGGGGATAATTCCAAGGCTTGCAGACGGCGTTCCAGGGCGGCAGCCCTCCGCGCGAGAGAGAAGAGATAGGCTCCGATACCGAGCCAGGCGGCGGAGGATGCGCCGATAACCCAGGAAATTTCGTTCATTGCCCTGCTTCCCCTTCCTGTGCTGCGATCCAGGCTATGGCTTCCTTAAGATCAAGGCTGCCCTCATAAAGAGCCCTGCCGGAAACGACGCCGGCAAAGGGGGTTTCTTGGGAGAGGGGATACAGTGCTTTGATATCCTCCAGGGTGGCGACCCCGCCTGCAGCGATGACCGGTACACTGCTCAGGCGGACCAGCGAAGATAGAGCCTGGAGGTTCACGCCGCTTTTCATGCCGTCGCGTTCGATATCCGTGTAAATGATAAAGGCGCTGCCCGCCGCCAGCAGACGGGGCAAGACCATCTCCACGGTTAACCCCGAGTCGGCCAGCCAGCCTTTTGTTTTCAGTTTGCCGCCTTCGGCATCAAGGGAAACGCCTATTTTTCCGGGAAGCGCCGTACAGAGCGCGGCATAGTCTGAAGGCTCTTCCAGAGCCATGGTGCTGATAATACAGCGTTCTGCTCCGGCGTCGAGGTAGTGTTTGGCCGTTTGCAGGTCACGAATGCCGCCGCCGATTTGCAAAGGAATGTCGATGGCTTCACGAATCCGGCTGATCAGGGAAACGTTTACTCCGGAACCGGAAAACGCGCCGTCAAGATCCACAATATGGAGGTACTGAGCTCCTTGTTTTTGCCAGTGCAGCGCCGCGGCAACGGGATCATCCGCAAAGACCGTGCTCCGGTCCGCCCGCCCCTGTTCCAGACGAACGGCTTTGCCTCCCTGAATATCAATGGCGGGATAGATGATCACAGACCCAGCTCCTCAACGGCCTTTTCCATGCCTTCGCGGGCCAGTTGCCCGGCGGTTACCCACTTGCCGCCCCGCGAAACAAATTTGCCAGCTTCCAGCAGGTTTTCCGAAAGGGCATGTTGGGTCTCGTCGTAGTGGGAACGGCCGATGAGTACGGAATTGCGCGTATCGATGAGAAAGATATCCATAAGCACTTTGGCCGGGGAGATCACTCCGGCCTCGCCGCCATCACGTTCCCTGAACTCGATGATGTGCGGCACAAGCAGAAAATCCACATTCATACAGCGGCCAACGGCAGTCCAATAGTGCATGGCCGCAGTCCGCCCGGTAGAACTCTTAACGGCAGGCTCCGCATCGCGGCAAAGGGCGTAGCGGGAGACATCCACATAGCGGCGGCTGGTCTTCTTGAGCAGCACGTCGGAAAAAATTGCGTCAAGTTCGGTCTTGGTCAAGTCGTTTACCCGCGGGGTATCCTCGGGCAGGAACCCTGCCAGAAGGTCGGCAGTCTGCATCGGCTGAGTAAAGGCAGCGACGCCGATGCTTACCTCGGGCAGCGGGGGGGCTTTTTGCGGCTTGGCACAGGCTACCAGCAGGCTTGTTGCAAGGCAGGCCGCAAGAAACAGGAAACGGTTGCGATAGGTATAGTGAAGCATCAGTCTAAGCTCCCTTTGGTGCTGAGTATGGTTTGTCGTGTAACGGTCGTTGCGCTCCGTAGGGCCAGCCCCAAGCCTTTGCATGCAGATTCAAGCAGGTGGTGGCCGTTTTCCCCATAGAGCAGGGAAATATGCAGGTTCATCCCGATGCCGGCGGCCAGGGATTTAAAAAATTCGCGCCAGATATCCCGTTCCTCGCCGGCAATAATCGGGGGGAGGAGAGACGCGCCGTTAAAGACCAGAAAATTGCGGCCGGAAATATCCACAGCCACGTCAACCAAGGCTTCATCCATGGGAACCCTGGCCCAGCCGGTCCTGGCGATGCCATGACGATCTCCCAGCGCCAGGCGGAATGCTTCCCCTAGGCACAGGCCCGTATCTTCCAGTGTGTGGTGGGCGTCAACATCAAGATCCCCCTCGCACCGAAGCTCCAGATCAAACCCTGCCCAAAAGGCCAGCAAGGTTATCATGTGGTCGGCCATGCCGAAACCGGTCCGTACGGCAACCTTACCCGTCCCGTCTAAATTCAGACTGAGGCTGATACGGGTTTCCAAGGTGTGGCGGCTATACTCAGCGGTTCGCGGCGTCATGCGTTCTCCTGGGAATAGGGGCCCTTCCGAAGTTCCTGTGCCGGGGAATTAAGCCGCCCCCGAAATTTCGCAGGCCTTTCGTTGCACTTGGGGGCCTAGGGCCGGCATCGTGCCCACAGCGGCGTTTTTAATGGGAAACTGCTCCGGCGGCAACTCACATTCGTGTATGATGCCTTTTTGAAGCCTGTATAGCAAGCCCTTGCAGCGCTTTTAGAGCAAGTATATTTCCCCCCGAAGCTACGAAGGCCGCACCGCGGTTCGCTGGGGCACATGCTGAGCCTAGCCTTTGGAGGGAATGCTTGTCCGCGTAGGGCAGATTCTTTTGAACCAACATTGCTTCCGAAGCGGGAAGCGGCTCCGGCTGCCGGAACATGGGACTGTTGTGTCGCCAAGAGCGTTAAAAAATTAGGGCGTGGGATGTTTTTTGTCTTCGGTAGGCTTGCTGCCGGTCCCGTTGGTCTGGGGAGAAGGCGTTTTGCCGCGGGCAATGGAGGCCACGAAGATTGAAATTTCATAGAGCAACAGCAGCGGGGCCACCATGAGCAACTGGGAAAGCACATCGGGCGGTGTGAGCACGGCGGCCAGAATAAAACTGGCTAGAATGGCATATTTGCGGAAGAAACGGAGCCGCTGTGGCGTGACCAGCCCCAGCTTGGCGAAAAAGAAACTGAAAAGCGGCATCTCGAAAATCAGGCCGAAGGCCATCATAAGTTGGATGGCAAAACTGAGGTAGGCTCCGGCGGCCGGAGTCGCCCGGAGCGATTCGCGGGAAAAGCCGAGAAAAAATTCAAAGGCAAACGGAAAGACCACAGCATAGCAGAAGGCCGCGCCGCCGATGAAAAAAAAGGCCGAAAGCGCCGCCAGCGGCAGGATCAGGCGTCGTTCTTCCCGATACAGGCCAGGGGCTACAAAAGCCCAGATCTGATAAAAAATATAGGGGGAAGAGAGAAAGATGCCGGCGATAAAGGCAATGCGCAACTCCACTAAAAATCCCTCGGGAAGCGAGAGAAATACCATATAGCTCCCTTGGGGCATGACCTTTTCCAAGGGGGCGGTCAACTGGTCATAGAGAAAATCCGCAACGGTGTAACAGAGGAGAAACCCGAGGATAAGGCCGATGAGGCAGCGCAAAGCCCGTTTACGGAGTTCCAAGAGGTGCTCGCGCAGGCTCATGCCGGAAGAAGATTCCTCCTCGCCGGGAACATCTCGAGTGTCGGATACCCCCTCAGCCTCGGTATGTCTCTCGCTAGCCTCCTGCCCTTGGGGCTCTGGAGGTATGGCGGCAGAAGCGTTTTCTTCCGGCATTTCTTTTGGCGTCCGTCGTGGCCTGCCTCGTAACAACGCCGTGGAGCGTGCCGGTCTCCTGTTGGAGGGGGCGTTCATGATATGATCCCGCTGGTTGGGATAGGAGCCGGAGAGCTTTGATCCCGGAGTATACGCCGCATACGCAGCAAGGCGTGCCGTGGGCCGGAGCGAACCGGCCCACGCCTGCCAGGGCGGCGTTTTTCAGGTTCTTGCGCAGACTTTTTCCGAAAACTCCCTGCACTTGCCGGAGCGGCGTTTGTATGGGTGGCGTCTTCGCTGTTGGGGAACGGTCCGCCGCCGGGGAGGGGCGCCGCCTTATCACAGGAGAACGGGGGACGGGGGGGGGACTTTTTCTTTTTCATACCGGCACGGCGGGTGGGGCGTCTTTTTTTTACGGCCGCCTGCCCCGCCGCCTCAGATTGGTGCGGCGGGGTTCCCGGTTCATGAACCCGCACGTTTACAGTTTCTCTTTCCGGCGTTTGTGACGCCGTACTCAACTCTGTGTTCAGCGTGCGTTGGAATTCAGTAGAGACACGGCGCATCTGGCCGACCGCACGGCCCACTGTGCGCATGACCTTAGGCAGGTGGTCCGGACCCAACACCACCAGGGCCACCACCAGAATAAGCAGTATTTCGGCCCCTCCGATGCTGCTGAACATCCCCGGACCGTCCTGTTATTCCCACTCTATGGTGCTGGGCGGCTTGGAAGAGATATCGTAGACCACCCGGTTGATGCCCTTGACCTCGTTAATGATACGCCGGGAGATGGTTCCCAGTATATCGTAGGGAAGCGGGGTCCAGTCGGCAGTCATGGCGTCTACACTGTTGACGATGCGCAAGGCCACAACGTGTTCGTAGGTGCGGTTGTCGCCCATGACGCCGACCGTCTTTAAGGGCAACAGCACGGCAAAGCCCTGCCAGACTTTGCGGTACCAGCCGGAGGCGTGCAATTCCTCTTGTACGATGGCGTCGGCTTCCCGGAGGATATCCAGCCGGTCTTCAGAAACAGGGCCGAGCAGGCGCACGGCCAAACCGGGGCCCGGGAAAGGATGCCGCCAGATCATTTCATCCGGGAGCCCCAGCTCTTGGGCAACTTTGCGCACTTCATCCTTGAAAAGCTCGCGCACAGGCTCAATGAGTTGAAGATGCATTTTTTCCGGCAGGCCGCCGACATTATGGTGGCTTTTGATAACTGTGCCTTTGGGAGTACAGGATTCAATGACATCAGGATAAACTGTGCCCTGGCCGAGGAAGGAGACATCCCGAATGCTCCGGGCTTCTTTTTCAAATACCTCGATGAAGGTAGCTCCGATAATTTTGCGTTTCTGCTCAGGGTCGTCAACTCCGGCCAGTTTGCCGAGGAAAAGTTCCTGGGCGTTGATATAGTGCAGATTAAGGCCCGGAAGATACTTTTCTAAGGTGGCTTTCACCTGGCGGCCTTCGTTCTTGCGCATCAACCCGTGGTCCACGAAAATACAGTGGAGCTGTTTGCCAATGGCCCTGTGTAGCAGGGCGGCTACTACCGTGGAATCCACACCGCCGGAAAGGCCGAGTACAACGTTTTTATCGCCGACAAGTTCTCGGCAACGCGCCAGGCAATCCTCCACAAAGGAAGACATGGTCCAATCCGGGGTCAGGCCGGCAATAGTGAAAAGAAAATTGTGCAGTATATCCGTGCCGTTTTCGGTGTGTCCCACTTCCGGATGAAACT
Source organism: uncultured Desulfovibrionaceae bacterium (assembly GCA_949741925.1). Lineage (GTDB taxonomy): Bacteria > Desulfobacterota > Desulfovibrionia > Desulfovibrionales > Desulfovibrionaceae > JAJDHY01. Next base: position 29,674 of record CATJOY010000071.1, on the reverse strand, counting down.
GCACGGCATAGATTTTCCGTTGTTCATCAGCCATGGCCGCAATGGCCAGGGTGGATGTTCCCGCCAGAACCTTAAACCCGCTCGGAGCCTTGGAAACGTGGTTGCCATGGCTCATCCATACCGTACATTCGGCCTTGGTGATGCCTTTCCACAGCGGAGAATCCTGAAGAAAGCGCAAGACGGCCGGGCCGTATTCCCGGTTTTCCGCTTTAGTCAGCGCCCCTCCAAGATGATGAGCCAAAAGCTGCATGCCGTAGCAGATGCCAAGCACGGGCAGGCCCATTTCCAAGAGGCCCGGAGCCAACGTCGGCGCGCCGTGTTCGCCCACATCGTCAGGGCCGCCGGAAAGGATAAGGGCGGATGGTTCAGCCGCTTTGATGCTTTCCAGAGAGGCCGTATAGGGCATGATTTCTGAATATACCCCGGCCTCGCGCACCCGCCGCGCAATAAGCTGGGTATACTGAGCGCCGTAATCGATAATGATAACCTTGTTTTTCGTGCTCATGGCAATCCTTTATGCTAGGGACTGGAATACTGGCTTTGTAGCATTAAAAGTGTTTTTTCTGGTAAAATGCCGGGCCTTGTAAAATAGAGTAAAACAAAGCCCGCTGTGGCCCGCCGCTACACGAGAACCCAAGCGAAAAAAGTTATAAGAATTGCTGCCCTCTGCCGGTGAGGCGAAAGTTCATGGCCGATGCGCATACGGCAGGCGGCTCAAAAAAGTGCTGCCACAGTAGGATCAGGCAACGTAGCAGCAAATCCTATTCCACCCTATAGTTGGGCGCTTCCTTGGTAATGATAACGTCGTGCACATGGCTTTCACGCAGGCCAGCCGAGGAGATCTCTACAAGTTGCGCCTTTTCGTGTAGTTCAGACAAAGTGGCCGCACCCACATAGCCCATGCCCGAGCGCAGTCCGCCTACGAGCTGGTAAATGCTGTCCGCCACCGGGCCTTTGTAGGGGACGCGGCCGACAATGCCTTCAGGAACCAGTTTTTTGCTTTTCTCCTGAAAATAACGATCCGAGCTGCCTTCCTTCATAGCGTCGATGGAGCCCATGCCGCGATAAATTTTATAGGTACGGCCTTGGTAGAGGATGGTTTCCCCGGGGCTTTCTTCGCTTCCGGCGAAGAGGCTGCCGATCATAACCGAATGAGCGCCCACAGCCAGAGATTTGACCACATCTCCGGAATATTTGACGCCGCCATCCGCGATGACGCAACGATCCATTTCTCGGGCCGCCCGGGAACCATCCATAACGGCGGTCACTTGAGGGACGCCGATACCAGCCACAATACGGGTAGTGCAGATGGAGCCGGGGCCGATGCCGATTTTTACGGTATCCGCTCCGGCTTCAAGAATGGCTTTGGCCCCCTCGTAGGTAGCCACGTTTCCGGCAATGAGCTGGCAGGAGGGGAATGCCGCCTTAACTTCGCGGATGGCCCGGAGCACATTGGCCGAATGACCATGGGCTGAATCGAGAACCAGTACGTCAACCCCTGCCGCGAGCAGCGCTTCGGTCCGCGGCAGGCAGTCCGCGCCGATGCCTATGGCTCCGCCGACCCGAAGACGGCCGTTGTCATCCTTGCAGGAGGCCGGGTACTTGCGGATTTTTTCAATATCCTTCATGGTGATAAGCCCACGCAGGCGCTTTTCTTCATCCACGACCAACAGCTTTTCAATGCGGCTTTTGTGCAGGTGCTCCTTGGCCTCTTCCAAGGTAGTGCCCACAGGCACAGTTACTAGCTTGCGGCTGGTCATTACTTCCTTCACGCGAGTATTTTCGAGATCCTTAACAAAGCGCACGTCACGGTTGGTCAAAATGCCTACAAGCTTAGTGCCGCGAACCACAGGCAGGCCGGAAACCCTAAATTCGCTCATCAGGCGCAAGGCATCGGCTACGCTGTTGTTCGGGGCAATGGTCACTGGGGCGGTGATCATGCCGCTTTCGGATTTTTTTACTTTTTCTACCTCAAGCTTTTGCTGCTCAATGCTCATGTTTTTGTGAATGATGCCGATGCCGCCGTTGCGGGCCATAGAAATGGCCATAGCTGATTCGGTAACAGTATCCATGGCAGCGGAGATCAAGGGGATGTTGAGGCGGATGGAAGGAGTCAGAAAGGTGTCAACGGTTACTTTATCCGGCGTGATTTCGGAATATGCCGGCAACAGGAGAACATCGTCAAAGGTCAGGCCCTTGCGAATGGATATGCTCATGGCTCAGAACTCCCGGAAGGTAAGGTGGCGGGCTTTATCCCATTATAGATCTCCTTTCTGTAAACTCGCTCAGGAGGCCTGTCAAGGCGGCGGGCGACCGGGAGCCTCTCTCTTTGAGGCTCTTCCGGAACGTGCAGCGCTTGCCTGTTTCGCCGATTCCCTTTCTTTGTATTCAACGCCGTCGTGCCGCAACAACCCGCGGAAGGCCGGCCAGATCCGGAAGGATTGCGGCAGTGCGCCAGGTTGCGGGCTCGAGCATGGCGAGAAGGGCGTCTCCCTGAGACATGCCCATTTCCATGAGCAGTAGCCCTCCCGGGCGGAGGGTTCGCGCAGCTTCCCTGCAAACGGCTGCCGCGTGTTCCGTGCCGCAGGCTCCCGGAACCAGGGCGCTCCTGGGTTCGTAGAGACGAATCTCCGGGGAGAGGAGGGCATATTCCGTTTCGCTGACATAGGGCGGATTAGCCAGGAGCAGATCAAGGGAACACGCGGGAATAGAAGAATCAAGGGGGGAGGTGAAGTCGGCCTGAAGAAAGCGAAGGGTATGCGCTCCGAGCCGAGCCGCGTTGTGCCGGGCGGCCGTCAGCGCATCGCGGCTGATGTCCAGGGCCAGCCCTTGCCAGGCAGGCAGTTCCAAGGCTAGGCTCACGGCAATGGCTCCGGAACCGGTGCCGAAATCCGCAAAATTTCCGGCATCTCTATGTTCTGAAGCGGCAAAATCCAGCGCCGTCTCTACCAGCAGTTCTGTTTCAGGACGAGGGATGAGTGTAGCTGGTGTGACCAGGAACTCCCGCCCAAAGAATTCCTTGCGCCCGAGGATATAGGCAGTGGGCTCTCCAGCAGCCCGCCGGGCCATAAAAGCATCGGCCTTTTCCCGGTCAGCCGGGGCAAGGAGGGCATCGGGGTTCATAATACGCTGTGTAATCAAGCGCTGGCGGGAAAGCCCCATAGCTTCGGCCAACAGCAGTTCGGCACTGAGAGAGGGCGAATCAACTCCTGCCGCGGTAAGAAGATGGCTATAAGTACGCAGAGCTGCATCCAGCGTCATATTCCGACCCGTCGGGCTGGAAAGAGGAAAGGCGCCCGAGGCGGGGGAAGCGTTCGAATCAGACATCCGACTGGGCTTTAAGTATTTCAGCTTGAGCCGCCGTGGTTAAGGCATCAACAAGCTCTTGAATATCGCCTTCCATAACCGCATCCAGCTTGTATAGGGTCAGGTTGACCCGGTGGTCGGTAATCCGTCCCTGCGGGAAGTTGTAGGTACGTATCCGCTCGGAGCGATCCCCGGAGCCAACCTGGGAACGGCGGTTTTCGGCTTGCTCGGCTTGGAGTCGTTCCTGTTCGGCCTGAAGCAGCCGGGAACGGAGCACTTTTAGAGCCTGGGCCTTGTTTTTGTGCTGGGATTTCTCATCCTGACAGGAGACAACAATACCGGTGGGGATGTGGGTGACGCGTACAGCAGAATCTGTTGTATTTACCGACTGCCCGCCCGGGCCGGAAGAGCGGAAAACATCGAAACGCAGGTCGTCAGGGCGGAGCACAACGTCGGCTTCTTCGGCCTCGGGCATAATGGCCACAGTGGCTGCCGAAGTATGGATGCGTCCTTGAGATTCCGTTGCGGGCACACGCTGCACGCGGTGGGTTCCTGCTTCATACTTAAGATGGCTATAGGCCTTATTGCCGGTTATTAGAGCTACGATTTCCTTATAGCCGCCGGTGCCGGTTTCACTGGCCGAAAGCACTTCTACCTTCCAGCCTTTGCCTTCGGCATAGCGGCTGTACATGCGGAACAGATCGGCGGCGAACAGGGCCGCTTCATCCCCTCCCGTGCCGGCGCGGATTTCCAAGATGATGTTCTTATCATCCATGGGATCTTTGGGCAAAAGCAGAATTTTTAGTTCGCGCTCAAGATCTGGCAAACGAGCTTCGATCTCTTTGATTTCTTCCTGGGCCATGGCGCGGATTTCCGGATCGGAGTCGCCAAGCATGGCTTTGCTACCGTCAAGCTGGGCCTTCAGATCTTTGTAACGACGGAAGGCGTCGACAACTATTTTCAGGTCAGCATGGGCCTTGGCGAGCTTTCTGAAACGTTCCTGATCGCTCAGAATATCCGGGGAAGAGAGTTGCTGCTCCAGATCTTCGAAGCGGCGTTCCAAATTTTCAAGCTTGGCGAACATCAGAAGAACTCCAGGGTGCTGAAAGAGGGGGGCTGCACGGGGACGGCGGCTTCATTGCCCAATGCCTCGTGGAGGGCCACAAGCGCTACTTCGAGTTGCGATGCATCGGGCTCGCGGGTGGTCAGTTTTTGCAGCAGCATGCCCGGCGCACGCAGCAGCCTGCCGGTAACGCCGTCGCCAAGCCCGGCCGCGTATTTAATGGCCTCGTAGGCGAGGGCGCTGATGGGAATCATCAATATGAGCTTGATGCAGACGATGCCGGCGTGTTTCAGAAAAACATTGTCAGGCCGCCAGAAGAGTAGAATCAAGGGCACTAAAACGGCATGCAGGATAATGGAAATAGCCAGCACAAAAAGCATGAACGTGGTGCCGCAACGAGGGTGCAAACGGCTTTGGTCGGAGGCAAGAACAATATCGACGACGCCTTTGCCGCTTTCATAGGCCCAGATGGCTTTGTGTTCGGCTCCGTGGTATTCAAAAACTCTGCGAATATCCGGAAGCCGGGAGATAATCAGAATATACCCGAGAAAAATAGTCGCCTTGAAAAGACCATCCCAAATATGAAAGCTCAGGCCTTCCATACCGCCGGAAAGACCGATCAGGTTGAGTCCTACGGTGATAAGGTGGGGGGTCACTACAAACAGCAGCACAGCGAACCCGATGGCAGTAATCAAGGTAATGGCCAACTGCCAGGGCTTCAGCTCCTCTCCCTCTCCCTCAAGGGCAAGTTCGGCGGAAAAATTTAACGCCTTGATGCCATTGATCAACGTTTCCAGAAGGATAGGAAAGCCGCGGATAAAGGGTTTTTTCAGCACAGCGCTACGCGAGAGGGAAGACCAGGGACGGATTTGGGCTACTATGGATCCATCCGCCTTGCGTACGGCAATGGCGAGCCTGGATCCGTTACGCATCATTACCCCCTCCATAACCGCCTGGCCGCCTACGGCCAGGCTTTCACACTCGTCGGCGGCGGAAAAAAGACGCAAAGGCGCCCTCAGACCATAGCCGACAACGGCCTTAAGGCCTGGAAAAAGCAAAGAGGGGTGAAAATCCTTCACGGATAATCCTTATACTAAGCACGGAAGATACGATAGCTTAAAAAAGCGCACTTAACCACAAAGACTCCCCGGAGCCTTCCCCCGGGGAGCAGGTAAATCTCTGGAGGGAGTGGTAATCTGCCGTTATTTTTTTCCGGATATAGCGGCATATTTTTTACGGAAGCGGTCAATACGGCCGGCCGTGTCAACAAAGCGTTGCTTTCCGGTGTAGAACGGATGGCAGTTGGAGCAAATTTCCACATGAACATTCTGGCCCTTGGTGGAGCCGGCTTCAATTTCAAAACCGCAGGCGCAGGTAATCTTGGCCTGGTGGGTCTGGGGATGGATATTGTCTTTCATTACAAACTCCTCTATGAGTATCGCGTCGCAAAACGGCTGAGCCAGGCCTGGAACACGATTATTGAAAAGTTTACAACCGTTATCGAGCCGCAACTGATATCGTGGAATAGCCGCTTTGGCAAGTGAAATATTGGTGTTTATTCCAGCAGCAAGCATAGCTTGCCGCAATGATTGGCATATGGATTTTAATCATGTTCAACGTTTGTTTTGCCCCGCAACGGAAAATGTATGGATGTTCTGAGGCGCAAGGGCCGCAGGCGATCGGCCTCGGGGTCGCTTAGGGCCAGGGAACACTATAGAATTTTTGTTTGCCTGCAAGGAAGATACGCCTGCTTTGAGAGGGGGTACTCTTCCGCCACGCGACCGAAAGGCATAGTGTTACTATGCCCTAGGGGCGCTTTGGAAGTTCTGTCGCTACGGATAACGGCTCCGTCCGGCAGGCGATCTCAAGCAGGGGGATTGTGCAATGTTCCCCAAGGTCTCGCTGCGAAAGGCGGTTTACTGCGGCACATTCTGTGCTTATCCCTTGGGGGCGCGCTCGTTTTGCTTGGCCTCGCCTTTGGGGCAGGCAGCGGCTCCCGTTTTCGGAGGGTTGCCTCTGTTCCGGAGCAAAACCCCCTCCTGCTTTCCCGGCCGAATTATATATAATGATGTATGGAAAAAAGAAAAGCCTCCCGCGAAAGAGCGGATCAACTCCTGGTGGAATACGGCTTGGCCGAAAGCAGGGAACAAGCTAAACGTCTGATCATGGCCGGTCAGGTTTGGCAGGAAATCCGGCCCGGCAACCGGCAACGGGTGGAAAAGCCGGGTCAGAAATTGCCCTGCGATGCCGTTCTTACACTGCACGGCCGAGAGCGTTTTGTCAGTCGGGGCGCTTATAAGCTCTTGACGCTTCTGGAATCGTTCAGCCTGCCTTTAGAAGGAGCTGTTGCCCTGGATGCCGGGGCCTCCACCGGCGGGTTCACTGATTGTCTCCTACAACACGGAGCCGCCAGAGTGTATGCCGTGGACGTAGGGCATGGCCAGCTTCATGAAAAGCTGCTGACGGACAAGCGAGTGATCAATCTGGAGCGGGTCAATTTACGCCATGCTGAACCGAATCTTCTTCCCGAGCTCGTGGATATCGTTACAGCCGATCTGTCGTTTATTTCCCTTACTTTGGTTTTGCCTGCTTTGCGAGCCTTTCTGAAGCCCGGGGGCTATGTGGCGGCCCTGATTAAGCCGCAGTTTGAATTGGGACCGGGGGCGGCGCCGGGTGGGGTTGTGCGCGATGATGCCTTGCGCCTCCAGGCGGTTGACAGGGTCTGTACTGCCGCCCGGGAAGAATGCGGGCTGGATTTACTGGGAGTTTTGCCGGCTGCTGTTAAGGGGCCTAAAGGAAACCAAGAATATATGGCTCTTTGGCGGAAAGCCTCTTGAAGGGAAAGCGCTACCTCATGCATTGCCGTTACGATGCAGCAATCTCCGTGCGCTCAGGAAGAATTCCGTATTTGTCTTCGGAATTCATTGACAGCCGTCTGCCAATATGGCAGATAGCTGCCAATGCCGGTTATGACAGCATGCTGTCAATATGGTAGTGTACTGTCGAATTGGAGCAGACACAATGGATACGAACTGTTACACGCCCGAAGGCAGAGTGCTCGCCGACCTCACCGCGGAAATGTTCCGAATTCAGGATCTGCTGAGTCTTGCCGGTGATAGATTGACTAAAACGACTTCGCTGACGATAGCGCGTTTTATGGTCCTTTACACTTTGCGCAAGGAGCCCGGAACTGTTGCCCACACGGCCCGGCTGATGGGGATTCGACGGCAAAGCGCTCAGCGGACGGTGGATTTGTTGGCTGAATTGGGCCTGGTGACCTTTGAACCCAATACGCACCATAGGCGCGCCATGCTTGTACGGCTGACAGAGGCGGGGAGGAAAGCCCTTGATCAGGCTCTCCTGGTGCACGCGGAGTGGATCAATGACCTGGCTGTGGGGTTGGAGCTTGAGGAACTCCAGTGCGCAAAACGTCTGCTGGAGGAATTACATCGCCGGCTTCATATGCAGGAACGGGGCGAAGGGCTCCCCCCTCGAAATCTGTAGGCCTTGAAACAGAACTTCTGATCGTCCTCATGTATCGAGTCCCGTTTTTGTTGCGGAGGCAACGATCATGTTTGATTATTATGGCCACATTGCCAGGAGGCTTGGTTTATGGCTTATCCCACAAAAATCCGTTACGGGCTGCGTATGTTGCTCCATTTTGCCTTTCAGGAGCGCGGACGGAAAATTCCTATAAACGCCATTGCCGAACAGGAAGGCATTTCCGAAAAATATCTTGAGCAGATCGTCAATGCGCTGCGGCCTCTTAAGTTGTTACGGGCCTATCGCGGCGCTTACGGCGGTTATGTTCTGATCAAGGATCCGGCGGACATCCAACTTGGGAGTTTATTTTCCAGCTTGGGCGGCCTTTCGCCGGCAGTGCCCTGCCTGGAAAAACGATTCCGTTGCAGTAGGGAAGCCATTTGCACGACCAAGCCGTTCTGGCAGCGATTGGATGCGCATCTTCTTGAGTTTTTTAAGGATATGACGCTGGCGGATATCATGGAATGGGCTCCCAGAGAATCTGTGCTCAAGGCCTTGGCTTCGATGGATGAGCCGAACCCCTTGGGCCCGGGGCTCTGTGCTCCGGTCAAACGGCGGAATAGAGGAAATGTTGCCCGGGAAAAAACGGTTGCCTGAAAGGGTAGGCTCCCAACGGAAAGGGGGGAGTCTGATCGTTCCCGGTTCATTGTGTGGTTCTTGTTAATCATTCCAATTGCCGCAGTAAGTTTCCATAGTGAGAAGACATCTTCGGCGTTGAGGATGAGGCTCCTAACTTGAGGTTTCCCTATGTATTCCACAAGAAAGTTTTTGGGGTTGCTTTTTGTTGCTGCAGCCCTTTTGGCACTGAGCGGTTGCGAGGAAAAGGCGCAGCAGCCCCAACAGGCAAGTCAGCTTCCCGTTGTGGGCACCTGGGTCATACAAGCCAGGACTGTGCCGTTTATTACCGAACTTTCCGGCCGCACATCGGCTTTTTATGTATCTGAGGTCAGGCCTCAGGTCAGCGGCATCATTCTTGAGCGCTTGTTCACTGAAGGCAGCGAGGTGAAAGAGGGGCAGCAACTTTACCAAATTGATCCCTCCCTCTATCAAGCGGCTTTAGATAGTGCTCAGGCCGGGTTGCAGAGGGCGCAGGCCACCTACAATTCGGCGCGGCTTCTGGCCGAGCGCTATACCAAGGTTGTGAAAGTCAACGGGATAAGCAAGCAGCAGTATGATGATGCCGTTGCAGCCCGTAATCAGGCCGCGGCCGAGGTGGCATCCGCCAAATCAGCAGTTGAGACCGCGCGTATTAATTTGGAGTATACCAAGGTGCTTTCGCCCATTTCAGGGCACATCGGCCAGTCTTCCGTAACTCGGGGGGCGTTGGTCACCGCGAATCAGGCCCAGCCGCTGGCCTTGGTTCAGCGTTTGGATCAGGTTTATGTGGACGTAACCCAGTCTTCTACGGATATCCTCCGGCTCAAGCGTGCTATGGCCGAAGGCCTGTTGGAGAAAACGCCCGCCGGAGGCGCGCGCGTAGGCCTTGTTTTGGAAGACGGCAGCACCTACACCACCCGAGTCGATGGTAAAGACGTGGCCATCATGGGGGAATTGCAATTCTCCGACGTTACTGTTGACCAGGGTACCGGCATGGTTACCCTGAGGGCTCTTTTCCCTAATCCGGACCGCCTGCTCTTTGCCGGCATGTTTGTTACGGCCAAAGTTGAGGAAGGTGTTACGGAAAACGGCATTCTGGTTCCCCAGCAAGCTGTGGCCAGGGATGCCTCGGGCAACCCTACCGCGTTGGTGTTGGTGAACAACCCCAACGCGGGGAGAACCAACGGGCAGACCGGTCAGCAGGAGCCTGATAAGATCATTGAACGGCGCCAATTGGTTGTTGATCGATCTGTTCAGGGGAAATATTGGTTGGTCAGCAAAGGCCTGGCAGCCGGCGATGAACTGGTGGTTGAAGGCTCGCAAAAGGTCCGTCCCGGCGGGGGAGCGGTAGCCAAGCCACTTCCTTCGCCTTTTGCAGAGGATGATGCTCCCTCCCGCCCGTCAGCCAGGTAAACGACAGCGTTGTAAAGGATCTTATTATAATACCGTTGGCTGTGCCGGCTGGATGCCCTGGATACGCGCGGGACAAGCACCGGCCGTGTTTTCGGCCAAGGTGCGGCATCCCTGCCCGGCGTTGCGTTTCGCCTGATACGCTTTAGATTGCAGACCGTTGTGGTCCAAGAGGATAAAGGTAGGTCTTTATGGCCCAGTTTTTTATAGATCGTCCAATTTTTGCATGGGTTATTGCCATCATCATCATGCTGGCCGGGGCGTTGACCATACCCAATCTGCCTATCGCCCAGTATCCGAATATTGCGCCGCCGGAAATTTCTATTGCCGTCAACTATCCCGGCGCTAATGCGAAAACTCTTGAGGACTCGGTAACCCAGGTTATCGAGCAGAACCTCAAAGGGATCGATAACGTCACCTATATGTATTCCACCAGCGAATCCTCCGGCCAGGCCTCCATTACCGTCGCCTTTGCCGCGGGAACCGATCCGGATATTGCTCAGGTGCAGGTGCAGAACAAGCTCCAACTGGCAACGCCGTTGTTGCCTGAAGCCGTGCAGCGCCAGGGTGTGCAGGTGACCAAGTCCACTAAGAACTTTCTGCTGGTCATCTCGTTCTATTCGGAAGATAATTCCATGACTGACGTGGATATCAGCGACTTTGTGGCCAGTTCTATTCAGGATCCCATCAGCCGGGTTCCGGGAGTCGGGGATCTGACTATCTTTGGTGGTCAGTACGCTATGCGTATCTGGTGCTATCCGGATAAGTTTGAACAATACAAAGTTACGGCTTCAGACGTGGCGAATGCCATCCGCGCCCAGAACGCCCAGGTGCCTTCGGGCCAAATAGGCGCGCTTCCGGCTGTAGAGGGCCAGGTTTTGAACGTGACAGTAAGTTCTCTGAGCTATCTGCAAACCCCGGAACAATTTGAGAAGCTCCTGATACGGGTCAATGAGGATGGTTCCGCTGTGTATCTGGGCGATGTGGCCAGAGCGGAGCTCGGTTCGGAGCGGTATAGCGCCTCTGCCCGGATGAACGGAAAGCAAGCTTCGGGCCTGGCTATCAAGCTTGCCAGCGGCGCCAATGCCCTGGCCACTGTGGACGCAGTCAAGGCGGAACTGGAACGGCTGCGGCCCCTTTTCCCGACCGGGCTTCAGATTGAGTACCCGTATGACACCAGCCCTTTTGTGCGCATGTCCATTCAAGAGGTGTTCAAAACTCTGTTTGAAGCGGTTGTGCTGGTGTTTCTGGTCATGTATCTCTTTTTGCAGAATTTCAGGGCAACGCTTATCCCGACAATCGCTGTACCCGTGGTTTTGTTGGGCACGTTTGCTGTGCTCGGTCTTTTCGGGTTTTCCATTAATACCCTGACCATGTTCGGTATGGTGCTGGCCATCGGCCTCCTGGTGGATGACGCCATTGTTGTGGTTGAAAATGTGGAGCGAGTCATGGAGGAGGATGGTCTCGCGCCGCGCGAGGCGGCGAAAAAATCCATGCACCAGATCACCGGCGCTTTGGTGGGTATTGCCCTGGTGCTCTCTGCGGTGTTTATCCCCATGGCCTTCTTTGGCGGTTCCGTGGGGGTTATTTACCGGCAGTTCTCCATCACTATTGTTTCTTCAATGGTCCTCTCGGTCCTCGTTGCCCTGGTGCTCACCCCGGCGCTGTGCGCCACTATGCTCAAGCCGCATAAGGCCGGTCATACCAACCAGAACGGCTTTTTTGGCTGGTTTAACCGCAGCTTTGAGAAGAGTACTCGGAAATATCAGAGTGTTGTCGGGCGGCTGCTGAAAAAACCGGTCAAATACGTTTTAATTTATATCATTTTGGTAGTGTTAATGGGCTTTGAGTTCCTGCGCATGCCCACGGCCTTCCTGCCCGAAGAGGATCAGGGCATCATGATGGTCCAGGTCCAGCTTCCGGCCGGTTCCACCCAGCAAATGACGTTTGAAGTGCTTGAGCAGGTGGAAGAATTCTTCCTAGAACAAGAAAAAGGCGCCGTGGCCGGTCTTATGACCGTGGCAGGCTTCAGCTTTGGGGGCTCCGGGCAGAACAACGCCATGGGCTTCGTGCGTCTCAGGGATTGGGCAGAGCGCGAGGGGAATCCGGCCTATTCGGTGAACGCTGTGGCTGGCCGGGCTATGCGGTTTTTCTCCGGCATCATCAACGCCCAGATTTATGCCTTTGCCCCGCCGGCTATCCTGGAACTGGGCACAGCCAACGGGTTTGACTTTGAATTGCTGGATCAGGGCAACCATGGGCACGAAGCCCTGATGGAAGCCAGAAACCAATTGATTCAGGCCGCTAACAACAATCCCAACCTGATCCGCGTCAGACCCAACGGCCTGGATGATACCCCGGAATACCAATTGGAGCTTGATTTACTCAAGGCGAGCGCTCAGAGCGTTCCTATATCCGAAGTTACTGATACTATTTCCACATTTTGGGGGAGTTCCTATATCAATAACTTTATCGACCGGGGGCGGGTGAAGAAAGTTTATATGCAGGCGGATGCTCCCTACCGTATGCAGCCTGAAGATTTTTCGCGCATGTATGTGCGCAATTCCAAGGGCGATATGGTCCCGTTTTCAACCTTTTCCTCGGGTTCATGGGGTTCCGGATCGCCCCGGCTTGAGCGGTATAACGGAGTCAGCTCTATTGAAATTCTCGGCGAGCCCATGCCGGGCCGCAGTTCCGGCGATGCCATGGTGGCGATGGAAGAACTGGCCAAGGGGCTTCCGGCAGGCTTTGGCTATGCCTGGACGGGTCTTTCCTATCAGGAACGTATGTCCGGCGACCAGGCTCCGGCACTTTATGCGCTTTCTATGTTGGTGGTTTTCCTTTGCCTGGCAGCTCTCTATGAAAGCTGGTCAATCCCGTTCTCGGTAGTGCTGGTGGTCCCCCTTGGCGTTATCGGAGCCCTGGGCGCAGCTATGTTGCGTGGGATGAACAATGACGTTTATTTCCAAGTGGGCCTCCTGACCATCATCGGCCTTTCGGCCAAAAATGCTATTTTGATTGTTGAATTCGCCAAGGAGGCGGAAGAGCAGGGCATGGATCTTTTCCAAGCCACGCTGGAGGCCGTGCGCCTGAGGCTCAGGCCTATTCTGATGACCTCCTTTGCCTTTATTCTCGGGGTGCTTCCCCTGGCCATCAGCACCGGTCCCGGTTCGGCTAGTCAAAACGCCATCGGCACAGGTGTGGTCGGCGGCATGCTGACGGCCACTGTTCTGGGTATCTTTTATATCCCCCTGGCCTTTGTTGTGGTTTCCAAGCTATTTAAGGTTAAGGTCAAGGCGCATGGGCAGACGGGCTCTTCCCAGCCCCTTCCCGTCCACGCGGGCGGTGGGGATGCGGCTTCCGAACAGAGGGAGGACAAGTAAATGCGCGTCACTATACTGATTGCAACCATCATGGCCCTGCTTATGCTGAACGGGTGCACCATGATTCCTCGCTACGAGCGTCCTTTGCTGCCCGTTCCGGAAGCCTGGCCCGCTTCAGCGGAAGCCGCGATGGTTTCCGCGCCGGAAAACATCAGTTGGGAGACCTTTTTTCCGGATGAGACCATGCGCGTCTTGATTCGCACGGCTCTTGATAATAACCGGGATATGCGCATTGCCCTGCTCAATATCGAGCGGGCCAGGGCCTTGTATTACATCCAGCAGGCGGATTTGTTGCCCACCATCAACGCCGGTGCGGATATGACAGTGCAGCACCAGCCCAGCGAGTACACCGCAACCCGGGTCCAAGGCATTACCCGGCAGTATAGCGTTACTGTGGGCTTCACCTCCTATGAGCTGGATCTTTTTGGCCGGGTGCGCAGCCTGAGAGAAAGCGCCTTGCAAAGTTATTTAGCTACCGAGGAAGGCGCTAAGAGCACCCAGGTTTCCCTGGTTTCGGAGGTTGTCGGAGCCTATTTGCAGCTGGTGACGGATCGGGAAACCCTGGTGCTGGCCCGGGATACCTATGAAAACCGTAAAGAAGTATTGAAGCTGCTGGAAAGCCAGTTTGAATTCGGCGTTGCCTCACAGCTTGAGGTAAACCAGGCCAAAACCGGCGTTGAGGAAGCCCGGGTTATGGCCGCACAGTATGAAACTCGGGTGGCTCAGGATACGAATGCCCTAACCCTGCTGCTGGGCACAGCCATTCCCGCGGACCTGCCCCTTGCCTCGAGGCTGGCTGATGTCCCGCGGCTCCCGGATCTCTCTCCCGGGCTGCCTTCGGAGCTGATCTTGCGCAGACCGGATATTATCGGCAGCGAGCACCAGCTCTTGGCGGCCAATGCTAACATTGGAGCGGCCCGGGCTAATTTCTTTCCGCGGATTGGCATCAGTTCCAGTATAGGCACCATCACCCCGGAATTTAACGATTTGTTTTCCGGCGGCTCCGGCACCTGGCTTTTTTCGCCGGTGGTCACCTTGCCCCTGTTCGATACCGGTAGGAACCTTTCAAATCTTTGGGTTTCCGAAGCTGACAGGGATATCGCTGTAGCAACCTATGAGAAAACTATTCAAGCGGCCTTCCGTGAAGTCGCTGATGCTCTGGCCCAACGGGCGAACATCGGCGAGCAACTCGCCGGGCAAACAGCTCTGGTTGAGGCGGCTCAGACTACCTATGATCTCTCCCTGGCCCGCTATGATGCCGGCATCGATACATTTCTGACCGTGCTTGACGCCCAGCGTACTCTGATGAGCGCCCAGCAGGGCCTAATCAATGCCTACCTGCTGCGGGAAGTTAACGTGTTGAATCTGTACAAGGCTCTCGGAGGTGGTTGGCAATAGCCTTCTGTCTTTTAGGTATTCTGCAAGGCCAAGCCCCGCGAGAGTTTTCTCCGCGGGGCTTATTTGCGTACAGGGTTGAGCTATTTTCTAACAAATTGTTTCAGAATCAAAGTTCCCCTTGGCAGTGTCAGCAAGAAAAACCAAGTATACTCTGTGCCTCTAGGTCTTTGGCTGTTTTCTTGCCGGGAAACCTATGCGGCCTTGTGCGGGCAACATGCCTTTTGAAATATCCCCTAAGGCGTCTTTGCTTTTGGCCCTTCGGTCCCCGGGATGTCCTGCGCCATACAGCCGCAGGTAACGCTTTTATCCCGTGGTAGGATGAGGCGCACCGCTCGTTCGGAGAAAAAGTAATCCCAGGCCCAATTGACGAGAACAATGATCCTGTTGCGAAAACCGATCAGATACATCAGGTGCACGAACAGCCAGACAACCCAGGCGAGAAATCCTGTAAAACTGCGCTTGCCGAGCTGGACAACGGCAGAGGAACGGCCAATGGTGACCATAGAGCCTTTGTCATGGTATGCAAAGGCGCGTGGCGCTCGGCCTTTTTCCATGAGCAGAATATTTTCTGCGGCATGCGTTCCCTGTTGTATGGCGTTGGGCGCTACTTGGGGCGGGCTCTGGAACTCCGGCAAGGAAAGATCGCCGACAATGTGGATCTCCGGATGCATGGCTAATTGCAGGGTGGGCTGGACCTGGATGCGGCCGCCGCGCCCAAGATGAATTCCAGGCACGGCGGTGAGGCTCTGCTCCAGATCTTCGCCGCGAATTCCGGCGGTCCAGACTACGGTGTGGGCCGGTACGAACTCTCCGTTTTTAAGACGAACGCCCTCACAAGTGACTTCGGCTACCGCAGACCCCATGCGCAGCTTGACTCCCATAGCGGCCAAGCGTTGCGCCGTGTAGTCGCGTAGAGGGTCGGAAAAGGCTGATAAGGGCTTATCCTGCCCGTCAACCAGCATAACTGAAGGGTTGAGCGACATAAGTTCGGGGAAATCCCGCGCCAGGGGCGAACGGATAAGTTCGGCCAGAGCCCCCGCGTATTCCACACCGGTGGCGCCGCTGCCGACGACGGCAATGCGCAGCATGGCTTCGGGTACCTTGTTCCCGGGCATAAGCGAGGCCATTTCAAAACAGCTTAAAAGGTGGTTACGCAGCCGGATGGCCTCTTCGAGCGTTTTCAGGCTGTAGGAGTGCTCCTCAGCTCCGGGTACGCCGTAATAGGCTGTTTTGCTGCCCGGAGCCAGGATCAGATAATCATACGCATAGCTGAGGCCGTCTGTATGCACGATCCGTTGGTCAGGGTCCACAGCGGTGCATTCTGCCAACACAGTTGTTATATTCCGCCTGCGTCGGAAAATGCCGCGCAGGGGATAGGCGATGGCTTCGGGTTCAAGCCCGGCCGAGGCTACCTGATAGAGCAAGGGCAGAAAGGTGTGGTAGTTATTTTTATCTATCAGGGTGACATGCATACCCCGGACCCGAGCAAGACGCTGGGCCGCAAACAACCCCCCGAAGCCGGCGCCGACGATGACAACGTTTCTGTTTTTCTCGGACATGGTATTTCCTCATGGGAGCGCCATCGGGCAGCTATGGGAGCGCCGGCTGGAAATGGTATGGAGCTATGCCTTGAGTGCCGGGGATAGCTGCGGGGCGGCTGGCAGTTGTGAACCGTTCTCGGTTCGCAGGTTCCTTATTGTTCTTCATACGGCAAGTGCAGAGCGGGCGTCAATGAGACTCGGCCTTTAACCATGGGGCGGGGTGAAAATTCAGGGGCTCCCCCTAACGAGGGGAGAGCGCCCCACACTGGGGACATCACATGGTAAAGACGCTTGCTACCCGGCAGTATAGGCAAAAGTTTCGGCGGGGGAGCGCCCTCTTGCCGGGTGCGCAGGGCCGGGATACACCGCCGGAAAATATACCCTGCATCACGGATGCACCGGGCGAGGGGAACGCTGGGGGCCATTGGATGCAAGCCGCCGGGAAGCCCGGAGGAAAAAGCGTCAGAAGAAAGAACGCATGGCGTCCACCAAGGTCGTTAGTCTGCGGTCGTATGAGTGATCGGCCTCAATGCGTTTTCTGCCGGCCATGGCAATTTGTTTTCTGGCCGCGTCGTCTCGAAGATAGCGTGCGGTCAGTTCACGGGCTTCTTCAGGGGTTGCATAGCACACGATTTCCTTACCAGGCTCCAAAAGGGCTTCGAGCTGTTCCCGTTTATCCGTGAGACAAAAAGAACCAGTGGCGGGCACATCAAAAACACGCTGGTTGACCGCTCCTTTCATCTGTTTGCTGGTACAGTTGAAATTGATTGTAGAGGCCGGGTAGAGGAGGGGAAGGTCATCATAATAGCTTACTTCCCGGTGATAGCGCCAGGGCAAGGGCGTATCCTTAAGCAGGAGCTTCCAGCTTTTGTCTCCTACAATCAGGGGGTTGAAAGGCAGGATGCCGCCGATGCAATCCAGCCGATACTGGCGGGTGGCTTCCCAGGTTAAAAGGGCTTCGTAATCCAGACAATTTTTGGGGTCCGGCAAGTTTTCGTAGAGAGATGCCAGCTCCTGGCGGCACGTTTGGAGGAAGGCCCGTACCGAACGCATGTCGCTGGCTGCAAATTCCGCAGCAAGGGTCTGGTAGTTATGCAAAAGATCCTGGTGGTCGGCTAAACAATGAAGTTTGGCCCGCACTTTTTCCACCATGGAGTTGCCGACGAAAGAAACATCAGCCCGCCATTCCGGCGGGGGGGAGTAGCCGGGACGCGGCGGATGAAAGCGGTGGATATCCGCGCCGAGGGGAAGATACATGACCCTAGAGAAGCCCATGGCGCGCAGATTTGCAACGTTATCCGCATCCCAAGTAAAAATGGCCGTCCAGTCGCTGACCAGGTTATCATAATGGCCGAGGACCAGGAAGGGGTTATCCACGAACCAGGAGGCTATGGGCAGACGAAGTCGTTCCAGCAGAGCGCTTAAAATGCCCTCCTTATCCACGCCCAGATGGTTGATGGTAAAGATAAAATCCGGCTTGAACCGCAATACGGCTTCAAGCAGACTTTCCACAAACTCTGCGCTTCCAGTCTCTCCCCGGGGTATCTGGAGCAACTCATGCTCGTATCCCAAGCGCTTGCAGGCAGCTTGTATTTCCCCCATCAAAAAATATTTGCTGGTGAGCAACAGCAGCCGCGGAACAGCGGTTGTAAATTTGGCATAAGCTGTTTTTCCCCAAAGATTAAAGCTGCGGCTGGCGTCTAAACTTTCCTTGAGAGGGGCGTAGAACTCCCGGTTCAGCCGGGTGTACAGGGGATTGAGAAAGGGGAAAAAGGGCTTGTCGCCGTTACGGGCCTGCCATGCGCTGAGGTGGCGCAAAATTTCCCCGGGCTCGTCGGCGCTGAGCCAGATGATGCCGGGATAGGACGCGTATTGTTCCCGCAGGCGAGAAACCTCTAGAATGGGACGCTCTCTATCTACCACGGCCAGAGGGAAATCCGGGCCAAGCCGTTCGCGACACAACGTGGTCAGTTTTTCAAGGGCTGCCCCCGTGCCTGAGCCCAGCAGCACCGGCAACCATCCACCCGGTGTAAAACCATTCGGTGATTCCAGGAGGGGAGAGAGAAAGGCCAGTTCTCGAGCAGGCCCCCCGGGCCCCAACATGGGCAGGGAACGGTTTTTGAAATGTAATAGGATATCGCCAGGGGCATGCTCTGTGGGGGCGGCCTCTGCCGAATAGAGAAAGGGTGTGGGTGACGCTTTCATGGTTTTTCCTCAGCGCTGTCATCGTCGTCATCAAGGCCGGAGCCGGAAAACCGGGGCGGGATTCGCAGAGCAGGGGCATCGCCTTGAGGCCCGTCCATCCTTGAAGCCTCGGGTGGGGGAGAAATGCAGGCCTCTTCCAAAATCCGGCAGGTATCTGCGGCGCTTTTTTCCAAGGGGGATTCTCCCTGACACGGCGCTTTCCCGGAAATTTCTTTCTTTCGTTTTTGACCGTATGCGGCGGGCAGTGCCGGGGTGATAAAGTCGATTTCCTCGTTGCGCAACAGAAAAGCACAGTTGCAGTAGCGAACCACGGATTTAAAATATGCTTTGCCGATGTTGATCTCCGTGCCGGGGTAGACCGTTCCGGGAACGATGAGGCGGTTCCGAGACGTCCGGTCATGGTCCACGGCCATTCCCTGCCGGATTTTGCGGCGTTTTGCCTGAAGGATATCCAGTTTGCGACGGGCAAGTTCCAAATGGGGAGCGACCTCGGCGGCAAAAAGCTTGCCGCGGCGGGCCGTACGTTCGTATCCGCCTATTTTATCCGCCAGCAGGCGGGCATCTTCTTGGATCTCTTGCAGTTGGAGAAGATCCCGGGGATCGTAGCCGAGAAGAATGCGAGTGATAGCCCCTTGGGCATCCCCGATCTGGTCTTCAACATAGACAATCCCGCCGGCATGAATCCGCCCCCCCTGGAGCCTCCCCTTAATGACCACCGAGCCGGAAACATAGAGGTTACTGTGCAGGCAGTTTCCCTCAATAATGACATTGCCGCCCGCCCGCACAGTACTGTGCTCGCAGAATTTCATGCGGATGGAGCCGCCGGCCTCCAGATATGCCCGAGGGGAACCTTTGACTCCCTGTTCGAGGGTTAAAGCGCCTCGCGCCTTGACCGTGCCGCCATCTACCCGGCCTTTGATGAGAATATCTCTTCCCAGAAGGGAAAAGCCGGGATAGACGTTGCCGTGAACCACAGTATCGCCGATAAAAAGAATGTTGCCTGTAGAAAAGTTTATATCCTGCCGCACGTTGAGCAGCTTTTTGACCGTGATCAAGCCCTGATGGTAAAAGCAGTAACCGCTTTCTTGGGCAAGAATGAGGTTGGGGGCTCCCGGATCACGTATGCAGTTGGGCCCCAGAGGGAAGACAGGCTGGTTGTAGATAAAGCGAGCGTCAAGGTTCCTTGCGCCTTCAAAACTCAATTCGGTCGCTTTGCTCAGAAAACTGCTCGCGTTGGCGTTTTGGCGATCGGAGAGGGCTTCCTCCGAGAGAGACTCACGGGTTTGCTCCAGAGCGGGATGGACCCCCAGCAAATCTTGAAAAAAATCTACCGGATCGTTACAGCGTGCATCCGTTGCTTCTTCTTCCGAGATCTGGATCAGTTCGGCCAGCACCTGGCCGGCTACAACATTTTGTACATAGCCGAGATAACGGGGGATGATGTTTCCATCGGGCAGTGTTACGGGCTTCAGAGCCGTATGGGAGAAATCAGGTATAAAATAGTGGTGCAGGTAGTAGGGCATGGCTACTCCGCGTCAAAATCCGGCAGGGCCAGGATCAGATCATCCTCATTAGTGAGTATTGTAAAGATGGGCGAGAGTCCCAGGTCATCGAGCTGGCCAGCCAGCGCCCGGCTGGGGCGGTAGAGAATAAGCCTGGCGCGGCTGTCCTGGAAACTGGCGGCAAAGTTGACCAAATGCGTTATTGCGTTACGACAACAGGTGTGGAGTTCAGAAAAATCCAGAACGATAAGTTTGACCGGACCGGAACGCAGGGACTCCAAAGAAAAAGCGAATTCCGCAACCGTATCCAGCGTGAGGTCACCGAAGTAACGGGAAATTACCGCTTCCTGACGACGAGTGGCCCCAAAATGGGTTACGCAGGTTCCTTCCGCGCCGCCTTTTTGTTGCAGCGGCGAGGGCATGTGGAGAACATCAACGAAATCAGCAATATGGGTTTTATGAACTAATTTCTCCATGGGGCTCTGCTCGCACGTTCCGGCCATTTGAAAAGGAAATACCAAGAACTCCGTCTGATGTCCTGAATACACCCGTTGGGCGGAAAAGCAAAGATAAAGTGCGTGACCGCTCTCTACACGGGAGTCGGATTGTTTTCGGGGGGCCTTTCCCACCTTTCCGCCCGGATGCCTTCCCTGGCTTCTTCCCAGGGGTATTCCTGCCATTCGGGAGACCGGGCAATGGCTACACGCAGCATCCGGCCCGGGCCATCCAAGCCGAGGGCTCCACTGTGCAGGCGGACGGCTGTTTCCGAGACATCTTTTTCAGCAGCCCGTCTGGCCTTGGGCGAGAAAGAAGCCATAAACGCGGCGGCGCTCATAATAGATTCTTCATCCCAGAGCTGACCGGGGAACTGCCTGCCCAAGGCAATGGGACCGGGAAAATCCGCGCATTTGAAGAGCAGGTCGCCTTCCCGGGCAAGGCTGAGCAGACGGTCATTATCAGCCTGTTGCCTGCCTATGCAAAGCCAGCGCGGAAGCGAGATTCGCCGCCAGTACTGCCGGCCTGCGTTGGCCAGGTAGAAATCGTTGGCCGAGGCCTGATTTCCCGGGTACAAAGCCAGAAGCGGCCAATAGCTGCGGGCGTTTTCCTTTTCCGTCAGGCGGCAGCCGCCGGCAGGCGTGGGGATATCGCTGAGTCCCATATCTTCAGCCAGACGCAACTGTTCCTTGCGCCCTCGGCCGTTGATGGCCAGCAATCGGTTACGGTCGATAAATCCAGAGTCTTCAACGGTGGTACTTTTCAGAAGCTTGGCGGAAAGAGGGCGTAGTAAAAGCCCTTTGACCCCGGCATCACGTTGGATAATCTGCAGGGTATCCCGGCGTTGGGACATGGGGCGCTGCCCGAGAACTTCTCCGCTGATAATGCAGCGGGCTGAGAATTCGTGCATGATAGCAAGCGCTTTGCGCATCATGATGATCTTGCAGTCTACGCAGGGATTAAGTACTTTACCGAAACCGTGCGGTGGCCGGGTCCGCAAGAGCGATGCAAACTCCTCAGAAAGATCCACTGCCTGTATTGTCAGACCGTAAGCTTTTTCCCAGGCGGGCAGCATGGCTGGATCACCGAAAAAAGGGGAGTAAAAATGCAGGCAGAGAACGCGTTTGCCTTGATCCTGCACCAGCCTTGCCGCCAAGATGCTATCCAGGCCGCCAGAAAGCAGGGCAACTGCATCAAAGGAATTGATAGTGTACATAGAGGGGTATGTACGGAGCTTGTTGTAGAAAGGCAAGAGGCATCTTTTATTTGACCACTTGGTGCGTGGGGCGCTTCACTAGATAATGGTTTTCCCGCAGCGTGTCCTCTTTTATACTTCATGTTTGCAGAGACGGCGACCGAGGGGGGGCAAGGTCATTTCTTCGCCGGGCGTCAAAGGCCTTTTCTGGATAAAGAAGCCGGACCGAGGAGAGGCCCTGTGCTTTCCTTGGTTGGGAAAGGGTCTCACCGGATTGAGCAGAAGTGAAAAAATTTGGAAAAGTTGCTCTTAACGCTTGACTTTTAGCGCTGTTTAGGACTAAAAATCTGTCTCTTTGCTTTACGGAGGAACGACAATGTATGCGATTATAGAAACCGGCGGCAAGCAGTATCGCGTTGAGGAAGGCTCCAAAATACGCGTGGAGAAGCTGGCTTCGGAAGTGGGCGGCGAGGTTATCCTCGATAAGGTGCTCATGGTGGGCGGCGGTTCCTTTGCCGTTGGCAACCCGTATATTGCCGATGCCAAGGTCAGCGCCGAAGTGGTTGAACATGGGCGCGGTGAAAAAATCATCGTCTTTAAAAAGCGCCGTCGGCATGACTCCCGCAGGACCCAAGGGCATCGTCAGGATTTCACCACCTTGGCAATCAAATCCATATCGGCGTAAGAGCGCTGTTTTTAAGGAGCAGGAGCATGGCACATAAAAAAGCAGGCGGCAGTTCCCGCAACGGCCGCGATAGCCAGGGGCAGCGGCGCGGCATCAAGCGTTTTGGCGGCCAGCATGTTCTGGCGGGCAATATTATCGTGCGCCAGGTAGGTACGAAAGTGCATCCCGGTGAAGGCGTGGGCCTCGGCCGCGATTACACAATCTTTGCCACCTGCGACGGTATCGTAAAATTTGAAAAATATATCCGCAGGCGCCAAGTGAAAACTCGGGTGCATGTGGTTCCGGCTGAAACAGCGTAGGCAGTTGCGGTTCTTTTGATCGTCGCAAGAACCCGAGAGAATATCAAAGGGCGGAAGCGCATGTGCTTTCGCCCTTATTTGTTATTTTTTCGAGCCGGCGCTGGTTAAAGAAAAAGAGTTGGGGAAACCTCATGCGATTTGTGGATGAAGCAATCATATCAGTTCATGCCGGCAAGGGCGGTAACGGCTGCGTTTCTTTTCGCCGCGAGAAATTCATACCTCGTGGCGGTCCGGACGGAGGCGATGGGGGCAACGGCGGTTCGGTTATTTTTCGGGCCTCGGTCAAGTTGCTTTCTTTATATGATTTCCGCGTCAAGCGCCGGTATCGTGCCGAAAACGGCAGGCCGGGCGAGGGGGGGCAACGTTACGGCCGGAAAGGGAATGATTATGTTCTTGATCTCCCCGTCGGGACGCAAATTTATGAAATTACCCCCGCGGGGGAGCAGCTTTTTGCTGATCTGTCGGAGGCCGGAGAGGAGGTTATTGCCGCTCGGGGAGGTCGTGGCGGCAAGGGCAATGAGCATTTCAAGTCATCCACCCATCGAGCGCCCCGGTTTGCCCAGCCTGGCGAAGAGGGGGAAGAACGCTCGTTCAGGTTGGAGCTGAAGATTCTGGCCGACTGTGGCCTTTTGGGGTTGCCCAACGCCGGAAAATCTACTTTTATCAGCGCTGTTTCCGCCGCCCGCCCCAAAATTGCCGCCTATCCCTTTACCACGCTCAGCCCGAATCTTGGGGTTATGCTTGAAAAAGGCGACTATGAAAAACGTATGGTCATCGCGGATATTCCCGGTCTTATCGAAGGAGCCGCGGAGGGTGCCGGGCTGGGGCACCGGTTTTTGCGCCATGTAGAGAGAACTCGTTTCCTGCTGCACCTGCTCAGTGTCGAGGATATGAACGAGGATGATCCCTTTGCCGGCTTTACCCTGATCAACAACGAACTGGCCCTGTTTGATCCGACCTTGGCTCAGCGGCCGCAGCTTCAGGCGATCAGCAAGATAGACCTCGCTTCTCCGGAGTTCCTGGAGACCCTGCGGCTGCGCGCCGCCATGGAAAATCGGACTGTCTTTTTCTTTTCTTCATTGACGGGAGAAGGCCTTGAGGAACTGCGGGCAGCAATGTGGCTGCGCATGGCGGAACTGGATCGGCCTGAGGCCCTGGTCCGTTTTCATGAGCCTTTTGCTGAAGATGCCGAGGAGGCCTCCTGCGAAGAACATGATGAGGAAGATGCTCTCGAGGATGCGCCGCAGGTTGTTTGGACAAGAGAGTAGTGTATTTCAGGAATGCTTTGAAGGGTGCCCGATTGATGGGCTGCTTTGCCGATGCTCTGAAATATGCGAAGGAGAAATAGCGGAGGGCCTCGAGAGAGACCGGTAACGGGGGCGCCTCCCTCTTGTTATGGTAAGCCCCATCAGGTTCATTCGGAATCTGATGGGGCTTTTTCGTACAAGAACAATAAAAAATAAAATGTTGTGCTACTTGCGGCGGATACGCCACATAGCCAGCATGCACAGAGTGGCCGCGCTGAATTTGACTGTTGCGGCAAGGTAGAAGGGATATAAGCCCACGGCCAGAGCCTTTTCCATGCTCATCCCCGTGAAAAACTTGAGCCACAAGGTGCCACTGGCCATGATGCAGATGTGGGCCAGAGCGAAACCGGCAATGGAGGACCAAAAGCGGCGGTCCCAGCCGCGTTCGCCCATTTTTCCGGCCAGCCAGACGCCGGGGATGAAGCCGAAGAGATAGCCGGCTGAGGGCATCAGATAATAGGTAGGGCCGCCGCCCATGACAAAAAAGGGCAGCCCCATAGTTCCGAGGGCCAAGTAACTCATGACCGTAGCCAAGCCGAGTTTGGGACCGTAGGCCGCGCCGAGGACCAACACGGCAAAGGTCTGCATACTAAAGGGGATGGGTGAAGCCGGAATGGTCAGCTTGGCGCTGAGGGCCAGGGCAAATACCCCGCAGATGAGGCGTAGGGCAACACCGCAGAAAAGACGCGGCATGGTGTCGCCGTACGGCAGCAACAGGGGACGTATGGCGGTAGCGGCCGTCGTTGAGTTCGGAGTCATACGTGGTTCCTTTTTCGTAAAATATTTCCGTTATCGGATATCTATGATATTTAGCAAGATTTTACCGGGATGTAAATGTGCGCACCATTGTAGGAAGCCGTCAAACATCCTTAGGGCGCGGTTCAAACCGACGTTTCCCAAGAAGCAGCAGCGTTACTGAGGTGAGAAAGGCCAGAGCATCTGAGATCGGCATCCCCAGCCAAATGCCGTCCAGCCCGAGGAAGCCCGGTAGCAGCAGCAAACAGGGAATCAGATAGAGTACCTGCCGGGACAGGGCGAGGAAAATAGCCAGCCTGGCCCTGCCGATAGATTGGAAAAAGTTGCTGATGACGATCTGCGGGCCGACCAAGGGAAAGGCTGCCGTTACGATGTGCAGGCCGGTTACTGAGAGGGATATCAGAGTTTCATCTGTGGTGAAGGCCGCGGCGATGGCCCGGGGGAATATCTCAAAAATGACGAACCCAAAGGTAGTGATCGCGAAGCTGACGATGATGCCGTAACGCAGGGTCAGCTTGACTCGGTCTAGCTGTTTTGCGCCGTAGTTGTAGCCAAGAATGGGTTGCATGCCCTGAGTTAGTCCGACCACGATCATGACCATCAGCATAGTCACTCGGTTGATGATGCCGAAGGCTCCCACAGCCAGGTCACTGCCGTATTGCTGCACGCCGGTATTGATGAGCACCACCACCAAACAGGCGGTAACGTTGACGAGAAAAGGCGACATGCCGATCAGCATCATGTTTTTGATAACAGAGCGATTCATGGTGTAGATCCCGGGCTTGAAATGCAGCGTACTGCCCTTGTCCAGGAAGTGCCGGAGTACCCAGAGAAGACCGGCGGTTTGAGCTAACAGTGTGGCGAAGGCCGCCCCCCTGATCCCCCAGTCTAAAATAAAAATGAAAATGGGGGCCAGAATAATGTTTACGGCTACGGTCATTACCAGCGAGAGCATGGCTTTGCGGGGATAGCCACTGGAGCGCATGACGTGGTTCAGGTTAAACATAGCGTAGGTCACGGGCAAACCCAGCAAAATAATCTGCATGAAATCCCGGGCGTAGGGCAGGGTATCGCGGCTGGCGCCGAAGAGTATCAGGAGCGGATCCAGAATCAGCAGGGAAATCAGACCGAAGGCTGCACCGTTGATAAGCGAGAGTTTGAGGGTAATTCCCAGCACGTTGTCGGCTGCGGCGAAATCTTTTTCTCCTAACCGAATGGAACTGACGGCCGCACCGCCCATGCCTACCAGCAATCCAAGAGCGAAGGTCAGGTTCATCACCGGGAAGGTGATGGCCAGGCCGGAAATAGCTAACGCGCCCACGCCTCGGCCGATAAAGATGCTGTCTACAACATTGTAGAGGGAGGCAACCACCATTCCTGCCACAGCCGGTAGGGAATATTTGAACAGCAGTTTGCCGATGGGCTCGGTTCCCAGCTCCATGGTTTGTTTATTTGGTGTCATGAGTATATCCTGGAGGCTCAAGCGCTTGGCGAGGTTTTCATACAGCCTTTCACAGAGGGGAGGCTTGTACCACAGGCAGAGCAACTGTAAACCAAAAACCTTTATTGAGCAAAAGTTCCGTGGGGGCTGAAAGATAGTTTCTCCATGCGAAGCCGCCGGTAATTTTTTCAGCCCATCTTCTTTATACGAAAGGGGCACTGCTTACGGTTCCCTCCGATCGTTGCCTATATAATCGGTGAAGGGGAGCGGCTGGGGAGGGAACTATACAGTAAAAAATGATTCATGGATACATTACAAACTAGCGTTATCCCCTAAAAAATTTTTGCGGGTACTCGGCCTGCCTTTCCTCAGGGGCAGGCTGGATTTGCTTCCTTAGAGCACATACGTTCCTGGAGCCGCCCGGCTGGCGATAGCCCCAAGGGGCTCATTCTGCACCTTATTGGTTGTCTTACATAAAGAAATACCCTAGAACCACTCTGTCTTTTGGGGCGCGCATCTCGCATTGCGTTGTGCCTTGCTGTGGAGTGATGCTCTCACTATCTAAAGGAATGGTGTGTCCTCTTGCGGAGCAGCACTCTCATTTCCCGCGGAGTCTGGCCCCTGAAGACTGTGTCCCTACAGACGATAGGAAAACGGCGGCGTGTGCGGCTGGATGTCTGGCGGCATCCTTTTTTTGATGAATTTTTTCCGGAACTGTGTGGAGATTATGGCAAACGTAAGGATTTGGCTGGCGGCTATGGCGTTTTTGTTGGCAATGACCGGACCCGCCTTTGCGGAAGGGTTTGCGCTTTATGAATACAGTGCCCGGGGGGTAGCTCTCGGCGGTTCAATGGCCGCGCGCAAACCGGATGCTTCGGCTGTCGCATACAATCCGGCCTTGTTGACGCGGTTGCCGGGCAAGCACGCTATGCTCGGTGTAACCGCCGTCATTCCCAATGGCAAAATGGACTGGATCGACCAGAACGGGCGGAAAGGGACAACAGAACTCAAAGATTCCGTCTGGTCCATTCCCCATGCTTACTACACCCAACAGGTGAACGATACCTGGTGGCTTGGCATTGGTGAATTCACCCGCTACGGTCTCGGCTTTGAATACCCGCACAACTGGCCGGGAAGGTTTAATATATACGAGGTGTCTTTGCTTTCCGGCTCACTGAATCCCGTTGTGGCTTGGCGCGCCACGGATAAACTTTCCTTGGCGGCAGGGCTTGAAGTTGTTTATGTAACCCTTGATCTCAAGAGACGCGCGCAAGTTCCTTTGGAACCTCTTATCCCTGGTGGATCGTTTGAAGTGGACGCCAGCATCAAGGATGCGGATTCCTTTGGTTATGGTTTTAATCTGGCGGCACATTACCAGATTAACGATGCCTGGGCCGTTGGCGTGCAATACCGCAGCCAAGTCAAAGTTAAAGCTTATGGGGATATAGAGTTTAGTTATATGGGCTCCTCCGGCGTGCCCGGCTCCTTCGAGGGCGCTGTGCAGCAAGGGTATGCGGGGCAGTTTCAAGATGGTTCCGTTCATTCTACGGTGATTCTGCCTGATTCCATTTCCGGGGGCGTGTCCTGGACTCCGCTGCCGGAACTTTCTCTTGAGGCCGGCCTTGTCTGGACCCGTTGGAGTACCTTCTCTTCCTTAAACATCCACATGCCCAACGGTCTGCCCACATCCCACAGTACAAAAAATTGGAAGGATGTCTGGCGCTTCAATTTCGGCGTTGAATACGATATTCTGGACTGGCTGACCCTGCGCGCGGGCTATACTTACGATGAATCCCCCATGCGTGAAGCTTATGAGGATTACCTCGTGCCTACGGGGGACCGTCATCTGTACAGCGCGGGGGTGGGGTTTCATTGGGGGGATTGGAACCTGGACTTGGCCTACTGTTATATAGATCCGGCAACCCGGTCTTATACGAGGAACGATACACTCGGCACAGTGCGATCTAAGACCCGGGATACCTCCACGCAGCTTTTTTCTCTTTCCATCGGCTACGAGTTTTAAAGCATTGTTCTTTTCTCAGCAATACTAAGGAACAAGCCAGGCGCTTCCCGGAGGAGCAAAGAAGGCGAGGAGCCGCAGGTATTGGGAAGGGCCGAAGGGGGGCGGCCCTTTTGCACCCCATGGCTTTGGGATGAGAGGTCTTCCGCTCTCCTTAATGTTCACCTAAGGCAGAATGGTTTTCTACCGTGGGTATCTTTCAGGCGGCTTTTCCTTCAACCCGCCGGCACATTGTACCATAATAATATACCACTGCTATTGGACTCTTATTCGGGCGGCCATAAGGCCGCCTTTTGGGGTGCCGCCTCCCCCTGCGCAGTTTCCCGAAATCCTGCCAATCAGGCGGAAAAAAAGGAAATTGTTGTTTATAGTGGCGTACACTTTCCAGTTCGGCTCGGAGAAACACACGCTTAGGCTTGCGCTGCAAGGCATATATCGGTTTTGTTTTCAGGATATTCTTGAATTATCATGCATATAATAATCAAGATTGACAGGTAT
The DNA here is from genome assembly GCA_949741925.1 of uncultured Desulfovibrionaceae bacterium. Taxonomy (GTDB): domain Bacteria; phylum Desulfobacterota; class Desulfovibrionia; order Desulfovibrionales; family Desulfovibrionaceae; genus JAJDHY01. Next base: position 1,030 of record CATJOY010000071.1, on the reverse strand, counting down.
TCTTTTTTATATTTTAATTATTTGTCGTCCGGACGAGTCTTTTTAGCGTTATATAGAATTATAACCTATAGTTTATAAATTGCAATAATTTTTTATTGCAATTGTTACCTGCTACCAGAGAACTATTTTTAAAAAAGCATTGCCAGCCAGTCTGGTAATTGTATTTATGGGAAATGGTATATATATGGAAAAGAAATACATGTATGCTGATTTAACGCGTCCGGAAGTGAATCAACGAATAGACCAGGATGCATTGGTTGTTATTCCTATCGGCTCTACGGAACAGCATGGCGAACATCTTCCCGTCAATTGTGATGCCTTTATTGCCGGAACCTATGCACAAAGGGCTGCAGCTTTGGCGACTGAACGGGGCGTTAACGTTCTGGTTGCGCCAACGATTCCCTTTGGCTTTTCAACCCACCACTTGGCCTTTGGCGGTACTATCTCCTTGCGCAGCCAAACATTGTATGCGGTTCTCTGCGATATAATGGAAAGCCTTATTTCCGGTGGTGTGAAGCGTATCCTTTTTGTCAATGCCCATGGCGGGAACAACCCGGCTATTGCCATGGCCGTCAATGATGTAAAGCGCAATTATCCGGAAACCGTTCTTGCCTTCTGCCATGCGGCTGCCTTTGGACGTGAGGCCGGCAAGGATATTTTCCCCGGCACCAAGGGCTCCTGCCATGCCTGTGAATTTGAAACATCGGCCTACCTTGCTTTTAATGAAGCAGCCGTACGTAAAGACTGCATCAAAAGCGAGCTTCCCGAACCCAGAGTTGCAGGGGAAGGGCTTGGCGGGGTGAACCGGGAGGGTGTCACTATGCCGTTCACCATGGATCAACGCACCCAATGCGGCGTTATCGGCGATGCGACTAAGGCCAGCCGGGAGAAGGGCGAAGCGTTGACCGCCGTCATCACGGAAGGCATTGCCAAAACCATGGAACAGGTAGCGCACTGTCCGCTGCATCCTTCCAGCGCGCGGGTTCGTGTGAAATAGTACGTTTTTGCCTCACCGGGCCGGTTGGGCCGT
>CATJOY010000070.1 GCA_949741925.1 uncultured Desulfovibrionaceae bacterium | reverse complement strand
GAATAAAGCCGCCAAGAGCGCCCCGGAAACCCTATCTCAGGTGTCGCAGGAATATGCTGCCGCGTTGGAGGCAGCACAAGCAGACATAGAAAAAGCGCAGGGCAACCGGGAAGTATGGCGGGAAATCGCCGAATGCGAGACGAGGTAAGGCTATGGATTGTATCGATATTATTCACCAGGGCGTGGGCAGAGATCTTGCGGAAGAAGAAATTACCTCCATGTTTGATCAGGTAAAGCGGATCAAGTGGCGTGTCATGGCTGGTAAAAAAGCTGCTGATGTCAAAGAAGAGGTTCTCAAGGCCATTGACGCCATGGTTGAGCGGCAGAACGGAGAGGCCATTGCCAAGAAACGGGCGGTGCAGCTCCAGGTTTCGCGCCGTCTGCAAGCCGTGGGCAGTATTATGACCAATTTTGCCGGACGGGAAGAAAAAGGGCTTTCGGCGTTGCTGGTAGGCTCAAACTTGACCCACGGCGGCGCGCGCATAAGCGTTGACGCCATGGGACAAGATCTGATCGCTCAATGGGCAGGAGGGTTTATGGCTGACCTGGAAGCCCTGGGCCCGGCGCATATGAAAATATTCTGTAAGGGAGCCATGGATAAAGAGATATCTGAAGCGCTTTTCTCGCTGGAACCCCCCACAGCTCCGGAGTTCACCGGCCCCAAAGAGGCCATGGATATAGCGAAGGCCATGCGCGTTTGGCAAGAATTAGCTCGAGTGGAACAAAATAAAGCCGGTGCGTGGATCGGCAAAGAGCCCGGCTCTATTGTGCGGCAGAGCCATGAGAGAAGTAAGCTTCGTGCCGCTGGGTTCGAGCGTTGGAAGGCTGATATAACCCCCTTGTTGGATTGGGATAGGGTCGCCTTAGGCGCTTTTGATGAAGGCATAGAAGCCGATGATTTCCTGAAGGCAGTGTATGACGATATCATTTCCGGAGTGCATTTGCTTCATGCCCCCCAGGAAGAAACACTCTCCAGGCTATCGGTCATAGGCGGCGCTGCGGCAAGGATTCCGCGCGAGCGGGTACTCAATTTCAAAGATGGCGCGGCTTGGTTTGCCTACAACAACCAGTATGGCCGGGGGAATATGCGGGAGGCCTATATTTGGGGGTTGGAACGAGCCGCCCGGACCACGGCGCTCATGAGGATGCTTGGTCCTTCGCCGCAGACCAATTTCCGGAATATGGTGAATGATGTGGTGCAATCCCTGCGGGCACGTGGGGATCATGCGGCAGGAACCCGCGTCAGGGAGGCGGCCAACCGTGTTTTGAAAAACCAACTCCGAGAAGTGGATGGTACGCTCAATATTGAAGGCAACCCCACGCTTGCCGCGGTTGGCCGGAGCGTCCGCATCCTGGAAAACCTCAACAGGCTCGGCGGAACTGTTATTTCCTCTCTGACGGATGCCTCCATGTTTTCTTCCGAGATGTCCTATCACGGCAGAAGCTTTTTGGGTTCCCTGCTTGAGGGAATGCAGGGCCTTCTCCGGGGAAGGGGAAGCGCTGAAGAGCGGCGTATTTTGGCTTCCATAGGCGTATTTTTTGAGAGCATGAACGGGCAGATCGCGTCCCGATTTTTCGGACAGGAGCTTCCCGGCACGGGAACCGCGTTGCAACAGCTTTTCTTCCGGTTGAACGGTATGAGTTGGTGGACGGATTCATTGAAAAAAGCCGCCGGGTTGATGCTGGGGCATGATCTTGCCCTGGAAAAAGGTCTGGCGTGGAACAGCCTCACCACAGAACGGCGGCGGGCGCTGGGGCTATACGGAATAGACTCCGGGCAGTGGGATAGTATCCGTTCCGGAAGGACTAGGGCGGCGGATGGCCGGGATTACCTGACGCCGGATGCGGTGTATGACGCTTCGGATGCCATGCTGGCGAATTATTTGAAAGGCAAAGGAGGGGAGGCCACGCCGGGACGGATTGCCGAACTTCGGGATGCGATTGCCGGACGGTTGCGGACCTATTTTGCCGACCATGTTGATTATGCAGTGATAGAGCCGGATGCCCGTACCCGTTCCCCCCTGGGGCAGGGCACAGAGGAAGGAACTCCTGTAGGCGAAATAGTGCGCTTTGTGGCACAGTTTAAAAGCTTTCCCGCAGTCTTCATGCAACGTGCTATAGGCCGCGATTTATCCGGTCGGGGAGCGGACACCCGGGGAAAGGCATTATCTTTCTCCGGAAATGCCGAAGGCTTGAGTAACTTTGCTCGTCTTTTTTTGATGACAACGTTATTCGGCTACGGCGCCATGAGCGCCAAGCAACTTCTTGCCGGGAAAACGCCACGCGATCCAGCCAACCCGAAAACCTGGATTGCAGCGGCCGCGCAAGGAGGCGGTTTAGGCATCTATGGAGATTTTCTCTTTGGGGAAAGGAACAGAATGGGCGGCGGTCCGGTCTGGTCAGTGCCGAGACCGGCGTTGGGCACGGCCGATAATCTCGGCTCGCTGTATCAGCGTATCCGCGATGGTGAAAATGTATCTTCCACTGCCCTGCGCTTTGCCATCAACTCTACGCCGGGGAACAATATCCGGTGGTTTCGCGCGGGCTTTGATTATCTGATAACCTATACCCTTTATGAAATGCTCAATCCCGGCTCTAGGCAACGAATGCGCCGCCGGGTGGAGAAAGAGAACAGCCGAACATGTTGGCTGAAGCCCGTTGGTTGGCAATAAACCGTATCGCTCGGGGATGAGGAGCAATGGCGCGTCATCGGATAGGTTGCCGATGTCGTGGCAAATACGGCTTTCCGATCTGCGGGCGCATTGTCCGCTTCTATAACGCTACCCTATCTTCCGTAAAAGAAAAACTCCGTTGGGGTTCCCCTATCGCGGGTGACCAAAATAGAGGGGAACGTTACGCGGGAAGAGCTGGATGCCGCGTTCTCATCGCTTGCCGGAAAGGATTTGCCGAACTTCATTGAGGACGTGACAGCTCACCAACTAGAAACGGAAGATGGGAAGCGCCAAGGTCGGGGATAAATCTGTTGCCAACGGCTTTACCCGCGGCGAACATCGCGGCGTCGTGGAGCAAATAGCCAACGCCTGGAAATGGGCTGCGGAAGCCGGATGACACAGGGGTACAAAACACGGAATGTCTGATGTGACTATCCGTCGTTTTGTTTCATCCCTGGACATCAACGGGAAGGATGCCTTTGCCTGGATTACGGTGAAAGAGATGCCCGCGGGGGTACGGATGTATTCCGTGGAACTCACGGATAAAAAAAGCTCCTGGAACCGGTAGGCAACGGAATAATCAAAATTGCTACGACTGCCCTCCACAGGAGCTTTAAAGAAATCATGTCCCGGCTTAACGTGCCTGTCAAGGAGAATATGCTTTTTCAAACCGCTTCCCACGATGTTCTGAATACCTTTTACCAGGGAAGATTATCGATTCAAGTTTATCGGCCCCCCCCTCGCGCGGCTGTGGACTTCAGCGCTGACGGCCGGGAGGTGAGCACCTTTTTCCAGCCTGCGGATGCCTCTTCTTCTATGCCGTCCTGGTTGTTTTCAGAAACAACTAGGATAAGAACGGCAATTTTATTTGGCGCTATTTAGGGACATCGATTGGTAAAAACAAAAGACGCATCCGGCAGGGGTTCATGAGCTGAAAGCCGTCGCCCCATCCCGACCAATGCGTCTTTCAAGACTAATCTATATGATTTACTTGAGCTTGTGAAGGGCGGCCTTACAATTCAGAAGGGATAGAAAACCTATCATGCCTGCCCGATGACCTGCAGATTCTGTTTCCGGAGTCCTCCGCCCCGTCCCTTTGTAGATTCCAACACTGACGGCTGTGATTTTATTTCTGATAAGGGAACGATCAGTCTTCTGATGCAGAAGGAGGTTTGGGATTTGTCGGTTATCCGGGATGGGGAACTGAAAACAAAATTCGCCTGTGTAGGCGAAAAAAAAGAAAAAATTATGGAGAAGTCTGAATGTAAGGGGCAGGAGCTGAGGCGTCTCATCCCACCACCCCGCCGGGGACTTCGGAGAGCGCCTCCCCCCGGAACGGGACACCAATACTCTATTAAGGGTAAAGAATAAAAATGTCAAGGCCCCGGACCACCTTGGCCCAGTCGATGGCTGGAACCGAAGTTCAGGCGCGAGAGCGCGGCGCAGGCAAAATGGAATGGTGGAATCAGCCTAAAAAGTAAACACGGATTTGCCGTGCTATCGGAGGTGTTATTCATGTTGCGGATACCTGAAAAAAATATCGGCCTTGGTATGCCCGAGTACCATCAGCAGGGCGGCTTTACCCCCGGAACCGGGCTCTCGGCCCGAGCTGAT
>CATJOY010000069.1 GCA_949741925.1 uncultured Desulfovibrionaceae bacterium | reverse complement strand
TCCCACTCGTTACGCGGTTTGGTCCTATGTTTTACGCCCCCGTCCGGATGCAACCGGACGGGGGCCTTTGTTTATTTTACATCCGGCTCGAAGACCGGAGCAACAGACAAAGGAACGTCAGCAGCGCCAAGACAAGAAGGCGTCTCATGCGGCCAACTCCTTTACCCGTGAACGGGAGTATGCGCCGTGCCAGCGCATGGAGTGAACCGCGTAACGCGCAGCCTTGTACAATGTGGGGAACGAAGAAACAAGAGAAAGCATAAGGCCGGGGAAGCTTTCGCCTCCCCGGGGTGTTTGTTTACCGTAGTGGTTCGCCAAGGAATTCCATCAATTCTTTCCTTGCTTCTTGGTGGATGCCCAGCTATAAAAAAGGCGTCGGGCCGGTGTTCCAGCACCAACCCGACGGACACGGCGCGTTATGCGCTCCCATTCGTTACGCGGTTTGCCGTTTTTTTTGTTTCAGCCCTCGCCCGGTTGCCGCCGGACGGGGGCCTTTGTTTATTTTACATCCGGCTTGAAGACCGGAGCATCAGACAAAGGATCGTCAGCAGCGCCAAGACAAGAAGGCGTCTCATGCGGCCAACCCCTTTACCCGTGAACGGGAGTATGCGCCGTGTCAGCGCATGGAGTGAACCGCGTAACGCAGCAGCCTTGTACAATGTGGGGAACGAAGAAACAAGAGAAAGCATAAGGCCGGGAAAGCTTTTGCCTTCCCGGCCTGGTTGTTTACCGTAGCAGTTCTTCAAGAAGCCGTAGAGCCGCTTCCAGAGACTACTTGCAAAAAGGATATGTGTTCATAATCTGGAAACGCAGAGTAACGGCTGCGGCGGCGGTCACATCCTTGCATTTCTTTTGTTTATTCCATTGTCTCTTCGTCCTTCCTGGAGCCCGAAGCTGTTGACGGTTCCTCTAAAACATCTTCGACAACGCAGGAAAGGGGAACATTGGCCGTTCCCGCGTGGGAAGAGCTGTAGAGGCTTAATTCAACGTGTGCCCCTTCAATCATGAGCTGGAGAATGCTTCCGGCATCTTCCAGCTCTAGGGGAAAAAGGTTTGTAGGTCGCTCCTCCTGAAATATCCCGGCCATCAGCGCCAGCGGATCAAGGATGTGCTTCCGCACCATAGCGGCCATTTCCCGGCGTTCCGTTTGCCAAGCAATGTTGTTGTCTCCGGTGGGGAAAGTGAGTTCAGACATAAGGCACCTCTGTGAAATTTGTGATTGCCTCTTACACAATGCAAAAGGCCGGAAGCTCACAACCGTCACAGAACGGCGGCGGGTATTTAGGGCGAACCCCTGGACATTTCCCGCGCACTTCCGGCCAACCAGGCAGGACAAAAGAGCCAAACTAACGGGTTGGCCGGCCGTCTGTGAATCACGGTGTTGTGAGCACCTTTTTGGAGCATGCCTCGGAGTAAGGGGGGTGTCAAGAGAAGGAGGGCAACTTGCTCCCTCCCCAGCAACAGGAAACGCTCTGTATCTGATTTTGGAAGAGGGTATCTGTTGTCGGCTCGATGATAGAGTGATGAGATCGGAAGATTTTTTCGGTATTGTAAACGATAGGTAAAGAAATACCTATACCATGTTGCCCTGGTATGTGTATCCCTCTTCCTCATTAGCCTATGGTAAGGCGCTGGAATTGGTGGAAGGGGAACAGTATGGCGCTTCTTGAGAGGAACAAGAGAGTATAGAGGGTACGTCAAGGAATTCCATAAATTCTTTACTTGCTTCTTGGTGGACGGCCAGCTATAAAAAAGGCGTCGGGTTGGTGTTCCACCACCAACCCGACGGACACGGCGCGTTATGCGCTCCTATTTGTTACGCGGTAGCCTATACCATGTTCAGCCCCCGCCTGCTCGCTACAGGACGGGGGCCTTTGTTTATTTTACATCCGGCTTGAAGACCGGAGCAACAGACAAAGGAACGTCAGCAGCGCCAAGACAAGAAGGCGTCTCATGCGGCCAACTCCTTTACCCTTGCGGGAGTATGCGCCGTGTCAGCGCATGGAGTGAACCGCGTAACG
>CATJOY010000068.1 GCA_949741925.1 uncultured Desulfovibrionaceae bacterium | reverse complement strand
GGCAACATCCGAACGCATCAGTTCGCGAATGGCGAGGCCCGCGGCGTCATCCGCGGAGCTGTTAACACGCAGACCGGAAGAGAGCTTGCGTACGGAATCGCTGAGGTTGCCGTAAGCAATACCGAGGTTCCGGGAAGCATTCATTGCCATCAAGTTGTTATTGATAGTAAGTGCCATAATATTCCTCCATGAATATTACGTTTCCCGGTGGCGCACTATTGCGGGCCGCTTCCCTGCGACCATCCACCGTGTTTGTTTCAGTTGTCTTTTCGACTCGTGCCCCGAATTCTTTAGGGGCGTCAAAAATTTTTTTGGGCGTTGCGGTAGGGGCACGGCCCCAACCGATTTTTCACCGCCGTAAACTATTCCCCCTTTTCGTCATACGGCCGGGATTCTTTAGGGGGCTCCATAAATTTTCTCTGCGCAAAGCAGAATTTTTTTGGCAAGGAAGAGCGAGGAGGGCGGGAAAAGGCGGCCTGAGCGGATGGGGCATAGGCCGAGGTCATTTTTTCGGCTGAGACCGCCGGGAAAAAAGCGCTATAGCACATGCTCTCGAGAGCAAATTGTCCGATGCGAGGAGGTCTGATAGATCTTTCCAAAGGGAATTCCCTAGAAAACCGCGCTTACATGGAGGCCTGCCGTGATTATCCGTAAATATACGCCGGAGGATAGAGAGCCCCTTACCCGGCTTTGGGAACGTTCCGTGAGGGCGACCCATCATTTTCTGGGCCCGGAAGATATAAATTTTTACCGCCCGCTGGTGGCCTCAGGGCTGGAGACCTTGGATACCTGGGTTCTTGAAGCCAAAGGCGCGCCTTTGGGGTTCATGGCCCTGGACTCCAATAGCGTTGAGGCCTTGTTTCTGGACCCGGAATGCCGGGGCAGGGGCGGCGGCACCCGCCTATTGCGTCATGCTAGGGAAATTGTCGGCAATGCTCCCTTGCTCCTGGATGTGAACGAAGAGAACCCCGATGGCTTGGGCTTTTATCTGGCCAAGGGCTTTATTATCACCGGCCGGAGCGAAAAAGACAGCTCCGGCAGGCCGTTCCCGCTGTTGCATCTGGAATTGCGCGGCCCGGTCCGTTCGAGGAAAAATTTTTGAAGTAGGTGGGGTAAGCCCCGCTTGGAGCGGCAGCCGTAGATGGTTGCTACAATCCCGGATGCTTCGGATGTGAGGCCTTGCTATGCACCCCGCTGGAGGGAGGGGCGCCCGCTCGGCAGGTGGCTGCACAGCGCCGGGCGGTTTTGAGGAGGAGGCGCGCGCCCCTTGCCGGAGGGCAAGCACCCGTCAAGGGGTACTTTGCCCATAAGCGGGTTGAGCGGATGGTTGACTTTTATAATTTAATGTTATTACATTAAATTATTCTCGGCCTGGGTTGATGCTCTATCAGGGCCTGATCCCCGTTGCGTCGGGCGTTGAACATACCGTTCTTCATAACAAGGTATCTCCAGAAACATCGAGGAGGCGTACATGAGCCGTTCCCAGGATAATGAACCAAGCTGTTCCAGGCAGTTGGCGCGTATCGGTATGAATCTTGCGGCCGCCCGGCCTGATACGGCGGCGTGCTCGGCAGTCAGGTTATGTCTTTTGGATTATCTGGCGGCCTTATTGTATGCCTTGCCTGGTCCAGTTGCGGATGCGGCAGCCGCGTTGCTGCCGGTGACCGGCGGCGGGGATTGTCCCTTGATTGCCTCCTCGGCGAAGTCGAGCGTTTACGGTTCCGCCCTCTACCACGCGCTTATCGCCACGGCTGAGGATCTGGATGATTCCCACCGCTACGCTTCCGGGCTGCATATGAGCGCGGCAACCTTTCCGGCAGCTCTTGCGCTTTGCGACAAGGAAACTATCAGCGGGGAGGAATTCATTCGGGCTGTTCTGGGAGGCTATGAGGTTCTCGGCCGGCTTGGCCGCTCGGTGGATCTGGCGTTGCGGGGTAGAGGGTTTCATGCTACCGGCGCTCTCGGACCCTTTGGTTCGGCCATGGCCGCTTCGCTGCTGCAGCGCCTGTCGGAGGAGGAGATGGTCAACGCTTTGGGCATAGCCGCATCCGGATGCGGCGGGATTTTCGCCTTTTTGCAGGAAGGCAGCACCTCCCGCCATATGCACGGAGCCCTTGCCGCTGGCAGCGGCCTTGCCGCCGCCTGCTGCGCTTCCGCCGGGATGACCGGCCCCGAGGCGGCCTTGGAAGGAAAAGATGGTTTTTTTCAAGCCTATGCAGGCGCCTGGGATAAGGAACTTTTGCTGGGCAAGCGGGAACAGCCGGAGATTTTTTCGGTCTATCACAAACTTTGGTCCACCTGCGGCCACGCTATCCCCGCGGTTACTGCTTTGCGTTCCTTATTTGAACAGGTTCGGCCGCATAGCGATCGGATACGGGAAATCGAAATTTCGGGCTATAAAGCTTCAGCGGCGCTCTCGGCCCCGTGCCCCGATACTCCCGCCCGGGCGCGGTTTTCTCTGCCTGCCATCTGCGGCATTGTGCTCACGTTCGGCAATGCCGGGGTTAGGGAAATGAGCGCGGAGAACCTGAAAAATTCTCAGGTGCGCAGCATCAGCGAGCGGGTTCGGGTGCGTGAGGACCCGGAGCTTGTGGCCGCCTACCCCCGCCTACGCGCCGGCAGGGTTCGCATCACCCTGGAGGATGGCACAACATTCACCGAGCTTTGTGAAGCCCCGCTCGGCATGCCGGAAAACCCGGCGCCCCCCGCCATGCTGGAAGAAAAGTTCCGCGCGGCCGCTGAACGGCACTTCAGCGCCGCCCGGATTGATGCAATTCTTCAAGGGCTTGCGGCCTTGGAACAGGTGCGGGATATGCGCGAGATAACCCGCCTGCTGCAAGCGGAATAGAGCGATTTGATGACGCTGTCTCGGCGCGGCAGGGATTTGCTTGCAAATCTCTGCCGCGCGTTGATTTTAGAGTGGCTTGGTTTGCTGTTCGTCACGCCGCGAACGTAAACAGGCGGTAGCGTTTCTCAGTGAGTACCGGAGAGCGCTTGCGCTTCCGGGGAGCGCCGCCAACCGGAGAAGGCCGTCAATACGACGCATCCTCGTGCGGCATCGGCCGTTATCCGGATGCTGCAATTCCGTTTCTCTTTTGCTTTCAGAAAAGGGAACGCGCTCCCCTTACATGCACGGCGGAACTCCCTGCTTCGTCGCTGCAAATCGCGGGAAAAGCCCTTCAGGCTTCCGTGGTCGGGTGGGGAGCGGCTTTGCGGCTGCGCTGCTTTGCCCCGACCAGTTTCCGGCACGGATTGGGCTTTGCATTCTGCGCCGGGGTTTCTTGCCCTACAAAATCAGCAAGGTTTCTGATAAGCCTCTGAATGGTTTCGGAAAAGTCATCAATTTCCTGCTGGGTGAAATCCTTGAACAGAATTCGCCGATATTCGTCAATCACCCGGTAGGCTTTGGCGTGCAAGGCCCTGCCTTCGTCGGAGATAAAGACCCGGGTATTGCGTTTATCCAGATGGCAGACATCTCTATGGATAAGGCCTTTGTTTTCCAGCAGTGCGAGGGTACGTGAAAGGTTATTGCGGTCTTGCCCTGTGCGGAAGGCCAGATCAACTTGATTGACCCCGTCCAGGCGGTGCAGTTCGCGCAGGATAACTTCTTGCTCTCGGGTAATGTTGTGCCCGTAACTTGCAAAAAGACGGCTCATGGTCAGGTTGATGAGTTTATTGAACCTGGCCAGGGGTAATCTGGGGTAGGTTTGTGGGGCTTGTTCGGACATCCGTAACGCCTTTGGAAATATGACCGGGCTCCGGGCCCGGAATGAAGAACTATTTTCAGGGCATCCGCAGGAAGCGGAACCCTTTTCCTATGCATTTATTGTCTATACCCTGTGGCTTCTTTATTGTCCAACCGTTTTGCCTTAAAGCGGCCTCGGTCTTCTTTGCCTTAAAGCGGCCTCGGTCTTCCGGCTATGAGTCCCCGGGGGAGCCTCATACCCTTCTACCGCCGGGCCGCCTTGACATCTATTATAAAATGTAGTTACGTCTAATTGTTCATAACGATGATGGTATGAAATACGAGAACCAGCTTTTGAACACAATGTGCGTGCCGAGCCGCTTTTTTCCCCTTGGCGGCCTCGGGCGAAGCGGTTTTGGGCTGCGTTTTGCGCGCGAATTATAGTGAAAAACTGCCTCGTTGGCGGTGATTCTGTTTCCATATGCCCCTCGTTGCCTTGCCAAAACGGCAGGTACGGAAAAAACGTACGCAGGGCAAAGCAACCATCGCTATCGGCTGCGGGCCGATGGATGTAGGGCGCTGCCCCGCTCCCGGCATAGAGCTGCACTTGAGGAGAGCCCTATGCATAAAGCGCTTTCTCCTGTTTTTTCCCTACAGGTAGCGAAGCCTCTCGAGCTGAGGCCATACCGTTGAGAGAAGGCCCGGGCCATTCCTCCTTCATGGTTAAAAAAGCGGAAATGCTGAAGAGAAGCCCGGTAAAAGCCATAGGCCTGTGTCACCCTGGAGCCGGGAAGCACACGTAAGCTTCACCGCCACGTGGATAGGGGAGAGGCGTACTACAGCGGCAGTGGGGAGTACTATGATAACGAGGGCCTGGTCCGTTTTTTCCGGCGATGTGGCCTTTTGCCTTAAGGGCGTGGGGCATTTGGAATACCGGCGAGTTTCCGTTGGTGTTCACGGGCGTTATCGGTTGATGCGGTCTGCCCCGGCAGGCGGCTTTGTCTCGTGTTCCTAAAAGAATACCTTATTCCAGGGAGGGCGCAGTATGAAAACCAGAATATTGGGCAAAACCGGCCTTGAAGTCACCGAAATCGGTTTTGGCACCTATGCCGTGGGTGGCTCTGCTCCACGTGGAGCGAGCAACGTGCCCACAGGCTACAGTGGGGCGAATATTTTTGAATCGTTGCAGACCCTCCGCAAGGCCTATGACAGCGGCATCAATTTTTTTGATACCGCGGATGTGTACGGCCGCGGCAAAAGCGAAGTGCTGCTTAACATTGCCCTTCACTATGTCAAGGATAAGGCAATCATCGCTACCAAGGGCGGTAACCAATTGGCCATGGCCTCCAAAGAGTTCTCCGAGGAATATCTCCGCGGCGCGCTCAATGCCTCGCTGGCCCGTTTGGAAATGGACAGTGTGCCCTTTTACATGCTGCATAGCCCTGCGTTGAAGCATATGACCCCCGAGGCCTTTGAAACCATGCGCGCGCTGAAAAAAGAAGGGCGCATCGGCTCCTGGGGCGTTTCCGTCAACGGCGTGCCCGAGGCCAAGATGGCCATTGAAAACGGGGCGGAAGCCATTCAAGTTATCTTTAACATGGTGGAACCGCAAATGGCCGAAGAGGTTTTCCCCCTGGCCGAGAAGCACAATGTGGGTATTATCGTGCGCGAGGCCCTATGTTCCGGCCTTTTGACAGGAAAATTCAAACGCGGCCACGTCTTCCCTGAAAATGATTTGCGTTCCGCCCGTTTCCCGGCCGAACGCGTCAACAATATCCTGAATGTGCTTGATCAGTGCGGCTTTTTGCTGGAGCATTGCGAAAGTTACGCTGAAGCCGCGGTGGCCTTTGTGCTTTCCTTCCCGGCGGTTTCCACCGTTATTCTCGGTTGTAAGAACATCGCCCAGCTTGATGCCAACATCCGTTTTGACGGCAAGCGCCTCCCGGCGGATATGCTCTCCAGAGTTCGTGAAGTCGTGGCCAAAAGCCCGAGCTGCGCCATTGATAGCAAAAGCCTGGGCTTCAAATAACCAGCGAGGCTTTTCCAAAACCTGACGACTTTTTTGCAAGCGTTGTCGCCGGGTGTAAAGCGCTGCTCCTCCCATCCCGTCCAGGGTACCCCGGGCTCCAGAGGGTGGCCTAGTCCATTGCAATGACTTCTTAGTGGGGGACAGGGAAGCATTTTCCTGCTGCCAGACCTGGGGCGAGTAGCTCCCGATATGTCCACACTTTCCCATACCCAAAGAAACCGGCTGTTCCCGCTGCGGGAACAGCCGGTTTCTTTGGGTATGCGGAACTCTCCGCCTTTGGCAGCTTTATACAATAAAGAACGGCTTGGTTGCTGGAGGATACGAAGAAACAAGGGGAATAAGGCGCTCATGCCGTACCTGGTCTGATGCCGAAGGGCGATAGGCCGGCAGCTTCGCGCTGCATCCTGCGTAAAGCTGCCGGCGAGAGCGTTTCAACCCCGGTATTCAAGGGAAGAGCATGTGGCGTGGCTTTTTTTTACGGCTCTGATGTTGCGCCGCACAATGAGAGCGAGGGAGAGCAGCGTCAGGGCCATAAAGAACCAACAGATGGGGGTGGAGAGAAAAATGCTGTAATCGCCGCTGGAAATTACAAGGGAGCGGCGGAAGTTATCCTCAAACAGCGAGCCCAGGACAAAGGCTATAAGAAACGGCGGCGCGGGCACATCAAAGCGGTTCATCATGTAGCCGACTATCCCCATGCCTACGGTGATCCACACATCGAAAAGCTGGCTGTTTACGGCAAAGGAACCGTAAATGCAGATGACCAGAACGGCGGGGAACAGCAATTTGGCGGGAATTTTGGTAACCTGGGAAAAGCATTTAATGGAAAGCTTTCCGGCCAGGAAAAGCACCAGAGAGCTGACTACGATACCGATATACATGGCGTAGACAAAGCTTAGGTTCTGTTGAAAAAGCAAGGGGCCCGGGGTCAGGCCGTGGAACATGAACGCGCCGAGAATGACGCCGGTGACCACGTCGCCCGGAATGCCGAGGGAGAGCAAGGGAATGAGGGCCGCGCTGCACACGGCGTTGTTGGCGGATTCCGCCGCGGCAACGCCCTCCAATTCACCCTTGCCGAAGGTTTCAGGGTGCTTGGAAGCGCGTTGGGCCTCGCTGTAAGACATAAAGGTAGCCGGCGTGCCGCCGATGCCGGGGATTGCGCCGAGAATAACCCCGATAAACGTGCCACGAAGAATTGTACGGAAGCAGCGTTTCACTTCGGCAAAGGGGAGGGTACTGCCGATTGTCGTTGTTGCCGCGGTTGAGGTTTTGGCGGTGAGGGCGTTAAAGAGCTCCGGCAGAGCGAAGAGGCCGATGAGCACCGGGATGAAGCTGATGCCGGCCATGAGCTCCACCTGGCCGAAGACAAAGCGGTTGGACCCGTAAACCAGATCCATACCCACGGTCGTAAAAAGGAGGCCCAGGCCGGCTGAGATGAGCCCTTTACTCAAGCTGTTGCCGGAGACGCCGGCAATGATGGTCAGGGAAAAACAGATCAGGGTGAAAAATTCTGGAGGTCCGAACTTCAGGGCCAAGGCAGCGATATACGAGGTAAAGAAAATAAGCGCCAGGTTGGCGATGCAATCGGCAATGCAGGAGGCGTAAAGGGCCATAAACAGCGCTTGCCCGGCCTTGCCTTGCTGGGCCAGGGGGTAGCCGTCGAGCACGGTGCAGGCTGCCGAAGGGGTTCCCGGTGTACGGATGAGAATAGCCGGGATGGAGCCCGCGTACACGCCCCCTTTATAGATGCCCACCAGCAGCATGACCGCGGTGACGGGTTGCAGATAAAAGGTAAAGGGCAGGGCCAGGGCCACGGCCAGCGTTGCCGTAAGCCCGGGAATGGCTCCCATAAGCAGACCGAAAAAGGTGCCTCCCGTAAGGGCTATAAAATTTACAAAGGAGAAAAAAAGCAACGCGCCTTCAGACAGATGATCCCACATACTCTCCTCTCCGGCGTTAAAACGGCAGTATTCCCTTGGGGATAATGAGGTTGGCGACTTTGAGCAGGAACATATGTATGCCCAGGGGCACGATAACCGCATAGAGCGTCAGCACCCACGGTCTGCGTTCCCCGAAAATAAGCATGCAGGCGATCATGCCGAGCACCGAGGAAAGCAGTATGCCCAGAAAGGGGATGGCTATGCAGTAGGCAAGAAACAGGCCGATCATGAGGGCTGTTTTGCTCTGCCCGGCGCTGGGCTGCGTTTTCGGTTCCCGCTGGGGATACGTGCGCGCCAGAGCATAAACAATTTGAAAGACTCCGAGGAAAATGATGCCCAGCGTAATGTTTTTGGGCCAGAAATCCGGTGAAAGGGCTTCGACCGTAACCGGCGAGAGCACCGGCACCTCGCGGGGGATAACATAGATATACACAAAGCTGAAGGCGAGGACGACAAAGAGCCCCAGAATAACGTCTTTTTGCTTTGCTGTCATGGAACCTCCGGGGAAGGAAAAAATACGGGCCGCAACCGGTGTCGCGGCCCGTAAGGGCAAAAGCTATTTTACAATGCCGATTGCCTGGCCGACTTCACGGAAGATTGCGTTTTGCGCAATAACGTATTCCTTGGCCGTTTCCGCATCCATCAGGGTGGGCACGCAGCCGATTTCGCCGATCATGCGCAGGTAGTCAGGATCTACAACCACCTTTTGAATCGTATTCCAGTAAATATCCCGCACTTCCTGAGGCATATCTTTGGGCCCGAGCAGAGCGAACCAGGTGCCCAGTTGCAGTTCGGGCATACCGGCCTGAACCGCGGTGGGAATTTCCGGGGCAAAGGGGAAGGGATCTTTTGTCATAACGACAAGGGCCTTTAAGGTGCCGCTTTTAATGTAGCTGGAGGCCTCGTTATAGGCGCAGATCATCATATCCACCTGTTTGCCCATGATGGCGGTAAGGGCTTCGCCGCCTCCCTTGTAGGGCACATGGATGAGCGCATCGTGCTTCATGCCCGAGAGGTTGAGCATGTACTGGGTGGCAAAGTTGTGAATAGAGCTTACGCCGGAACTGGAATACTTTAGTTTGCCCTGATTGGCCTTAATGTAGGCAATGAATTCTTGAAGGGTTTTATAGGGCGCATCCGGATGCACCATAAGCACGCAGGGGGATGCATCGACCATGCCGAGAAAGGTGTAAGAATCAAGGGTAAAGGGCGTGGTTTCGGGGAAGCAAGCCGTGGCCACGCCCTGGGCGCCGGGGCGGCCGATGAGAATGGTGTAGCCATCCGGTTTGGAGGAAACCACATATTGGGATCCGATGATGCCGGAGCCGCCGGGCCGGTTGGCCACCATCATGGGTTGGCCGATGTACTTGCCGGCAATCGTGGCGAAGGCGCGGGCATCCAAATCCGTTGAGCCGCCGGCGCTGAAGGGTACGATCAGGTTGATAGGCTGTTCGGGGAAAGCCGCCCGAGCGGGAGAGCCTGTCACGGCCAGCATTAGAGTCAGGATCATGGTCAGAAAGCATTTTTTCATCGTCGTCTTTCCTTTGAGCTATTGGGTTGGGTTACAATATTGCCCGAGGACAAAAATCATGACGCCATACTCAGCCACGTTGCTGCTATTCCGCAGTGTTCTTGTAACGACTTTTTCTGATATAATATCTGACCGTTTGAACCGTTTTTCTACAAATTCATCATGAGACAACGGATAGGAAGATCCTCCTTAGCAAATGGCTATGTCATACTATATATGCGCTCTAGAGACTGCTCATATCCTCTAAAAAATTATAAAGAGCTATAAAAGAAATACAATACATAATATAATGGAGTATACGCCCGACTAGGCATTGCTTATGGATTTCAAAAAAGGGCATATACTCACGATTGAAGTTATTCGCTTACCTTGAAGGCCACGCGCACTTGGTCTTCGCTGTGCTTATCCACTACCTGAAATGCCTCTTCGGCTTGTTCAAGAGTAAAGGTATGGGTTACTAATTGGTTCAAGACTGCATAGTGCTTGTGGGCGAGTTCCACTGAACGAGTGAAATCTGTAGCGTCAAAAGTAACGCTGCCGAGCAGGCATTGTTCTTTGGTTTTCAGAGTCTGGAGCGGTACAGGCACGGATTTGTCGTACATGGCAATGACAATGATGTTGCCGTGGATGCGCGTAGCCGCTACAGCCTGTTCCAGCATGCCGGGGGCATCCGCTGCCAGAAAAACATGGTCCACGCCCCGGCCGTTCGTCAGTTCCAAGGCGCATTCCGCGGCCGAGCCAGAGCGGGCGTTATGGGTGTGAGTGGCGGCAACGGCTTTGGCCGCTTTGAGGTTGAAATCATAGAGATCTGTAGCGATGACCACTTCCGCGCCCATTTCCCTTGCTCCGAGCATGGTCATGATACCTATGGCGCCTGAACCAAAAACAAGGACGCTATCGCCCTGTTTGATCTTGGCCCGACGCACGGCATGCAGGCCAACGGAGAGCGGTTCCATCAACGCGCCGACCTGATCGGGCACATAGTCCGCAATGGGGTAGAGCATGGTTGCCGGGATAACAAAGTATTCCTCAAATGATCCGGGCCATTTGGTGAATCCCAGCATGTACCGTTGAGGACAAAGGTTTGGGGAGCCTTGCCTGCACCATTCACAGACGCCGCAACTGGTCTGGGGCATAACCGCAACCCGGGTGCCGGGGGCGGGGGAGCTGGCTCCCGCGCCGAGCTTTTCCACAACGCCGCTGACTTCGTGCCCCATGACCGCCGGGGCTTTGCGGCCGAAATGCTTGCCGTGGTAACCGTGTACTTCCGAGCCGCAAATGCAGGTAGTCAGTACCCGGACCAGGGCTTGCCCCTCGCCGGGCTCAGGCACGGGCATATCGATGAGTTCAAATTGATGCGTATCCTTGAGCAAAAGGGCTTTCATGGCTGCTCTCCAAACAGGTTGCGGGCCTGAATATCCAAGCCCGGAGGTTAGAGCATGGTGGCGCTGAACGTATCCTTTACCGCTGGTACTCCCCGGTGTTTTCCTCTCAAGAGGCGAAGCGCGCGTCATGAATCAGCCGTCACCGATTCATGACGTGCGCCGGAATGCTCTATAGGCCCGCGTAGGCGTTGAAGCCTCCGTCAACCGGAGTGGTCGTTCCGGTGACAAAGGCCGAGGCCTCGGATGCGTACCAAATGGCCGTGCCCGCAAGTTCCGCGGGATCGCCGAAACGCCCCATGGGGGTATGGCTGATGATGGCCTGGCCGCGCTCCGAAAAGGAGCCATCCGCGTTAAACAGGGTATCGCGCATGCGCTGGTTGGGGAAAAAGCCCGGAGCGATGGCGTTGACTCGGATGAGCGGTGTGCACTCTTTGGCCACATGGGCGGCCAGCCAGGCGGTGAAGTTGCTGACCGCCGCCTTTGAGGCCGCGTAGGCCGGCCGCCCCTCAAGGGGCCGGTATGCGTTCATGGAACTGATGTTAATGATTGAGCCGCCGCCGCTTTGCAGCATCAATGGGCCATAGGCCAGGCAGGCGGCTACGACTCCGGCGGTGAAGTTGTTATGCATGGTTTCGGCAAAGGCCTCAGGAGAAAGGTCAAAAAATGTCTTTTCCCCGCCGGTCATAGCGCTGCGGATGTTGCCCCCCACACAGTTGACCAGGATGTGGCACGCGCCAAAATCATTGGCCACTTCCCGCGCGTGCGCCCGAAAGGCTTCCGGATCGCGGGCATCGAACTGATAGCAACGGGCGGTAACCCCGAATACACGGGCCTTGCCGGCCACTTCTTCCACCCCGGCCCTGTTGTTGTTACAGCATAGGGCGAGATCCGCTCCGGCTTCGGCGAACCCCAGGGCAATGGCGCCGCCAATGGCTCCGGATGCGCCGGTAACTACGGCTACCTTCTTGTTGAGACTGAAGAGACGCATATCCCCTCCGGTTTCAGCGGTTCCAGGTTTTGTGGCCGTTCATGGAGCGTTCCACTTCGGCCCAGGTCGGCAGCGATTCAATATTGCCCGGCATCTGGATAGACATGCCGGCCACGGCCATGCCTATACGGGCCGAATTCGCCAAGGAATCCCCGCGCAGGCATCCGGTCAGGAATCCGGCAGCAAAGGCATCCCCCGCGCCCATCAAATCTACGGGCTCATCAATGCGTTTGATGGGCAGGTATTCCGCGTGGCCGTCTTCATAGACGACCACATCCTGATCTCCGGTTTTCAGAACGACCCGCTCGCATCCCATATCCTTAAGGCGCAGAAGGGCTTCTTCGCGGGAAATATCCCCGTAGAGCATGCGCATATCATCCAGGCCGGGCAGCACGATATCCGCCGCGGTCAACAAGCGTTCGATAACAGGGCGGGCCTTGTCTGCGCTCCAGAGGTTCAGGCGGATGTTGGGATCAAAGGAAATGGTTAGGCCGCCTTCGCGCGCTATTTCCATGGCCCGGTTGACCGAAGCTTCGCAATCCTTGGATAGGGCCGGGCTGATGCCCGTGAGGTGCAGAATGCGGCCGCTTTTAATAAAATCCGCATCCAGCATTTCTGGGGTATAGTGGGCAAAGGCCGAACCGGAGCGGTAGTAGGTATGCCTCGCATCGCCCCCGGGCAGGCGTTCGCGCAGAAAAATACCTGTCTGGTGGGCCGGAGAAAAGGAAACCCGGCTCACATCTACACCTTCTCCGCCTATAAGCCCCTTGATATAGTGCCCCATTTCATCGCTGCCCAGGGCGCTGATCCAGGCGCTGTCAAAGCCGAGGCGCTTAACCCCGACCGCCACAGTGGCTTCGGCCCCGCCGGGCCTGATGGTGAAATCCCTGCAATAGCGCATCCGGCCGATATCGCGGGCAACAATAACGGCACAGGTTTCTCCGAACGTAATAAGATCCGGCATGCTTGGTACTCCTCTGTGAAGTGCCGGGCTGAGGCAGCCTCGGAACGTAACTCTCCTGATCTCCCCGGCACTGCACGGCGTGTAGACGGGGCATTCCCGCTCTCAAGGGCGGATTTTCCGGCAAGCTCGTTAGGCCAACACGTTGTTCGTGGGCGGCAATCCTTCAACCAGCACCCGCTTGAGTTCGTTGGCCGAAGAAACGGCTACGGCAACCTGCGCTTCCAAGGTCATGGCCGACATGTGCGGCGTAGTCATGATTCGCGGGTCGCTGAAAATTTCACTGTCAAAGGCGGGCGGCTCGGTATCAAAAGTATCTGTAGCTACAGCCCGTACCTGGCCGCTTTTGACGGCCTCAACCAGGGCGTGGGTATCGAAAATGGCTCCACGAGCCGTATTGACGAAGATGACGCCCTTTTTACATTGCGCTATGCGTTGGGCGTTGAAAAGGTGCTTGGTTTCGGCGGTCAGAGGCAGGTGCAGGGAGATAATATCCGCTTTTGCCAGAAGTTCATCCAGGCTGACGAGAGTTCTCCCGGCGGCCTTAGCCAAAGCCGGATTAATGTCATAGACCAGGACGTTGGCCCCGAAAGCATCCAGGAGATTCCCCACTAGGGAGCCCACTCGGCCGTATCCGATCAGACCTATGGTGCGTCCTCTGATTTCTCCGCCCATCAAGGTTTCGCGGGCCCAGCGCTTTTCCACCTTGAGCATGGCTTCACCCTGGCGGAAGTTGCGCAGCGCGGTGAGCATCAGGCCGATACAAGCCTCGGCCACGGCGTTGGAGTTGGCGGTATTGGTAATGGATACGGGAATGCCGGTTGTCTTGATATAGGGCAGATCCAGGTAATCCAGCCCCACACCGTGGCGGGCGATCATTTTCAGACGGGTTGCGCCTTCCAGCTCGGGTTTCCCGAGGTGGCCCATTTTGTGCAGCATACCGTCAGCATCGCGCAGTTCCCTGGCAACATCCTTTTCGTTAATGGGCTCGGGGAGGATAACTAAATCTGCAAATTCACGCACGATAGACAGACCTTCCTCACGAACGCTCCCGGTGACGACAACTTTCATAGGTGCTCCTCGCTGTGCATTTATATCGCCGCGAGGCGGCTCAAACCGCCACGGCGATCTCTCAACCTTGGGCGTTCTGTGCCTCAAGGCCGTTGGTTAGGTTTTCGTGAAGCCCTGCGCCATGCATCAAGGGCAGCACGAGCCGGCGGAGAGTATTCCGCCACGCCTCCTCAGGAGGCGAAAACACAGCAAAAACGCTCTGTTTGCTGTGCGGCCTTTCTCGAAATAAGGAAGAATGCAGCCGGATCTTATTTCGAGCCCATCATACTCACGTATCGGATAACGCCTGCCATCACGTGCCCGCTTCTCCCAGGCAGCCGGAACCCGAAGAACGTTGCGAGGGCTAGCCCGGCCTTTGTCTTTTCGGGCTGCCGAAATACTGTCTTCGGAGCCCCTTTCGCTCTCTTGGGGAAACGGTTCCCCAGTGAGCCTTTGGCAGCCGGGGCAGCTCCCCGGCTGCCGGAAGATATGCAGATGCAACGGCACCCGAGGCCAGCAGCCTGAATTTTAAGAGAAAACGGGCTATCTGATAGTAAAACCACCGTCAATGGCGATGGTCATGCCGGTGATGTACGCGCCGAGATCCGAGGCCAAGAAGGCCACCATATTGGCGTAATCCACGGGCTCTCCCTCGCGTTTGATTGCCAGCTTGCTGAGAACCCGGTCGGTTTCTTCAGGACCGCGTCGGAAAATCTGGCCGTTTCGGCCGCCGATCTTGGCTGTGCTGGTAAAACCGGGGGCAATAGCGTTGACGTTGATGTTGTATTCGCCGAGTTCGCGGGCCAGAAGCTGGGTTGCCATGATGACCCCGGCTTTGGAGACGCCGTAACAGCCGCGGCTGACGTTGGCGTTGAGGCCGGTGGAGGAGGAGAGGTTGATGATGCTGCCGCCGCGGCCTTGCTTGATCATCTGCTTAACGGCCAACTGGGTACACATGACCAAGCCTTTGAGGTTGACAGCCATAATTTCATCCCATTCATCCTCTTCGACGTTCATCAGAGTCTGGCGGCTGGAAAGGCCGGCGTTATTGACCAGGATATCAATGCCGCCCAGCTTTTCTACAACCTGGGCGACCATGGCTTCTAATTGGGTCTTTTGGGAAACATCGCAGACGATGGGCAAGGCTTTTTGACCGGTTTTCTCAACCGCCTGCACGGTAAACGTCATATCGTCGTCATGAGCGATATCAACAAGGGCCACATCGGCGCCGCATTCGGCAAGACGAAGAGCGTGGGCGCGGCCGAGCTGCCTGCGGCCGCCGGTGACGATGGCGACTTTGCCTTTGAGGGAGATCTGTACACTGCTCATATATCCTTCCTGGGTTGGAGGTGACGTGGCCGTTAGGGCGAAGCCTCATGCCTGACCGAAACGCCGGGCGTATAGCCTGCGGCGGTATCTCTGGAAATGAGTCATACAGTGGGCATACTTGCGGTACACTTGACGGAACCATCCGGAACGCGCCGCAACCGGTTTTTTTCGCAAACATGCTTACGCCGGGTTCCGGCGTGTTGGCTCCCCGTAGGTGCAGCGTATTTGCAGACTTTGCATGTTGCTACATCAATGTCAAGGTCTCTGGAGCCTTTGCGCTGTGAAATTCCTTTTTCTGTCCCCTCGGACCGGTTTGTGAACGCGAGATGCGCAGCGCGGTTGCGGGGGAGATCGCAGGCGGCAAGGGCAAATCCTTAGCGCCCTCGAAAACGAGCTGGAAGGATCGAAGGTATGGACCCGGATTTTCAAGGAGGGGGTTGACGGGCGGAATGATTTTCTCTATATCCACAAAAGAATGTTATTACATCAATTTGTTTCTCTTAACCAGAGACGGCCGCGAGAGCGGCTTTTCAGGCGATCCGGCCAATCAGGCCATGGAGCGCCGCGCGGCGGCAAGGGCGGAGTGCCTGACCGCCTCCCGGCAAACGGGCGTCGCGGAAAAGCTGCCGGAATACTGCGCGGAGAAACAGCCTCGCCGCAGGTGTTCCCGGGCACGGCGCTCGGCCGTTGTTCCGGTCGGCGGATGCGCGGTATCGCGCGCCGGACCACAACCTCATCGTAAGGAGTCTACCATGTCCAAGAAGCATTTCGACGGCGCCATGCCGGCATTGATCACGCCGTTCGACGCCAAGGGTGAAGTCGATGTCCCTAAACTTACGGACTTTGTGAAGTGGCTGTTGCCCCAGGTGCACGGCTTTTATGTTTGCGGCTCCTACGGCTCCCAGCCCATGATGCGCCCGGATCAGTGCAAGCTGGTGGCTGAAACTGTGATGAAGGTTTGCCAGGGCAGCAAGGCGGCTGTGATGATTCATGTCGGCCGCGCTTCCACCGATGAAACTATTGAGCTGGCCCATCATGCCGCTGATCTTGGCTGCGACGCTGTGGCCGCCCTAACCCCCTACTACTATCTGCATGGTTTGACCGGCCCCCATCTGATCACCGACCACTTTAAGGCTTTGATCGATGCCGTTGCTTCCAAAGTGCCGGTGTTCCTTTACAACAACCCCAAGTATACCAACTACTGCGTCAATGCCGAGCAGATTGGTGAATTGGCCCACTACGGCCTTTCGGGCATGAAGGATTCCAGCACCAGCATTCAGCTGTGTTATGACTGCATTGCCGCCGCCAAGGGCACGGATTTCACTTTCCTGGTTGGTTCCCAAACCATGCTCTACCCCTGCCTCGGCGCGGGCGGCAAGGGCTGCGTTTCGGGTATGTCCAACCTCTTCCCGGGCCTGGTCAACGATATTTTCGATGCCGCCCGAGCCGGAGATAACGCCAAGGCCGTGTCGCTCCAGCAGGAAGCCAATGCCCTTCGTCATCTGACCGGCACCGGCATTCCCATCCCCTTCTACCACACTGCCCTGAAGTATCGCTGGGGTGTTGATCTCGGGTATCCGCGCCGTCCTATCCAACTCCTGAATGCTGAAAAGGAAGCCAAGGTTAAGGCTGCCCTGGATAAGTATCCTCACCTCAAATAACGTTTGCGCTTTCCATGCCGCTCGTGTCCCTCGCCGCATCCCTGCGGGACACGGGCGGTATAAGATGCTTGACTTATATGTAGTAACATGTAATCCAGAGGGGCAGGGAGCGTTTCCCGTATCCAATGCTCTTCTCTGAGGAGCGGGTTCCTGCCCGAGATCTTCAGGCTTACGGGGGTACGGCATTCTCCAGGGCTGAGCGCAGCCCTCAGGCGTCGAACGGTAAGGCAACCATCTGCTCTTGTTCCGTTGCCGGCAGGAAAATCCGGCATTCCTCTGGAGGTCCTATGTCCCGGATCAAGGTCTACCTGACGGAACCCGTCACCCCTGAAGCGCAACAACTCCTGGCGGCCCACACGGTTCTTGATGTGGGCGACGCCGGCATCTCTCGAAACGAATTGCTGGACCGCGTTGCCGATGCGGATGTTATCTTCAGCAAAACCGATCCCATTAAAATTGACGCCGCCGTCATTGCCGCCGCAAAGAAGCTTCGGATGATCGCTCGCCATGGCACCGGGTACAGCAATGTGGATATGGATGCAGCCACGGCCAGAAGGATACCTGTCACCATTACTCCGGGGGCCAATGCCGTAACCATCGCTGAATACACCGTGGGGCTGATGATCGCCTCGTGCCGCCGTCTACCTGATGCCGTGGCTCAAAGCCGCCGCGGCAACCCCGAACGGCTGCAATTTATGGGTATGGAACTCTGCGGCAAGACCTTCGGCATTATCGGCGTCGGCCGCATCGGCAGGGAGGTGGTCCGCCGTGTCCATGCTTTGGGTATGCATGTTCTGGCCTATCATCCCCGGCCATCCGCCGCCAAGCTGGCTGATCTCCCCCTGACGTTGGTTGCTTTAGAAACGCTGCTCCGGGAAAGCGATGTGGTTTCGATCCATGCGCCGGCCACTGCGGACACCAGAAACCTCATCGGCGGAGCCGAGCTTAGTCTGATGAAGCCGACTTCGCATCTGCTCAACCTAAGCCGGGGGGGCATCGTTGATGAGGTTGCAGTGCGCCGGGTTCTGTTGGAACGGAAGCTGGCTGGCTATGCCACAGATGTTTTGGCCAACGAGCCGGTGGCTGCCGATGATCCCTTGCTGGATACGCCTAACGCCATTGTTTTACCGCATATTGCCGCGGTGACGAGGGAAGCGCAAGGCAAGGTGGCCATGACCGCTGTAGAGGAAATTTTACGGTTCGCCAAGGGCGAGCCGCTTGTTCATGTCGTTAATACTGAGGTGTTGTCAGGAAGCTGAATACCGTTTCACCCTTTTCCATCTCACAAGGAGACTCTGATGAGAAAACTGTGGCTCTCGCTGGCTCTGTGCTGTAGTGTAATCCTTGTTTTCGGAACCGCCTCGGTCCGAGCAGCCGGTTACCCGACCCAGCCGGTTAAGTTGTTGGTGCCCTTCGGCGCGGGTGGTTCTTCGGATATTTCAGCCCGCATTTTTGCCAAATACGCGGAAAAGGAATTGGGCGGGAAAATCGCCGTTGTCAACATCACGGGCGCGGCAGGCTCTATTGCCACGACCGAAGCTGCCAAGGCCAAGCCGGATGGCTATACGCTGCTTTGGCATATTCCAACTATCTTTACAGCCTACCATACCGGCGCGCAAAACTTCACCTGGGATTCTCTGACCCCCATCGCCAACGTGGCCCGGTTTTTCAAAGCCATGGTCGTGCATAAGGATTCCAAGTGGAAAACGCTCAATGATCTTGTGCAAGATGCCAAGGCCCACCCCGGAACCATCAAGTGGGGCGTAAATATTGGCGCGGGGCTGCACTTTGAGGCTCTGGGCTTTGAAGACGCCACAAACACCAAATTCATGCATGTGGCCGGCGGCGGCGACGCCCAGCAGACTACTGCTATTCTCGGCAAGCATATTGACGTTTGCACGCCCAGCGATACCGTAGTTTTGCAATATTTGGCCGATGGCACCCTGCGTGCTTTGGGCACTTCCGGCAACGACCGCCTGCCCACTTTGCCCGATATTCTTACCTATAAAGAACAGGGCGTGGATTTTGCCTTCTGGTATGATTTGGTGCTCTACGGCCCTCCGGGTATGCCTGAAGACCTGGTAAAAAGATGGAGCGAAATTGCCAAGAAAGTCATGAGCAACCCTGAAGCCGTGGCCGAACTGGAAAAGCTCGGCATGTACCCGGCCTATCTGGATACCGCGGCCACGTATGATGCCCTGCTGGAGGCGGATACGGAAATGTACCGTTTCGCCCGCAGAGGCGGCCTCAGACCCGATAAGATTGAATAACGCGCAACGTGCGCGGCCTTGTCTCCGCCCGGAAGGGAAGAGTCGAGGCCGCGCAGGCGCGGATTCCCTCGCAGAGCCGCCGGGGGCGGCGTCCTCCTCTCTTGCCGGCTTGGCCTAAAAACCTCCGGCAACCACAAGGCGACAGCGCCGAATTCCCTCTCGCTTCCGGCGCGCGTGTCTCTTCCGGCGGCGCGACCAGGCCGCCTGTTGCGGCATAACACAGTCTTATCGGATCTAAGGAGCCTTTATGAGGTCTGAACTCACCAGCGCGGCCTGCATCATGGTGTTTTGCGCCGTGCTCTACCACCAGGCTGCGAGCCTGCCCTTGCCGCGTTTTGAAATCCTTGGCCCTGCCTTTTTCCCCAAGTTGGTGCTCTCGATCATCATGGGGCTGAATTTTCTGCATATGATCATGGTTGTGGCAAGACACTACCGGGAAAAGCCGGCGGCGGTTTCGTCTGCCCTCGCTGCGAAGGGAGGCGACGAGCAATCCTTCTTTCTGCGTATTCTTCCGGCTGTAGCCGTAGCCTATTTTGTTCTCTATGCCCTGATGATCTCCTATACAGAGATTCCCTACCTTGCTTTGACCTTTGTTTATGTTGCGCTCACCTCGTGGACTTTGGCCTTTTTCAGGCCCGGAGCGCTCCTGCCGGCTGTGCTTGTCTCCCTGGGCGTGACCGGTTTTATCTACGTGGTTTTTGCCCGCTTTCTGGAACTGCTGCTTCCTTGAGGCAGCACGGGGCAGAACGGAGAACTCATGGATATACTGCATAATATCTCCCTTGGTATCCAGCAACTGGCCCATATCGATGTTATTTTGATCACCATGGTCGGGACGGCCATGGGCATACTGGTAGGGGTTGTCCCTGGGCTTTCGGCTACAATGGCTGTGGCCATGGCCGTGCCTATCACCTTTGCCATGGAGGCTATGCCGGGCCTGGCCCTGCTTATTTCGGTCTACGTAGGCGGCCTGACCGGCGGGTTGGTTTCGGCCGTTCTTCTGCGCATACCTGGAACGCCTGCCTCCATCGCCACCACCTATGATGGTTACCCCATGGCCGTCAAAGGAGAGCCCGGCCGGGCCCTTGGCTACGCTGTTGTCGCCTCCTTTCTTGGCGGCGGTTTCAGCTATTTACTGCTCTTGACCCTGGCTCCGGCCGTAGCCCGTGAAGCCGTGAAGCTTGGTTACTTTGAGATTTTCTCTGTGGTCATGTGCGCTATGGTCATGATAGCCGATTCCAGCCAGGGCTCGTTGCTGAAAGCCTTGATTGCCGGTTTTATGGGCATGCTGGTGGGCATGGTCGGCCCGGACCCCATTTCCGGAACAGCCCGCTTGACTTTTGGGTTCAGCGAATTGCGCGGCGGCTTTGCCGAAGCCTCGGTCTTAATCGGCCTGTTTGCTTTTTCCCAACTGATTTCTGACATCAGCAATGTCAACCGGAAGCTTCCAGATTTCAAGGTCAGCTATAAAAACATTATTCCCAGGGCCAGAGACCTGCTCGACTCCAAGTGGAACCTGTTGCGTTCGGCGCTGATCGGCACGAGCATCGGCATTGTTCCCGGGGTCGGCGCCACCACGGCAAGCATTATCGCCTACAATCAGGCGAAAAGCGCTTCAAAAGATCCGGGAAAGTTCGGCACCGGCATCAAAGAGGGTATTATTGCTTCCGAAGCGGCCAACAATGCGGTTTCCGGCGGCGCTATGGTGCCGTTGCTGACGCTGGGCCTGCCCGGCTGTCCTGTGGCGGCGCTGCTGCTTAGTGGGCTCATCGTCAAGGATCTAACCCCCGGTCCCAGTCTTTTCTCCAGCGATCCGGGCATTGTCTACGGCTTTTTCCTGGCCTTCATTCTGGCCAACGTTTTTATGCTGTTGCTTATGCTGACCCTGATTAAGCCCTTTGCCATGGTTCTGAAGATTCCTAAGTATCTGCTCATCGGGCCGATTTTGGCCCTTTGTGTTATTGGGGCCTATATTTCCAACAACCGGATGATGGATGTCTGGGTTTTGCTTGGGTTTGGCCTGTTCGGCTATATAGCGGATAAACGGGGCTACCCCATGGGACCATTGGTACTGGGAATTATTCTGGGGCCCATTGCTGAATTGCAGCTTCGACGGGGGCTTTCTTCTTCCGGCGGCAGCTTCATGCCCCTGGTGACCAGGCCCGTGTCGCTTATTTTTTTGATCATTGCGCTCATTGTGCTCTGCCTGCCCTTTTATCAAGAATGGCGCAGTCGTAAAAAAAAGCGCTCCGGCGCTGAAGCCGTCTAAGTTTTTTCGCCGGTGCGGGCGGCCGCTTGCTCCAATGAAACGGCGAAGCGCGGCCGAACACGGCTCAGCCCGGCAATGCCGGGCTGAGCCGTGAGGGTTTTGACACCGTCTTCTCCAGCTCAGGAGGCGTAGGTGGCGATCCCCTTGCCGTTAAGCCTCAAAGGAAGTGTGCCTTTACAAACTCCGGCTTGGCGGGAAGCCGTCAATCTCATGGCTCCACCCGGAGCTGTTGGGCTGAATCGTATTTGAAGGCAACGGCCTTTTCAACTTTGGTCAAAAGGGCAATGGGGGGGGCTCTTGTGCCCGGAAATTTTTCGCTGGAGGAGAGGCCTTCTTATTGGGGATTGGTTGAAAAAGTCTCGAAAAAGTCTAGTATTTGCTTGATTTCTGATATACTCTCCACCCTATGGGTAGAAGTGTTTTTCCAGGCAGTCGTGGAGTGCCCCGCTTGTTGTTGCTGGCGGCGGTTTTTGTTGTGCTTTGTCTGGTGCAAGGCTGCGGCAAGCGCCTTATCGGCAGTTCCATGCCCGAGGGCGGAAAGCCCGGCAGGGTCAGCGGGGAATCTCTTGTGGCGACAGCCAGAGCACAGATCGGCATCAAGTACAAGAGTGGGGGTGCCACGCCGAAGAGCGGCTTTGATTGTTCAGGGCTGCTGGTCTGGACGTATCGCCAACACGGGGTAACGTTACCGCGCACCGCCAAGGAGCAGGCCTCCTGGGGCCGGCGCGTTGCCAAAAACCAGTTGCGCCCCGGGGATATTGTGGTTTTCAGAATATCCTTACGGCAGGGGTACCATACCGGCATCTATTCCGGCGGAGGGCGGTTTATTCACAGCCCCCGAGCGGGTAGCCGTGTTCGTGAGGAAAGCCTTTCTGTCGATTACTGGAAAAAACGGTTTGTCAGCGGACGCAGACTGATATAAAAGGCTGTTTCCCCGGGCGCGTGCCGAACGGTACGGCATGCCGGTTGCTCCTGCGGCCGGTTTACAATTGTTATAGGGTTCCAAGACCCTCAGACTGAAGATGCGCCTTGCATTTCGGCCGCGTCTCTCGCGGCTTCTGCGGCAATGGGTATTACCTGCCCGGGAATGCCGTTCCCGTGGATGGAAAAGCGGGAATATGAGCGGAGCGCGGATGATTACCAAGCAGACCTATAGCGATCAGGTAGCGGAATTTATCAAAGAACGAATTTTGAAAGGGGAACTGGCGCCCGGCGATCAGGTTAAAGAGATGCATCTGGCCGAGCGCCTCGGCATCAGCCGCGCTCCGGTTCGCGAGGCGTTGCAGATTCTGATGCGCGAAGGCCTGATCAGCTCCGAGCCGCAGCGCGGCAAGTTTATTCGGTTCATGACCGGCAAGGAAATCAAGGATCATTATTTTATCGGCGGCGTTTTGGAGGGCGCGGGCATAGCATCCTCTCTCGACAGATTTACAGAGGAAGATTTTGCCGACCTGGAGGGCTTGCTGGAACAGATGCGGCGCATGGCGGATACTGCCGACAATATTTTAAATTTCAGCGACCTTGATAACCAGTTTCACGCCGCCTTGCTCCGCCATGCGGATAATCCGGATCTGACCGATCTTGCCCGCCGGACCTGCCTGAATATCAGTAAGTTTTTGTTCTACAATCGCTGGAGCGATCTGTATACTCCTGAAGAATACTGCAAACGCCATGAAGTCATTCTTGAAGCCCTGCGTGCCGGAGAACCGGTGCGTCTGGAAATGACCGTGCGCGAGCATTACGCGGAAAGCGCGGAACGGATGGCCCGTTACGGCGCCTGATCCCGCCTATCCTCTACGCGGGAGGCGATGCCTTGTTTTGTGAGGTGTGCCCGGCTTAATAAAGTTGGAGCCTGGTTCTGCCGTCGGCGCTATAGACCAGACGCACCCTGTCGCCGGGAAGGTAAACATCGTTTTCTTCTTGGGCGATTGTCACTGTACTGCCGTTATCCATATCCACGGTGATGGCCAAGAGCCGGCGTTGCGTGGTACGAACGCTGTTGTCAGCCAGGAGAGCGCCGAGCGCGCCTCCTCCTACCAGGCCCCAGGGCGATAGGGTGGTTATGGTTCCGGCTGCCGCCCCGAGCCCGGCTCCGCTCCAGGAGCCCATGCCTTCAGTGGTTTCATCAATAACGGTTTCACTTACGTGGCGGATGGTGCCGCTCTGCACGGCGCTGGCCTGTTGGGCCGTGTGTGGGGCATAGGGCGTATACGTGGTTGTAGAACAGCCGCCGAGCAGCGCCAGCAGCAGGATGCAAAGCGCGCTTAGGGCCAGCCGTTCCGGGCGGACGCTGCATGACCGCGGATAGTAAGACATAATTCCCTCCATACGAAATGGGCAATTTTACCCTTGGCTCTTGCTATGCATAGAAAGTGCCAACGGCTCAGGGCTGGTGGAGCAGGAGCGGCGCGGGAGGTCGGAAAATCGAAAACCCCGGCTGGGGCCGGGGTTTCGCATGGTCTCAGAGGTGGAAACTAGTACCGGGGCTGACGCGGAGCTTTGGGCCGGGCTTCGTTGACGCGCAGGGTGCGGCCACCGAAGGTGCTGTTATCCAGAGCTTCCACAGCGGTGGCGGCGTCTGCATCTTCCATCTCTACAAAACCGAAACCGCGGGCGCGGCCGGTTTCACGGTCTGTAACGAGTTTGACGGAAAGAACAGTGCCATGCGCTGCAAAAAGGCTGTGAACTTCGTCTTCGGTAGCGGACCAGGGTAAGTTTCCAACGTAAATCGACTTGGCCATGAAAAAAACCTCACGAAAAAAGATGACGTCTCCGCGCAGCAAGTTCGACAACACACCTGCCAAACGACGCGGCCCATTGCTTCCCACTTATACTTTTCATGTAACAGGAGTCAATAAAAAATAAGCGTATGGCTATAATTTTGCCTCATCTGCTCTCTCCAATTAAAAAATTGGGGACGAAATGAATGCATTGTGTCTCACATTCCGGGGCATAAGCCAAAAAATAGATGACAACTCCTCTATAAAAGTCTGGATAATTACTATTTGCTGAGGCCATAATCAGGAAGAAAATCTTTTAGAACCATACAAAGATACGTCATTATTTTAAGTAACTTAAAGTATTTGTTGGCTTTTTTGTGAAAAGAAAAATATTAGCCTTCTTTATTGCAGAGTAAGCGCTTTATGCCTGCTTCAAAAAGAACATCCATTTTATCTGGAGAAATAACGGAAAGAATTTCTCCAAGCCCGAAAACAGGGTGGTTTATCAGAGTTTCCGCGTCGTATTTTTCGTGGATGCTGTAAGGGCGCACCTCGGCAAAACCGGCTCTGTTTTGCGCCTCCCGCCAGCGGTCGGTTTGGTCGTGGGATAGGGCATTTTTTACGCTGCTCCGGGAACCGGAAGCCGCGCCTTTGCTTCCGGAAGCTGAAGAGCTTCGGGAACTGCCGGGAGCTTTGGCCCGGCCGGGAACATTCTCCTTATCCGGCGGCCGGTAACGGTGCACCGAGCCGCAGGCCCGGCATTCAACCTTGACAATCTCGCCGCCCACCATGGCCATAATGATATGCCCGGTAACATCGTTACATTTTCCACATTTTGATTCCACAATACTGCCGAGAGTTCGTTTTTCCATTCTTTTTCCTTACGCGGATTTTTGCCGATGCGGTGTGTTTAGAGCATTTTTGTTTCTACACAGAGCGCAGTGCTCCCACGGGGGGAACCGCCGCCCGCCATGGAACTGTATTTTAAGGGCAACCTACAAAGTTCTGGCGCCACGTCCTCTTTTTCCTTGCGGCGGCAGCAGCCGGAAAAAACCGACTCTGGCCTATAGTGAACACTGCCGCAGACCGCTTTTCTTCGTTTTTCTTACCAGGCAGAACCCTCATGGTTCGCGGGTGAATGGAGAGGAATAGCCCCTAGAAGGCGCGCAATTCAGCGCGCGGCCCGTCGTTATCCAGGATAAGCGCCGCATAGCCTCCGGCGGCCAGATTACCGGGATTGACAATCTGCGTTTTCCCCAGGCGGTCACCGGCTCGGGATTCGTGAATATGCCCGCAGATGCACACCGCGGGCTGGTATTCTTCAATAAATTCCCGAACAGCCAGACTGCCCGCATGGCCGCCGCCGGCCAATTGATCGCAGGCGGTATGCAGCGGAGGGGTATGGCTGATCAGGATCAGATGATCATGCGCGGGCGCGGTCTCGAGCGTTTCTCTGAGCCAGGAGGCCAATTCATTTTCGCTGGCTTCGCTGGGCGTGCCGAAAGGCGTTGGATTGGAGCAGCCGAGCCCCATCAGGACAACGCCGGGCGCTATGCTCAGGGCGTTTTTATGGATGTTCCGGCGTTCCGTTACAAGCCATCCGGTAATCTCGCTCATATCCATATTGCCGATTTGGGCCAGAACGCGGGGGTTCAGCTCGGCCAGGGCATCCACTACCTCGGCGGCTTGTGCGATGCCGCCCCGAAAGGTCATATCGCCGCTGATAATGACGCCTTGAGCGCTTCTTATTGCCTCGCGCAGGCGGGAGGAGCCCCGCAGCGGGGAGAGATCGTCATGCAGGTCGCCGAAGGCGATCCAAGTATTTGCGGACATGGTCTTTTTCCTTTATACGGTATGGCGCGTCCCACGAAGCGCAGCGGGGCCAGCATATACCAGCCGGCGGGAATCTGCAAACTACCTGTTCTGGCTCTCGGCCTGCCCGGGCCATCCGCCTGGCCGGAGGCATACAGGATAGGGCGCCCTACGCGCTCGCCGGGAACATCGGCTGGTTCGTGGAAGTGCCTGTATATAACGCCATCTGGAGGTATTCCATGGATTCGCTCGACCTGGAGCAAGAGAAAAAAGCGCTCCGAATTGCCATGAACAAACGGCGGTTGGCGGTGACGCCTCCTTGTGCGGAACGCCTGGCCCGGATTGCCGGGGAGCGGCTTCTGGCAGAACAGGCCTGGAAAAAGGCGACTTCCGTGGGCTTGTATTTCTCTGTTCGCGGTGAACTTGATTCCAAAGAGCTTTTGAAAGCAGCCTGGGCTGAAGGCAAAGAGGTTCTTTTACCCCGCTCCCTACCCGGCAGGCCGGGCATCATGGAGTTGTTGCCCTGTTCCGGTTTTGAAGCGCTGGTGCCGGGCCTCTTCGGCATTATGGAGCCGGACCCGGCTCGCTGTCCCTCGCCTTCGGAAGGAAGCCGGATTCCGGAATTGCTGGTCGTCCCCGGTTTGGCCTTTGACCGGGGGGGGTACCGGCTGGGCAGCGGGGGCGGCTATTATGACCGCTTGTTGGCCAGGCCGGCAATGCATGCCGTGCTCACGGTGGGGTACGGCTACGCCTTCCAGCTTGTATCCCGGCTCCCTCGGGGCTCTTGGGATCTGCCACTGCATGGTCTATGCACGGATCAGGAGTGCCTATGGCTGAAGTAGCTCAAGCCGCCGTTTCCAATGCCGGAGCCATTCCCTTTGCCTTTCCCGGTCTTGATGCCGTTGGCTGCCTTTTCGGCACAGCCCGGAGCGGCAGTCTGGTCTTTCCGTCGTCCGGGGCCGCCGGGCCTGATAAAGAGCCTATCCGGAGGGCTCGGGCTGCTCTGCGTCAGGCGGCAGGAATCAGCCGCTGGGTGGAACTCAACCAGGTGCATGGTGATGAGCTGCTGGTTGATCCGGAGGCCACATCTTGGGAGAGCGGGCCGGATGCCCTCCCTGCGCTGCCCGCTGCTGATGGTTCCATGACGGACCGCCCCGGTCTGGGGTTATGCATTAAGACCGCCGATTGCCAACCGTTGTTTTTGGCGCATCCTCGGGGTTGTGTTGCGGCTCTGCATGTAGGGTGGCGAGGGAACCGGCTCAACTTTCCCGGCAGTGGGGTAGCCCGGTTCTGCGAAACCTACGGCCTGGACCCGGCTGAGATCCTGGCTGTTCGGGGACCCAGCCTGGGGCCCGAGGCGGCGGAATTCGTCAATTTCCAGAAGGAATGGCCGAAGGAGTTCAGGCCCTGGTTCAACGACGCGGCCCGAACCATGGATCTTTGGAGCCTGACCCGCGATCAACTCCGGGCGGCCGGTCTTCGGCATGACCACATTTTTAGTGTGGATCTCTGCACCCGTTCTCTACCAGACTTTTTCTTTTCGTACCGACGGGGAGAATCCGGGCGTCAGATAAGCCTTATCTGGCTGCGCGGGAAGTGAACTATGCCTGAATTGGCCGCAGCCCTGGCCGCTTCTTTCGGGTATTCCGCCTTCCGCCCTCACCAGGAAGAGGTTATCCGGGCCATTCTTGCCGGCCGGGATACGTTTACCATTATGCCCACAGGAGCCGGGAAATCCCTGTGCTATCAACTGCCGGCGCGGTTATTGCCCGGCGTCTGCGTGGTGGTCAGCCCATTGATTTCGCTGATGAAGGACCAGGTGGATTCCGCCCGGGCCAACGGTTTCGCGGCCAGGACTTTGAACAGCGCCACCACGGCAGCCGAGCGCAGCGCCGCGCTCAGAGAGCTCCGGGAGGGCCGCCTGGAGCTTTTGTATGTGGCCCCGGAACGTCTCTGCCTGCCGGAGTTCCTTGAGATTTTACGCGGCGTTCCCCTGGCCTTCTTCGCCGTTGATGAAGCACACTGTATTTCTTCTTGGGGGCATGATTTTCGGCCGGATTACCGCGGGCTCTCGGTGATCGTTGAAACCTTTCCCGGAACCCCCGTGGCCGCGTTCACCGCCACGGCCACAGAGCGGGTTGCCGAGGATATTGTCAGCCGCCTTGGCTTGCGCAATCCTTTACGGATCAAATCCTCGTTCAACCGCCCCAATTTGTTTTATCAAGTCAGCCCGCGGGAGAATCTGGAAGCGCAGTTGATCGCGTTTTTGGCGGAAAGAGCGGAGGAACCCGGGATTATTTACCGGGGTACCCGCAAGGATACTGAGGCCACCGCCGCCTTCCTGCGCGCCAAGGGCTTTGATGCGCTGCCCTACCACGCCGGTTTGCCGGATGCCTTACGCGCGGAAACCCAGGAGGCCTTTCGCCGGGATACGACGCGGCTTGTTGTGGCGACTATCGCCTTTGGCATGGGCATCGATAAGCCCAACGTGCGCTTTGTCGTGCATGGCGATCTTCCGGCCAGCCTGGAAGGCTACTATCAGGAGACCGGCCGGGCGGGGCGCGATGGAGATCCGGCCCGCTGCGTTCTGTTTTACGGCCGTCAGGATGTGCCCCGGCTGCTGGGATTCGCCGAAAAGATCGAGGATCCTGATGCCCGCGAGGCTGCCAGACGGCAGGTTTTCAGCATGCTGGAGTATACGCGCCAAGAGGGATGCCGCAGAAAGGCCCTGTTGAGGTATTTTGGAGAGCAGGCTCCGGATGCGTGCGGCTTTTGCGATATTTGCGCCGGGGAGGTGGAGCGGGTTGATGCGACTGTGCCGGCCCAGAAGCTTCTCTCGGCTATTGCCAGAACCGGCGGCCGATTCGGGGCGCGGCACGTTGTTAACATCGTTTTGGGTAAGGAGACCGGGCGGATCATCAGGTTCGGTCACCAGCACCTGCCCACCTTCGGCGTGGGGCGGGATGAATCCCCGGCCTTTTGGAACCAGGTTATGGATGCCGCCCTGATCCAGGGGTTGGTCACGGTGGATGACCCCCGGTACCCTACGCCGGCCTTGACCGAAGCCGGTTGGCGGGTGCTGCGCGGTCAGGCCGGAGTGCGCATGATCCGGCAGGCTGAAAACACGGCCAGGCGCGTTCGCGTTTCTACCCCTTCAGACGAGGGAGGAGAGTGCCCGGATGAGGAATTACTTCAGGCGTTGCGCCGGGAGTGTCGCCGGTTGGCAGCGGCCGGAGGTCTGCCCGTCTATGCTGTTTTTCCTGACCGTTGCCTGCGGGATATGGTCCGACTGCTGCCCCAGAGCCCCCGGGAGATGCTGGCCATCTCCGGCGTAGGCAAATTCAAAATGGATGCTTACGGCTGGAATTTTATCGAGATTATTGCTGAACGTATTCGCTCTGATCCGGCCACGGCGGCCCGGGCCGCTGCTTTGCAGGGCCAAGCCGCCTTCAGGCCGGACGCGCCGCCGGATATCGTGGGGGAAAGACGGCTGAAAGACGGCGACGCGGAGGCCAAAGCGGCCGTCGAGCCAGGCAGGAAGACGCGTTGCAGGGGGGACAGCGCTTTGGCTACCGCCGGGCTTTTGGAACAGGGGTTGGATATTCAGGCGGTTGCCGCGGCGCGGGGCCTTGCTCCTTCAACCATCCTGGGCCATATGGAAGTGCTGGCCCGGCAGGGACGATGTTTTTCACCGAAGCGGTTTATCTCTGCGGCCAAGCTGGTCGAGGCGCGAGAATTGTTTTTGGCCGCGGGGGCTTGGAACCTCCGGCCGGTTGTGGAGGCTTCGCGGGCCAGACACGGTGAAGAGAGTCCGGATGCGCTCAGCTTTGAAGATGCGCGGCTGGCCAGGCTTTTTCTGCACCCATCCGGAGCCGGGCAGGATGCCGCTGAAAAAGAACAGCTAGAAGACTGATTACTCCCCCGTAGAGTCGTTTACCCGCCGTTTCCGAGAAAACAGTGCTCGTGCGGTGCTCTGCCGGAAATCGTGGATAGTCGGCGGATTGCCCGGAGATAGCAAAGGGCGTACTGTTCGCTGCGCGGCGAGATTGTTTCTCGGCAGGGGAAGGGCGCGTCGCCGCAGTCGTTTGCCTTGATCTTTCGGCATACGATGGGCAGGGGAAAACAGCTCCCGGAGGCGCTGGTATGGATCATCTGGGTATGAAGGCGTTCCTCAAAGTTGCGGAGTGCGGCAACATCAGCCGGGCGGCGGAGCAGCTTTTCGCCACCTCTTCGGCTGTGGGCAAGAGAATCAAGCAACTGGAAAAGGAAGTCGGCGCCCCGCTTTTGGTTCGGGGAAAGGGCCGGAAGCACATCAGCCTGACCAAGGCCGGCGAGGCCTTCATGCCCCTGGCCGAACGCTGGCTGGCCCTTTGGAGCGACATGCAGGATGTTTCTGCCGTGGGCATCGAACACAGCCTTTCCGTGGGCACGCTGGAGAGTATTACCCCGCCGCTTCTGGTTCCGCTCTTTCAGTTGCTGTACGCCAACGCGCCCCAAGTCCGTCTGCGCGTTATCACAAAATATTCCCTTGAAATGTATAATGAAATTGAGACAAGGAGGGTGGATATCGGCTTTACTCTGCGGGAGATGCTGAACCCTTACGTTGTCGCCCGAAGGCTTTTTTCCGAACCGCTGGTGGTGCTCCGGCCCACCAGGGGACCGGGGAGTGGCTCTCCATATGATCTGCGGACGTCTTTCCCGGCGATCCGCCCGGAAACTTTGGATCCGGACCATGAACTATTCATTGCCTGGCACGACAATTACCAATTGTGGCACGACCAGCACTGGAACCGCAGCGGTTCCCGACGGGTTATCCTCAACAACTGCTCGCTTTTAATTGATTTAATCAGTGACCCGCGTCAATGGGCCATCGTGCCCCTTTCCATCGCCTACACGGCCTGTAAACGCGGTTCGTTCGCCATCCACACCCTGACGGATGCCCCCCCGCCCCGGGTTTGCTATCTGCTGACCCACCGCATCGTTAAACAAAGCTCTGTGGAGGCCATTGCCATCTTTGAAAAATATCTCGCCGTCGCTTTGAAACATAATATTCCTTGGGCTTCGTTATAATTTTTGCCGGTGGGGAAGAAAGGCGTTGCGGGCTCATGCCAACACAGCGCTCTGGATTTTACTGAGGAATATTCCATGCCATGGCCTTTCAGGGTATCTCCGGGCTTGCCTCTTCGCCGCTTCTTGTTACAATCCTGTTGCCGCGCCGGACCCCGCGCGCCTTCCCGGCCCGGAACAAGAGTTTCTTTAATTGATCCGATTTGTTGTATTTAATGGGCAAAAATATCCTTTTACATGTCGGCAGACATTGTATAATGCCACAATATAGTGGCATGTTTATCATGCATTTTCAGGCCGTTTTAGGGCCGCTTAGAGCGTTTGACGATGTATCCGGAAAGATATTTCCGGCATACCTTTGAAACCGCCAGGCCGGATGTGCTACCCGGTTGTTTTGTCCTTTCCGGAGAGTTTATGGCGCAAAGCCCCTCTTCCATGCAGGGATTTCACGAATTGCTTCTTCCTGAGGAGCTTGAGGAAGCCTATGCCCTGTTGCGCGAAGCCGGCTTGGATGCGCCCGAAAATGTGACCTTTGCTCTGGGCGTTTATGAAGACGGCGTTTTGAGCGGCACGGGCTTTTTGGCGGGCAATGTAGTCTGCGGCATTGCTGTGGGGAAGAGCCGTCAAGGCGAGGGCTTGGCCGCAGCCATTATCAGCCGTCTGGTTCAGGAGGCCGGGCATCGCGGCCTTGAACATCTGCTGTTGTTTACCAAACCCTCCGAGGCCCCTAAGTTTGGCGCTCTGGGTTTTCATCTTCTGGCCATGAGCCCCGGAGCAGCATTGCTCGAGTGGGGGCGCCCTGATTATAAGGATTGGATTTCCGGCTTGAAGGCGTTGCCTGACGGCAGGGTTGCGCCCACCGGGCAGGAGACGGAGGCCGGGAGCTTTCCGCTTGGCTCCGTGGTCATGAACGCTAATCCCTTTACTACCGGGCACAGGCATCTGGTTGTGGAAGCCCTGAAGCATTGCGCCCGGCTTCTGGTCTTTGTAGTCCGGGAGGATGCTTCCGCCTTTCCCTTTGCAATCCGCTTGCGCTTGGTGCGTGAAGGCCTTCAAGATATTGACCGCGTAACCGTTGTGCCCGGGGGGCCGTACATGGTTTCCCGAGCGAGTTTTCCCGCCTATTTTACCGGAAAAGTCGCCCATAGCCGAATCCATGCGGAACTCGATTGCACGATGTTTGCCGAGCGCATTGCTCCGGATTTGGGCATCAGCGCTCGTTTTGTGGGCGAAGAGCCTTACTGCCCGGTGACGGCCGGGTACAATGCGGTGATGCGGGAGATTCTGCCGCTTCACGGCATTGCCTGCCTGGAAATTCCCCGGCTGGCTGTAGCCGGAAGCGCGGTCAGCGCTTCCACCGTGCGCGCGTTGCTTCGGCAGCAGGGGGGCGATGCAAAGATACCGGCTTCCTTGGTGCCGCCGTCCACCGCGGCCTGGTTGGTCTCCGCCGAGGCCGGTCCCGTGCTTGGCAGGCTTCGGGAGGAGGTTCGGCGGCATTAGCAAAAAGTGTTCGCGAAGCGTTGCAACAGTGGCGATGCCGCGGATACCCCGTGCGCTACGAATATTTCACCGGCACAATGCATGACATGATGCATTGAGGAAAAATGATGGCTGCCCGCGGGAATGCGGACGCAAAACAAGGAGCTCGTATGGCCCAGACCATTCCGACCCCGGAGTCGTCGCTTGGCAAGCCCCTCCGGGCAACGGCGGGATCTCTCGAATCTAACGATATTTTTATTGCTCTGGCTCCGGGAGAACCGGGCGGCAATGAGATAACGCTGGAAAGCATCGTTATGAAGCAGTTTGGCCCGGCCATCCTGCGGGTCATTGAAGAGAGTCTTGCTGAACACGATCTGACCGGCGTTACTGTTACGGCCCAGGATAAGGGCGCTCTTGATTGCACGATCCGGGCGCGTATGGAAGCCGCCATCCGGCGTTATAAGGAGGCCCGGTCATGAAGCATTACCGTTCCCTTCTTTTCATGCCCGGCAACAATCCCGGCATGCTGGCCAGTGCCGGCGCTCTCGGCGCGGACGCGGCCATTTTTGACCTCGAAGATGCTGTGGCCCGCACGGAAAAAGACGCCGCCCGTATCCTGGTCCGCAATGCCCTGACGGAGCTTAGGCCTGAGGGCATCGGCGTTGTGGTGCGCATCAACGCTCTGGATACGCCTTTCTGGCAGGATGACATTGCCGAGGTGGTCAAGGGCGGGCCGGATTTTATTTTGCAACCCAAGTGCACTTCTCCCGAAGACGCCCGCACCCTGATTGCGGCTATCGAGGAGCGGGAACGCGAATATGGCGCGGGGCGGAAGCCGATCCGCCTGCTGACGCTGCTTGAAACCGCGGCGGGTATAGAGAATGCCTTTGCCATTGCCTCCGCCCATCCCAAACTGGCCGGGATGCAGCTCGGAGCCGAGGACCTGACCCTTGAACTCGGGGCTAAACGGACCCCCGGCGGCGAGGAGATTTTGTACGCCCGTACCCGGCTGATCATGGCCTGTAAGGCGGCCGGGGTTAAATCCCTGGATACGCCCTATCCCTATGTAACGGATCTTGAGGGCCTGGAAAAGGATGCCGCGTTTTCCGCCCAACTCGGCTTTGACGGCAAAACCGTCATCTCCCCGCAGCACGTTGCGGCAGTCAACAGGGCCTTCACCCCGCCTGAAGAGCAACTGCGCTGGGCCCGCCGGGTTATGGCCGTGGCTCGCAAAGCGGAAGAGGAAGGCAAGGGCGCGGTTTCCCTTGATGGTATGATGATCGACCTGCCCATTATCAAGCGGGCCCAGCTTATTCTGAGCCGGGCTGGAGAAGCCCCGGTTTCTTTTACGGAGGATACGGCCCATGCGTGATAAACTGATGCCGGATATGGTCACCGCGCTTAAGGAAGCCGGCCTTGCCGACGGCATGGCTATTTCATTCCACCACCACATGCGCAACGGAGACCATGTTCTCAATGCTGTGCTGGAAGCCGCTGCAGCGATGGGGGTCAAGGATTTGACTCTGGTTGCGTCCTCGGTTTTTCCTGTCCATCAGCCTCTAATTGAGCATATCAAAAACGGGGTTGTCCGGGCTATTGATACCAACTACATGTCCGGCCCGGTGGCTCAGGCCGTTTCCCACGGCCTGCTGGAGACTCCGGTTATATTCCGCTCCCACGGCGGCAGGCCTCGAGCCCTGCGCGAGGGTTCCCGGTCTGTGGATATCGCCTGCATGGCCGCTCCCACGGTAGACCGGATGGGCAACGTCAGCGGCATCCTTGGCCCTTCGGCCTGTGGTTCGCTAGGGTATGCTGTGCCGGATGCCGAGTGCGCGCGCCATGTCATTGCAATTACTGATACCTATCTTGATAAGCCTTTGGAACGGGTCTCTATTCCCCATGATCGTGTCAACTCCATCGTTCGGCTGGATTCTATTGGCGATCCCAAGGGTATTGTTTCCGGTTCCACCAGCATGACCCGGGATCCCGTAGCCCTGGCCATTGCCAGAAAAGCCGCTGCGGCTATCCGGGCCTCGGGCCTTTTGAAGGATGGCTTTAACTTTCAGACCGGGGCTGGTGGAGCTTCCCTGGCCACGGCGCAATATCTGCGCGAGGATATGATTCGCCAGAAGGTGCGCGGGGGCTTTTTGTTGGGAGGTATAACCAAGTATCTTGTGGATATGCTTGAAGAAGGTCTTTTTGAGGCTATTTACGACGTACAGTGCTTTGATCTTGCGGCGGTGGAATCCATCGGCAGAAACAAGGCTCACCAGGAAATTTCCGCTGATACTTACGCCAATCCTTCCCGCCGAAGCTGCGTGGATTATCTTGATGTAGTTCTTTTGGGGGCCTCGGAAGTGGACGTCAACTTTAACGTCAATGTCCACACCGATTCTAACGGCATCATCATCGGTGGTTCAGGCGGGCATAACGACGCCGCGGCCGGGGCGGCCATGACCATCATTGTGGCCCCGCTCATCAGGGCCCGATTGCCAATTGTCGTTGATCAATGTACAACTATCACCACGCCGGGCAAAACAGTGGATGTTCTTGTTACGGAACGCGGCATTGCCGTGAACCCCGCCCGGCCTGACCTGGCGGATCGTTTTCGCGCGGCGGGGCTGGATGTTCGTTCCATTGAAGAGCTTCGGGCCTTGGCCTTGTCCATTGCCGGCGAGCCCCGCAAGGTTGCTTTTACCGACCGTGTTGTCGGCCGCGTGGAATACCGCGACGGCACCATCATTGATGCTATATATATGCCTGCTTGAAAGAGTGGAGGAATTCGGGTAAATAATTGTAATCAGGCCGAAAGCAACCACATATACCGCGGAATGCAGCGGGAAGGGCTTGGGGATGTTGAATAAACAACTGCTTGATCAGGAATTCGGCTTCATGAAAGATGTCATCTTTCTTGATGCCGCCCATGTGGCCTTGCCGCCCATGCGGACCCAAGCTGTGTATTCAAATTACATGACCGAATATGTGAAGATTTTTGCCGAGGATGTGACGCAAAACGCCTGGGCCATGGCGGATGAGGCCAGAAGGGATGTGGCCACGCTTTTGGGGTGCGAGTCCACAGAAGTAGCTTTTATCAAAAACACGGCCGAAGGCGTGGGTATTTTTACGGCCGGCTACCCCTTTACGCCGGGCCAGAACGTCATCATCGACGATTTAGAGCACCCCTCCAACCTGAACAACTGGGTTCGTCAGAAATCCAGAGGGCTGGAACTCAAAGTTATACCCAGCCGAGATGGCTCTATCTTTATCGAAGAGTACGAAAAACTGATTGATGAGAACACAGTGGGCATCACGGTTTCCGCTGTGCAGTATTCTTCCGGTTTTTACACTGATCTGGATAGATTGGGGCGGCTGTGCAAGGAAAGGAACATCCTGCTCATGGTCGATGGCATCCAGGCGGTGGGGCGGCTGGATATCGACGTGAAGCGGCAGAACATCGCCGCGCTGGCCTTCGGCGGGCACAAGCATTCCTGGGGCACTATGGGTTGCGGCGCGCTCTATGTGCGCCGCGATGTGCTGCAAAAGCTTGAGCCTCCTTATGTTTCCTACCAAAGCGTTACGGATTTTATCGCGCCCCCGGCGGTGACTACGGATTTTACCCGGCTCAACTGGAAGGCCGATTCCCGCCGTCTGGAGGCGGGGTTGCTCAACTTTGCGGGCGTTGCCGCCTTGCGGGCGGGCGTCAGCCTGATCAACGAACTGGGCGTAAAAAATATCAGCGAGCATGTGCTGCAACTGGACAGGCAGTTGCGCGCCGCCCTCAAGGGCATAGAGCTTAAGGTGGTTACGCCGCGGGACGAAAGCAATTATTCCGGGATAGTTTGCATATACTATCCCAAAGACCATGAGGATAAGGTTGTGGAGATTCTGCGTCGGCGCAGGATCTACGCCACCATGCGCGGGGGCTACATCCGCGTGAGCATGCATGCCTACAATACGCCCGAGCACATGGATGCGGCAGCGGAGGCGCTGTGGGAGATTTCCAAACTCAGTTGAGGCGGTTTTTTTCTTTTTCACCCACTTACTTTGCAGGAGTGTAGTTTATGCAAGCGTGGAAAAATTTGAGTATGGCCACGAAAATCCTGATCATGGTGGTTTTGGGCGTTATCGCTGGTCTCGTCTTCGGCGAACAAATGGCCGTGCTCAAGCCCATTGGCGATATGTTCATTGCCGCGGTCATGATGATGGTTATTCTTCTGATCGCCCCGGCCCTGATCAGTGGTTTTACCTCCGTGGAGAACCCCGCCGACCTGGGAAAAACCGGTGTCAAAATCCTGTTTATTTTTGCCGTTATGACGATCATTGGCGGCTCTGTGGGCCTCCTTCTGGCCAATATTCTGCAACCCGGCAGCGGGTTGGATGTGGTTATGCCGGAAGGGTTCAAAGCCAAGACGACAGACCAGACCTTTTTTGATGTTGTCGTCAACACCGTTCCGCGGAACCCGGTTATGGCCTTTGCCCAGGGCAACCTCCTGCAAATACTCTTCGTGACCGTGCTCTTTGCCGTCACTATGGCCATCAGCGCCAAGAAAAACTCTCTGCTCAAGCGCTTCTTCGATGAGTGGACCGAAATCGCCATGGGCATGCTGAACCTGATCATGAAGACCGCCCCCTATGCCACCTTCTGCCTTATCGCTTGGGCCGCCGGGGTTAACGGCTCCAAGGTGATCGGCGGCCTCGCGGTGTTTGTCGGCGCCGTCTGGCTCGGGGAATTCTTCCTGGTGTGCGTGAACGCTCTCTTGATCAAGCTTTTCGGCATGAGCACCAAAACCTTCCTCAAGAACATGACCGAAGTTATGGTTGTGGGCTTCTCTACTTGCTCCTCCATGGCCACTTTGGGCGTTAACCTTAAGGCCGTGCAAACCCTCGGCGTGCCCAAGGGCATCGGCACTTTCGGCATCACCTTGGGCAACGTTATGAACATGGGCGGAACTTCCC
This sequence comes from uncultured Desulfovibrionaceae bacterium, assembly GCA_949741925.1. Lineage (GTDB taxonomy): Bacteria > Desulfobacterota > Desulfovibrionia > Desulfovibrionales > Desulfovibrionaceae > JAJDHY01. The sequence goes on along the minus strand of CATJOY010000068.1, from coordinate 17,671 downwards.
TGTACCAGGCGGTTTCGGTGCTCTTCTTGGCCCAGATATATAACATCGACCTGAGCATAGCCACCCAGATCCAGATACTGCTGACTGCCGCCATGGTATCGGTTTCCATAGTCGGCGTTCCTGGCGCCGGCGCTATTACCTGCGCCATACTGCTGCCGATGGCTGGTATTCCCGTTGAAGGTCTTGGCTTCATCCTGGCCATTGACCGCATCGTGGATATGCCGCGGACCATGAACAACGTGCTCGGTGACGCCACCGCCACTATCATAGGCGCCAAGCTCGATGGTCACCTGCACCAGGATTCCGTTCTGCTGCCTAAGGGCACCAGCTACAGGCAGCGGGTTACGGATAATGTAAACGAAAGCTCGGCTGAAGATTTCAACTAACAGGAAAACACCTGCACGGGGCCGGAAAATCCGGCCCCGGCCGGTCTTAACGCCAACCATCAATTATGCTCGCGGAAGAGTCGCTCCAGCCGCTACCATTGATCCCCGGCTTTTTTCTCCCGGCCGGAAACATCACCCCCCCGCTCCTACGCCGCGGTCTTGCGGCCGATCCTGAACTCATTCCGTATTGCAGCATCGCCCCTGGAGTATTCAGGGAAAGGACCTTGGCATGAAAGTCATTGATGTTATTTGCTCAAAGGGCAAAGGCGGATTTTTTTACGACGACCAGATGGCCATCCGCCACGGCGCCGAATCCGATGGCGCCATGTACAAAGGCAAACCGGAAACCCCGGGATTTGCTTCGGTGCGCCAAGCTAGCGAATCCATATCCGTTATGCTGGTGCTTGAAGACGGCCAGATTGCCGTGGGCGATTGCGTGGCCGTGCAGTACTCCGGTTCCGGCGGCCGTGACCCGCTGCTCAGCGCCGAACGCTACATCCCCTTCCTTAAGAAATATGTAGCTCCCAAGTTGGTAGGCCGGGAAATGAAGAATTTCCGCGAACTGGCTGCGGAATTTGATGCCCTGCCAGACCCCGAAACCGGTAAACCTATGCATACCGCGTTGCGCTACGGCGTGACCGGGGCTCTGTTGGATGCCGTGGCCCTAGCCCAGCATAAGACCATGGCCGAAGTCATTGCCGCCGAATACGGCACCACTGTTTCTAAAAAGCTTATTCCGATCTACGCTCAATCCGGCGATGACCGCCATATGAACGTGGATAAAATGATCCTCAAGGGTGTGGATGTACTGCCCCATGGCCTCATCAACAACGTGCGCGATAAGCTGGGCGAGCGCGGAGAAAAGCTTTTGGAGTTCGTCTCCTGGATTGTTAAGCGCATCGATACCCTGAACACCAATCCCGGCTATAAGCCCACTCTGCATTTTGATGTTTACGGCACCTTGGGCCTTGCTTTTGGCGAGGATAACTACGCCGGCATCGCCGACTACCTGGCCAAGATTAAGGAAGCCGCCAAGGGTATGGGGCTGCGGATAGAGTTTCCCATTGACGGCGGCAGCCGCGAAGCCACCATTAAGCATTTTGCCGCGCTGATGCAGGAACTGCGGGCCAAAAACATCAATGTGGATATCGTGGCCGATGAATGGTGCAATACGTTGGACGACATCAAGGCCTTTGTACAGGCCGGAGCCGGCAACGTTATCCATATCAAGACGCCGGACCTCGGGGGCATCAACAACGCCATTGAAGCGGTGCTCTATTGCAACGCCAACGGCTTTGGCGCATTTCTCGGCGGCAGCTGCACGGAAACCGAGATCTCCGGGCGCATGGCCGCGCATGTGGCCATGGCCACCAACCCCATTCAGACCATTGCCAAGCCCGGCATGGCTGTGGATGAGGGCTTCATGATCCTGTACAACGAAATGCAGCGCATTCTGCAAATCCTCAAATAGAGGGGGAAACCGTCATGAAAATCACCAAAGTTCTCTGCGCCCCGGGGCGCACGGGTTTTTATTTCGACGACCAGCGGGCCATTAAACAGGGCGCAGACCATGACGGCATGGCCTATATCGGCAAACCCGTTACCCCCGGATTTTCAGCTATCCGCCAGGCCGGGGAAGCTATATCCGTTATGCTAGTGCTCGAGGATGGGCAGATTGCTTGGGGCGACTGCGCGGCTGTGCAGTACAGTGGTGCGGGCGGCCGTGACCCGCTCTTCCTTTCCGAGGATTTCATTCCTTTTATCATGGAGCACATCGCCCCGGTTCTCACCGGTGCGGAGGTAAACGCCTTCCGTCCGCTGGCCGAGAAAATCGACCATATGGAAGTGAACGGTAAGCGCCTGCACACGGCCATTCGTTACGGCGTGACCCAGGCCATTCTTGATGCAGCCGCTAAGAGCAACAAAAAGCTGATGGCCGAGATCATTGCCGAAGAATACCACACCTCCGGCGTCTTCAAGGAAATTCCCATTTTCTGCCAATCCGGCGATGATCGTTACAACAACGTGGATAAGATGATTGTCAAGGGCGCATCCGCCATGCCCCACGCGCTGATCAATCACGTTGAGACCAAGCTCGGCAAGAATGGGGAAATTCTCCAGGAATACTGCCGGTGGATGAAAAACCGCATTCTTGAGCTGCGCCCCTCTGAATCCTATGCGCCGATCATCCACATCGATGTTTACGGCACCATCGGCGCGGCCTTCGGCAACGATAACTATGAAGCCCAGGCGACCTATATCGAAAGTTTGGTCAAGATTATGGCTCCTTTCAAACTGCGCATTGAAGGTCCCATGGATGTGGAAGACCGCGAAAAGCAGATGATCGCCCTGAAGAGCCTGCGCGAGGAAGTGGATCGCCGGGGCATCGCTGTTGAGCTGGTGGCTGATGAATGGTGCAACACCTACGAGGATATTAAATACTTTGCCGACAACAAAGCCGGGCACATGATCCAGATTAAATCCCCGGATCTCGGTGGCATCAACAACATCGTCGAATCCGTGCTTTACTGCAAAAAGGTGGGCATCGGCGCGTACCAAGGCGGTAGCTGCAACGAGACCGACCGCACGGCCCAAGTTTGCGTCCATCTGGCCTTGGCCACAGGCGCGGACCAAATGCTCTGCAAGCCGGGCATGGGGGTGGATGAAGGCTACACCATCACCTACAATGAAATGGAGCGCATTATAGCCCTTGCGGGTAGGAAAAGGGCTTGAGTGGTCCCTTCCTCCCCGGGACCGAATGGCCGCGGTGAGGGGAGCCGGTAGCATAGCATGCGAAATCGGCAGAATGGCGTAACGCGATAAGGCTTCCGCAGGCTCACGGTAAAATTCTTTGTGCCGTGAGCCTGTGGGGCTCTGAGCCTGCTCAGGGATCAATCAGGAGAACCATTATGGAAAAGATAGTCGGCATATTGGGCGGCATGGGCCCGGAGGCAACCGTTGACCTGTTCGCCAAAGTGCTCAAGTGCGACCCGGCCTTGACGGACCAAGATCACCTGCGCATCATCGTCGATTGCAACAGCAAAATTCCCGACCGCAACAAGGCTCGTCTCGAAGGCACCGAAGACCCTGAGAAGGCTCTGACTTCGTCCGCCAGGTTGCTGGAGGAAGACGGCTGCGGATTGATCATTATTCCCTGCAATGCAGCGCATCTTTGGCATGAGAAGGTGCAGGCAGCGGTCAAGATACCGGTGCTGCACATTATGCGCGCCTCCTGCCGCTATGCCATGAAGAAGATTCCGGGCCTTAAGAAGGTGGGGCTTCTCGGTAGTTCAGTCATGTATACTACAGGGATTTACCATAAGGCCTATGAAGCCCGGGGCATCGAGGTTCTCTCACCCGACAAGGCAGAGCAGGACGAAGCTATGCGCCTGATCCGCGAGGTCAAAAAAGGCAATTTGAGCGAAGACGTGCGCAAGGGCTCCGCTGCTATTGCCCAGCGTATGGCTGACCAGGGCGCTCAGGGGATAATTCTCGGCTGTACCGAGTTCCCTCTGGTGGTCTTTGACGGCGATATTTCCGTGCCGGTTATTGATTCTACCTTGGCTCTGGCGCAGGAGGCCGTGGACGTGGCCCGAGGAAAGATTTCGCCGGACAGCCTGGGGTAAAAAGCGTTTGCAAAGGGCCGGAGTTCTGAACTTCAGCGATTTTTCTCGTCCCGGCGGGCTTGCCTGCCGGGACGTTGTTTTGCGGCGTATTGAGTTCCTGCTCGGACCTGCGCCTCCGCAAGACAGCTTGTAAATCCCCCTTTGCCGTGCTTCTGCTACGGAAACAGTGGCGGCGGAGCCGGAGGATAGGGAAAAGCATGAGTCAATCTGGTTTTCCCCAAGGCTGCGGAAGGAGGCGAATAAATTCTTGGAGGGAAGTTTTATACTGTATGCACCCGGCGCTAAGCGGGGATTGTCAACCTATACTGCTCTCCTCCTCGCACCGCGTGAAAAAGGATGTGTTCCCCCTTTTGAGGGCGGGAGAAGGATTCCTCCCGGCGGGGGGCGGGGCAAAGCCCCGGCTGCTGGGAGACATACAATAAGGCCCCCAGGGGGCTATAACCTCTCCGGCAGGCCCGAGGTCAGCTTTTGGAGTTTCTGCCGCGCTTTCAGAGGGTCCAACCCGAGCTTGCCGGCGATGCTTTCCAGATTCTCTTCAGCATCACAGGGACGGGCGTAGAGCGGAGGAATATCTACGTTGCTGTACTCCGCATCGGCCGCAGCCTGCAAGAGCGTTGCAGGGACCGGATGCCCGCAGGATTCCGGCAGAGGGAGCAGTTCCAAGCCTTTGGCCAGCGCTGTGGTAACGGCGGCCTCTCGGTTACGGTAAAAACCGCTGCCCAGAACAAAGGCTCGGTAGCCCCCGGCCGGAGTGAGGGCCGCCATGGAGGCCGCCAGAGTGAGGCCTGGATCATCATCCTCAACAGGCAGAACCAGGATATCCGTCAGCGGAGCCAGGCCGTAAGGGCTTTCAGCCCGGAGCCGAAAAGCCTGGGCGTGGACCAGGTTGCGTCTGGCGTGGGTCAGAACCCATAAGGGGGTACCGTGTTCTCCGACAAGTTCAAGCAGGGGGCGGGCATTCAGGCCGAGCAGGGGCAAGTATTCCAGCCCGGCCAGCCGGGCCCCGGTGCTTCTGGCCAGGCCCGAAGCCGAGGCCAGGACCAGGCGCAGCCCGGTAAAAGAGCCAGGCCCGCGCACGCAGGCGATGCGCCGGATACGGGAGGACGTCAGTCCATAAAGGGCAAAGGCGCTCTGCAGGGCCGGCATGAGCAGTTCAACGCCGCGCGACGGAGCGTGCCATTCTTGGGAAAAAAGCAACGAATTTTCGGCGTCGCCAACGACTATTTGCAGACGCGATTCCGCGGCGTTCAAGACGAGGGTCAGGTCACGGGCAGTTTCCGGAGCAGCAAAAGAAGCGGTCTTCATAAGCCTATGGTCACCCACTGGGCTATATCGTTGTATGTGGCGAAGACCATCAGGCAAAGCAACAGGGCAATGCCCACCCGGGCGCTGTATTCCTGAAATTTTTCAGGCATGGGCTTACCCCGGATGGTCTCGACAAGCAGGAAAAAGATATGCCCGCCATCCAGCACCGGGATGGGCAAGAGGTTCAGCAGGCCCAGGTTAAGGCTGATAAACGCGGCGAGGAAAAGGACGCCCGTCAACCCCGTGCTGGTGGCTTGTTTATGGATTTCGGCCACAATGCGGATCGGACCGCTGACCGTCTCCAGCGGCACGACCCGTTCAAACAGCTTAACGATGCTTTCCCCCAAGAGCGAAGCCATGAACCAGGTATGGCGCAAGGATTCTCCGGCTGAGGCAAAAAAGCCGAAGGCGTGGTGGCCGATTTGTTCCGGATTGGGGCGGATGCCGATGGCCCAGGAGGTTTTCTCTTCGCCAAAGATACTTTTGCGTACGAACGGCGCAGGGGTGATAGTGAACGTATGGATGAGCCCGTTCCGCCGTACCGTTAACTCCAGAGCGCGGCCCTCGCTTTCCGAGACCATGGCCACGAGTTCATCCCAACGCTGGATATCCCGGCCGTTTGCCGCGAGAATAGCGTCATCAACCTGAAGAACTTGGGCAGCCGGGGAATCTTCGGCGATGGAGCCGACTTGCGGCAAAAGATAGGTCTGGCCCAGGGAGGCAAAGAGCCCCCAGTAGATCAGCCAGGCCAGTACAAGGTTGAATACAGGCCCGGCGGCGACAATAATCAGGCGTTGCCAGGCGGCCCGGCAGGCAAAGCTATCCTTCAGGGAAAAAGGAGCGGGTATATCCTCGGGATCGGCTTCGCCGACCATGGAAACATAGCCGCCAAGGGGAAAGGCCGCCACCTGGTAGAGGGTGTTGTTTCTGGTAACGCCCCAGAGTTTGGGACCGAATCCCAGAGAAAAGGTTTTTACGCCCACCTTAAAGGCTTTGGCGGCCAGAAAGTGCCCCAGTTCGTGAATAAAAATCAGGCCGCCAAAAACCAGGACTACGGCAAGGATGCCGAAAAGAGAGTCAAAAGAAAAAGCAGGCATATGCGTATCCTAGAGCAGTTAGATTTTGCGATGCTCCCGAAGGTGGCAGCGAAACGGTGGTTTTTCCGCCTTCCCGGCGAGAGCGGCTGTGTACCCCGCGCTCCTATCCCCGGGCCGGAGATCTGTTCCCGGGCTCAGGATAAGCGCCGCCGGGTTTCCGCATCCAAGGCAAAAACTTCTTCCAAGGTTGCCGGGGCACGGCCCGTATGCGCTTGCATAGCCCGTTCGACCAAACCGGCAATATCAATGAAGGCTATCTCCCGGTTCAGAAAGCGGGCCACGGCGATCTCGTTGGCGGCGTTCAATACCACCGGGAGGCCATTGCCGTTTTTGAGGGCCTCCACGGCAAGCCCCAGACAGGGAAATAGAAATACATCAGCTTTTTCAAAGGTCAAGCTGCCTAGAGCGGCGAGATCTAAGCGCTCCACGCCCGCCTCCAGGCGCTCCGGCCAGGACAAGGCATAGGCAATGGCCAGGCGCATATCCGGCGTGCCCGCCTGGGCCAGGAGGGAGCCATCGGTAAATTCCACCAAGGAGTGAATGACGGATTCGGGGTGGACCAGCACAGAAATTTGTTCTGCAGGGAGGCCGTAGAGATGGTGGGCCTCGATGATTTCCAGGCCTTTGTTCATCATCGTGGCGGAGTCGATACTGATTTTGGACCCCATAGACCAGTTGGGGTGGGCTAAGGCTTTTTCTGGAGTGACCGCGGCAAGGGAAGAGCGATCCCAACCGCGAAACGGTCCGCCCGAGGCTGTAAGAATGATCCGGCGGGGCTCATCTCCCCGCGTCTGCCCTTCAAGGCATTGAAATAGAGCGCTGTGTTCGGAATCCACAGGCAGAATGACAGCTCCGCTTGCGGCACAGATACCGCGGAGGATATCCCCGGCCAGCACCAGTGATTCCTTATTGGCCAGGGCAATAATTTTGCCGGCTTTGGCCGCCGCTGCCGTGGCCGCAAGCCCGGCGGCTCCCACTTGGGCCGAGAGCACGATGGATGGTTCCGGAAGCGAGGCCAGGGCGGCGTACCCTGCAGGACCGACAAGGATTTCCGGCCTATAGGAATCGGGCAGGGCTGCGCGCAACCGTTTGCGCCCCTCGTCGTCAAGAACGCCGAGATAGGGAGGCCGCCAGTGCAGAGCTTGTCGGACCAGGAGTTCGATGTTGCGGGCTCCGGCCAGGGCGACGACCCGGAAGCGCTCTTTCTGGCTGTTCATGAAGGTCAGGGCGTTGACTCCGATAGAGCCGGTGGAGCCCATGATTGCCACGCTGCGGGGCCAGACCGGAAGGGGGGCGGCCGCTTTTTGGCCGGGCAAGAGGGAGATGTAGCGAATCATAGGCCGATGTACCCGAGGAAGCGCGCCAGGGCTTCTGTGTGCAGGCTGTCTTTTACCAGGGTGTAGACGGCCACGGTAAAGAGGATGCTGTCGATACGGTCCAGGATACCGCCGTGTCCCGGCAAAATGGCGCTGGAATCCTTGACGTTTCGCGATCGCTTGAGGGCAGATTCAAAAAAATCCCCGCATTGGGCGGCCAGGTTCAGGAGAATGCTCAACAGGGCCCAGCGGGCCAGAACCGAAGCTGGGGGCAACAGGCCGTCGGTTTCCACGCCCGGGCTGAGATAGAGGAAACCGATCATGATAGTAACCAGCATACAAAATAACAAGCCGCCCAAGGAGCCTTCCCAGCTTTTTTTGGGGCTGATTCGCACCCAGAGCTTGTGTTTGCCGAAAAGGCTGCCCACATAGTAACCGCCGGTATCCGAGGCCACGGCAGCGCCGACAACCAGAAACTGTTCCGGCAGGCTCAGGCCGAAGGCCGCCTGAAGGATAAAGGGGATGTAGAGAACCCCTAGAGGCAAAACAGCAAATTCGGCAAAGGAGACATCATTATAGGCGCCGTACTGGAAGAGAAAAAAGAGCGCGGCAATCAGAGTGACGCCCACTAACCAGGCCTGAAAAACGGGGCCCCCCGCATCTCCGTTTCCGGCGGCTTGAAAGGCGGTATAGATGATGCCGCTGCCGCAGAGGAGCCCCAGCAGTTTGGAAAAGGGTTTGGAACGGCCCGGCCAGAACAGGCAATAAAATTCCAGTTGTCCGATAAAAGAGATGATCAGGAGAGCGCTCAATAGGGCAACGCCGCCATAGATAAGACACCCGACCAGGACACCGGCAAGAATGAGGCCTGTCAGGAGGCGGGGCAGGTGAGAGCTAGCGATGCTGGGGATCATGAGCAGTCTCCTGTTTTGCCGAAGCGCCTGGAGCGCCCCGTGTAGTCGGCCATGGCGAGGTGGAGTTCCTCCGGGGTGAAATCCGGCCACAGGGTATCGGTGAAATAGAACTCGCTGTATGCGCATTGGAACAGCAAAAAGTTGCTGATCCGCTGCTCGCCGCTGGTGCGAATGACCAGATCAGGATCCGGTTGCCCCGCGGTGAAAAGATACTCCGAAAGTTTTTCCGGCGTGACCTCCTCCGGGGAGAGGCCTTCGGCCATCAACCTACGGCAGGCCGAAGCAATTTCATGGCGGCCGGAATAATTAAGGGCCAGATTGAGAACCATTGAAGCGTTGTTTTTGGTTTTGGCGATACTGTGGGTCAGGGCTGTGCGCGAGGCGAAGGGGAGCCCCCCCAGATCGCCGAGGGCCTGGAGCCGGATATCCTGTCGCTGGAGTTCAGCGAGCTCGGAACCAAGGAAGCGGGCCAACAAATCGAAAAGCAGGCGAACTTCTTCCATGGGGCGGCCCCAGTTCTCACGGGAAAAGGCATACAGCGTAAGGTATTCAAGGCCGAGTTTTCGACATTCGGCGATCAGACCGCGCACGGCTTCGGCACCTGCCCGGTGCCCTTCACTACGGGGAAGACCGCGTTTTTCGGCCCACCGGCCGTTGCCGTCCATGATCACGGCAATATGCCTGAGGGGGAGAGATGCATCCGTGGGCAAAGCCGCCTCGCTGACAAAAAAATTTTATGTTTTTTATACTCTACACCGGGCAGGGTCAAGGATGATGCATCGGGCCGCCACCCGTAATAAAATACAAGAGGGCATCGCGGCAGGAGCGCGGCTGGATGATCCGCCCGTTAGGGCCTGGTACCACTCTGTCTTTAGCCTCCCGCCTATGGCGTCAGATTGCGCCTGCTTTTTCGCTCGAATACCCAAAGAGTATACCCCCTCAACGCGGGCGCATCTTTTTTGCGGGCAAACAAAAAATAGTGTTATCAGGCCCTGTGGCTGTTGCCTCCTCCATTTCTGCTGTCCGGTCGCCTTTTTGTTCCCGGAGGCCTCAGCCGGAAAACAGAGGCCGACGTATCACCGCAAGGCCTTTATTTTTGTAGGGAAGCCGGCTTTTGTAGGCGCAATTTTTGAGAACCGCCTGGGGGATTTGAAATTATGCTGGCCCAATGTTGCCTTTTGCGCTACCAGCTCAAGGTAACAAGAGGGGCTTGATGCATGGGCATCCACAGCCTTGAATGCTGCAAACCATGATTCAAAAGGAAGTATCCATGAGCCAGGAACAAGCACAGAAAAAAAAGCCGATTGCATTGATTGCGGCGGTCCTTGTTGTGGCCGTTGCCGGTGGAATATTGTTGTACGGCAACTCCCTAAAAAACCAGAAAATTCAAGAAATGAAGGATGCGCTCGCCGGGGTTCCCGCGCCCTATACCGTGACCGTAGGCGATATTGACGCCTCACTCTTCGGCCGCAGCTTGACCCTAACGAACGTTAAGGGCTCACTCCCCTATAAAAACGCGGCAATCACAATCAGCGCCGATAAGATCGAGGGCAAGGGCCTGAATCCCTTGGTCTTGCAGAGTTCCGGCGTCTCCAAGCTCTCCGATACCCTGGCCTTCACCAACTTGGTCACTACAGGGCCGGGATTTTCAAACAGCGTCGCCTTTTATGAGATACACGATCTTTCCGGAGATTTCGTTACCATAGCAAGGGAGGGGAGCGTTGCCCTGCCCGTGCTGCTGGCAATACACCAAGAACTGCTTTCCATGGCCGAGGATGGAGGTCGGGCTGTGGATCCCAACGCCGTTACAGACGATGCGGACGAGCACAACATGCCTGCCAACGGTTCCGTAGATGATGTTGACGCGCGTCTGGAGGAGCTTTTGCGCGAACAGATGCCCAGTCTGCGCGGCCTGCTTATAGCCGCGGATACGCTGCACATTGGCCGGATAGCTGCTCGAGATTATTATTCAAGTATAGATATGGAAGGAGAACGCCTCGCCTTTCGCTGTGCCTCACTGGAAGGTTCGGATTATTCTCTGATCTCCCCCGGTCCCATGAAGATGAAAGAAGTTTCTGTAAAGTACGGGGATAAGCAAATTGCCACGTTCAGCGAACTGGGCATGGATGGGGGGAAGTTCCCCAGATATGCCGATCTGCTTGGTCTGATCATCGCGGAGGTGGATCCTTTGCAGGTCCAGAAATTTTTCATGGAGAGCGAGTTTAGCATCAAAAACCTTTATTTCAAGGATATGAAGTTCATAGTTCCCGATGTTCCCACGGAGAGCGCAACCATTGCGGCCAAGGCCTTTTCCGTGGGAATTGACTATGCCAAGGGCAATTTCTCTATGACCTTCGCCCTGGATGAGTTGGCCGCGAATAAAATGTTGCTTCCCGCTAAAGACAGCGTTTCCCGCGAACTTAGGGATATGCTTCCGGAAATGTTGGTCTTCTCCACCCGGAACGAGATCAGCTTGAAAAACAATGACCCCCTGTACGACCTGCGTTTGCATCCTGTTTCCGCAACCATCAAAGATCTCGGCGAGGTTTCGCTTTCCATTGACCTGCGAAAGCTTTCTGACAATCTGTTCGTTGCCGATCCTATGCTCGGCTCCATGAGCTTGAAACTGGTGGATAACGGCGTTTCTGAGGTCTTTTGCACCCTGGCGGGCAAAGAGCAGGGGCTCACGCCCCAGGGTATGCGCGAACAACTGGTCTTCCAACTGAACATGTGGGAAGGCATGCTCAAGGAGCCGCTCAAAGAAGCGAATGCAGCGTTGCAAGCGTTCATTCAGAACCCCGGCGGCACCTTTACCCTGGATATCAAACCCGAGGCCCCGATGACCTCGGAAGATCTGCAAACGGCGGTTATGGTTGACCCCTCGAAACTGGGCTTGAGTTCTTCGTTTACTCCCAAGAAATAAGCCTGTTGCCCTGTGCCGCCTGGATACGGCGGCACAGGGCGGAGAGCGTTTGGGGCCGGCTGCGTTGCGCAGTCGGCCTTCTTTATAGGCAGCGTTGCCCTCCGCAAAACGCCTGGCGTATTTCCGGGCAAAGAGGTGCTCCGCCGGTACAGGCCTGTTGGGATAGGTCGGAGGGCCTCCTCTCACGGGGCGGAGAGAAGGCCTGGAACCTTGAGAAACATATAACGTTTGCTGTTCAGGGCAGCGGGAGGGTCTCTACGGGGTCAAATTCCCGGGTGGCTGTTTCAATATCCTCGAAAACGGGCTGGAGAATGGAGGCATATTTGTCCGGCATCTCGTGGGCGAGGTACTGTACGGTCGTTTGCTTGCTCTGGCCGGCCATCAGGCGGTAATAAGCCTTGAGCAAGGCCTTGGCCTCGCGTTGCAGCGGCTGGTTCCGGGGATGGTCAAGCAGAGCCAGGAGATTGGCGTAGTACCCGGGAAATTCGCCGGGCCTGTCGATGCGCCAATGGGCTTCGTCAAAAACAAGCAGGCGGTTAGGCCGGGGGGAGTCCACTCGGCTTAAGGCAAAGCCTTTGCCCTCTGCATCTTTTTTTTCATAGTACATGAAAATCGGATCGTTGAGGGCAAAGGCCGCGCGATCGGGAAGATCCGCAGGCCCGAGGCCGCCATCCAGGGGCGGGATGTAGGCTGCGGCGGTATTGTTTCCTGAGGTGAGAATATAGTAGCCGAAGCAGCAGTTAGCGCCGCCGGTGAAGCAATTGACCTTGAGTGTGTGGTCACCCGGCAGGGGGAAGTTCTCCAGAGACGGGTCCGTGTAAACCTCCCGCATGTCGTTCTCATGACGGCTGAGGGACTGGTTTTCACAACGCACGTCCAGCTTGGCGGAATTGGGCCCTTGCTTTACCAACACGGTGAACGGGCCGCTGACGATCGTTTCGGTTCCCGCGGCCGGGCAGGCCAGGGGAAACAGCGGAAGGCTACAGGCGAGAATAACCAGGAAAAGGCGGAATTTGCCGATCAGGGCAGGTTGGGTAAGCGTGGTCATAGCGTGCTCCTTAGGGATAGTGGTAAACGCGCTCGCATCCATTTTGTATCCGAGGCAAAGCGGGGCGTTCCCGAGGCCGTGCGCCCGGGAAAGGACATGCGGCCATACTACTCTATGAGCATCGTCGGATAATGTAAATTCCCGGGCTGTTGCGACGGCCGGAAGATAAAAGGGCCCGGGCGCGTGGAAATGCCGGTATCGGATTCCTTGCAAGCTATACCTTTGAGGGGGAGTCTGATTTCACGCCGGCCGCTGCCGAAATGCTTGTCATTTGGCTTGTTTGGTGGAAAAACATACAGTAACGGATAAAGGTAAAGGTATTGGGAAGCAGCCCCAAGGAGCCGCGGCGCTTTTGAGTGTTTCCGAGGGGGACAACCCCGGTCGCTTCCGGTTGTTCTTCTCTGGCTGCCGCCGGAGCGGTGCGGAAGCTCCCGCCTTCGTTGTTTCGCCTTAGAAGCCGGGCAGGCGGCTATCCGGGGCGCTGGCGACCACAGGGCCACTCCAAGGTCCAAGGAGAATTTTTTGACATCCAATTTCAAGGCAAAGCTTCAGGAATCAGCCGTTTCGGTTGTGCCGGTGATGCTTATCGTGGTCTTACTGCATTATACGCTGGCCCCCCTGGGCGAAGGTGGCCTGGCGCGCTTTCTTGCGGGCGGCGTGTTGCTTATTCTCGGCCTGACTATCTTTCTTCTCGGTGCGGATCTCGGCATGGTGCCCTTTGGCCAACGGGTCGGTTCGGCGCTGACCCGGAAACGCAGTTTATTTCTTATTCTTATCGCCTCGTTCGCTATCGGTTTTGCCGTCACTATTGCCGAGCCGGATGTGCAGGTCTTGGCCGGGCAGGTTCACAACGTGAATCAGGCTGTGGATAAGAGTAAGCTTTTGTTTATGATCGCCGCGGGGGTGGGCCTTTTTTTGGTTGTGGGCATGCTTCGCGTTGTCTTCCGCATTTCCCTGCGCATGGTGCTGGCGGCTTTTTATGCTCTGCTGTTTCTGCTTTGCGCCTTTATTGATCCGGGTTTTGTGGGTATAGCCTTTGACGCCGGCGGTGCAACCACGGGCCCTGTTACCGTGCCTTTCATCATGGCGCTGGGTATAGGCGTGGCCTCCGCCATGAAGAAAAAAGAGGGCGGGGATAGCAGTTTTGGCCTGGTCGGCTTGGCTTCGATCGGGCCTGTCATGGCCGTTGCCATGCTGGGTTTTTTGTTTCGGAACGGCGAGCAAGGTTTGGCCGCTGAGAAGGCCGCCGCGCCAATCTACCCCCTGGTGGAACATTTCCTGCATCGGGTGCCGCACACCATGCAGGAAATAGCCTTGGCTCTATTTCCCATTCTGGCGATTTTCTTTGTTTTTCAAGTTACGTTGCTTAAGCTTCCGGCGCAGCAGACCCGACGTATCATTCTCGGTATGGTCTACGCCTTTATCGGCCTGGTGATTTTTATGGTCGGCGTCAACGGCGGTTTCAGTCCGGCGGGCAGAGCCCTTGGCATTGCTTTGGGGCAGGGCGGTTCGGGTTGGGGGCTGATTCCGGTAGGCTTTGTCCTGGGGGCGGTGGTCGTCTGCGCCGAGCCCGCGGTCTGGGTTCTGACGGAGCAGGTGGAAGAAGTTTCCGGCGGGTATATTCCGCGGCGGATCATGCTCGTGGCTTTGTGCCTCAGCGTGGCTGTGGCCGTAGTGCTGGGCATGCTGCGTGTCGTCAGCGGCCTGAGCATTTGGTATGTCCTTATTCCCGGCTATGCGTTGGCTCTCGGATTGACGCTCTTTTGCCCGCCGCTGTTCACAGCGATTGCCTTTGATTCCGGCGGCGTTGCCTCCGGCCCTATGTCCGCAACCTTTGTTCTCTCTCTGACCCTGGGCGCTTCCGCGGCCTTGGGCGGCAATCCGGCTACGGATGCCTTCGGTATGATCGCCATGATCGCCATGGCTCCGCTTATCACCATCCAGCTTCTGGGGCTGCTCTTCAGGGCCAAGGAGCGGCAGCAACTGAAAAAGCAACGGAGTTCCGGCAATGGAATATCTGATTAAGCCCGGAAAAATGTTGATCATTCTGGCGGGCAGGCACAAAGGGGAGCGCTATGTGGCAGCGGCTAAGGCGGCTGGAGCCAGAGGCGGCACGTTGGCCCTTGGCCGATCCATCGGGGGGAGCGCCTTTTTGCAGGCCTTGTTTCTAGCTGATGTGCAACAGGATGTGGTGCTTATTTTGATGGGCGAGGAAGCGGATGCGGTTATCCGGGCCGTAAAGGAAGCAGGAAAATCTAAAAAGTTCGGCGGCACGGCCGTGGTGGTTGCTATATCCGGCATGGTACGGCGCGGAAAAGCCGAAGAGGCATCAGGCGAGGCCTGTGAGGCGAGGAGCAAGACGATGGAATCCGGCTTTACGTTGATAACGGCGATTGTGAACCATGGCTACGCCGATGACATCATGGCGGCGGCCCGCAAGGCCGGAGCCTCCGGCGGCACCATCCTCAATGCCAGGGGGACGGGGACTGAGGAAGATGTGAAGTTTTTCGGCATCACTCTTGTTCCTGAGAAGGAAATGGTGCACATTGTTGCGGAAAAAGAGAAGACCCCGGGCATCATTGAAGCCATCAGCGCCACCCCGAATTTATCGGAGCCGGGCGGGGGCATTGTCTTTACTCAAGATGTGGCGGAATTCATTCATCTCGGAGGCTGATTATGACCGTTCCCGTGACTGTTGCCTTGGGCCGCTGCGGCAGCTATGCCTCGCCAGACGTGGAGCGCGCCGTTGGGGAATTGCTGACGGCGATCGGCTATCATCCCGCGCGTGGGGAAAAGGTGCTGGTCAAACCGAACCTCCTGCGGGGCGATGCTGATCCGCTCTGTTGTACTGACCCTGCTGTGGTCCGTGCGGCGTGTCTCTATCTGCTGGACCATGGGGCGGCCATTACTGTGGCCGATTCCCCGGCCTTTGGTCAGGCTACGAACGTTGCCCGGCGCATCGGTTTGAGCGAGGCCCTGACTCGACTCCCTGGCGGGGTTTCCTTGCCCGTGCGGGATCTGGATGCCCCCAAAACCGTAATCCTGCCCATGGGGGCCGGCGTAAAGATTTCCCGTTTGGCCCTGGAGGCGGATTCCCTCCTCAACCTGCCCCGGCTCAAGGCCCACCGGATGCTGCGCCTGACCTGCGCCGTGAAAAACCTTTTCGGCTGTGTCAGCGGAATGAACAAGGCTTGGCTGCACGCCCGGCATGGCGATAAGGGACGGCGTTTCACTTCATTGGTCATGGATGTGGCTTTGGCCTTGCCGCCTGTGACCAGCCTGGTTGATGCCGTCACTGCCATGCACGTTATGGGGCCTGCCGGGGGCAAGCCCTTTCAGGCCGGCTTGCTGGCTGCCTCTGGTTCCCCCGTGGCCTTGGATACAGCTGTATATACCTTGCTGGGAGCCGCGCCGGGGCAACTGCGCCTGTGGGAGGAGGCCCGCCTGCGCCGCCTGCCGGGAGCTTTGGTGGAGGATATTTTCTGGAGCGGCGAAGCTCGGGAGAGCTTTTCCTTGACTGGCTTTGTCATGCCCGAGAACCTGATGTCCGAGAGCTTCAGCCCGATTGCGCTGCTCAAGAGCGCCTGGAGGCGGTTGCAGGCGCGGTTATAGCCTCTTTTCCCCAAGGAGTTCCCATGGAACACGATTTTGACCGGATCATCGACCGCCGCCGCGGTATGAGCGAGAAATGGCGCGCCTATGCCGAGGATGTGTTGCCTATGTGGGTTGCGGATTCGGATTTCAGCGCTCCCGAACCCTTGATTCACGATCTGGAATCCTTTGTGCGCCAGGGAGTTTTTGGCTATACCTGGAGTGGCGGCAGCATCCTCGAAGATGCCGTAATTCACTGGATGAGCACCCGTTTTGGCTGGCAGGTTGCTCCAGCGTGGGTTACCTATTCACTCGGTGTAGTCACGGCACTGGATGCCGCGGTGCGGGCCTTCACCGAGCCGGGCCAGGCCGTGGTTATCCTGACTCCTTCGTATCCGCCGTTTTTCTCGGTTGCCAAGGGAGGCGGCAGAGAACTGCTCTGTTCGCCGTTGCGTTTGCGTGAGGGTGTCTATGCTGTGGATTTTGCTGATCTTGAAGAAAAGTTGGCCCGGCCCGCCACGAAATTGTTTATGCTTTGCAGCCCCCATAACCCCACCGGGCGCTGCTTTACCAGGGCAGAACTCCTGCGTATGGGCGAACTGTGCGAGCGGCACGGCGTAGTCATTTTTTCCGACGAGATCCACTGCGATTATGTGAGCCCCGAAAAGCGCCATATTCCTTTTGCTTCCCTTTCGCCTTCCTTAGCCGCACGTTCCCTGGTAGCCGTCAATCCCAGTAAGACCTTTAATATTGCCGACCTGCATGCCGGGGCGGTTATTTGTTCCGATAAGGAACTTTTAGCGCGTTTCAAGCAGGCTGTAGGGCTCTACGCTGTGGGCCGCAGCAGTATGGCCCTGATCGCCATTCACAGCGCCTATACCAAGTGTGCCTATTACGCGGATCAGGTTAATGCGTACATCCGGAAAAATATGGAATACGCCGTTGAATACATTGCCGATCGTATTCCCGGCATTTCTGCCTATGTTCCGGAAGCCACGTATTTACTTTGGCTTGACTGCCGTGATCTGGCTGTACGTCTATCGGCGGAACCTGGCCGAGAACAAGAGGCCTTGGAGGCATTTTTTCTGGAAAAAGCCAAGGTGGCCCTGAATTCCGGCGCCGGTTACGGCGCCGAAGGCTTAGGGTTTATGCGCCTTAACCTGGCCTGCCCTATGGCGACGGTCAAGGAAGGTTTGCGCCGGATTGAACAGGCCGTGGCCGCTCTTTGAGAGTTTTCCTGCCGCGACGTTGGCTTGATAGCCTATCCGCCAAGGAAGGTTTGAGCGTTTTGACGTATTCTGGGGTGGCCTTCCTTGGCTCCGGCGGATAGAAAAAAATATTTTTTTCACCTGATGACCGGCCTAATTTACTGACTTACGCCGCGACTCGTGGCTGTTTTCAACAGCCGCGCACAGTTTAAGGGCATAGCGCGCGCGGCCGTTTTCTTTGGCTTGGTACAGCGCGC
>CATJOY010000067.1 GCA_949741925.1 uncultured Desulfovibrionaceae bacterium | reverse complement strand
GTCTTGTGTGCGTCCTTGGAGAGGGGACGGGCGGCTATCATTAACAACTGAGGAACGCGAATGACGCAGGAATTACTTGAGCAGTGGCGGCAGGAAGATGAAGCGGAGAGATCGCGCCAGGGTGGGGGCGAAGGGGTGCGGGCTATGCTTGAGGCCTCATCCGACCTCAATACGGCCGGAGTGACGCGGAGCCTGGAGCTGGCTCGAGCGTTGGATTTGCCTGAAAACATTGTGCTGGAGATACCGGATTGGGCGGAACAGGAATATTGGACCAGAAAAATACTACAGAACCCTCTTTTATCCCAATGGATAGAAAAAGATAGAAAGAACGCAGCCGTAGTCCGCGAGGATACCGACGCGTTGCTGGAGATGTTTGAGGCTGCCCGGGCTACAGGCGATCCTGGGGATCTGGAGGAAGTCATTGATGCCATGCGCATGGATCGGGAGGAACACCGGCGCTGGGAACAAACGCGGGAGTCGGTTCATGGGGTAATCAAACCCTATCAACCGGGTATTCTAGAGCAGATCCCTCTGCTTCTTCGCGAGGGCGGCGAAGAGATGCAGCTAAATATGGCCTGGTTTCTTTCGGGGCTGGCGCGGTTCCTGGGCAGGACCAGGGGTAAGGATTCTGAGGGCAAGGACAAGACCTCCATCCAGGGGGTGCTGTTCGACTATGCTGACAAGGCGGATGAGCGCCTGACCCGTTTTGAAGAAAGCCGTTCCGCCCGGCTGACCTCCCAAACAGCTCTCGGGAGGTATTTTCAGGATCTTGTACGCCAGGCGCCACAGTTTGGGGGTCAGATTCTGGCCTCTGTTAGCACGGGCCCCGTGGGCGGTCTACTCTTTACGGGCTCGCAGATCACGGGCGGACAGTATCGCGAGCTCCGCAAGAAGCGCGTTGACCCGGATCGGGCTTTTCTAGCGGGCATCATGGATGCGGCTGTTCAAGCGCCTATGGAGCGTGTGGGGCTGGAGAAATGGCTACGTATCTTCAAAACTTCCGGGATGAGAAATATCCTCAAAAGAACCGCGGAAGGGATGGCCACGGAGGGGGCAACAGAATACTTCCAGGAATACTCTTCATCGGCAGCCTCAATCTGGGGCCAGCTCAAGGAGGATGAGGGAGCGCGCGAATGGCTGGAGCGCTTTGTCACCGCCATACCGGAGACCCATAGCGAAGGCTTGTATTCCGCCGCTGTGGCCGCTCCCTTCGGCATCTACGGTGGCTTAGTCAAAGCCTCCTCCGATGCTCAACGGAGCCGGAAGGCGGCGGAATTTCGTGACGCGCACAATCGTTTACATGAAAAGGTCGCGGCAACCAAAATCAAACACCTTTCCGCTGAGTTCACCGAAAAGGCCCTTGTCTTTGCCTTAGGGAAGTCTACAGGCAGCATCGCGGCCCAGGATGTTATCAAGCTGCAGCAAAGCGGCTTGCCGCTTCTTAAGCTGATGGGATGGAAAGAAACAGAGGTGCTGGCGGCTGCGGTTCTGGGGCAGGATGTGTCTTTCTCCTTGGCCCGGGCCCATGCGGTTTTGGATCAGACACAGTTTGCCGCCGTTATGGAAAACGTCCGTGCAGATCCTGAGGCTATGAACGCCACTGAAAGCGCCATGGCCAAGAAGCTGCTTGAGAGCGATGCGGATTCTCTGGCTGAACGCCTTACAAAGTATGCGGAGGAACAGAAGGATCTGGAGGGGGAACTGGGGCGCTTGCGTAGGGAGATAACCGAAGCGCTGCGCTCTGTTCCGCGTCTTGAGGAAGATCTGGCAAGAGATACGAAGAAGGAGGAGAAAACTTCCGGAGAGGCAATGACGCTGGAAAAGGCGGCTGATCTCTATATGCGGATAGTGGAACGCCTGGCAGGTCTTTTGGCCCGCCACGGCGTAAGCCCGGCCAAGCGCTTAAAAAAGATCAGCTACCAGGGGCTTGTCCTCGGGGAAAACGGCAAGCTGCTGACGCCGGAAGAAGCCTTAAACCGGGAAACGCAGCGTATCCGGCAGGATGAAGAGCAGGCGTTTTGGCAGGAGGTCTGGGGTAAAATTGATGAGGAAAGCCTGGAAGGAGCGGGGTACTCCGCGCAGGAGCTGCGCGCCCTGCATGGTCCGGGGCTTTTTGCCCCCAAGGGATCAGGCGTCAGCCTGGAG
>CATJOY010000066.1 GCA_949741925.1 uncultured Desulfovibrionaceae bacterium | reverse complement strand
AGGAGAACCATATAGAGGGCACTCGGTACACACCGCCGGGAATAGATACGACGTAAAAACTCGGGCAGCTCAGGGCGGACAAAAGCCCCTCGCCATTACGTACGCGCTCAAAAAATATTTTGATCCTCTATGATCCGAATCCCAAAGAGAGTAAACTGTTTTTTATTACGCTTCCATTTCCAGCGAAAGAGCCAATGACGAAATTTTTTAAAAAAAAGAGTCCTCTGCTGTTCTCTGTGGGGCTCAATCCAACGGCAAAACCGCAGCGTCACCTCATGAATTTCCTCTGCTTCATGTGGAGGAATGTGTATATCGGCTATGGCATGAGCTTCCGGAAGACATGCCAATAGTTCGTTGCGTTTACGCAACCACTCATGAATAGATACTTCTTGAGCGAAATGTATATACACATCCTGATACAAGTACTCTGCAAAACCAGGTTCATGCAGGATACGACGCACTTTTGTAAGCAAATCGTCAAGATCAGCGCAGCACGCCAAACTCCGGGAGAGAAAGTCGGATTGCTTACATGGATCAAGGCTAAGGACCGGCTTGCCAAAGCTGACGGCATCTATCATGGCGGTGCCGCCGCCGACAGGATAGCTATCCAGCACGATATCCGCGGCGGATACCCATAAGCAATATTGCTCATAGGGAATAGCCTGCACAAGCTTTAACCTTTCTGCAAAGGGAGCGAGATGTTCTTCCCACCCCGGCATATCAGGGGTAACGCCAACAACACAGCCTATGCTTTCCTTTTCTTTATCCAGTATCTGAGCGAGGATAAAAGCAAACGAAAAATCCGCCACAGGAGTAAACTTATTGATATTTCCCGAAGCAAACACCAGGTTTGCCTGTTCGGCTATTCCCAAGGCCTTACGGGCTGCTTTTTTCTCAATAACCGAGCGCTGCGCGGCATCGGGAGGAATACCCAAAATCCGGCTCTTCTGAATTCCCCGGCGGTGGATTGTTATGCCGTGCCCTTGGCTATCCAGGTCAGCGACAAGATCGGCTATGGAAGCGCCAAGCCAGAATATATGGTCGGCATGATTAAAAAAAATGACAGGTCGTTTGAATTCCGGGGTTCCAAAAGCAATGAGAGCAATAGGGTCATCCATATGGGTATGCAGAACGATACAGGCATAGCCGGAGGCTATACGACGCGCAGCAAGCGCCCTTTCGAGCATGCTCTCCCCTGAATCCAAAAGCAGCAGTTCTCCCCCATGAGCTGAACAAACCTTTTCAAGATGGGCCGGAAGATCCGCATCTTGCTGCACAATGAGACATGAGTGGCGTTCGCCCGGTTCTGCGTTTTCTATCCAACGCTCTACACAGCGGGTATGCCCGCCGTAGGTATATGCAGTTGTCATCACATGAAGGAAGCTCCCCGGGTGTGGCGTTTCCGCCAAATCCACCGAAAAATTCCGGGCAAGTTCCAGAAAGGGGGCTTCCACGGCTGCCGAGGCGTACACATCCGCAGCATGAGAAACAGCAAATTTAGCGGCCTCCAGAGCGGCATGACAGCGCCGCTTCAAAGAACGGCGCTTGGCTATCCGTTTTTCCATATCTCTGAAGCGTTGCCGGTTATGCAGAATTTCCGCACGAAGAGTGCACGATTGGTTGCCCATCGAGGCAGTACCCATTGAGAACCTCCACCAGGCCTGAGTTTCATCCTGCGGGCAGCAAGTCGGGCGGGAGCACGGCCTCTATCCCCTTACGAACCACTATAGGCAACAACGTTTTTTAGCAACCCTTGCTCGTACGAGGCAGGCTAGGAGAGTTCTTCTTGAAAAATGGGGAAAATACCCCATGAACTCGCGCGCTACCTTAAAGGCAGACCGGCAATTGCGGTACCTACTTTCCGGGAAAGGGCTTGCGCATCCCTTTTCAAATCGGTCTGTCCGTTCACCCTATAGGTCGGAGAAAGGGCCTTAGGGCGAGGCTCTTCTTGTTTGGGTGGCGCCTAAGTGCGGCACAACGAGGCGTACAAATCGAAAGAGAAAAGCCGTACAGGTTGAGATTAAAATATTCTATAAAACTTTTTCACAAAAGAATAGTTTGATAAAAAGTTTAACAATATTTATATTTCTTCCATGACAAACGGAAAGGAATCTATGACAACCAAAGAAGGGCTTATTCAAAATATTCTAGAGTTCCTTAATTTTCCGGAAAAGGCCTCATTGAAGGACATTCGAAAATTTCTTTGGGAAAAAGAACTCTGCCAGTTTGAACTCATTATGGGAGAGGACGAAAAAAAATACTACAGCCTCTTTTCCAAGCATGAAGTACAGGAACGGCAAAACCACGGGTTGCCGGTGAGCCTACCGCTTTCTCAAGCCGCCGAGCCGGTGGACGAAACAAAAATGCATACTCTGTTGACTGACCCGGCTCCTTACCGGGAATGTGTTATCTTCCCCGAACTCGGGCCGGGGGGTGATGACGGCGCTGCCTGTAAAGAGGCATTTTATGCTGTTATTCACTGGTTCCGAACATTTATGATTGGTTGTTCCGCTGGCATCATGGATGTAGCGGTTCTGAACCGGTTCAAGGCAACCAGGAAGCTCATTGTGGAATTTCGCCAAACTAAGGATTCCATGAATCCCATCCTTTCGCCTATCGGTATACAGGGAGATGATATCGACGGGCCTCTGGAACGAAAAATCCTCACTTCCTGGATTTATCCGTTCATATTCACCACCTCCGGCGGCACGTTGGCCCGCATAAAACGTTGCCGCCAGTGCGGGCGCTTTTTCAAGGGCGTTCGCCTCCATGCGAGTTTTTGCACCACCAAATGCCGAATGTCCTGGAACTATGCGAACCATGCCTGATCCACCCTGCCATACCCTACACCGTAACTCTCTGGCCGTACTAAAAGAAATCCGTTTATTACTTGAGGCTTACGGGCGCAGCCATGATAACGGCTGCCTTAAACTGGAGATCAACATCAATCATGGTGTTCCTTCGCGTTTGATCCGTTGCCAGGAAACGCGCAGGGTTATCCCTCTAGACGACAAACGATAATTTCCTGAGGCTTCGGCCAGAGACATTCCGGCTCCTGAACCGCGCATCGGCTTTATTAAAGGCCCAATAAGACGCTTCTTTCAGCCCCGGCAAAAGTTCACACCTTTCATTGTGAAAGAAAAGTGTTCTTTTGTCGGGGCTTTTTATTTTGCACTCGCCAACACTGCGCGGAAGAGCACGAGCACAGCCAGCTCCTCATAAACAAGGAGAAAACTACGTTATGATACGAATCCCCATGCAGCAGGAATTTTATTCTCCGCAAGCAATGGTAGAGCCGTCAGGCTCTCCGGAACCGGAGTTCAAATCCACTCTTCCGGGGGTAAACGTGCTGCCACTGGAGCAAGATGAAACCATGCTCAAATATCAGGCGGCAGCGGAGGTGACCAGGGATCTTCAAGCCTGGAAAGCGGCGACTGAAGCTTGGCAGAAAGAATATATGACTACCCGTACCGGCCAGAAAGCTCAAAACGCGGCGGAGGAAGCCCGAGCCTTTCACGAAGAACGATTCAAACCGTTACAGGAAAAATACGCAAAAAATCTCACTTCTCTACGCTACCTTCAAGAGCAGGGCAGCAGTATCAGCAACCAAAGCATCGGTTTCATGAGCGCTTACGCCAAAGAAGAAGGAGAGCGCTTTGTGAACTCAGTTCTTGCGGAAGAAGAGCGCGAACTGCGCAACATCATGACCTCGCCCTATAGTTCCGGGTATTCTAGGAAAGAAGCCTTTGTAAAGTACGTCTTCAAGGTGGAAAACTGGCGTTTGGCACGTGGGGAAAGCGCCGAGGAAGTCAAAGCCTGGAAGAATGCTTTCATCCATAATCTTATGTCGGAAGCTCTGCATGCCCGCTTTGACCGGATTCTGGACCGAGACCCGGATCAAGCGCTTACGTTGGTCCGGATTGCCCAAGGGGATATGGTTGACGCATCCAGCGACCAAGGAGGCGCTGCTTCTTCGGCATCTCCGGAAAGGATTTCCCCTCCCCCCCTCGGTGACAATGAAGACAATCCGGATCAAAATCAGGGACGGAACGCCCACCTGTATACAATGGCTCCCGAGTACACAAAGTTTATTTCGGCACAGCAACTTCAGCGTATGCGAAACAGGGCGGAGGCGGAAAAATATAACCCCCTCCGCCTGGCGGAAGAACGCACCAGAGCTATGTACTCCGAGGCGGAAACCCTTATGCTTCGTGCTATTGACGGCGGCGACTTTTCCTCCCTCCAAACTGTGGAAAATGAACTGACCGCTATGGGGAAAAGCACGGAAGCCCGTTTCCTCGCCGTCATGCATGAAGCCATGGCCCAAGCCCAGCCGTACTTAACCGTTTCGCGATTTGAACCTTTTGCCACACAACGGCGCAGAGCCAGGGAGTTCTTTGCCCGTCCGGAATTCCGGGGTGGCGGTGCGGAACAATTCGAAAAAAATGACAATGCCATGATCAAGACGCTGGCAATAGCCGAGCGCGGCATCACTGAGCGAGAAAAGCGCTTCATGCGTGATCCTGCCGGTTATGTGGCAAGCCATCCTCTGCTTAGCAGGGAGGGAGTGAGCATAGAGGAGTTCTGCAAACAGGAAGGCATTACTCTGGAAGAGTATTTCACGCGTTCTCTCCAAATACAGGAACAAATAGGTCGGGAAGCAGGCATAACTCCGAGAGTCTTGCCCGAGGCCCGTGCGGGGGCGATCAAGGATCAATACGAAGGATTTGAAGACTCGAGTAAAAAAGCTGAATTTTTGCGACAGGCAGCCTCCCACAGCGGCAAATACGCCCCTATGGCTCTAGCCGAAGCCGGCCTGCCCATGGGCGTAGTCGCTTTTACCCACGTTCTGTCAGAACTGCCCATAAGCGAAACCACAAAACTGGCCCAAGCGGCCACACAAGCTTCACTCTCCGGAATGTCTCTCGACAGTATGGAACTCTCTGATGCAAGCAAGGCTGAAATTCGCCAGCGCGTGGCTGCCTGCCCTCTGACGAAGGCTCTACTGGCAGTGGACGGCGTTCTCTCCGCTACGAAAGCGCAGCCGGGTAAGCCGGGAGTTTCCGCTCGGGAGACCATACACGCCCTGGAACGCTTCGTGGCTCTTGGTGGTAATCTGCCGGATCTAGAAAGAAGGGTCGTACTGGCAACTATGCAGCTTAGCAAGGATATCTCTGATAATGTCTCCCATGGGGAGCCTGGAGACACACCGCAACAATCCTTTTGGGACCAGCAGGCGCATAGTTTTGGCGTGGGTACGCGCGGCGTTGTGGATGGCGCCATGGGAGCAGCTGATTATATAGCCAGTCCAGCTCGATTTTTGCTCAACGGCATAAACCGGATGTTCGGAGGAGACCCAAACTACTTCCAACCTGTCGGTAGTCAAATTTCCGATGCTCTTTCATTGCCAACGCCGAAAAATAAATGGGAAGAAATAGCCTATTCTATGAATAAAGGCGGTACGGAAGCCATCTGCATGGTCTGGGGCGCGAGCGCCCTTATGACGCAAAAAGTCGCCACAAGCGTACCAGACGTTTTCTGGAACGTTATCAATACCTTTAGGACAGGCCCCGCCGGGCAGGTGGCTTCCGGAGTAGGGTCGGAGCTTGGTCTCCTCGCCGCCCAAAGCGCCGGAGCCGGTCCATTCGGCTCCATAACCGCCGCCGTAGCAGGCGGCATAGCCGGCGGGAAGGCGGCGCCTCGCGGCGCTCCTGCCGCCGGCTATGCAGCAAGCACCGCTTCCGCCTTCAATAGCGCGGCAAGTGAGGAACCCAAGGTTGCAAAGGCGGCACGGCAAGTTCCCTTCCCCTATCCCGTCAAGACTCCCCAGGAGTTTGGAAACTGGGTAAAGACAAAACCTCAAGAAGCATATGCCGCGTATACAGAGCGCTTTGGGAACAAACTGGATGTTGACGATGCCAGAAAACTTTGTGAAGCGTATGAGACAAGCCGCGCCGGCAGGATCGCCAATACCGAAGCCGTTCACAAACCAGCCAGCAACCTTATCAATGGGCTGTTTGAACAAATGCTTAAAGAAGCGCCGGGACAAGGGCAGAGAAACCTTGTCACCTTTACCGCCGGAGCGGGAGGGTCGGGAAAGAGTACGGCAATTCGAGATAACCCAGCTTTACGTGAACAGTTGGAGGGCTCACAAATTATTTACGATACTACCTTTGCTGGTTCAGGAAGTCTCAAAAAGCTGGAAAGTTCTTTAGCAGCAGGAAAAGATGTCGAAATTTTTTATGTGGCTCGTGATCCCCTTGATGCCATTATTAGCACGTTCAACCGCGCACAGGAAACAGGCCGTTATGTCCCACTTGATATTTTGGTCAAGGGACACATGGATGCTTTGACAAATATTCGTGAAGCAGCAAAAAAATATGTAGACAATGATAGGGTCCGAATTAGAGTCATTGATAACACTGAAAAATCAATTATTTCCATAAAAGACATTACATTCCTTGATTCTCTTAATTATAATAACTTTGCACAACGTGCAAAAGATGCCCTTGATAAGGAGTCACAAAATGGTAGAATCACCGTGGATCTTTACAATAGAATCCTTCACGGAGTTCGTTAAAAATGATCCTGATGCTGCTTATAATGCCTTGAAAACACTCTCCCGAGAAGAAAAACAGAAATTGCTTGTCGGAATACCGAGGTTTGCTTACAGAGAAATTATGGACCGCACCCTTGTGGAAAACCTCCAGACCGGAATTCGGGATAATGTTCCCACGCCATAGTGATGTATCTCTTCATGTACAGGTTTTGCTCAAAACAGCTTTTTTATTGCTGGACGCTTTATTATATCAAAAACCCGGCTCCCTAAGGGAGCCGGGCCAAGTCTGCCATCAAGCAGACATCCCAAACGTTCCGGGGGCTACTTCTTAACCAGCCGCTTTACCTCAATTGAAACGCCCTTACGGCCCTTGTCAACTTCCCCAAAAAGCTCCACTGTATCCGTAGGAGAAACCTTCTGACCCTCCCAGCGCTTATCCTTGATCTCTACCGTGATGGAGCCGCTCTCATCGCGAAACTCATACTTATTGCCTCCCTGATGATTGACAATATTCCCTCTCAGCAAAATCATGGCATCGTCAGGCAGACTTTTAGCCTTCTCAACGGTTACCAGGTTTGCGTTGGCCTTAGCGCCGTTGAATCCGGCAGCAGAGGAGGTTCCGGGCACAAAGCCGCCCCCTCCCGAAGCATCGGCCTGGAGTGCGGAAAAAACGGTGCCACAGATAAAAGCGACAACAACGATAAAGCGCGGCAGCGCCGCATTGTGAAAAATACTTCTTGATTTCATAAAAACTCCTGTGATGAAGCCGCAAGGCGGCCTTTAAAATAACGTCTCCCTCGAAAAGGGGGAAACAAACTGTATAGGGAGAATCCTGCCGTAAAAACACCATTGACGATATTAGAAGGACGTACATACTCCATTATGAAATTTCTTCCGGGTACCGTTGTGAAAGACTTTTCATCTGCGCACAACGCCCCATGGTTACACCGGGCATGAAATTCGGAAAAAGAAGGGGCAACCGCATCCGGCACAGAGAGCTTACCCCCCTCCCCCGCAGCCCGGTTGTCCTTCCCTCGAAAGTGTATAAAATCACTTGACATCATTCTTAAGCTGCCCTAGGTGTCATTGAAAGTGGTTATCAAAACCATACTGTGCCGAGGCCTACGGCGATCGAGGGAACACGTCATGGTGCGCCAATGCTGTCTCAACGACCTCCCGCAAGGGGTCAAAGCCCGGATACGGTCACTGGAATGTTGCGGGCCCGAGCGGGCCCGGTTGTTTTCTCTAGGGCTGACTCCCGGCGCAGAAGTGGAAATTAGGCAGGATGGCCACGGCGCCTGCCGGGTATTGGTCCGTGATTGCTCCATTATCCTGGTCAACGAACTCGCCCGGCATATTCTCTGCGATACCGGAGAACTCGGACGCAAGAACCTAAAGGGTTGCGCCCTAAAAAGAAGAGCGCGTCCTTCAGAAAAAGAGTGTTGCTGCAACCCCCGGCAGCCTGTTCCAGAAGAGGACGGCAACCTCGCACCGCCGTTGCCTGTGCAAGTGGATAGCTAACCCCGCCTCCGTGTGAGGAATTTTACAACTCCGGAATACATTCCCCTCGAAGTGTTCCGAAAATTATGAGGCGCCCTTAAGGAGACCCTATGGAAGGATTGTTGGTCGGCGGCATTGTGTTGTTGGCGCTCGTGTATACCCTGCGCCACTTTGCCCCAGGGAAAAAGGGATGCAAATGCGGATGTGCATGTTCCGGAGGCGCTACCGCCAAGACGTGCGGTACATCACGATGCAAATAATTTTTTTCTATTTTTAATGATAACGATTATCAATTTTAATGGAGCTATGCAATGAACAATAGCATTTCCTTGCGCCATCTCCAGGTAGGACAGCGCGCCAGAATCCAAAGCGTTACAGCGGATGGCGAACTTGGCCGACGCATTCGGGATATGGGGTTGATCCCCGGGGCTGAACTTCAGGTTATGGGCAGGGCTCCGCTTAAAGATCCCGTTGCCCTGCGGCTCAACGGTTTCACCCTAACATTGCGGAATAACGAGGCGGATACCATCACCGTGACTCCCCAAGAATAGCTCCCTGTTTTCCCCGGTTTCTTTCGGTGCGGGCAAGCAGGCCGGCATGTCTTCTCCTGACGCAGCCGAAGGGATGCTCCGGGCTCTAATCATATACGCAAAAATCCCAAGGAGATGTTATGACCCTCTCTCTGGATAGACCGATCACCGTGGCGCTGGCGGGGAATCCCAACAGCGGTAAAACGACCATATTTAACCATCTCACCGGCGCCCGCCAGCACGTAGGCAACTACCCCGGCATTACCGTTGAAAAAAAGACCGGCCAGGCTATTTTGGACGGGCGTATGGTCACTATTGTGGATCTGCCCGGAACCTATTCCCTGACAGCGTATAGTCAGGAAGAAGTTGTTGCCCGCCGAGTTCTTGCCGATGAAAAGCCGGATGTGGTCATCCAGGTTGTCAACGCCGGAGCGCTGGAACGCAATCTTTATCTGGCCGTGCAATTGATGGAGTTAGGCATTCCCCTTGTGCTGGCCCTGAACATGATGGATGAGGTCCGATCTCGCGGGGACAGCATCGACCTTATGCGCCTCTCCCAGCTTATGGGCGTGCCGGTGGTGGAAACGGTCGGCCGGACCGGCATCGGCATTGAAACCGCCTTACGGGCCGCGGTGGATCTGGCCCGGGCCAAAGCGGGCCAGCCTTGGACTCCCCTGGAGATTTCATACGGCCCCGACCTCGACTCGGTCCTGACGGCAGCCACAGAGGCCGTAGAGAAAAGCTGCCGCTCCTCCCCGCCCAAGGGGCCGGAAGCCGTTTTCCCACCCCGCTGGGTTGCCCTCAAGTACTTGGAAGGCGACCAGGATATTCGCGAAGCCGATTTTCTGACCGATGAGGCCAAAGCCGCCCTGGATGCCGCCGGCCGTTCCGTGGGCAAACATCTGGCGGATACGCTGCAAAGCTATCCTGAGGCCCTGATCGCAGATTTCCGTTACGGCTATATTTCTTCTCTACTGCGCCAGGATATTATCATCCGCCACGCGGACGTCAAAGGGCGTCGCGAGCTATCGGATAAAATAGATATGGTCCTCACCCATACGCTTCTCGGGCCGATCATCATGATCGGCATTTTCTATCTGGTCTACCGAGTCGCCTTTGACCTGGGCAGTTACCCGATGGATCTGATTGATCAATTTTTCGGCTGGCTCGGGGAAAGCGCTGACGCCCTCATGCCCGAAGGGATGCTCAAGTCGCTGGTCGTTTCCGGCATTATCGCCGGGGTCGGAGGGGTGCTGACCTTTGTCCCCCTGATCCTGATCATGTTTCTGCTCATCGCCTTCCTTGAGGATACAGGCTACATGGCCCGCATCGCCTATATGCTGGATAGGGTCTTTCGTTTCTTTGGCCTGCACGGCTCCTCGGTTATGCCGTATATCATCAGCGGCGGCATTGCCGGCGGCTGCGCCGTGCCCGGGGTGATGGCCACCAGAACCCTGCGCAGTCCCAAAGAAAAGCTGGCAACCGTTCTGACCTTGCCGTTCATGGCCTGCGGAGCCAAGATTCCCGTCTTCATGCTTTTTGTGGGAATATTCTTCGCTCCGGAGCACCAGGCCGGAGTTATGCTCGACATTACCCTCACCGGCTGGATTCTGGCTTTACTCTCGGCCAGAGCGCTCCGCTCCACGATCATCAGCGGACCGCCCACCCCTTTTGTTATGGAACTGCCCCCCTATCGCCTGCCCACATTGCAGGGCCTTTTACTGCACACCTGGGAACGCGGCTGGCAGTATATCAAAAAAGCAGGCACCATCATTCTGGCAATCTCCATTCTGATCTGGGCTCTGATGACCTTCCCGGCCCTACCGGAAAATCAGGCCTTGCAGTTTACACAGCGCATAGCCGCCCTGGAGGAGCAAACCGCTGCGGCCGAAGAAGCCGTGCTGGCCGCCGGGGGCAGCCTTGGACAAGGAGAGACCGACCGGGCGCACCTGCCTGAGGAACAGGCCCTGACCCAAGCCCGGGAAGCCTTGGGCGCAATGAAAAACGCTGAAGCCTCGGCCACATTGCGCCACTCCCTTGCCGGGAGAATCGGCTCATTTCTGGAGCCTGTCAGCAAACTGGCAGGTTTTGACTGGCGTACCAACATCGCCCTTCTCGGCGGCTTCGGCGCTAAGGAAGTTCTGGTCTCCACGCTGGGCACAGCCTATTCTCTGGGCGACGTAGACCCGGAAGAAGCCGAATCCCTGGCCGAAAAGATTCAGGCCGATACCGCAACCTGGAACCTGGCCAACGCCGTCAGCCTGATGCTCTTTGTGCTCATCTACGCGCCGTGCGTCGTTACCATCGTCACCATGCGCGCGGAAACCGGCGGCTGGCGGTGGCCCCTGGTCAGCCTTTTCGGCAGCACGCTCCTGGCCTACACCCTGGCAGTGATCGTCTATCAGGTAGGCAGAACCTTGCTCTAAACCGCAACGCCCTTGATCTCCTGCCACAGAGGAATTGACCGCCGGAGGGTTTCAAATCAGGGATTTATCCGGATATCAAACCATGACGCCACCAAAAGGGGGAGGAGCAGCCTCCCCCTGGAACCTGCGGCAACCGCACAAAGGCGCGATCTGGCCCGGCAAGGAGGCGTCCTCTCCCCCTGTCGTGTCTATTCGGGAAGGGAATCGTTATTCCGGAGGCAACAGACAACCGTGTTGCGAGGTTCCCTGCCCGCGCCGCGGCCTTTCCCGCAGTCCGAAGCGGCAAGCCGGGGCATCGGGCCTGCCCGACCGCCGTGTGCAGGCCTCAGGCGAAGACCAGACGCGCCATTCGCTCCATCCGCTGTTCATAGGTGTGCTCGCGCCGAATATGTTCCTGCCAGGCGTCGGTCAGACGCGCCTTTTCCTTCGGATCACGGCGGAACCGCTCCAGCAGCTCAGGAATCTCTCCCGGCCGGGTAAAGCAAACCGGAGCTGTCAGTTCCGGCGGGAACATCTCCAGGCCCGGGGTCGCGTCTGTAAGGCAAAAGCCCCCGGCGGCCCACACATCGAAATGCCGCTGATTCAGACCGCACGGCAACAGAAAACTGGTCATGGATAGGGAAAATTCGGCCTGGCGGTAGAGAGTTGGCAAGCTCCCGTAGTAGTCCACGAAGGGACGCAGATCCGGCCGGTCCTGGCCGAACAGGCTGCTCCAGCCTTCATCGCCGAAAACAGTCAGCTCTTGCGGCGGCACGGCCCGCAGGCAGGCCAGCCGCCAGAACGCCGAACTCTCCTCAGCCCCGAGGGAAACCCGGCGGACAAAGCTCCCGGGCCACAGCGGGGGAGGCTCCGCCCTGCCGTGCCTGCTTGATCCTGACAGAAGATCCCGCCACCAGAAAAAATCCGGCCGCTCCCCGGTCACAGCTCGTTCCCGGGCCAGGGCCAGAGCCTCGGGGCCTATCCGCTGGCCCACAAAAAAGCGCTCTTTATCCGGAAACGCAGAGCGGCCCACAAAGACCGCCGGACAAAGAGGGGCTCCTGGCGGCATCGGAGGGCGCACTGCCCTTCCGGCCTGAAGAAAACCTGGCCCCGCCGCCAGCGGCAGGTGGTGAACATGCCCGGCCCCCGCTTCCCGCAGGCCGGAAACAAAGGAAGCGTCCGTAACGAAAAGATGGAGTCTCTTCCAATATTCCGTTCGCTGCCCCGCCAGCAGGTTCCAGGGGTTATCCACGCACCAGACGGCCACGGGCACCCCCGCCGCCTCCCAGCGGGCAAAGGCTTCGCCGTGAGGATCCAGCCCCCGAAAATTTACTGTAAAGAAAAGACCGGGATGGCGCTCCAACCCCGAGCGCTGCGGCGGCAGAGCGAAAAGCCTGGCGATATTCCGGCTCTCGAAAAAATTCTCGTCGCGGGCCTCAGTTTTCCACCCCAAAGCCCGCAAGGCCCGGGCGGCCTCAGGGGCCACAAGCCGGGAACCGGAACATACAGTCAACACAAGGCCGGGGGCGACCAGAGGGGGTTCCCCCGGACGCCAAGCATTGTAAGGGAGCGTCATAGTCTGCCTTGGCCTTCAGCGCGTTTTGCTGTAGAATACCCCTGTAAAGGAGCGGATTCTTTTCCATGAAAAAATACAGGGACCATTACTTTCTCAAGGCTAAGCGGGAAAATTACCCTGCTCGGTCGGTTTACAAACTCAAGGAAATTCACCAGCGCTTTCATATTTTCAAACCCGGCATGCGTGTTCTGGATCTTGGCGCTGCCCCGGGTTCCTGGTCTCTTGGCGCGGCGGAGTTGGTAGGCCCTTCCGGCTCGGTGCTGGGCGCGGATATCCAGGAGGCGGGCACAAGCTTTCCCGGCAACGTCACGTTCATGCGCGAAGATGTTTTTACCAGAAGCGAAGCTTTTGCCCAGGAACTTGCAGCGCGCGCGCCATTTCATGTCGTCATCTCGGATATGGCCCCCAGCACCACCGGGCACCGGGGCACGGATCAGGCTCGCTCCGCCGCCCTCTATGAAGAAGCGCTTGCCGTGGCCCGCCTTTACCTGATAAATGGCGGAAGTTTCGTGGTCAAGGTATTCATGGGGCCTGATACCCGAGCCTACGCCGAAGCCTTGCGCCGATCCTTTACCACGGTCAAATCGTTCAAACCGCAAAGTTCGCGATCTGAAAGTATGGAAACATTTTATATAGGCATGGGGTTCAAAGAATTGCCTCCCCACGATCCCGGAGGGCCTCAAGAGGCCTGAGGCCGCAGCAGCGGAGCCGCCTCGGCCGCTCTGCGGGATGCCGGGCATCTTCGCGGCACACCTCCGGACTGCCCGCGCCGGAGGAATATATCTCATAGTTCTTCAGCCCAAAGGATGAGGGGGCAGTTTCCCACTACATTTCCGCTGCAGCGCCGCCTTTCCCCTCCGGCGGCCTCAGCCGAAAAAACGATCTCGGAGTATGTCCCATACGCCTTCGCCTGCTTTTTTCCGGCTTTCTTGCCGGGGCAACAGTTCGATGGTTCGCGGATGCACTGTATTGCGACACAGCTCCAGGAGGAAATACCATGGCCGGACACAGCAAATGGAAAAATATCCAACACCGCAAGGGACGCCAGGATGCCAAACGCGGCAAGGCCTTCACCAAGGCCGCTAAAGAAATCATTATTGCCGCTAAAGGCGGGGGCAACCCCAATTTCAACCCGCGCCTGCGCGCGGCCATCGCCGCGGCCAAGGCCGTTTCGCTCCCCAAGGATAAAATCGAAGCCGCTATCCGCAAAGGAACCGGCGAAGAGGCCGGGGGCGACTTCTTTGAAGTCATGTATGAAGGCTACGGACCCGGCGGTATCGCGCTCCTGGTGGATGCAGCCACAGATAACAGGAACCGTACCGTGGCCGAGGTGCGCCACCTCTTTACCAAGGGTGGCGGTAATATGGGCGAGACCGGCAGCGTCTCGTACATGTTCGATCGCAAGGGCCTCTTTGTTTTTGATAAAGAAAAGTACGGTGAAGAGCAGCTCATGGAAATCGGCCTCGAAGCCGGGGCCGAAGACATTACCGATGAAGGGGATACCTGGGAAGTTTACTGTGCGCCCAACGATTTTGACGCTCTGCGCCAGGCATTTGAGGACGCGGGCCTTGAATGTGACGAAGCGGAACTTTCCATGGTGCCTCAGAACTACATTACCATCGATGACGTTACCGTGGCCCGCAAGATCATGAACTTGGTGGATGCCCTCGAAGATAACGACGACGTGCAAAACGTTTACGCCAACTTTGACCTGAGTGACGAAGTGGCCGAACAGGTGGATGAATAATTCGTATGACAGGCCGGGGCCCGGGATAAAAGAATGATGGTAATCGGCATAGATCCCGGCTCCCGGTGTTTGGGCTGGGGCGTGGTGCGGGAAGTTTCCGGGGTGTTGTCCCTGGTCGATTGCGGGGCCATCAGGCCCCAAGGCAAGAGCTTTGAAGAGCGCCTTGGTGATCTTTTTCTTCATCTCGCCGCGGTTCTGGAGCGCCTGGAACCCCTGGAAGCCGCAGTGGAGAACGTTTTCACCCACAAAAATATGCTCTCGGCCCTCAAGCTCGGCCAGGCCCGAGGCGCGGCCATCGCCGCCTGCGCTGCCCGGGGCATCTCCGTCTCCGGCTATGAGCCGACTCTGGTAAAAAAAACTCTGGTCGGCGCCGGCAGGGCTGAGAAAAGCCAAGTCAGCTTTATGGTTGGGCGCATCCTGAACGTCAAAGGCGACTGGCCCCTGGATACCAGCGACGCCCTGGCTTGCGCCATCTGCCATTGCACCATGCGCCGCCTGCGTAACCTGGCGGCGTTGTAAGCATCCCGGGCAGCCGGCAAGGCGGCGCGGCTTTATCCACTCCGGACCGCCTCGACCGGCTTCCAGGAGGACGCATGATAGCATATGTTGAAGGCCGGTTGGCCGAAATTCTGGATGACGGCTGCGTGCTGGTGACTCAGGGCGGCGTGGGCTACGAAATTTCCCTCCCCGGGCACACTCTGGCCAAGCTTCCTCCCCTGGGAGAGACAACGTTCTTTTACACCAGTACGGTGGTCCGGGAAGATGCTCTGGAACTCTACGGGTTTTCCAGTTGGGATGAGCGCCAAGTTTTTATTGTGTTGACCTCTATTTCCCGGGTGGGGGCCAAAACCGCCCTGGCCATTCTCACAATTTTCCGACCCGATGAACTACGACAACTGGTGCTGGATGAGGATATTGCCTCCTTGACCAGAGTACCGGGCATCGGCAAGAAAACCGCCCAACAACTATTCCTGGAGTTGAAATATAAGCTGAAGGCTGAAGGGGTAAGCGCGCTGCCCTCTCCCGGAGCCCGAAACGGGGTGCATAAAGATGCCGTGGCAGGCCTTGTGAATTTGGGATATGACGAAAACGAAGCGATCAGCGTGGTCAAAAAGATTCTGACCGATGAACCTGATCTTGATGTAGGCGAGGCCTTGCGCGCGGCGCTGAAGAGCCTGGCCAAGGGCAAGGCATGAACGATATTTTCTCCGACGAACAAGAAGCCTTTGCCAAAGGCGGCTCTGGCGATGAGAGCATCAGGCCGCGCAGCCTGGATGATTTCATCGGCCACGAAGATTTGCGAGCCAACCTCAAAGTGTATATCCAGGCTGCCCGCGAACGCGGCCAGGCCCTGGACCACACCTTGTTTCACGGCAATCCCGGTCTGGGCAAAACAACACTGGCCCAGATCATGGCCTCGGAACTGGGCGTCAATTTCGTCTCCACTTCCGGCCCCGTGCTGGAACGCAGCGGCGATTTGGCGGCCATTCTGACCAACCTTGCCCGCAACGACGTGCTCTTTGTGGATGAAATCCACCGTATGCCCATCGCTGTGGAAGAGGTGCTCTACCCGGCCATGGAGGATTTCAAGCTGGATTTAGTTATCGGCCAGGGACCGGCCGCCCGTACGGTGAAAATCGATCTGGAGCCCTTTACCCTGGTCGGCGCGACAACCCGGATCGGTCTGCTCTCTTCCCCCTTACGGGATAGATTCGGCGTTAGTTTGCGCCTGGAGTTCTATTCCCCCGAGGAACTGGCCCGCATCGTCGCCAGAACAGCGCGTATCCTCAACCTGAAGATTACCCCCGAAGGAGCGCTGGAAATAGGCCGCCGTTCCCGGGGCACGCCGCGCATCGCAAACCGCTTGCTACGGCGGGTTCGGGATTTCTGCCTGGTCCAAGGGCGGGAAATCCTTGATACGGCAGAAGCCGACCACGCCCTGGCTCGGATGGATGTAGACGATGCCGGGCTTGACCAGATGGATAGAAAACTTCTCTCCGTTATCATCGAGCACTACGGCGGCGGTCCGGTGGGGCTAAAAACCCTGGCCGTAGCCTGCTCCGAAGAAGTAAGGACCATTGAGGAAATTTACGAACCCTATCTCATTCAGTGTGGCTTTCTAAAGCGCACCCATCGAGGCCGGATGGCCACGGCCAAAGCCTACAGGCATCTCAATATGCTGGCCTAATCCCTGCCGGCCTGATTCTTCGCAAACGGCTCGGTAGTGATTTTCAGCATCCGGCGCACCATCTCCCTTGCCTTCTTCCCCGTGAATGGTTACTACAAAAGAGAGTAAGCCATGGACGGGCAAGGCCCGTACATCCCTTTCCAACCTCCGAAGGAGTCTATTTCATGTTGCAGCGTATTAATGATGCCAGCGTTTCCCGCGTGGAAACCGTTAATGCCTTCATGCGCGGCGTGTACCTCTGGATGACCATCGGGCTTGGCGTCACCGCCGCCTGCTCGTATTTTGCCCTGACCTCCCAAGCGGTGATCCGGACCATGATCACTTCCCCCATGCTCTTCTTGGGGCTGTTGATCGGCGAGATGGTGCTCGCCATTTGGCTGCTGCGTTCCGTGCATACTATGTCCAGCGGCAAGGCCACCGGCATTTTCTTGGCCTATACGGCCCTCAGCGGCGTCACCCTGGCCCCGATCCTGCTGATGTACACCTCGGCCTCGGTCTTCCAGGCCTTTCTGACCACGGCGGGCATGTTCGGCGCAATGACCCTCTACGGCCTGTTTACCAAGCGCGATCTGACCGGCCTTGGCAGCTTTCTGCTCATGGGGCTTTTCGGCATAGTCATTGCTATGATCGTCAATATGTTCATCCAGTCCAGCCGTATGACCATGGTCATCAGCATGCTCGGTGTAGTGATTTTTGCCGGCTTGACGGCCTGGGATACCCAAAAGCTGCGGGTTATGGGCGAATCCGCCCCCATGGATGACGCCACGGCCCTCCGCCGGGGAACCATTTTAGGCGCGCTGACTTTGTACCTGGATTTCATCAACCTGTTCCTGATGCTGCTGCGCCTCATCGGCGACCGCCGCTGAACCTGTATGCCGGAATCCCCACGGAAGCGGCCAAGGCCCGGTACAGCACCTTGCCTTACCAACGTTGTTCCTCAGGTTGTTGCCCAACCCTTTGTGGCAACAACCTGTTCCGGCAGTATGGACCAAACGGCAGTTCCGTGCCGGAGGGAGCATGCCCCCCTCTGCCTCGGCATCCCAAGGGGATTCACTACTTCGCGCCTGGAGAGAAATGCTCTTTCCAGGCGTTTTCTTTCTGCCGTTCCTGACGCCATGGATCGCCCATGAACATTTCCAGACTGCAACGCCGCCTCGCTCCCATCCTTACCCCGGTTTCCGCAGTGTATAGCCTGCTCATGCGCCTGCGTGCGGTGAGCTACCGAAAAATCCCCCACCGCGCCCACCGGGCCGGCCAACCGGTTATCTCTGTAGGCAACATCTCTTGGGGCGGCACAGGGAAAACCCCCTTGACCGAATGGCTGCTAACCTGGGCCGGACAAAAGGGACTTTCAGGCGTGGTGTTGACCCGGGGCTACGGCGCATCCCCACCCACGTTCCCCTTTTCCGTGGGCCAGCAGGCCGAAGTGCCCTATTCCGGGGATGAACCGCTGTTTTTGGCCCGACGTCACCCGGAAGCTCTGGTTTTGGTGGACCCCAAACGTTCCCGTTCAGCGGCCTGGGCTGAAAAAAACGCTAAACCAGATCTGTTCATCATGGATGACGGCATGCAGCACATGGCGCTGTGGAGGGATATCAACCTGGTGCTGCTGCGTCCCGAAGACATGCTGGAGGAATGGAATCGGGTGATCCCTGCGGGTTCATGGCGCGAACCCGCATCCGCTCTGGCCAGAGCGGATGCGTTTCTGCTCCGGGCAGACGAACGGTTGTTCCCGACGCTAGCCCCGGTGGCCCGAAAACGGCTTCAAGACTTCAATAAGCCTATCTTTTCCTTTTATCTGGAACCTACCGGCATTCGTCGCCTGACCCTCGGCTTAGATGCTCCGGTCATCCCGGCAAGCGGCTCCGGGGAGGGTTTGGATGCCTGCGCCGCCGCTTTCGGGGGCAGCGAGTACTTGCTGGTCAGCGCTGTGGGCAACCCCGGTCCGGTCTTGGAAACAGCCAACGCTGTACTTGGCAAGGCCCCGATCAAGCATATCATCCATCCCGACCATCACCCGTACAGCGCTGAAGATATAGAGGCCCTGACCTCGGCCGATCTGCCCCTTGTTTGCACGGCCAAGGATGCGGTAAAATTGGTGCGGCATCTCCCGCTTTTCGGCGCCCAACCCGTATGGGTCTTGGAAGTAGGCGTACGCTTCGGCCCCTCACTGCTAACCTGCCAAAGCTTTCCCCAATGGTGGGAAGAGGCCTGGCAAAGGGTTTCCGCTTCATACCGGCGGCATCCGGCCTGAGCCCGCCATGAAAAAAAAACACGCCGCCAAGGAAAGCCCTGCCTTTTCGCCCGCAGACCTGACGCCCTCGGCCCTCATGGCCTATTTCACCGCCGTGCGCCGGCCGCGCCGGGCAGATGACATTCTCAGAGATCTGCATATCCCTCGCCGCTGGAAAAAAAACCTGCATGAACTCTTGCATGCCATGGCCGCCCCGGGGCGGCCCGGCTCGCCGGCAGACGGGCACCCTCCCCCCGGCCACGCTTCCGAAGAACCAAAGGAAGATTCTGCCGGTTCTTCTCCCCCGTGTCTTCTGCGGCTTCCCGGCGGAGCCTATGTCCCCTTAGTCAACCTCAAAGAAATTACCGGTACGCTCCGGCTGCACAGTTCCGGCGCAGCCTTGGTTATTCCGGATAGCGGCAAGGGGGATATTATCATTGCCCCGTCCGATCTGGGCGAAGCCTGGCAAGGGGATCGGGTTAGCGTGCTCCTTTTTCCCGGCAGGAGCGGTTCCAACCGTGCGGGAAGAATCCGGGCCATCCTGAAAAAAAGCAGTCGGGAGATGATCGTCAGAGTCGCACGTACCGTGGAGCGAAACCTGGTGCTGGCGGAACCGCCGGCATCCGGTCCTGTTTCCGGTCGATCTCCCGTAAGCTTCCTGACGGATATTGCCGGCTTGCCGGAACGCCCGGACAGGGATTCCCTGCTCTTGGTCCGCCTGGAGGCACACTACGCCCCCGGGTTGTGGCGAGCCACCGCCCTTGCCGTACCGGATGCTGGCGATGCCGTGCCCGTACAGGAGGCCATCGTCAAGGCCGGTCACGGTATCCCCACCGCATTTCCCCAACCGGTCCTGGATGAGGCGGAAGCGCTGCCCTCCGCTCCGGCTGAGGAGCCAGGGCCTGAAGCTGCCCAACGCAAGGATTTAACTCCAGTGCCCTTTGTCACCATTGATGGCGACAAAGCCAGGGATTTTGACGACGCCATTCACGTGGAACGCCGGGAAGGCGGCTACCGGCTGCGGGTAGCCATTGCGGATGTAGCGCATTACGTGCGGCCCGGGAGCGCCTTGGATCAGGAAGCCGCCCGGCGCGGCAACTCTTGCTATTTCCCTCTTTCAGTTGAGCCCATGTTGCCCGAGGCCTTATCAAACGGACTGTGCAGCCTCAATCCCGGCCAGCCCCGTTTGGTCATGGTGGCGGACCTGCTGTTCACAGCCGAAGGCGCTCCCGGCCCGGCTCGGTTCTATCCCGCTCTCATCAAAAGCAGCGCCAGGCTAACCTATGATCAGGTCCGCATGGGGTTGCTGGAGGGTGATGCAGAAACAGCGAAGGCCCTCGGCCCAGCGCTGCCCATGCTGCGTACCGCCCTGGAACTGGCCCGCGCCCTGGCCGCCACCAGAAATGCCCGGGGCAGCCTTGATTTTGAACTGCCCGAGCCGGCCTATATATTTGGCCCCGGAAACAATCTTCTGGAGATTATCCCGGCAACGAACAGCTTTGCCAACCGGCTGATCGAGGAATTCATGATAGCCGCCAACGAGGCTGTAGCCCGTTACCTGACTGACAGAAGGTATCCGCTGCTCTACCGTGTTCATCCGGAGCCCGAGGCGGATACTCTGGACACGCTCTTCGGTATTCTCTCTTCCTCAGAGCTTTGCCGAACCCTGGGAAAACTCCTGCCCGCGCCCTCCTCCAGGCGCAGGACGCGCATTACCCCGGCCCGGCTCCAGAGCCTCCTCAGCGCCGTCAGAGGCACGCCACAGGAATATATTGTCAGCCGCATGGCCCTGCGCTCCATGATGCAGGCCTCTTACAGCCCGGCGTTGGAGCCGCATTTCGGCCTGGCCTCGGAATGTTATTGCCACTTCACCTCGCCCATCCGGCGGTATGCCGATCTGGTTGTACACCGGGCTCTCAAGGCCGCTCTGGGCTCTGCGGATGCTACGGCCATTCCGGATAAACGCGCGCTCGCTCCCCTTGCCGACCATTTACGCGCAACCGAACGGGCAGCCATGACGGCCGAGCGGGAGCTGCAACGCCGCCTGACAACCTTGCTCCTCCGGGAAAGTGTGGGACAGGAATTTACCGGCGTCATTTCCGGCCTGGCCGATTTCGGCATTTTTGTAAAACTTCCCGTGAACATGGCCGAAGGCATGATCAGGGTCAGCTCGCTCACCGATGATTATTACGTTTT
Organism: uncultured Desulfovibrionaceae bacterium; assembly: GCA_949741925.1. GTDB lineage: Bacteria > Desulfobacterota > Desulfovibrionia > Desulfovibrionales > Desulfovibrionaceae > JAJDHY01. Next base: position 33,988 of record CATJOY010000066.1, on the reverse strand, counting down.
CAACCCCAAACGCCAAGAACTGCGCGGAGAGCGGAACGGCAAGGCCTATATTCTGGGGCAAGAGATCAAAGTCCGCGTTGCGGAGGTCAATACTTCCCGTCTAGAGATCACCCTGGAGCCCGGCGACGGTTCCGGGGCATGCGGGCCTCCGGCCGTCTTGCGCCATACCGCAAAGTCGCGTTCCGGCCGCCGTTCCGGGAATCGCGGATGTTCCGGAAATCTCAGGCCACCCGACCGCCCCAAAGCTCCCCGCAAAAAACACCGGCCCCGGAGGTAACAAAATACCCGTGGCGCGCTTTCAAGTGTTTGCTCTTTGGACAGACTGCGGTATAGTCGCTGTGAGGATCTGTGTTTCTGCAAACGGCGCGCCCATCCCCCAGATGATCAGGGTAACCGGGCCATCGCTTCCTTTGTGCTTCGTTTGTAGCCGGATGCGTGACGTTTGCGAAACAGCCTCCCGCCTCAGGGCGACCAGAGCCGGCATGTCCACGTGAACAACCGGTGCAATGTTACCATGCTCTAACCTTCAAACACCGCAAGGAGAATTATCATGCCGTTGACCGGACCCAAGGAAATGTTCGCCAGAGCCTATAAAGAAGGTTACGCAGTGGGCGCTTTCAACGTTAACAACATGGAAATCGTTCAGGGCATCATGATGGCGGGCACCGAGGAAAAAGCCCCGCTCATTCTGCAAGTATCCGCCGGAGCGCGCAAATACGCCGGTCAGAAGTACATTGTTAAACTCGTGGAGGCCGCGCTTGCAGATACAGACCTGCCGGTAGTACTGCACCTAGACCACGGGCCGGATTTTGAACTCTGCAAAGCCTGCATCGACGGCGGTTTCACCTCGGTGATGATTGATGGTTCCCACCTTCCCTTTGAAGAGAACATCAAGGTCACCAAGCAGGTTGTGGATTACGCCCACGACAAAGGCATCTGGGTTGAAGGCGAACTCGGCCGGCTGGCCGGGGTGGAAGAACATGTCTCTTCCGATAAATCCATTTACACCGATCCGGACCAGGCGGTTGAGTTCGTACAGCGCACTGGCTGTGATTCTCTAGCCATTGCCATCGGCACCAGCCACGGGGCATATAAGTTCACAGGCGAAGCCAAATTGGATTTCCAACGTCTGGAAAAGATCGGCAATCTTTTGCCCGGCTACCCCATCGTGCTGCACGGCGCTTCCAGCGTGCCTCAGGAGTTTGTAGACCTGGCCAACAAGTACGGAGCCAAGGTCGGCGGGGCGAAGGGCGTGCCCGAAGACCTGCTGCGCAAGGCCGCGGGTATGGCTGTATGCAAGATCAATATCGATACGGATATCAGGCTGGCTATGACAGCCACCATCCGACAATACTTTGCCGAACACCCCGAGGAATTCGACCCGAGATCCTATCTGAAGCCCGCAAGAGAGGCGGTGAAAAAGATGGTCCAGCACAAGATCAAAAATGTGTTGGGCTGCTCGGGCAAAGCGTAATGCGTTATACTGCGGGGCAGACCTCTGTGAGGCTCTGCCCTGCGCCGCGCGCGAGGGCTAAGGCCTCATAACGCCGCAAGCAGATGAAAATCCAATCGGTATCCCCTTCAGAGGGCGTATGCCCTTTGAAGGGGGGATGTTCTCATCTTCCGCATTAGCAGCCGGGAGGTGCAGGCGGCACGCCGCCCCCGGTAAACGACATAGGAACGGATCTCTGTCAAAACCGGCGCATGGGGGCTTATGACGTTAAGGGGGCATAGGCCTCCTTTTTTCATGCTCTTTTCAGGAACAGCGGCACACGGCCGATCAGCCCTGCAATACAGTTTGCAGATCCTCCAAAATCACCCGGGCCGCTTTGCCGGTTGCACCTCCGCCGCCAAGAATGCCCTTCAACGCGGCAAGCTCCTGCCGGACCGCTTCCAAGGGAGAGCCCCCCCCCGGTGAAGGCTTCAGCCAGGCCAGCGCGTAGCGAGCAATAGACTCCCCAGCCGCCTTTTCTTGAAGCAGTTCCGGAAAAAGCTCTTTGCCCAAAATCAGATTGGAAAGGCTGATATAAGGAATCCTGACAACAAGACGCCCCAAGGCGTAGGTCACTGGCGAAACCTTATAGACGGCCAGGGTCGGCGTTCCCAAAAGAGCCGCCTCAAGGGTGGCCGTTCCCGAGGCAGCAATGAGCATCTCCGCAGACTTCATCAAGGCATAGCGATCCTCCGGCGCTAGAAAACGCACCGGTACATCGTCGGGCCACAAGGCGCGGAGCGTTGTTTCTTCAAAGCCCGGAGCCCTGATGCAGGTGAATCGCAAGTCAGGGCGCGCGGTCAGCAGAATGCGGGCGGCCTTGCCGAATTCCGGAAGGAGCGAGTTGATTTCCCTGGCTCGGCTCCCGGGCAGAAGCCCGATGGCGCCGGGAACCGGATGGATGCCGTCAAGCCGGGGCCAATCCATCATATCCACAAGGGGATTGCCCACATAATCGATATCCATGCCGAACTGCCGGTAAAAATCCACCTCAAAGGGTAAAATGCTGATCAGACGGCGCACATTCCGCTGGAGAAAGCGCACCCTCCCCCTCCCCCAGGCCCAGGCCTTGGGGCTGATGTAGTAATAGACCGGTATACCCAAGGAGCGCGCGATTTTGATGACCCGGAAATTAAAGGAAGGCGCGTCCACGCAGAGAAGCGCAGCGGGCTTCCGGGCGGCCATGGCCGCTTTGATACGCCGCAGCAGCGAAAAAATATGGGGAAGCCTGCCCAGCACTTCGCTGAAGCCCATGACTGAAAGCTCTTCCACCCGGAATAGCGCTTCAAAAGAAGAGATTTCCCGGAGGTGGGGCCCCCCCATGCCGGCAAAGGAAAGACCCTGCATCCCGAAATTCGGGGCGGCCAGAGACAGGGCTCGCACCAGATGCGCCGCGTGCATATCCCCGGAAAGTTCGGCAGCACTAAGCCAAACCAGCGGCGCTCCCGTCCGCGCGTTCATTCCGTTGGAAATTCTGAGAAGATATAGTCCGCCAGGGCCTGAGGCCAAGGCCGAGGCGTGATCCCCGTGCATTCGGTGAACCGGCTGAGATCCAGCACGCTGTAGGCGGGACGAACAGCCTTTGTGGGGTATTCCCGAGTCGGCACAGGATGCACGACACATTCCCGTTGGGTCAGCCGTAAGGCTTCGGAGGCCAGCTCAGCCCAACTGGCCCGGCCGCTGTTCGTAATGTGGAAAATCCCCCGCCCCCCGGAGTGAACGAGTTTCAAGCTGTTCGCGGCCAGATCCGGAACATAGGTGGGCGATCCAAACTGATCGTCCACGACATTGATGCTGTTCCTGGTTTCACAAAGGCCCAGGATGGTCCGAACAAAATTCTTTTTGCGCGGGCCGAAGAGCCAGGCCGTACGGATAATGCAAAGATTTTCCAGCCCCAATTGCAACAGCGCCTGTTCTCCGGCCAGCTTGCTTTTCCCGTATACGGAAAGCGGAGCCGGAGCATCTTCCACGGTATACGGCTCACGCTTCCGCCCGTCAAAAACGAAATCCGTGCTGTAGTGGACCAGCAGACACTCCGGACGCTCCTTGATCACGCGCCCCAGCATGGCGGGCATGAAACGGTTGAGATCGTAAGCGGCCTCCTGATCATCCTCGGCCTGGTCTACCTGGGTGTACGCCACGGCATTGAACAGAAGACAGGGGCGGATCCGCTCAAGCAGGTTGGAAATATCCTGCGAGCCGGAAAAATCAATATCCCCCCGGCCGGTCGTATGAATCTCATATCCCGTATTGGAGCAGGCCTCCGCTAGGGCCTGACCAAGCAGGCCGTCCTTGCCGCCGAGAATCAGAACGCGCTGCTGTCCTTCAGCTGTGTTTGCCATGGCATACCTGTACCGGTTGAACGTGAAAACACGCTTCATACTACTCGCGCTGACGGGAAGCGGTCAAGAAGAAAGCCCCGCTCCGGTCAGCCTGTGAAAAAACGCCCTGCGAGGCCTGAATCCGGAACCTGCCTGCCGTAGACCTTGCCGACGGCATCTTTGTGGACTAGGGCCTCTTCCGCATCGAGGATAAGCTCCGTGCCAGGTCATCCAAGAGATCAAGGGCTTCGTCAAGGGAACCGGGTTCGGTCAAGCCGCCGTCACGGCAGCGGGCAAGACTTTTCCGGCTGGTCTCGGACATCAGCGAGGGCAATTTTTCGGAGGCCAGCAAGGAGCAGACCTCTTCCATTTCATGGACCATGCGCCCGGCCTTGCCTACAGCCTTGGCAAGCATGGTTTCGGCCATGAGGTGCAAGGGAACGGTAGTAAAGGTTTTGCTCAAGGAATCCAGAACGGTTTCGGCAAGGCCGTAACGGCGCGCCGCCCCCAGAGTTTCCATGAACAGGCACATCATACCTTTTTGGAAAATGCTGCGCAGCAGCTTAAGACGGGCAGCTTGACCGGGCTCTCCGGCAATAACGGTAATATCCATGCCAAAAGGAACCAGAGCATCGCGGAAAAAAGGAGCCCCTCCGCCGCATGCAATGATAGGAACGTGATGACGTTGCCTTTCCACAGGCCCCATAATGGCGGCATCGACAAAGGAAGCGCCTGTGCCCTGAAGCAACGCGGCGATCTCTTGTTTCACCCGGGGCCCGGCGGTATTGGCATCTACATAGATATGCTCCGCCCCCAAATGGGGCAGAGCCGCCCGGGCAACCTCAAGAGCGGAAGATCCGATGACGCATGAGATGATCAACCGCGATGCGGCGGCAAGGGAGGCGTAATCCGGAGAGTATACGATCCCGTCCCCCGCGCCGCGAGCGGCAAGAGGACTCCGGGCGTGGAAAAAGACGGTCTCCAGACCAGCTTCTCGAAGCCCCCTGGCCAGGACCGAAGCCGCCTTGCCAAAACCGATAAAGGCACACTGGCGCATACTCCCCCCTTATTGTCGCCCTCCGGATAAGGACGGAGGGCGACAGTCTGAAGAAGATGGAGACGTTTACTTGGCTCCGGTATTACGAATCAACGCGGCAAAGCGGGCGTCCTGCTCCCGGAGGAATTGCCTGGTCTCTTCGGGGGTCAGGGCGTGAACGTTGGAACCTTTGGCCTCCATGCTTTTGCTGTATTCAGGGTCAGTCACAACCTTGCGGAACGCCTCATATAAGGTGTCAATAACCTCCTTGGGCGTTCCTTTGGGAGCGATGACCGTACGGGCCGTGCTCAGGGCAACGTCAATCCCCTGTTCTTTCCACGTGGGCACATCGGCCATCATGGGAACACGCTCCTCAGAACAAAAGCCCAAGGGGCGTATCTTGCCGGCTGTGTACAGCGCATAGCCCTCCAAGGGAGTACCCATGGCCGCATCAATATGCCGCCCGGCCAGGTTGGTCAGACCGTTGGCCGCGCCGCCCTGCTGCGAAAGCACCCGGAACCGCACGCCGCCTTCCTGCTCCAAAGCCATCATTTGAAAACGGGTAATAGAGCCGGGAGTCGAGGCCGCTACCGAGACGCGCTCCGGGTTGGCTTTGGCATAGGCCAGAAATTCACCCAGGCTTTTCCAAGGGGCATCGGTGTGCACCCAAATTCCTCCGGGATCGGAATTAAACAGAATCACATGCTCAAAGTCTTCAGAGCCCACAGGAATACGCCCCAAAGGCTTGAGAGTGGAGATGGTGCTGGTGGTCAGCCCGATGGTATAGCCATCGGGCTTGGCGCCGGCGATGGCCATGTAGGCCTTGGCCCCGGAACCGGCAGGCAAATTCTGGATGGCAAAAGGCTGACCCAGATATTTTTCTGCCTTGGCACAGAGGGTGCGCCCAGCCTGATCAGACCCGCCGCCAATATCCCAGCCGATAAGAAACTGGATGGAACGGCTGGGGTACGAAGCCGCCATGGCTGGGGAAAGGCCGCAGAACAACAGGATTCCGGCAAGCAACAGAGCTCGTTTTTTCATGGTTTCCTCCTTGGTAAAGTGGTATTTCAAAGAACTAAAACCCCAACATGCCCACAGGAAACGAAATGCTCAGGCCGATCACAAAAATGGCGTACATAACGGCGGCAATGCCCAGGGCAAGGCAGACCATGCGCCGCCAGGAACGTTCTCCCAAAATATATTGCCCGGCCATAAGAAAGCAGATCATCCACAAGACAAGGCCCAACAGGTTCAGCAGCACTATGGAGCTGGCTATGCAGCAAGTAAGACCAGCTATAAGGGCGGCTTTACGCGACAGAGCGCCGCTGTTCCCTAAGGGGGCATAGGGCTTGCCCAGCCCCCGGATAAACAGGATAAGACTGAGCACGGCCATAGTCCCGGCAATGGCGTTGGGGAAGACCTGTGGACCGATGGCCCGTATGGTTTCCATAGCCGTTGCAAAACGCCGGGTTTCAAAAAGCAGAACCAAGCTCAGGCAAAAAAAGAGCAATCCGGTCAGCGTATCGCTGTTTCGGGTCAGTAGTTTCATAGGGACTCCCGTAGGTATAACGGTTTCAGAGCGCATCAACGGCGCTCTGCCTTTGCCGGGCGGTTGGGTTTGGCAATCAAGCGCCGTATAAGTGGAGAGGCCAAGAGCAGCATGGTTAGGGCCAAGATGCCGCATGAAAGCGGCGAGCGGATAAAGATGCTCAAGCTTCCGTCCGAAAGCTCCATGGCCCCCCGAAAGTTTGATTCGGCAATAGGTCCGAGAATCAGCCCCAGGATCAGCGGACCTGCCGGAATGCCGAGTTGCTTGAGCATAAAACCGAAAAGGCCGCTAAGTATCATGATGACTACATCAGTGTAGCTGCTGCTCATGGCATAGGCTCCAATGATGCACAGCAACGCGATAACGGGCAGGAGCGCCGTACGCGGCAGGTTGACCACGCGCGGGAATATCTTGGCTCCGGCAATGCCCAGCACCAGCATAGCCACGTTGGCCATGACCATACCGATAAAGATGACGTAGACCATATGAGGATTGTTGACATAGAGCATGGGGCCGGGGGTGATGTTGTGCATGAGCATGGCTCCCAGCAGCACAGCCGTTACGGAGCTGCCGGGGATCCCCAGCGTCAGCAGCGGCACCATGGCTCCGCCGACCGCGGCGTTATTGGCGGTTTCGGAGGCCACAAGGCCTTCGGTAATGCCGGTGCCGAACCGTTCGGGATTTGTATCTGAGGCCATGGCCCGATTATAGGAAATGATAGAGGCAATAGATCCGCCGGCTCCCGGCAGCGCGCCGATAAGCGTGCCGATCCAGCAAGGGTGGAAACTGTTGCGCAATATGGTTTTCAGGTCGTCGCCCGAGGGGAAAACCCGGCGCACAACCTGCCGCACGGCCGCAGCTTGCCGCGTTTCCAGGGCCTGGGTAAAAACTTCGCACAGCCCGAAAAGGCCGATGACGACAGGTATGTAGTTGATGCCGCCCAGCAGATCAAAATTGCCGTAGGAAAAACGTTCTACGGAAACCAGCGGATCCATGCCCACGGTGGCCAGCATCAGCCCGATGCAAGCGGAAATGAACCCCTTGAGCACAGATTTGGCAACCACGACCACAATGGCCGAAAGCCCGAAAAAAGCGAGCAGGGCATATTCCGCCGGGCCAAAGCTCAGGGCGGCCCGAGCCAGCAACGTAGAGATAAAGATCAACGCCAGCACGCCCACTGTGCCGCCAATGAACGAAGAAACCGTGGCAATGCCGATAGCTCTGCCTCCCTCTCCCCGACGGGACAGAGGATACCCATCCAAGGTGGTCATAAGGGAAGCGGGGCAGCCGGGAATATTCAGTAGAATTGCGGCAATGCTTCCGCCGTAAATGCCTCCGGTATAAATGCCCAAGAGCAGCAACAGGCCCTCGGCGGGGGAAAGATAATAGGTTACGGGCAATAAAATTGCTACGCCCAAGGTTGCGCTCAGCCCCGGCAGGGCCCCGACAAGAATCCCCACAAAGGTTCCAAAAAAAATAATTCCTGTCATCCAGGGGTGGATAACATCCGAAAAAGCAGCGAGTAAGGTAGGCATTTCTCTTCTCTCTGTCTTTGAATAGGTCGATTTTAAGAGGCTTCCCCAGGCTAAACGGCGAGGCGCGGTCGGCACATCCTGCTCCCAACCCTTTACTCACGTCCTCGTGCCGCTTTTGTTTCTTCCCGGAACAGCATCGCTTCGCCCGGGGCGGCAGCCCTTCCCCACCGCCCTAACATCCGGCTCTTTTCAGGAACCCGGCGTTCAGGTGAAGAGCATTTTTTACGTATAGAGGAGCCGGTTTCCACAACAGCGGCCGCCGCCCCTGCAAAGGCTGCCGCGCATAGATGCCCAAAGCCGGGGAGCGGCAGTTTCCAGATCGTACTCGATGGCCCGCTAGAGTTTCCTCCTGCTCTGCTGGTAGAGGCCCCCTTGGTTTGAGGATGTGCGACAAGACCATGGCCGAGCCACGAAGAACAAGATTCAGTATGCTGGATGTGCGCCGCGTAACGGCTCAGGGTTTTAGTCTGGTGATTCCTTCGCGCAAGATCCGGCCCAAATCGCGTACAGGGGCTTTGTCTAGCCGATTGACAGCATCAAGAACTGCCGTCGCGGCTTCCGGCGACAGTATGGCCTCGGTCTCAACAAGAAATTTCCGCCGGATATCCTCGGCGGAAGCCGGGTTGCGGGGCATGCCCCGGGGCGTATCCACACGCAAGGAAACATGGCGTCCGTCGCTCAGGTTCGCCGAAAGTACACCGGCGCGCTTGGCGGGAAATATCGCGGTCAAGGCAGAATCTTCCGCTACGCTGACACGACGGCATAGGGCCAGCAAATGGGGGTCCGCTCCAAAAGAGGCGATATCCCTCCGGGAAACGCTTCCTTTCTCTAGAGCCAGGGCAATAACGCAGGGAATGGAAAAACGGCATTCCTGCATGGTTTTCGGTTCCGTGTTGGTCAACAAAGCGCTATGACGGTATCCCTCGTAATGCAGGCGGGCGATGGCAGACACGCCAAGACCTTGGCGCTGCAACTCCCGGCGCAGTAAAAGGGCCGCGTCAATGGCGGGAAAGGTGTGGCCGCAGGCGGAATAGAGCTTATGGTATACAGCGAAAAGCTCCGGTTCTTCCAAATCGCAGGCCAAGCTCTCCTCTTGGTACTCGCCGGCGTAGGCGTGAAAATAGCCTTCGCGCGCCTCCAGAACGGCAGGTGGGGCTATCAGCCCTTCGCGGGCCAGCAAAGCCGCAGTCAGGCCGGCCAAGGCCGCCCTGCCGGCATGGAAATGTTTGACGGTAGCGCCATTTTCAAGAAAGGCAAAAAGGCCGCCCGCGGCGGAGGCGGCAAGGCCCATAGCGTGGGCCAGACCCGCTTCATCAAGCCCCAGCAGCAGGCCGCAGGCCGCAGCCGCGCCCACAGGGGCTACCGTACCGGTAGAGTGAAACCCGCGCTCCCGATGCGCCGCATCCATGCAACGGCACAAACGCCCTGCCGCCTCATAACCGCAGGCCACGGCCCGGATGGCCTCCATGCCCGAGGCATCGCATTCTTCAGCCAGAGCCAACACGGCCGGAATAACCGTCGTTGCGAGGTGCAGGCCGGAAACGCCGCTGTGCGCATCGTCAAGTTCTTCGGCATGGCCGACAATGCCGTTATATAAGGCCGCCCGCGCTGCCGTGCCTGTATCCGCAAGCCCAATAAGCGTGCATGCCCCCTGCCCCCAGGCGGATGTCGCCCGAGCTGCAATGCCGGAAGAAGCGGAGCTGGTTCCGGCCAAAGCGGCAGCCAGAAAATCCGTACAGCAGATTTTTGCCTTGGCAACAAGCGCGGCATCGCCTGAGGCCGCGTGCAGCATAACAACGCGAGAAGCCAGTTGCCGAATGAGAGGTACAGCCATGGGTATGCCTGCCTGTTCCTGAGTAAAAGGACATCAGCGGTCTTATTCCACGTCGTACAAAAACCGCTCTTTTGAAAATTGAAGGTGTTCACGCATGCGGGCCGCGGCGTATTCCTTATCCCGCGCCCGAACCGCCTCAAAAACAGCCCGGTGCTCTTCGATGCGTATCCGGCTGATTTCTTGCCGGTTTAATCCCTGCTTCATGGCCTGCCACAAGGGAGATTTCAAAACCTCCAACAAGCCACTGAGGGTATGCACAATAATTTCATTCCGGGTGCTCTTGGCAATGCTCAGATGAAACTGCACATCGGCCTCGGCATATTGCTTGCGATCATCGTTTGCTATGGCCTGTTCTATGGTTTCCAACGCCTGCCGGATGCGGCATATATCCTCCTCGGCAGCTCGTTCCGCCGCAAGCCAGGCAACCCCCGGCTCCAATCCGATGCGCGAGTCAACCATGGTAAAGGGGGCGACATTGGGCAGGAAAATGTTCTCCGGGGTAAAACTCTCCTTCCCACTTTCGGGCAGCGCAACAACAAAGTTTCCCTGGCTCTGGCGAACCTCCAGAATGCCCATCAACTGCAAAGCGGCAATAGCTTCCCGAAGCGTATTGCGGCTAATATCCATCTCCTGGGCCAACTGTCTTTCCGGAGGGAGCTTATCCCCTACGGCAAAACGCGAAGCAATAACCTTGGATAAGGCCGCAACGGCAAGTACGCTTTTTTTCTGCTGCTGTTTGATCTTTGGAAAATCAACCATATGTGCTCCCTTTTACAGTAACCATGCGCAGTCTCTTCTTTTCGCCCATAAGGAAAAAATGAATGAAGCGCATGACCTTAGGCAGTTTTTTCCCTTGTCGCAAGGCGCTGCCCAAAAGCGTACAGCCGGGGAGCACGGGGAGGCCGCCGGAATGACGCCTCCCCGGGCAGAATCCAGAGCAATACTGCTACATGCGTTCGTCGCCAGGAAACGGCATTGCGCGCAGGGGGAACGGCTTTGCCGCATGCTCCAAAAGCGCCTTTTCATCGGGCTCCAGCCCCAGCCCCGGGCCAGTGGGCAAATCAATATAGCCGTTGACCGGCTTGAACTGCTGTTCTCCGGGGAATAACGTATCGCAAAACGCCACAAAGGGCAGGAAGTATTCTGTGATGATGAAATTCTGCATACCGGCTGAGGCATGTACTGTAGCGGCGAGCCCCAGAGAGGTCGAGTTGTAGTTGTGGGGCGACATACCCACAAAATACGGCTCGGCCATGGCCGCAATTTCACGCAACTCCAGAATGCCGCCGCAGTTGGCTACATCAGCATTCAGGTAATCGGCGGCCCGGTAATCGAAAACACGCCGGAACCCTGCCTTGCCAAAGATATTTTCACCGGTCATGACCGGTATATGGGTTTTTTGCCGCACTTCGGCGATGGCCTCGATATGTTCGGCCTGGCACGGCTCCTCAATGAGAAAAGGATTGTATGGAGCAATGCGGTCCGCAACGGCAACGGCATGGGCAACGGAAAGGCGGCGATGCAGCTCAATAAGCAAGTCCACATCAGGCCCCACGGCATCACGCACGGCCTTAACCACTTTTTCGGCATGGGCTTCGTGCTCACGGGGAATAAAAGTACGCCAAGGGCGCGGCAACGGATCAAACTTCAAAGCCGTGTAGCCCAACTTGACAGTGGCTTCGGCAGCCCGAGCAAAATCATCGGGCGAGAGCATTTTATAGCTCCAGCCGTTGGCGTAAACGCGAATCTTTTCCCGACACTTGCCGCCCAGCAAGTTATACACAGGCTGCCCACACGCCTTGCCCACAATATCCCACATCGCGGCCTCAAGCCCGGAAACCGCGCAGTAAAATTCCAACGAGCCGCGCCGCTGGGCGTAATCATCATACGCCCACTGGCAAAAATACTTGATGTCAAAAGGGTTTCTGCCCACGAGATAGTCACCGAGCTTGAGCACATGGGCATTCATGGCCGGATCGCGGTCATATTGGGTGTACACCTCGCCCCAGCCGCTGATGCCTTCATCGGTTTCTATCTTGACGAAAATAAGATTCTTGCGCCACCCAGGATGAACCGGGAACGACTTGACGGCAGTAATTTTCATGGCCGGGTTCCTTCTTTGAGAGCGCCATCCGAGGCCGGGGGGATTCTCCGACGGTGAGCACGTTCCTCTTTATACAAGGTATCCATGTCAATACCGGCGCGCTGGATATCCTCATCAGTGATCTCGGGCATAATCGGATTGACGCCGTCGTATATCTTGGTTCCCACAAAGGTACGCCCGCAACCGGGGCATCCGGAATCCACCCCGTATTGCATGGTCAACTCGCGTAAGGCACGGTAGACCGCCACCAGAAATGCCGGCGTGGGAGTAGGATGCTTTTCAAGATGGGTTCCGGGAATAGGCCGGAAAATGCCCATGCGCGGCACAACGCCCAGTTGGCACAGCTTCTCAATGCCGGCCACGGTGGATTCAAGCGGTTCGAGCCCGGTGACAATAATGGAATAGGCTTTGTTGGGGCCGCCGCGCTTGGCTGCATATTCCAGCATGCGGAAGAAGTGGGCATGGGGCACGCCGCGGTCCACTTCATGAAGTTTACCGGGGCAGATATACTCGTACAGCTTTTCATCATACACTTCGATATCGTAGCCGATCTGATCCGCGCCTGCGTCGTAGAGAATATCGATGTATTTTTCCTCTTCAGGCGGGCAAATGGACAGTCGTACCCACACATCGTAGCGCCGCTTGATTTCCCGCACCAGCTCCGCATATTCTTCGTGGCCGCGGCCCGGAGGGGCAAAGGAGCCGGCATTGAGGCCCACGTGGGTTACATCGCCGCCCTCAACGGCTGCTCCCACCACTTCTAAAATATCCTCATTGCTTTTCCGGTACAGCTCGTCGCGCTTCATACTCAGGCCTATGCCGCAGAACTTGCACTGACGCTCTTTATAGGTAGTCAGCTCGTCATCCCGGTAATACCCCCAGAACCAGCAGCGGTTATCCAGAGCTATGGCCAGAAAATCGCCGGTAACAACGCCGATCTTCTCCATCAAGTTGCCGCTGGAGGTTTTCTTGCCGTAAAACCGAGGACGCGGGCAGGGACGTACATACTGAATAATCTCGCCGTTTTTCTTAATGACAGCGCGCCCCTCGTCATCATTGCACAGCAAAAAAGGAGAATCTTTATAGTGCCAGGGGAACCTCTCTCCTTCGATAGCCGGGCTGACGTACATGCCCTGCTCTAGCCGAAGGTCCATACCGGTGCTGGTGGGGCCTGTCCGGGTCCACAAGGGCTCCTTAAGGGCTCCACCAAGCTGCTTATTGAAGTTGGCATCCACCTTCATACCTTGAGCCAAAAGCTCAAGCCGCAGCAAGGCCGGATTGTAGGAACTCATAATCGCTCTCCTTGGATTTATGGTTCAACCTTTGAACCATTGGTATCCTGCTTTATAAATTCTGTCAACCCGGAGGCAAAAAGGAAAGCGAAGCCAGAAGAAACGGCCTCATACGGGTAGCGTGGCGGAACAACCAGCACCTCAAGCCCCGAAGCTGTCGCGCAGGGAAAACTTCTGATCAATTTCCGCCAGGCGCCGCTTGCACAGACAAACAGCCCGGGAAGGAAAATATAGGTTTATCTATAGAATGAAAAACAGTAAGTCTGCGCGGGCGAGCACAGCCCGTAAAGGAATCCGCCCGCCTTGTAGAACGATGTCGTACAAAGCGGGCGAAACGTTGGTGTAGGGAGTTTCTGAGGAAGGGCTCAGGACAGCCTTACCCCTAATACAGCCAAAGCAGTTCCCGATACTTAGGCACAGGCCAGAGATGGTCATCCAGAAGCATTTCCAAGGCATCCGCGTGTTCGCGCGCCGCCGCCATAGCCGGAACGATCAGATCACGGCACGCCCGGGCTGTTGCCTGAGCATCCCCCTTGTGCGTGCCGGAAGCCTCCAGAGCCTGCTCTAGGCTATCCAGAGCCTGCATAAAGGAATCGGCCTCACGGCAAACTTTTTGAAGCAAGGCTTTCTGTCCTTCGGCCGCGCCCTGGCCAAGGGCGTTTTCCAGCCCGGAAACTGTGGCAGCCAGATCCCGCTGCCAGGAGAAAACGGCGGGCAAAAGGATAGTGCGGCCCATATCCAGCGCCATGCGGCCATCGATATTGATGGTTGCCGCGTAGCCTTCCAGGAGAATATGCGCCCTGGAATGCACCTCGCGGTTGGAGAGCACCCCATACCGTTGGAGCACATCCACGGTATCCAGATCAGTAAAGTGCTCAATGGCCGAAACTGAATCCGGAAAATTGGGCAATCCTCGCCTGGCCGCTTCAAGAGGCCAAGATTCCGCGTAGTTATCCCCGTTAAAGATAACCGGCATATGTTTGGAGAATTCCTTTTGCAGGAGATTCTGTACCGCCTCGTTCAAACTCCGCCCGGCGGCAATATCTGCTTCCAGTTCGTTGGCAAAGTGATCCAGGGCCGCGGCCACGGCTGTGTTCAGCACAAACACCATCGGCGCTGTGGATTGGGAAGCCCCTACGGCCCGGAACTCAAACTTGTTGCCGGTAAAGGCCACTGGAGATGTGCGGTTGCGGTCTGTGGCGTCTCGCGGCAACGGAGGCAACGTGGAGACGCCGATGCGCATGGTATCGCCTGTTCTGTTGGCGCCTTGGCTGCCGCTGACGATGCTCTCTACCACTTCGGCAAGCTGGGCGCCGAGATAGATCGAAAAAATGGCCGGAGGCGCCTCAAAGCCGCCCAGGCGATGGTCGTTGCCCGGCCCGGTGGTCCCGAGGCGCAGCATGCCCGCGTGGCGGTGTACGGCACGGATCACGGCGCTGAGAAATACCAGAAACTGGGCATTCTCGCGAGGTGTTTCCCCGGGATCGAGCAAGTTGTTGCCGAAAGAATCGCTCATGGACCAGTTGCAATGCTTCCCGCTGCCGTTAAGCCCCTTAAAGGGTTTTTCATGCAGCAGGCAAACCATGCCGTGATCTCTGGCCGTGCCGCGCAAGGTTTCCATCGTCAGCATGTTGTGGTCTGTGGCGATATTGCATTCTTCAAAAACTTGGGCCAATTCAAACTGGGCCGGGGCCACTTCGTTATGCCGGGTCTTGGCTGGTATGCCGAGCCTGTAAAGGCGTTTTTCCACGTCCATCATGAAGGCCAGCACCCGCCCTCTGATCGAACCATAATAGTGGTCTTCCAGCTCCTGGCCTTTAGGCGGCCGGGCCCCGAACAGCGTCCGCCCGGTATTGACCAGATCGGGACGCTGCAAAAAGAGCTGCCGGTCCACCAGAAAATATTCCTGTTCCGCACCGAGATTAGCTGAAACATGGGTGGAGGCCGAACCGAAGAGCTTCAAAATACGTTGGGCGTGCTTGGAAAGCGCCTCCAGGGAACGCAGCAGCGGGGTTTTACGATCGAGGCATTCACCGGTATAGGAACAAAAGGCCGTGGGGACACAAAGGGTTCTGCCGTTGTGGCTTTCCTGAATAAACGCCGGAGAACGCGGATCCCAGGCTGTGTAGCCCCGGGCCTCAAAGGTTGAGCGGATGCCGCCCGAAGGAAAGCTCGAGGCATCGGATTCCCCCTTGATCAGACTTTTGCCGGAGAATTCACAAATTACTCTGCCGTCTCCGGCGGGCCAGACGAAGGAATCGTGCTTTTCCGCCGTGGTGCCCGTCATGGGCTGGAACCAGTGGGTGTAATGGGTCGCGCCCATTTCCACAGCCCATTCTTTCATGGCATTGGCAACAACATCCGCAACGCTGATATCCAGGGGGTAACCATCACGGATCGTATTCTGCAAGCGTTGGAAGACATCCTTGGGCAGGCGCGCGGCCATCTGGGCCTGATCGAACACAAGGGCTCCAAAAATTTCCTGCAACGGCTCGCGCCGGTAGTCGATGCCCACGCTCAGCGGGCGAGTTTTGCCGATCCTGGCAATGGCTTTCCTGCGGGAACTACTTCTGTTGCCGTTCATGAAACGAACTCGCTTTAGCTGCATCCGCAGCGGTTGGTTGGGAAAGGCCTTTTTGTATATCCACCGGCACGCGAGGTAAAGTACCTTTAGACCTGTTTCTCAAATTGCCGAGGGCCGGGCAACTATGAGGAACTACTCGGTACCATTCCGAAATCGGAAAACTTTTAACGCGCCCCGCCACACCCTCTTGCGCCATCCGCGGGCCGGGGCAAAAACGCCGGAACGGTACGAAGCCCCGCGCAATAAAACGACTTCCCGATCTTGCCTTTGTTGCCTTTAATGCTGATATGCACTACCATGATACCTTCGGCAAACGTGTGACCGATACCGGCAAAGACTATAAACAGCCCGTCAGCCGATACGATAGCCTCTGGAAAGCAGGTGGGCAGGAGCATACATGATAAGCTATCTGTGTAAAAAAATATTTGGTTCTCAGAATG
Organism: uncultured Desulfovibrionaceae bacterium; assembly: GCA_949741925.1. Classification (GTDB taxonomy): domain Bacteria; phylum Desulfobacterota; class Desulfovibrionia; order Desulfovibrionales; family Desulfovibrionaceae; genus JAJDHY01. Next base: position 17,801 of record CATJOY010000066.1, on the reverse strand, counting down.
AACGCTACCTGAAACGTCAGGCCCCGGTGGTTGCGGCCATCAATGCTCTGGAACCGGAAATGCAAAAACTTTCCGACAGCGAATTTCCCCTACGCGTCGCCGAATACCGCCGCCAGATCGCGGAAGGCGAACGCGATCTCGATGATCTCCTGCCCGAAGTCTTTGCCCTGGTCCGCGAAGCTGGGGTCCGTTCCCTGGGCATGCGCCATTTCGATGTTCAACTTATCGGCGGCATGGTGCTGCACGGCGGCCGCATCGCTGAAATGAAAACCGGCGAAGGGAAAACCCTGGTCGCCACCCTGCCCGTGGTGCTCAACGCCCTGACAGGCAAAGGCGTGCACGTGGTTACGGTGAACGACTACCTGGCCAAACGCGACGCCGAATGGATGGGCAAACTCTACGGCTTTCTCGGACTCAGCGTGGGCGTCATCGTGCACGGTCTCTCTGACGAACAGCGCAAAGCCGCCTATGCCGCAGACATTACTTACGGCACCAACAACGAATTCGGCTTTGACTACCTGCGGGACAACATGAAGTTCTACAAAGAACAGCTTGTCCAAAGGCCCCACAACTACGCCATTGTAGACGAAGTAGACTCCATCCTCATCGACGAAGCCCGAACCCCGCTAATCATTTCCGGCCCGGCGGAGGATTCTACAGATCTCTACCGCCGCGTCGATTCTATCATTCCCCGCCTGAAAGCCGAAGAAGATTACAACGTTGATGAAAAGGCCCGCACCGCCACCCTGACCGACGCAGGCATTGCCCGATGCGAAAAACTCTTGGGTGTGGAAAACCTCTTTGACCCCCAAAACATCGCCCTCCAGCACCATACGCTTCAGGCCCTAAAAGCCCACAAGGTCTTTAAACGGGATGTTGACTACATTGTTCAGGAAAACAAAGTCGTCATCGTCGATGAATTCACCGGCCGTCTCATGCCCGGCCGCCGCTTTTCCGACGGCCTGCACCAGGCTCTGGAAGCCAAAGAAAAGGTTAAGGTCGAGGCCGAAAACCAAACCCTTGCTTCCATTACCTTCCAAAACTATTTCCGGCTCTACGAAAAGCTTGCGGGCATGACCGGCACGGCCGATACCGAAGCTGTGGAATTCAACGAAATTTATAAACTTCAGGCCATCTCCATCCCTACCCATCGCCCGATGATCCGCAATGATATGCCGGATGTGGTCTACCGTACCAAAAAAGAAAAATACGAAGCCATTGTTGAGGAAATCCAGCGGCTGCATGCCCTTGGCCAGCCCGTCTTAGTAGGCACCATCTCCATTGAAACCTCGGAGTTTCTCTCCGGCATGCTCAAAAAGGCCGGCGTGCCGCACAACGTGCTCAATGCCAAACACCATGAACAAGAGGCGGCTATCATCGCTGAAGCGGGCCAGGCCGGTAAAGTGACCATCGCCACCAACATGGCCGGCCGGGGTACGGATATCGTCCTCGGCGAAGGCGTGCGCGAGCTCGGCGGTCTGCATATCCTCGGCACTGAACGCCACGAAAGCCGCCGCATCGACAACCAATTGCGCGGCCGCTCCGGCCGTCAGGGCGACCCCGGCTCTTCCCGTTTTTACATATCTCTGGAAGATGATCTCATGCGCCTCTTCGGTTCCGACCGCATCTCCAGCATTATGCAGACCCTGGGGCTCAAAGAAGGCGAATCTATCGAGCACCGCATGATCTCCCGAGCCATCGAGAACGCCCAAAAACGGGTGGAAGGCCATAACTTTGAAATCCGCAAGAGCTTGCTGGATTTTGATAATGTTATGAACCAGCAGCGCGCGGGCATCTATGCCCTGCGCCGCCGTTCCATGCTCGAGGATGATGTTGAAGAGACCATCCAGAGCTTTCTTGAAGATGTGCTCGAAAACGCCTTCGAGCCTGTTCACGCCGCCAAAAACGAGCTTGTGGAAGAGCAAAAAGCCGTGGTCATGGCCCAACTCCAGGAAATATTCAACCTCAACCGCTTCTGGAGCAAAGAGGAACTGCCCACCCTTGAAGAAACCCGTCAGGGCGTCCTCGGTATTCTGGATGGTCTCAAAAAAGGCGCTCCGCACATCTACCAGGATATTCTCCGTTATTTCCTCCTGGAAGAGTTGGACCGTTGTTGGAAAGAGCATCTCCTGGCCATGGACCACCTGCGTGACGGTATCGGCCTGCGCGGCTATGGCCAACGCGACCCCCGGCAGGAATACAAGCGCGAAGGCTTCGCCATGTTCCAAGATATGCTCTTCCGTATCCGCGAAAATATTTTCAAATCTCTGACCCGAGTCCGCCTCCAGCTTGAAGCCGCGCCCGCGCCGGAGAGTGGCCCTGCCTTGGAAAGCGTTCCCGCAGACGCCGACGAGGAAAGCCGAAAGGCTGAGGCGGCCGCCGCCGCTGAATTCAAACACAAGGACCGCTCCAACCGGCTCTCTTACTCCGGCCAAGAGTTATCTAAGCCTGGCACCGTGAAGCGGGAAAGCCCCAAAGTGGGACGCAACGATGAATGCCCTTGCGGCAGCGGGAAAAAATATAAAAAATGCTGCGGCGCGGGTAAATGAAAGAAATAACCGCCCGCGGTTGACTTCCGGGGGGTTTGTTTGCTTTGGATATGCATGGGGCTGCAAAGCGGGCCGCTCCTTCTCCGGGGCGCATCGCTGGAGAAGCCCCAGGGGAAAGACAATCCGGAAAGAGGAATTTGCAAACGGGGGAGGCAACGTCTCTTTCCCGAAAAGATACTTCGCTCTCCCGGGATTACCAGAAAGGAGTAAATATAATGGTCGCCACGCCCAAAGGGTTCAGGCTTTCGGTTCATCCGGCCGGCTTTCGCGCATCGGGCAGGCCTGATCTGGCACTCGCCGTCAGTGATATCCCGGCCTCGTGCGCCGGCGTTTTCACCCAGGCCGCTTTCAAAGCGGCTCCAGTGCTGGTGGGGCAAGAAACCCTGGCCCGACGCGAAAAGGCTGTGGCCGTGCTGATCAACTCCGGCCAGGCCAATGCCTGCACCGGCGATACAGGGCTGGAAAACTGCCGAAAAACGCGGGAGCTGGTCGGGCGAGCCGCAGGGCTCGATCCGGAGGCCATTTTGCCCGCCTCTACCGGGGTCATTGGCGATCAATTAAAGATGGATTTGTGGGAACAGAGCGCCGCCCCGCTCGCTGCCGGCCTGGGTACAGCCGGGGTTGAGGATTTTGCGCGGGCCATCATGACCACGGATTCCTTTCCCAAATTCGGCGGCCTTACCCTGCGCTTGGGAGGCGGCGAGGTCACTCTGGCGGCCATGGCCAAGGGCGCAGGCATGATCTGCCCCAACATGGCCACCATGCTAGCTATGGTCCTGTGCGATGCCGCTGTTGCTCCCGAACTCTGGCGGGCTATGTTCCGCAGGGCTGTAGATTTGACCTTCAACCGGGTCAGCGTTGACGGCGACACCAGCACCAATGATACCATTTATGGCCTGGCCAACGGCGCTTCCGGGGTTGCAATCCAGGGCGAAGACGCCGTTGCGCTGGAAGAGGCGCTGACTAAAATTCTGGGCGATATCGCCTATATGCTGGTACAGGATGGGGAAGGCGCGACCAAGGTGTTGCATATTGCCGTTTCCGGAGCCGCAAACGACGCGGAGGCCGAAAAGGTGGCCCGCACAGTCGGCCATTCGCAATTGGTCAAAACCGCCATGTACGGCCGGGACGCCAATTGGGGCCGGATTGTTGCGGCCATCGGCCGAAGCGGCGCCTTGTTCAAGCCGGAAGAGGTACGGGTCAGCCTGTGCGGTGTGGAACTCTTCACCCGAGGCCAACCCACGGATCTGGATTTTGACAGCCTGCTCAAGGAGCCGCTGCAAGGCCGCGATCTTGCCATTGACATTATTCTGGGCTCTGGTCCCGGCAGGTACACGTTGTTGGCCTCGGACCTGACCCATAAATACGTTGACATCAACGCCGAATACCGGAGCTGACCAGACCGGGGAGACCGGAGGGCCGCAAACAGCCTTCCGGTCCCCCGGTCAGGTAGGTTCAAGGGAGCCCTAATGCTTATTCGTTGTCCCGCGTGCGAGCACTCGCGACACATCAACCCTGATAAAATTCCTCCTCGCGCGGAATTCGCTACCTGCCCCAAGTGCGGCCACCGGTTCCGGTTCCGAGCGCTTGCCCTTCCCTCCGATTCCGCGGAATCTCCCAGCCTGAACATCCCTGCCGAGCAACGGCAGATGGGGGTAAAACAGCCCCCCGAACAGCCGAAGGATATATGGGAGGCTATGGACAGCCTCCACGAGCAATGGAAAGGGGAAAAAAACGGGGAGGACGGCACGGGAAACGATGCCCCCTCTCAAAAAGCCGACAAACCGGAGAACTCGGCTGCTGGTCACGAGGAGCAGTCTGCGCGGAACCTGGGGCACGTTCAGGACGAAGCCAGCAGACCCGGCAGGGCCGCCCGGGAGCCTGAAGTGTTTATTCCATGGGAAAACCCGCGCGAGCTGGGCTTGGTCGCCAGTTTTTACCGCACCATGCTGATGGTGCTGTTGCACCCGGTCCGCTTTTTTGGAGCCTTGCGCAATGTGCCGCCCCTGGCGCCGGCCTTGGTTTTTGCCATCGCCTTCGGACTGCTCCAAAAAGCCTTGGAAATGGTCTGGTGGCATCTGACGATCACCAGTGAAGCCGGGGCCCAGCTAACAGCGTCTCTACCACCGGCTGCCTTGCAAAGGCTGGATATTTCACGGCTGCCCATGATCATGCTGACCTCTCCTTTCATGACTGCCTTACATATTCTGATTCTCGGCGGCTTGATACATATGATGCTGCGTCTGGTCCAGCCGGAAGCGGCGGGGTTCACGAAAACTTGTAAGGTGGCGAGCTATGCTTCGGCGGCCTATATCTTCGCCGTGGTGCCCATTCTGGGCATGATCTTGCCGGCCTTTTGTTACATCATGCTGCTGGCCGCGGGCATGCGTCATGCCTTTGGCCTTGCCTGGAGCAGAGTGGCCCTGGTCATACTTCCCCCCTACCTCCTGATGTTCTTGTTGGCGGCCGGCCAAATGACCCTCTAACCGAATGCTTCTGAGAGGCAGTTTCTCAATACGTTTTTTTACGCAAAGCCGAATTGTTTTTCTTGGTAAGACGGAAAAAATAGGCAAAGGCCGTTTGCCCTATCCCTCCCCTATTTTTTCCCCTACTGCCAGAAGCAAAAAGCGATGTGCGGCCGCAGAAATATATTGAGAGACTGCCCGAGAACACAGGCGCGCCTGCTGTTCCCAATCGTGCCGGAGAAGAATCCGACAGCCAACCGGGCCAGGGGCCGATCGTCCTTTTCCTCCGGGCCGAAGCTCGTTTCTCGCATCCGCTGAAGCCCGTTCCGGAGAAAGACCGTTTTCCCGCCGCGCCGCCGGGCCCCGATCAAAGGCGCTCTGCAAAGAATGGATACCTACCGCGCGCGGCCTGATACGGCCCTCTTTCTGCCGCCTTACAGGCAGCGAAGGCGCTTTTCGATGCAGGCCCTCAACGTGTTCCAGCGTTCCATGGTGTTCTTGCCCGACGCGCGCCGCCTTGCTCCCATGATGCTTCAGGCATGATTTTTCCGCCATGCCCCCGCGTCTGGCTTTTTGCCCTCTTCTTGCGTATAATCTGTTTACGTCCCCGGAACACCAAAGGGGAACGATAAAGGCATCTTATAATGAATGATTCCCCCTATGTTACCATAACCCCTCTTGGCGGCCTCGGTGAGATCGGCCTTAACTGCATGACCGTGGCTTCGGCCGGCGGCATGGCGGTTATCGACTGCGGCCTGATGTTCCCCAGCGACTACCACCTCGGCGTGGATGTGATCATTCCTCGCTTTGAACATATTGTTCACAACAAGGACGACGTGCAGGGCATTGTGCTGACCCACGGCCACGAGGACCACATCGGCGCTCTGCCCTGGTTGCTCCAGCAGATCAAGGCGCCCGTCTACGGCTCTGCTTTCACCCTGGCCCTGGTCGAACACAAACTCCGGGAGCATGGTCTACTCGACAGGGTGCCACTGATCCTGGCCCGGCCGGATACTCCCATACTCCTCGGGGACATAACCTTTCATTTCCTGCCGGTCTGCCACTCGATTATCGACGGGTACGCTCTGGGGATGGAGACGGCCGTGGGCCGTATCCTGCATACTGGTGATTTTAAACTCGACGCTGAGCCGCTGGAAGGCGCCGGAACCGATCTCGAACGCTTCCGCCGCTTCGCCGGGAAAAAAGGCGTGCGCCTCCTGATGGCCGATTCCACCAACGTCGAACGTGAAGGCAAAAGCCTTTCCGAACGGGAGGTCAAGGAATCCCTGCGTCGCTTTTTCCTGCGCAGCACGGGGAGGATTATTGTCACCCTGTTTTCCAGCCACATTCAGCGCATCCAGGAAGTTTTCGACTGTGCCCGCGAGAGCAACCGCAAGGTTGCTGTAGTCGGCCGCAGCCTGGTCAACAATATCGAAACCGCCGCTGCTCTGGGGCGTCTCACCCCGCCGCCGGGGTTGTTCCTGGACCCCGCCGATGCGCCTGCCCTACCGGATGAAGAAATGGTGCTGCTGGTCACCGGTTCGCAGGGCGAACCGCTCTCCGCCCTCTCGCGCATCGCTACCGGCGAGCACAGGCAATTGGAGATTCACCGGGGGGATACAGTCATTATGTCTTCGCGCCTGATACCGGGCAACACCATGGCCGTGAACCGGCTGATCAACACCCTCTACCGCCAGGGAGCCGAAGTCTATTACGAATCTGTCCACGCCATCCACACCTCCGGCCACGCCCACAGGGAAGAACTGCGCGCTATGATGGAAGCCGTATCTCCCGAATACTTTGTGCCCGTGCACGGGGAGTACCGCCACTTGGTCAAGAACAGCCGTCTGGCCTGTGAATGCGGGGTGTCTCCGGAAAAATCCTTGATCCTGGAAGACGGGCAACCCCTGACGCTGTTCCGCGAGACGCTTCGTTTTGAGGAACCCATTGAAGCCGAGTCCATTCTGGTGGATGGCAAGGGGGTGGGCGATGTCGGCCAGGTAGTGTTGCGCGAACGTCATTTGCTAGGGGAAGAAGGTCTGGTTGTGGTCAGCTTGACGCTGGATGCGGAAACCTGGCATGTGCTCCAAGGGCCGGAACTGATTTCCAAAGGTTTTGTCTTTGAACAGCAGTTCAGCCATGTTCTGGATGACTCGCGCTGCCTGGTTCTGGATCTCTTGGAAAATACCGAAATAGGCGACAAGGAAAAACTTCAAGATCGCATCCGCTCCTCTCTGCGGCGCTTCTTCCGGAAGGTGCTGGCCCGCGACCCGGTGGTCATCCCGGTTGTCACAACGATCTAAAGCGGGCGAGCCGGTCTGTTTCAGACCGCCGCTACACCGGTCTTTCCGGCGCGGCGCAGTTTCGTTCTCCCCGGAGGTGATACGGTCAAAACCAGTGCGGCGCTTCCCTATGTCCAAGAGGTGTCATGGATCTGAAATTTGCGTTTTTTCCGCTTATTATCCCACAGGAGAACCCACATGACGCTTTACGAGCAATTCGGCATCCAACCGGTGATCAACCTCTGGGGCACAGCCACCCAATACGGCGGCCCGCTGCTCTCCCCCGATGTGGCCGAGGCTATGGCCGAGGCAGGGCAACACTGCGCCAGGCCCGAAGATATCCAGGCTGCCGCCAGCCGGTACCTCACAAAACTTTCCGGAGCGGAAGCGGGCTATATCACCTGCGGCACTTTCTCCGGCCTGATGTTGGGCGCGGCGGCCTGTCTTGCCAAGCTGGATCTCAAACGCATGGAGCAACTGCCGGATACCAGCGGCATGCCTAACGAGTTTATCCTTTCCCGCTACCAGCGTTGCGGCTGGGATCGGGCCATTCGAGCGGCCGGCGGGAGAATTGTGGAAGTGGGCGTAAATGAGCGGCTCATCGGCGCGGCGCGGGGCGTGGAAGCCTGGGAATACGAAGAGGCTATCACGGAAAAAACTGTAGCCCTCGTCTTTATCGGCTTTTCCTGGAATGCCCGGATCAGGGAGGAGGTAGAAAAACTGGTGGCTCTTGGCGAGCGCCACGCTCTCCCCGTGCTCCTGGATGCCGCCTCCGCGGCAACCCCACTGACAAACCTCCGGCAGATCGTCGAGAGCGGCGTGGCCCTGGCCTCGTTCAGTGGCGGCAAAGGGCTGCGCGGACCGCAGAATTCCGGCTTTATCTTAGGAAAAAAAGAGCTGATCGCCTCCGCCGCTCTGCAACATCTGGATATGGTCGGCTCTCCCACGGCCTGGACCCCGCCTGCCGAGCTGATCCCTTCGGGAGCCGTGGCGCACCAACCTCGCCAAGGTATTGGCCGGGGGATGAAGGTCAGTAAGGAAACCATGATGGGCTTGCTTGTCCGGATTAAAAATGTTGCTGAACACGGCCTTGAAGAGGAAAACGCGGCCATGGACGCAAAATTGACGCGCATTGCCGATACCCTGCGCGATCTGCCGGATCTTGAGCTGGTGCTCTTCAACCGAAGCGCTGATGGAGGCGGCGAGACCCCGACTATGGAACTGCGCCTGGGCAAAGGATACCGGGCAGGCGGCATCTGCACCGCGCTGAAGAAAGGTTCGCCTTCCATCTGTGTCAATGAAAAAAAGATTCCGGAAAATATTATCACCATCACGGCAATGAACCTACCCGACACCCTGCTGGAATCGGTTCAATCGCGTCTGCGGCGCGTGCTGCTGGAGGCTCATGCCGGGTAGTTTTTCCACCAAAGGCAGGCAATACGCCGTGCACGCGCTCACCCGCAACACCATGGAGGTAGCATATGAATGAGGTAATCAAGACTATCAAAAGCCGTCGCAGCGTCCGCAAATATCAATCCCGCCAGATCCCCCGGGCGGATGTGGAGCAGATTATTGAGGCAGGCCTGTGGGCCCCCAGCGCCAGAAATACCCAACCCTGGCACCTGACCGTGGTGCGCGGCCAGGAAAACATCGCTCCCATCACAGCAGCCCTTAAGGAAGCAGTTGCCCGCATGCCCGAAAATCCATACCGCGCCCTGGTGGGCGGGGCGGGCTACACAGTGAATTTCGGTGCGCCAACCATCGTTATCGTTTCCGGCCATCCGGATATCACCCCGATGGTGCAGGCCGACTGCGGCCAGCTTATCCAAAACATGGCTCTGGCCGCTCATTCCATGGGTATCGGCTCCTGTTGGGTCAACCAGCTCGGCAGCGCCTGCAATGAACCGGGCTTCCGGAAATTCCTGAGCGGGCTTGGCGTGCCCGAGGGCTACTTTATCCATGGCACCTGTGCGCTCGGCTACCCTGAGGGAGATTACCCCAAAGCGCCGCTCCGTAAGGAAAACCTGGTCAACTGGGTCGAATAAGCCCTTTTTTCGGCGGTCTGCCGGCAAGGTAAAGCAGCACCGCCACCCCGGTTTCAAAAGACATAGCCCCTCCACAAGATAGGGGCCTTGTCCACGAAACAGCCCCTATTCCCGATATATCTTTTTTTTATGCCCTTGCCCCGTTTCGGGGAAGGGCTTTTTTATCGTGTTTGCCCGGCAGCCGCGCCGGGAGGAACGCAACGCCAGGGGGAGCTTTTTTCCTTGACGCCCCATAGGAGCTGGAGTATTTGTATATATATAATATGTAATATATTGAATTATCATCATATTTAATCCATCGAGGCAGTTGTGGCACCCCGATCGACCCATCTCTCCGACGACCCTCCCCCGCCATGGCCCACCTGCCTTTGTCCATCTGTACCGCGCACCCGTCCCTACTACCGCTGGCTCCAAAAGTGCATTTTGTCGTGTATCAGCCAGCGTGTATGGGTTTCCGGCCAGCGTATACCCAATGAATGGGATATTGCCAAGGGTACGAACCTGAATATCAATACCGTGAAAAAGGCCCTGCTGGGGCTGGTTGAACAAGGGTATCTCGTGAGAATTCGCAAACGCGGTACTTTTGTGGCGAATTTTTTGGCCGATTCCTATCGGTATCTTTTTTATCCCCTGGCCCTGAGCTTTACCGATACCTCGGGAGTGCCCCTCTCTACCCTTGAGGCCCTTGAGAACACCCGGGGTTCGGATAGCGGCTTTCCTCGGGAATTCGCCTGCGGCCCGGAGCAATTCCGGCTCAGCCGGCGGATGTACTACGAAGGGCAGCCGGTTATGTACACCCGCTCCTGGCTCTGCGCGACGATGTACCCCGGTTTTGACAGGCTGCCCCTGGCGCGGTTCAAGGAAGAGCCCTTATACAGCATCTTAGACCGGGATTATAATATCATGATCAGAAAAAGCAGCGAACTGCTCGCCGCGGTTCCTGCTGATGAGCAGATCGCCTCAATCTTGTCGCTGAAACAGGGCGCCCCCATCCTGCGCTCCCGAATCCTCAACTATACCGATAACGATGCCCCCTGCGAATATAGAGAAAGCTACATTGATACGTCTTTCTTCTCCCTGCGGCGCAACCTGCTGTAGGAGAACGAGCGACATGGTTCACTCCGTCATTCCGGCTTCACGAGTTCGCATAACCCTTTACGAAGGAGAAGAGTGATGAAACGGATCCTGGCAGCAATACTCCCGATTCTGGCCCTGCTTTGTTGCGGCGGTATAGCTGCGGCCGCCTATCCCGATAAACCCGTAACCTTTGTGGTCGGCTACGCCCCCGGAGGCACTGCCGACGTCAGCGTGCGTATGCTGGCTGACAGGATGCAAAAGCATCTCGGCCAACCTATCGTCATCCAGAACAAGGGCGGGGCAGGCGGCATTATCGGCCTGGAAAGTGTTCTCCGCGCCGCGCCTGACGGGTACACCGTCTTTGCTGGCGCGCCTTTTGTGGCCGTATCCAGCTCCTATTTCCTCAAAAAAAAGCCTCTTTCCCTCGAGGACATGGAAATGGTCGGCGGCTATATGCCCCAGGAGCGCTGTCTTTTCGTGCCTGCAGACGCCCCTTACACCACCTGGGAAGAGTTTGTGGACTATGTCAAAAAGAACCCCGGCGCCATCTCCATCGGTTCCGGCGCAAGCCAGTGGTCCACGGATCTTCTTAAAGCCATCGCCCATAAAGAAGGGCTCAACTACAACCTGGTCATGTACAAAAGCGGCGGCGAAGCCTCTTCCGACTTCTTCGGCGGACACATCCAGGCCGTAGAATTGGGCGTGGGCACCCCCGTTTACCAGGCTGCTCGCGAAGGCAAAGCCCGCTTGATCATTGATCTGGCCGCCGATACCGTACCTTTCTTTGAAGATACGCCCACCCTGCTTTCCAAAGGCTACCCTTGGGCCGTTTACACTGAGTACGGCTTCTCCGTGCCCAAAGGCACCCCCGAACCGGTTCGCGCCACCCTCGAAGCCGCGCTTAAAGCGACTATGGAAGATCCGGAGCTTATTCAATTGATGAAAAATGCCGGATACCTCCCCCGCTTCCAAACAGGAGCCGAGTACCTGGCCGTGAGTAAAGAAGGCGTTACGAATATCGAAAGCCTGTTGCACTATCTTCGAGATAACAATCTGCAATAGCCGGGGGATCCATGATACGCGGCAAACGGCTTCTGGGCTTGGGGGTACTGGTCTTCTGCCTGCTCCTCTGGTTTTTGATTATTCCGAACCAGACCGAAGGGAAAACAGGCGCGGAATTTCCCCGTCTCATCGTGCTGTTTCTCGCCATTCCCGGGGCGGTTCTGCTCCTGCGGTCAGGAGCGGCCACAGGGGCGGCCCCCCTGAAGGGCGAAGAGCTTTATGCATTGCGGCGCACTGCCCTTTTGCTGGCCCTCGTCTGCGTCTACATGCTGGTGATTCCCAAGCTCGGCTTTTACACCTCCAGCATCCTGGGTATGGCTGCCTTTCTATATTGTCTCGGCGTCAGAACCCCCTTGCAAATCATCTTGACGCCGCTCATCAGCGTGGGGCTGATGTATCTCGGGCTCGGCCTGGGGCTTTCATTCCGCATGCCCGCAGGTCTGCTGCCCTGACCGGAAGCCAAAGCAACGGGCATGCCGCTATAACGCTCTAACGAGAAGGAACTTCCCATGCTGGAAGACATAGTGCTCGGACTCGGCATGATCTTTACTCCAGAGAACCTCTTCTGGGCCTTTTTCGGGGTTGCCTGCGGCATTGTTGTCGGCGCCATTCCCGGGCTTTCGGATACCATGGCCATTGTGTTGTTTCTGCCGTTTACCTATTACCTCAGTCCCATCGCCGGCATCGCCCTCCTCATGGGTCTCAGCAAGGGGGGCAATTTCGGGGGCTCGATACCGGCGGTGCTCTTTAACATACCGGGCACCCCTCAAGCCATGGTGACCACCTTTGACGGCTATCCTCTGGCCCAAAAAGGGCTGGCCGGCAAAGCCCTCAACACGGCGCTGCTCTCCTCGGTTATCGCGGATGCCTGCAGTGATCTGATCCTCATATTCCTGGCCGCCCCGGTGGCCGCGCTGGCCCTGCGCATCGGTCCGCCGGAGTATACGGCCATCATCTTCTTCTCGGTGGTGATCATCGCCGTTATGGCTGGAAATGATCCCTGCATGGGCATTCTCTCGGTGGGCCTTGGTCTGCTGCTCTCCACGGTGGGAACAGACCCCCATTCCGGCTCGCCGCGCTTTATTTTCGGCTTCTATGAACTGGCCGACGGCATCTCGTTGATGCCTATGGTCATCGGCCTTCTGGCCTTTTCCGAAGCGCTTCGCCAAGCCTATGGCTGGCTCAAACGCCAGGCTGAAGGCCGGGAGGAACCTCCCGTTCATATTCCGGGCAACCAGGGGCTGCGCTGGCAGGAATTCAAACAGATAGCTCCGACCATTGCCCGGTCTACAGGCATCGGCGCCTGCATCGGCATTATTCCCGGCATCGGAACCACGGTGGGTTCGTATCTCAGCTATCTGGCGGCCAAAAAATGTTCCAAAAATCCAGAGCGCTTCGGGCAAGGCGCGCTGGAAGGCATCGCCGCCTCAGAGGCGGGCAATAACGCCGTCAACGGACCCAACCTGATCCCCTTGGTCACCCTGGGCATTCCCGGCAACCTTGCCGCTGCTCTGGTGCTTGGCGCGTTTATGATGAAAGGGCTCATTCCCGGCCCGACTTTTATGCAAAACCACGCCCAGCTTCTTTATGCCCTCTTTACTCTCCTGTTCTTCAGCAACCTTTTTACCTTCATCCTTGGGAAATTTCTGGTCCGCTACGCCGGAACGCTGGGCTCCATCCCGGAAACCCTGCTCATCTCCATGGTCTTTGTCTTCTGCGTCATTGGCGCCTACGCTGCCAACAGTTCCCTTTTTGATGTTTTCCTGATGTTCGCTTTCGGTCTTCTCGGCTTGGCCCTGACTGCCTTAAAATTCAACCTGCCGACCATGCTGGTGGCGTTTTTTCTGGGAGCGCTTCTCGAAGGCAAGGTCCGCCAAAGCCTGGCCATATCGAATGGAGATTTCATGATTTTTTTCACCCGGCCTGTCGCCCTGGTCTTCATCAGCCTGGCCTTGGCCATGATGGTCTATACCTTTGCCAAGGGATTTTCCCGCAGGCGGCACACCATGTCACACTAACCGCAACGGTCTCATGGAGGTACATTGCATGCTTCACAAACACATTGACGCCGATCTGCTGATCATCGGCGGCGGGAGCGCGGGCTGCATGGCGGCCATCCGCGCCCTGGAGGAAAACCCCTCCTTGCGTGTGGTCATCTTTGAAAAAAGCGATCTCAAATACGGCGGCTCCATCGCCAGGGGCATGGATGCCCTCAACATTGTTGCTATTCCCAATTTCACCACCCCGGAACTCTATGTGGAATCCGCCACGCTGGCCGCTGACGGCATCTGCGATTATGAACCCTCCTGGGTCATGGCGGATCGTTCCTTTGCCCTGCTCCAGAAGCTCCAGCAATGGGGTGTTTATTTTCCGCTGGATAAGAACGGCAAGTTCCGGACCCTCAAATACCACGTCAAAGGCGAATTCCAAACGGCTATGGAAGAGCCCAACCTTAAGGTTATGATCGCCGAACGAGCCGAGAAGCTGGGCGCCAAAACGCTCAACCGGACCATGGCCCTGAAGCTGCTCAAAGATGGCGAACGTATCGCCGGAGCCGTAGGCATTAACCTACGCAGTGGCGAATTTGTTACCTGCCGGGCCGGCGCCGTGCTGGTCAGCGCCGGGGGCCTGGCCCGATTCAGCATGCCTAATTCCGGCTATCTCTACGGCCTTTTCGATTACCCCGGCAACTGCGGCGATGGCTACCGCCTCGTCTACGAAGCCGGAGCCGGTCTCACCGGCATTGAAGCGGGCAACCGCCCTATGCTCATTAAGGACGCCAACATGCCGCTCCTGGCCATCACCGTCACCCGCGGCGGCAAAGTGCTGGATGCTTTTGATAACCTGATCATGGAAAACGAAGTGGGCAACATCTGGCTTATGAACAAGGCCTTCCTGGAAGGCAAAGGCCCCTTGCGCATTCAGCTCCGTCACCTGCCTGAAGAAACCATTGCCGAGATTGAACACATTCTGTTCAGCACCGAACGGCCGGTGCAAGAGCGCTTTTTCGCCGGTCGGGGCATCAATTTCCGCGAACAGGATATTGAACTCTGGCCCACCGAATTTCAGCTCTGCGGCGGCCACGGCATGACCGGAGCGCGGGTCAATGCCCGGGCCGAAACCGGGGTTCCGGGTCTTTACTGCGCCGGAGACGCCGCCTGCGTGCCCAAACAGCACCTCAGCGGCGCGTTTGTCTTCGGTGAAGTGGCGGCGGAAAACGCTGTTCGCTACCTGGCCGAAAACCCCACTCCCCCCGCTGTGGATGACGGCGTTTTGCGCTCCCTCGTCTCCGAGAGCAAAGCCCGCTCGGAAAATGCAGGGGAAATCTCCCTCCATGACCTTGAATACAAAGTCCGGCGTCTGGTCAGCGATTATGTCATTTCACCCAAGAATGCCATTAAACTGAAGCGCTGGCTGGACTGGGCCCCAACCCTCAAGGAAGACGTCATCGGCAAAGCGATTGTCAAAGACGCCCATGATCTCTGCAAAAGTTTTGAGATCGACAATATCATCTTCTGTTCCACCCTCTCCGCCCTTGCCTCCGCCGAGCGCAAGGAAAGCCGCTGGAAAGACAGCCACTACCGGGCGGACTTTCCGGAGAAGGATAACGACAACTGGCTCTGCCACCTGGTGCTCAAGCAGGGCAAGGATGCGGACGACGTCGTCTGCGCCAAGGTTCCTGTCAGCGGCCGCAATGAGGAGATTCCGCTATGATTACCGATGCCAATATCCGAGTAGACCGTAAACAATGCATTGCCTGCGGCCAGTGCGTGGACCGCTGCATCATGGACAACCTCCGTCTTTCCATCGCGCCCTGCCGCCAGGCCTGCCCCTTGCAGACCAACTGCCAAGGATATATCCGCCTGACCGCCCAAGGCAAGGCCGAAGAAGCCGCCGCCGAACTGCGCAAACATACCCTGTTTGGCCGCATTCTCGGCCGGGTTTGTACCCACCCCTGCGAAAGCGCCTGTACCAGGGCCACGGAAGTTGGCGACGGAGCCGTACATATTCGGGCGATCAAGCGCTTTCTGGCTGACAGCTATCCGGAAATTGCCGACGCCCCGCCCCTGGCCGCGCGGGCAAGCGGCAAAAAGGCGGCCATCATCGGCTCGGGTCCCGCCGGGCTTGAAGCGGCCGCGCACCTGGCCGAGGCCGGGCACCAGGTCACCGTTTTTGAGCGGGATGCCCAACCCGGCGGTACGCTCCGCTATGGCGTGCCCTCCTTCCGCTTGCCTGGAGCGGAGCTGGATAAAAGTATCGCCTCCCTGGAAAAAGGGGGGGTCACCTTCATCTGCAACAGCGCCCAAGCCTCCGCTGAAACTTTGAGCAAAGAGTATGATGCGGTCATTATCGCGGGCGGCGCGCCCGAATCCCTTGGCCTTGCCGTGCCCGGCGCGGATCTTCCCGGAGTCGTCAGGGGGCTGGAATTCCTGCGGGCGGTTCACCTTGGGCAAAACCCGGTGGCCCAAAAACGGGTTCTGGTCATCGGCGGCGGCGGCACCGCCCTGGATGCGGCCATGTCTGCCAAAAAAATGCAGGCTGCCTCGGTTGCGGTTGTCTGTCTGGAAGCGTTCCGAGATATGCCGGTTTCCGCCGATAAATTTATCGAGATCGCAGAGGAAAACCTCACCGTGCATGAGCGGATGGCTGTCAGCGCCATTGCCCGCGCGGATGGCATACTCAAGCTTTCCCTTAAGCGGTGCCTCTCTCTGTTTGACGCTGCCGGGCGCTTTGCCCCGGAACTGGATGAAGCCTCGGCCCTTCCCGACCTGGAAGCCGATATCGTCATTCTGGCCGTCGGCCAACGGCCGGAAAAAACCGCCTTTACCGCCCTGCAGCACAACGAACGAGGCGGGCTCATCGCCGAAAAGGGTACGCAACTCGCTCCGGGCATGAACAACATCTTTATCGCCGGGGACTGCATCAGCGGCCCCAGTACCGTTGTTGAAGCCATGGCCTCGGGCCGCGAAGCAGCCGTTTCCGTCTGCCGCCTGCTGGCCGGGGAGCCTCTGGAAAGCGAGCGTGATCCCTATGCCGTGGGGGGCTGGTCCAGGGAATACCAGACCTGCCCGCAGAACGCCCAAAACGGCCCTCGCGGCGAAGAACCCAGGATTCCCGCACCAGCACGAAGCCTGGAAAAGGAAAACCTGACCACCTTCAGCGCTGAGCAGGCGCAGCATGAAGCCGAGCGCTGCCTCTCCTGCGGACGTTCTTACGAAGCCAAGCACACCTGCTGGTTCTGCTTGCCCTGTGAAATCGAATGCCCGCAAAAGGCTCTTGATGTCAGGATTCCCTACCTCGCCAGGTAATCGCCGCCCAACGGCGTTCTTCTTCGTATGCCGCCGGTGATGGATACACCGGCGGCATACGGTCCTGTAATTTCCCCCTTGCCCCTCGGGAGCTTTAGAAAAAAACGAGAGAGCAGCGGCCGCCAGGTCATTGCTGCTCTCTCTTGATATCCCCAACACGCGGGCAAAGCTCGCCCGTCACCACAATGGCTGGCCTTATTGCCTTCTCTTTACATAGTTGAACGATATCGCAGCAAAATATTTTTAAGGAGAAACTATTCTACGGTAGGAAATATATAAAAATTATTTACGATACTTTTTATAATCTATACTAAACTCAATAAATTTTCTATAAAGTGTTTTTCTACTGCATGATAATATTATAGCACATTTATTTATATTACAATTTGTTGTTATAAGAGCATTAATAATTTCATCTTTGTTCACATGATGCTTTGGTGTTTTTTTACTATGATGATTTTTTATTTCAAATATTTCTTTAGATATATTTGAAATGGAAATTGTATCAGAATCAGTTGCATAGACAGCCCTTTCTATATAATTTTCTAACTCTCTAACATTTCCATTCCATGGGCATAATTCTAAATATTCATATATACTCTGAGAAATAGATGTAATTTCTTTTTTTGAACGAGCGATATAGCGTTTAAAGAAAAAATCAGCTAATATTCTGATATCTTCTTTTCTATCACGTAATGGTGGAATATAAATATTGAAAACATTCAACCGATAGTATAGATCAGATCGAAAATTATTTTGCTCTATTTCTTTTGATAAATTTTCATTTGTTGCAGCTATTATTCTTACATCGATCTTTACAGAACGCCCGCTCCCGATTCTATATACCTCTCTATTTTGAATAACGCGTAATAAATTTACTTGAACTTCAAAAGGCATATCGCCAATTTCATCAAGAAATATTGTCCCTCCGTTGGCAAGCTCAAATTTACCGGCCCGTCCAGCCTTATCCGCTCCTGTGAAAGCACTGCCGACATAGCCGAAGAGTTCACTT
>CATJOY010000065.1 GCA_949741925.1 uncultured Desulfovibrionaceae bacterium | reverse complement strand
GGGGGGGAGAAAAGCAAAAAAGAGGGGGAACAGGAAGGCCGTTCCTAAGCAAGAGCCCGGGCTGCAACGCCAGGCACGACAAAACCTTAGTGGTTCTCCCCGACAAGAAAGACGGAAAAAAACAGGTCCAGGTATAGGGGCAACGGCCACGCTCGTTTTTTCCTCTGATACGGGATGTTCCCTGAATCCGGCAGAGCTGCGGGGTAGCCCATCCGGATTGCAAATCAGCGGAGCCGGTATTGACGCAAGGGAGAAACTGTGCCAGCGTATCCCCGCGTTGAGGTCTCCCACGCCGGGCGCGGGATGAAAAGGGAAGCAGGTGTAAATCCTGCGCAGTCCCCGCTGCTGTGATTGCGTAAGCGGCTTTCGATCATATGCCACTGATCCTCAAAAATTCGAGGATCGGGAAGGCGAAAGCCCGCCGGTGTTCCCGGCGCATAAGCCAGAAGACCTGCCTTGACGGTTCACTAACAGATTCTGCGCGGAGACAGGATGTGTTTTCGTATGTGTTCCTTCCCGGATTTTCCGGGCTTTGCGGCGGTTTTCCGTCGGGGCGCATAACACCGCCTTGCGGGCCTTTTGTCGTTCTCTTTTGCGGCAAAAGGCTTTTCTCTTGCGCGCCAACCGGACGGGAAAAACGATGAGCCACCTGAAAAAACTATTCCTTGCCCTCCTTGTCTTCTGCTTCACCGCGGGCCCGGCCCAGGCCGGTCAAAAAGCCCTGATGCTCACTGTCTTCGGCACCAGTACCGAGGCCGCAATAACCTTTGACGAACTTTTGCCGTTGGCAGCGGCCCGCTTCCCTGACCGAAAGATCGTGGTGCCCTATACTTCAGGTATAATCCGGGAGAAGCTCAACGCCGCAATCAGCGATCCAACAAAAAAAATCCTTTCTCCTGAAGAAATGCTTATCACGCTCAAAAACAACGGCTTTGACGACATTGCCGTGGTCAGCACCCTTCTTTTCCCCGGTGTTGAGCACGAAAAGCTCCAGGCAACTGTGGAGACCTTTCGCGCAGCCAACGCTGCTATTGCAGTGCACTATACTCCCCCCTTCCTTTCAACTAAAGAAAACCGCCTGCAGGCCGTGCATACGTTGAGAAAATATCTTCTGCCGGGAGCTGCCAATGTTGTCGTGGCCCATGGCACCCATGCGGGCCATGCTGCTGAGGCCGCCTATTATGACATAGCCGGGCTGGTTGCCAAAACCTACCCCAACGCCCGGTTTGCCGGCATCGAGGGCGTGCCCTCCATGGACGGAGTGTTGCAGGAAGTAAAAGACGATCCGGCCCGCGAAGTGCGCTTCGTGGTCTTCATGTTCGTGGCCGGAGACCACGCGGAAAACGACATTGCCTCCGCCGAGGAGGGAAGTCTCTTCAGCCTGACCCGCGCCATGGGCAAAACCCCCTCGGTGGCCTGGGCAGCAACATCCGGAGGCCGCCGGATTGCCTCGTTGGGCCTTGACCCGGAGTATCGGAATCTACTCCTTGATTGGTTTGCGCGGAACGTGCCCGCCGTGCACTGACGGCATGAAACAACTATCTCCGGCGGGGATTTGCGGAGAAATTCCCGCCGCGCACCCTATACCCTAGTCCAGGCCCGGAGGGCCCGTATGCCGGAATATCCCCCCCTACTTACCGTGCGCGCGCTCAGCAAAAGCTACCGGCACAAACAAGCGCTTGGCGGCATTGACCTTGAACTGCGCGCCGGGGAAATCCTGGCTTTTCTGGGACCCAACGGAGCCGGAAAGACAACCACGGTCAACATCCTCACAGGCTTGCTGCGCCAGGACAGCGGCGAAATATCCTATTCCGGCGTCCTCTTTGACCCTGAAAATGCGGCGCATAAACGCGCCATCGGGGTTGTGCCGCAAGAGAACAATCTGGATCGCGACCTAACCGTAGCGGAAAACCTGCGTATCCACGGCTACCTTTTCGGGCTGCGCGGGCGGGAACTGACGCGGCGCATCGATGAAACCCTGGAGCTGGTGGATTTACAGGAGCAGAAAAACCAGGCCGCGGCCGAACTTTCCGGCGGATTGAAACGCCGGGCAGTCATCGCCAGAGCCTTGCTGCACCATCCGGCCATTCTTTTTCTTGATGAGCCCTCAGCCGGGCTGGACCCGGTCTCGCGGCGGGCCATCCACTCGCTGACGCGTCGGCTGAACCGCGCCGAAGGGGTTTCGATCTTTCTGACCACCCACTATATCGAAGAAGCGGATATTCTGGCCTCCCGGGTCATCCTGATTAATGCAGGCGCAATCGCCGCCACAGGGAGCCCGGCGGAACTTAAGGCCGGAATCGGCAAGTACGCCGTGGAATTCAGCAACGATAACGGAGAGAGCACGCTGTATTTCGAGGACCGGGCCCGGGCGGCGGAAGAAGCCGCCGCCCTGCCGGGAGAGATCAGAATCAGGGAAGTCAGCCTGGAAGACGCCTTTATCCGCCTGACGGGCAAAACTATCGGCGAGGGCTCTGCTGCATCCAAACACAGGAGGCGCTCATGAGCGTTTGCAGCGGCATCCTCGGCGTCTATTACCGCGAAATCAGGGTTTTCAAAACCAGATTGTTGCGAAGCGTGGCCGCTTCCATGGTTTCCCCGGCTCTTTTTCTGATCGCCTTCGGCTACGGTTTGGGGCGGGGGCAGGTATACGGCGGACAACACTACCTGGATTTCCTGTTTGCGGGGCTTTTGGCTATGTCTACCCTCAACGCCTGTTACGGCGTGGGCACGGACATCAATATTGCCCGGTTCTACCTGCGCGTTTTTGATGAATACCTGATCGCCCCTGTGCCGCGCTGGCAGATCGTGGCCGGGGAAACCCTCTACGGCATGACCCGGGGCGGCATCAACGCCCTGCTTTTCTTTATCTACGCCCTGGCGGCCGGGCTGCATATCCAGGTAACCCCGCTCTTTCTGGCAGCTTTGGCCATGCATATGGCTCTCTTCTCGCTTCTGGGCTTCATTGTGGCCCTCTCGGTGAAAAAACACGGTGACCAGTTCGCCATCAATACCTTTGTGGTTACTCCGATGACCTTTCTTTCCGGCATCTTTTTTCCGATCAGCGAAGCCCCGGCCGTACTGCGCTGGCTGGTGCAGGTCTTTCCGGTCTCCCATTCGGTAGCGGTGATGCGCTCGGCTCTGGCGGGCCAGGCCGTAAACCCGGTCCAGTTGGCGGCGCTCTTCCTCTTCCTGGCCGCCCTGGCCTGGCTGGCAATCCGCCTGGCCGGGAGGGCCCAAGGATGAGGCCCCTTTGGAAAACAATCCCGCCGCTCTTGGCCGCCCTGGTCTTGATCCTGCTGGCCGGGATCTTTTGGGGACAGGTTCGGCTGTTCCCCCTGGATGCAATCACCCAAACGATTCTCTGGGATTTCCGCATTCCCCGGGTTCTTTTCGCCGCTCTCAACGGCGCTCTCCTGGCTCTGGCCGGAGTCCTCTACCAAATCGCCCTGCGCAACCCCATGGCTGACGGCTTCACCACAGGAGCGGCCTCCTCGGCGGCCTTTGGCGGCTGCCTGGCCATGGTCCTTTGGGGGCACATCTCGTTAACTTCCTTGACCGCCATAGCCTCGGCGGGCCTCGGCATGCTGCTCGTGCGCGGCATTGCGGCCCGGGCGGCAGTTCGGGAGGAAGGGAGCCGGGTAACCCTGATCCTGGCAGGCATCGCCCTTTCGGTTGTGGCCGGCTCGGGCATCAGTTTTCTGAAATATTTCTTTGAAGATTCCGTCAGCACCATGGTCTTCTGGCTGATGGGCGGCCTCTCGGGGGCAGCCTGGCCGAAAATCGGCCTATTGGGCCTGGCTGTGGCCGTCTCCCTAGCCTGGCTGTGGCACAGAAGGGACCATTTGGCCTTGTTGTTCTTGGATGACGCCTCGGCCCAGGCCTCGGGGGTAGACGTGCGCGGCCTGCGCGGGCGGCTCTACATCCTGACTACAGTCTTGGTGGCGCTTTCGGTCAGCTTCTGCGGGGTAATCGGCTTTCTCGGCCTGATGGCGCCCCACGCCGCCCGGGCCCTGTGGGGGCACGGCCTGACGGTCCAATTGCTCACCGCGCCGCTGTTGGGAGCATCTGCCCTGGCCCTGTTTGATCTTCTCTCGCGGATTATGTTGCCTGGGGGCGGGGAACTCCCCGTTGGCATCATCACCTCGGCCGCCGGGGGCATTTTCTTTTTTTTCCTACTGGTGCACCGGGGGGGCAGCATATGGGGCAAGTGACCCGGGCGGAAAAAGGCGGGAATGCCTCCGATCCACAAGAACATCCGGCCGCCCGCGCGGAACATCCCGGCGCAGCCCTGCATTGCAGGAACCTTGAATGCCGCCGGGGCGGTTTCAGCTTACAAGTGGAACATCTCTCTATCAAAGCAGGAGAAAAGATAGCCCTGCTGGGAGAAAATGGTTGCGGCAAGACTACCCTGTTCCAGGCCCTGGCAGGGCTCCTGCCCTTCCGGGGGAACATTGAGTTTATCGCCCCTCAAGGAGAGGGAGAGCGCAACCAAACCGGACGTGAGGCAGAGTTCCTGCGCTGGGAACGCCTGAATCCGGAAGAGCGGGCCCGGCACATGGCCTATCTTCCCCAAGAGGCGGGGCTCCTCTTCAACCTGACGGTCAACGAGGTGCTCGCGCTGACCCTTGCCGGACAGCGGCCTCTCCAGGGAGAAGCCCGGGCAGCCGCCCTCCGGGCCGCGGCCATGGAAGATTTTTTGGAGCGCCCCTTTCAGGCGCTTTCGGGAGGAGAAAAGCGGCGGGTCATGCTGGCCCGAGTCCTTTGCCGGGGGTGTGTCTTTACCCTGCTGGATGAACCTACGGCCCCGCTGGACATGCGTCACGCCACCCTGTTCATGCGTCATGCGGCGCGCATTCCCGGGGCGGTGCTTGCGGCCATGCACGACGTCAGCCTGGCGCTTCGCTATTTTCAACGCTTTCTCCTGATGAAGGAAGGAAGGATTCTCTACGATGTTGCCAAAGAAGAGCTTGCCACGGACATGCTGGAAACAATTTACGGCATTGGTCTTGAGCGCTGCGGCGATCTTGTTATGCCTGAACTGTAGTAGCTCTGCGGCAGGCGAACGGGTGGTTGTGTTGGCTCCGGCGGCGGCGGACGTGTTGGCGCGCCTTGAAGCCGGGCCTATGGTCGTGGGTGTGACTAACACCGTGACAGAATTCCCTGAGGCAGCGCGGGTCGGCACCCATAGAAATCCCGGCATCGAAGCTATCGCCGCGCAACGCCCCAGCCTGCTCATTGCCGGGCCGCGTTTTGATCCTGATCTGGCCCAACGGCTTGGCTGTGAACTGTACATCTATGATCCCCGGACCCTTGACCAGATCATTACAACGGTTCGCGCCTTGGGGGTTCGCCTGCACAGAAAAGACCAAGGGGAAGCCCTGGCCGGAGAACTCCAGGCCGCGCTGGATGGCCTGAGCCTGCCGAAGCGCCGGCCAACAGCGCTTTTTGAAGCGCGTTCCACCCCGCTCTCCGTAGCCGGAAACTCGACGATCACCCGGGATCTCCTGGAACGGGCGGGCATGCAGTACGCCTTTGCGGGAGATACCGGGCTTCTTGCGGAGGAATACCTCATGGCTCACCAGCCGGAGTACTATCTCTATCAATCCGGCCCCATGAACCGAAACCCTCTGCCGCCGAAAGAGCGGCGCGGCTGGTCCGGCTTTGCCGCCTGCTCCTGGCAGGTGGATGAATTCGCGTTTTCCCGGGCCAACACCCGGATATTTGAAACCCTGGTCGAGCTGAACGCTCTTCTGAATATGGAAGATCCGTGCGCTGCGGGCCACAAGGCCTGGCCGGCGAACGCTACTCCCCACCCTGCAACCAGCGTAAAGGAATGACAATGCCTCATGTCTGTCTCTTGGGCATCGGCCCCGGCGATCCGGAATTGATTACGGTTAAGGCCGCCCGGATTATGGCCGAAGCGGATCTGGTGTATGTGCCCCAAAGTAACGATCAGGGCCGGAGCGTGGCCGAAACCATCATTGCCCCCTATGCGCATACGGCAAAGCTGCGCTTCGCCTGCATTCCCATGGTTAGAGACGAGGCCAGGCTGGAGGCCGTCTACGCCGCCCTGGCCCTTGAAATCGCGGAACACGCCCGGCAGGGTCACAAGGTGGCTTACGTCACCCTAGGTGATGCCATGCTCTACTCCACAGCCCATTATCTGGCCGGATGGCTGGAAAAAAACGGTATCGACTGTGAATATGTTCCGGGGGTTCCTTCCTTTGTGGCGGCGGCGAACCGAACCGGCGTCTCGCTGGCCGTCAAAAAGGAAAATTTCCTGGTAGCGGCCATGCCGGATAGCCCGGCCGCAACAAAGCATCTGGTTTCAGGGGCGGATACCGTCATCTTTATGAAATTGGGCAAACGACTGAACGCCCTGCTGGAGTATGTGCGCGAAGAACGCCCGGAGACCGCTGTTTTGGTCCACCGCCTGGGCCTGGCGGGAGAAGGCGTGTTCAACCTCGCGGATGGCCCTTCCCTGCCGGACGAGGTGGGGTATCTTTCCATTGCCGTGATCCGGCAGGGAAAGGGGCGGCAGTAAAATGGCCGACGCCTTTTCCGGCAATGGTCCGGGGGTTGCCGTTAAAGGCGGCCGGGCCTTGCGCCGCGGCTACACCACAGGGAGCTGCGCCACGGCCGCCGCCGTGGCCGCGGCGGAGCTGCTCCTCGGCGGCGGTGATACGGGAGAGGTTGCCATTGCTCTGCCGGGCGGAGCCAGGGCGATTTTTTCCCCGGAAGTCCTGGAAACAGGCCAAGGTTTTGCCTGTTGCGGCGTGCGCAAGGATGCCGGGGACGATCCGGATGTAACCGATGGCCTGGTTATCACGGCTCGCTGTGAACTCGCCCCGGAAGGTATCGTTATCCGGGGCGGGGAAGGCGTGGGGGTGGTCACCGCGCCGGGGCTCTCCGTGCCCGTGGGCCAGGCCGCCATCAATCCGATCCCCCGGCAGATGGCGGCCGAAAACCTGACCGCCGTCTGCCGCCGCCACGGCTATACCGGGGGGCTCCTGGTCACCATCAGCGTTCCCGGCGGGCGCGAAGCGGCAGCCAAGACCTTTAACCCCCGATTGGGCATTACGGGCGGCCTCTCCATCCTGGGCACAACCGGCATTGTGGAGCCCATGAGCGAAGCTGCCGTTATTGAAACCATTAAAATGCTTATCGATAAGCATTGTATTGCCGATTCCGAGGCCATTTTGATCACCCCGGGCAACTACGGGCAGCGCTTTTGTCGGGAAGTCTTAGGAATCGACACGGGCTTGGCCGTGAAATGCGGCAATTATCTCGGAGAAACCCTAGACTACGCGACCTACCGACGGTTCCGGCGTATTCTGCTGGTGGGGCACGCCGGCAAGCTCCTCAAAGTTGCCGGGGGGATCATGAACACCCATTCGGCCGCGGCTGACTGCCGCCTGGAAATCATTACCGCCCATGCCGCCTGCGCCGGGGCGGACCTGCCCCTCTGCCGGGAACTGATGCGCTGCCGGACCACCGAGGCCGCCCTGGATCTGCTGCACGCGCCGGGGCGGGAACCCCTGAAAAGCGCCGTGTGTGCTTCCCTTCTGGAGAACATTATGAAACACCTGCACAACCGCCTTGGCCACGGCCTTGCCGAAAGGTCGGATACGACTGTGAAGACTTCGTTACGGTCTGATGCCGCCGGGCCTTCTGCGGAAGTTATCGTTTTCAGCGGTGAAACCATCCTGTTGCAAAGCCCCGGCGCAGCCCGGCTGGCTGCGCGGTTTGCCGGAGGCGCGGCATGATTACCTTTGTCGGCGCGGGTCCGGGCGCTCCGGACCTGATCACCCTCCGCGGCCAAAGGGCCATTGCGGCGGCGGATCTGATCATCTACGCGGGCTCGTTGGTCAACCCCGCGTTGTTGGAATATCGAACTGAGGGCTGTGCTGTTCTGGATAGCGCGGGCATGACCCTGGAGGAAGTCGTTCAGGCCATGGCCGAAGCCCACGCGAATAACCAACGCGTGGTGCGCCTGCACACCGGCGATCCCTCTCTCTACGGGGCCATCCGCGAGCAGATGGAACGGCTCGAGGCCCTGGGCATCCCCTACGATATTGTGCCGGGGGTCAGCTCTTTTCTCGGCGCGGTCGCGGCTCTCAAAGCGGAACTGACCGTGCCCGGAATCAGCCAAACCGTCATTTTAACCCGCATGCCGGGGCGCACCCCGGTTCCGGAAAAAGAAGATATCGCCGGGCTCGCCGCTCACCGGGCCAGCATGGCTATCTTTCTTTCCGCCGCCATGCTGGAAGAGCTGGCGGCCAAGCTGATCAGCGGCGGGTATGCGGCCTCAACTCCGGCAGCCATCGTGCACAAGGCTACCTGGGCGGACGAGCGCATTGTTCGGACCAGCCTGGAGCATCTTGCCCGGGACGCTCGAGAACACGGCATTGCCAAAACAGCCATGGTTCTGGTGGGGGATTTCCTGGGGCCGGAGGCGGGACGTTCCCGGCTCTACGATCCCTCCTTTTCCCACGGCTACAGAGATTCCAACCGATGAAGCCCGTTGCTATGGCCGCCTTCACCCCCGCAGGCCGCGCCCTGCTCCGGCGGGTGGCGGCCCTTCTGCCCGGTCGTGAGCTCATCCTCTTCCAACCGAAGAGCGAAGGCATTCGGCAGTGGATTGCCCGGGAATTTCCCCGGGTCGGAGCCCTTCTCTTTGTAGGGGCAACCGGTATTGCCGTGCGGCTCGTCGCCCCGCACCTTAGGGGGAAGACCAAGGATCCGGCGGTTCTGGTCCTGGATGAAGCCGGTCGTTTTGTCATCCCGCTGCTCTCGGGGCACCTCGGCGGGGCCAACCGGCTGGCCCTGGAGCTTGCCTCTTCCCTTGGCGCGACTCCGGTTATTACCACAGCCACAGATATCAACGGTCTCTTCGCCGTGGATACCTGGAGCGCGGCGGCCGGCTGCACCATAGCCAATCCCGGGCAGATCAAAGATATTTCCGCCGCCCTGTTGCGTGGCGAATCCGTCGGGCTCCACAGTGATTTCCCCCTTCAGGGAAACCCGCCCCCGGGGATTGTTCCCGGTCCGGCCCCCCGGGGCATCAG
The DNA here is from genome assembly GCA_949741925.1 of uncultured Desulfovibrionaceae bacterium. Classification (GTDB taxonomy): domain Bacteria; phylum Desulfobacterota; class Desulfovibrionia; order Desulfovibrionales; family Desulfovibrionaceae; genus JAJDHY01. The sequence goes on along the minus strand of CATJOY010000065.1, from coordinate 13,632 downwards.
CGTTTCCTGTGCCACGGCAAGCGCATACTTTCCGGTAACCCTACGAGTTATTCCCCGAATTGCCGTTCTGGGGGCGGGCTGCCGTAAGGGAACCGGCAGCGCGGCATTTCGCCGCTTTGTTCTGGAAACCTTGGCCGAGCGGGGCATATCGCCCCTGGCCCTACGCGCCCTGGCCACCATCGACTTGAAGGCCCAAGAACCATGCCTACGGGATTTTGCTACCGAGCAGGGCCTGGAGTTCCGCACCTTTTCCGCCGCCGCTCTGGCTGCTGTACCCGGCGATTTCAAGGCTTCGGCCTTAGTACAGCGGGTTACGGGGGTGGATAACGTCTGTGAGCGGGCCGCCGTAGCCGCCGGAGGGATACGGCTGCACATCGGCAAAACGGCAAAAAGCGGCATGACCCTGGCCCTGGCCCTGCCGGCCTGGTCCTGCTGCTTTTCCCTGGCGGGGGGGTCCGGCACTGTGTAACGTTTTCTTTTGCATGCCTCCGGCGGCCCCGCCGGGGGAGCATTTCCCAGGAGAAGGAAAAGGAGCTTTTGATGAAAATCACGGTTACAGGCATCGGCCCTGGCGGAGAAGCCTTTATGACCCCGCAAGCCCTGGAAGCCTTACAGGCCTGCGATGTGCTGGCGGGCTATGACGTATATGTGGATCTGGTGCGGCACCTCTGCCCCGGAAAGCAGATCATCCGCACAGGCATGCGCCGGGAGCGGGAACGCTGCGCTCTGGCCCTGGAAGCGGCCTTGGCGGGAAACAACGTCGCTTTTGTTTGCAGCGGCGATGCCGGGGTCTACGGCATGGCCGGGTTGATGCTGGAAACCGCCGCCAACCACCCGGAGGTGACCATTGAGGTGGTGCCGGGCATCACCGCCGCCTGTTTTAGCGCCGCGCTCTTGGGCGCGCCGTTAATGCACGATTTCGCGGTCATTTCCCTGAGCGACCTGCTGACTCCTTGGGAAACCATCGTCAAGCGTCTGCGCCTGGCCGCGGAAGCCGATTTCGTCATCTGCCTGTACAACCCGCGCAGTAAAAAACGACGCGATCAGCTCGATACGGCAATTCGGCTGATTCTGGAGCACCGTCTGCCGGAAACGCCCTCGGGCTATGTTAAAAACGCGGGCAGGCCCGGACAGGAGGCGCACATCTGCACGCTGGCGGAGCTGCCGGGGCAGGCCATCGATATGTTCACCACAGTGCTCATCGGCAACAGCCAAACCCGGATCATCAACGGCCGCCTGGTAACGCCGCGGGGATACGCACTGTGAAAGCGCTGCTCTTTGGCGGCACATCCGAGGCCCGCGAGCTTTGCCGGGCTCTGGCCCAAAAGGGCTTGCCCGCAACGGTGTGCACAGCCACAGCCTACGGAGCCGAAATTCTGGAAGGCCTGCCGGGGATTACGGTCAAAGCCGGTCGCCTGGATGCCGCAGGCATGGCCCGGTTGCTCCAAGAAGGCGGGTTCGATACGGTTATTGACGCTACCCACCCCTTTGCGGCGGAGGTCACATCCAACATCCGCGCCGCCTGTCGCGGCTGGTCGGGCAGGCTCATCCGCTTGGACCGCGAAGCTTCCCCCCTGCCTCCGGGCGTTCCCGAGCCGCTTCGGGCCGGGGATCTGGCCGAGGCAATCCGGCTGCTGGGCACAACCCAAGGGCGTGTACTGGTCACCACGGGTAGCCGGGATATCCGCCTTTTCCGCTCCCTTGACGATTTTACGACCCGCCTATACATCCGGGTTCTGCCTGATCCCGAGGGTATCCGCCGTTGCCGGGAAACGGGTTTTGCGCCGGAGCGGATCATTGCCATGCAAGGGCCTTTTTCTCGAGAACTCAACGCGGCCCTGCTCCGCCAGTTCGGCTGCTCCTGGCTGCTGACCAAGGATACCGGCGCGGCCGGAGGCCTGCCCGAAAAGCTCCTCGGGGCAATGGACGCGGGCGCTCGGGTGCTGGTAGTGGCCCGGCCGTCCGATGCTTCCCGGCAGCCCCCTAAGGCCGGGGAAGCCGACAGCCGGAAGACGCCCGGCGTCCCTGCCGACGCGGACAGACCCGACGGACCTGACCCAAGAAACAGCCGGGAGCAACGATTGACCCTGAACCAGGTGCTGGCCTTTTTCGCGTGAAGGGCCCTCCCGGCTCCTCGCACGCGCGGCGATGAAAAACGCGAAATCCAGTTCTTAAGGAGGCTTTGGTGAAACTCTCTCTTGCGGGTGTCGGCCCCGGCCGGGAGGCCTGTATAACAGGCCAGGTTCGGGAAGCTCTCGGCAGCGCGGGTCTGGTGTTGGCAACCCCGCGTCTCTACAGCTCGTTCCGGCATCTGAACCCGAGAACAGAAGCAATCCGCCTGGCCGACCTGCCGGAACGCATCCGTGCCGCGGAAACGGCCGGGGAGCGTTACGTGCTTGTGCTCGTTTCCGGCGATGGGGGATTTTTCAGCGCGGCCGCCCGACTGCGCCGGGAATTCGCCCACTTGGATATTACCTGTTTGGCCGGGCTCAACAGTTTGCAATACCTCTGCGCCGCCCTGCGGCGTGGTTATGAGGGGATCAAGACTATCAGCGTTCACGGACGGGGCCCGGAAAACAGCCTGACCCTGGCCGCGCTCCCCCCGCGAGAGCGGCTTGCGGCCCAGGTGCTGCCGCATGTGGCCTATAATAGTGACGTCTTCCTCCTGACCGGCGGCGAACAGAGCGCTCGAGCCGTCATCGAGGTTGTGACGGAAGCGGGCCTCGGGGAGGCCCTTGTCAGCGTGGGCGAAAACCTTTCCCTGCCGGACGAGCGCATCACTACGGAAAAAGCCCGAGCCCTGTGTGGCCGTGATTTTGCCCCGCTCTCCTGCCTGCTCATCCGGAACGAAGCCCGGGCCGATCCTTATGAACGCCTCCCGGATAGCGCCTTTACCCGGCGCATGGGGGAGCGGGGCGCTTCCGGCGCATCCGCCCTCGTGCCCATGACCAAACAGGCTGTGCGCGCTCTGGTTCTGGATGCGTTGGCTCTTCGGCCCGACGATTTCGTGGCGGATATCGGCGCGGGCACCGGCTCCGTAAGCATCGCCATGGCGCGACAGGCCAGACGGGGCATGGTCTGGGCCGTGGAACGGGATGCTGCCGCCTGCGCTCTCTGCCGGGAAAATATTGAACGTCTGGGATCCCGCAATATCCGGCTGCTTCAGGCCGAGGCTCCGGATATGCCGGAACTCCCCCCGGTGGATAAAGCCTTTATCGGCGGCAGCGGCGGGGCCATGGAGGCTGTTGTTGCAACGCTGCTGGCCCGCAACCCGGCAACCCGCCTGGTCGCCACGGCCGTTACCCTGGAATCGCTGCATCAGGCAAGCCGGGCCTTCAGCAATGCGGGCTGCGCCTATGAGGTCATTTGCTGCAACATTGCCCGCGCCGAGGAACGCGGCGCGTACCACCTGATGCGGGCCGAGAACCCGGTCTATATCATCAGTGGAGCCCGCCATGCTCGTTGAAGCGCCTCGCCTGGTCATTGCCGGCACGGGAAGCGGCTCGGGCAAAACAACCCTGACCTGCGCCTTGCTGGCCGTCTTTGCCCGGCGCGGCCTCAATCCGGCGGCCTTTAAATGCGGGCCGGACTACATTGACCCCATGTTCCATGAAACCGCCCTGGGCATCCCCTCCCGCAACCTGGATGTCTTTCTCTGCGGAGAAGAAACGGTGTGCCGTCTGTTGGCCAAAAACAGCCACGGGCACGGCATCGCTCTCATTGAAGGGGTTATGGGGCTCTATGACGGTATTCTCCGGGGCGGAAGGGAGCAGACCGCCGGAAGCGCCTCCGCCACTGCCGCGGAAACCTCCCCCCACGGCCGGGCGGATTGCTGTTCCACCAACCATATCGCTACCCTGACCCGAAGCCCGACGTTGCTAACGGTCACAACCCGGGGGCTGGGGCTTTCCCTGGCGGCTCTGGTCCAAGGCTATCTGCGTTTTCTGCCCAACACCCTCCAGGGCGTCGTGCTGAGCCAGTGCTCCCCGGCCATGTACCCGGTCTATAAACGGATGCTGGAAGAAGAACTGGGGCTGCCCGTTTACGGAAGCCTGCCCGCTCTGCCGCAGTTGCGCATCGAATCCCGGCACCTCGGGCTGGTCACTCCCGGGGAAATACGGAATATACGGGAAAAACTGGCCGAACTGGCCCGCGTGTGCGAGGAAAACCTGGATCTTGAGGGGCTTTTGGCCCTCGGCCGGAGCGCCGCGCCTCTGGAATCGGCCGCAACGCCCGCCAGGCCGCCCCTGGGGGTGCGCCTCGCCGTGGCCAGGGATGCGGCCTTTTGCTTTGTATACCAGGATAGTCTGGATCTGTTGCACTCCTTGGGGGCGGAACTGGTCTTTTTCTCGCCCCTGCGCGACGCGGGCCTGCCGCCGGGCTGCCACGGCCTGATTCTTGGCGGCGGGTATCCCGAGCTATACGCCCGCGACCTGGCAGAGAACCGCCCCATGCTGGACAGCCTGCGCGCGGCGGCCCGCGCGGGCCTTCCCATCCTGGCTGAATGCGGCGGCTACATGTACCTTTGCCGGGAACTCCGGGATGCAGAGGGAGAAACGCACACTCTGGCCGGCATCATAGACGCTTCCACGTGTATGACCGCCTCCCTCAAATGCTTCGGCTACGTCCGGTTGACTGCAAACCGGGATACCTGGCTCTGCCCCAAGGGGACCACAATCCCGGCCCATGAATTTCATTATAGCGAAAGCAGCGATGCCGGCGCGGCCTTTACCGCCGCCAAGGCGAGCGGCTCCTCTTGGCCCTGTATCCACAGCCGGGAAAGGCTGTTTGCGGGCTACCCTCACCTCCACTTGTGCGGCTGCCCGGAACTTGCCGAAAACTATCTGGCGGCCTGCATCCGCTTTAAACAGGAACACCCACAAAGGAAATCGTGATGAAGGCCAAGGCGATCATGATCCAGGGAACGGCCTCCAACGCAGGCAAAACCCTGCTCGCTGCCGGACTGTGCCGGATTTTCCGGCAGGAGGGCTACTCCGTAGCCCCGTTCAAATCTCAAAACATGGCCCTCAATTCCTACATCACTCGTGAAGGCCTGGAAATGGGGCGGGCCCAAGTGATGCAGGCCGAGGCTTGCGGTCTGGAACCCGATGTGCGCATGAACCCCATTCTGCTCAAGCCGACCAGCGACCACCGTTCCCAAGTTATCGTCAACGGCGAGGTTCTGGAAACCATGGACGCCGCCGCCTATTTCCACCAAAAGCCAAGCCTTCTGCCCCACATCCAACAGGCTTACGAAGCCTTGGCCGCTGAACATGACATCATTGTTCTGGAAGGGGCCGGAAGCCCGGCGGAAATCAACCTCAAGGAGGGCGATCTTGTCAACATGGGCATGGCCAAACTGGCCCAAGCCCCGGTACTGCTGGCCGGGGATATCGACAGAGGCGGGGTGTTTGCCGCCCTGGCCGGAACCATGCTCCTCTTGAATGATGACGAAAAAGCTCTGGTCAAAGGCGTGATTATCAATAAATTCAGGGGCGATGTGGATATTCTGCGGCCCGGCCTGGCAGCGCTGGAATCGATTATCCAAAAGCCGGTTCTGGGCGTGGTGCCCTACCTGGATTTGTGCCTTGACGATGAAGATAGCCTGACCGGACGCTTTGCGGCCGGGAGCAACGCCCCTGATCCTTCCGCCCTGGTGGATATCGCGGTGCTCCGCTTGCCTCGGATTGCTAATTTCACCGATTTCAACGCCTTGGAACTGCTGGAAGGGTTCACGCTGCGCTATGTGGCCTCCCCCCGCGACCTCGGCGCTCCGGATCTACTTCTCGTGCCCGGCAGCAAGAATACTATGGCTGATCTGACCTGGCTGCGCCAAAGCGGTCTGGCTGACGCGATTCTCCGCCATGCCGGGGCGAACCGGCCGATCATCGGCGTCTGCGGCGGTTTTCAAATGCTCGGGCAGAAGATTTCGGACCCCTATGCCGTGGAAGAAGGCGGAGAAATGCCGGGCCTTGGCCTGCTGCCCCACACAACCCTGTTCGGTCCGGAGAAAAAGCGCGTCCAGATTGAGGGAACACTCTCCCCGGTAAAAGGCATCTTCCGAGAGCTCAGCGGCCAGCCCTGCCGCGGTTATGAAATCCACATGGGGCGTTCGGATACCGGGGCCAACCTGGTACAGAACGGCAACGTGTACGGAACGTATATCCACGGCTTTTTCGATTTGCCGGAGGTCACCCGAACCATCGCCAGGGCCTTGCTCAAGGCCAAAGGGCTGGATTGCCTCGAACCACGCGCCGTGGATATGCGCGCTTTTAAAGAAACCCAGTACGACCTCCTGGCGGATGCGCTGCGTCGCTCCCTGGATCTTAACGCCATTCTGAACATTACGGAGAAAGGAATATGACTGATCCGCACTGCCTGCGGCCCGAGGATATCGAAAAAACGAGCTTTGCCATCATCGAAGATCTCCTGGCAGGCCGCGAGCTTGTTCCGGATACAGCCGGGATCGTCAAGCGCTGCATCCACGCCAGCGCCGATTTTGACTATGCGGAAACGCTCTATTTTAGCCCCGGAGCGGTGGGAAGCATCAAGGAAGCCTTGCGCAACGGCGGGACCATCGTCACTGATACCGCCATGGCCCTGGCGGGCATCAACAAGCGCCTGACTTCAAGCTTCGGCATTGAGACGCTCTGTTTCATAGCCGATGATGATGTTGCCCGGGAAGCCAAGGCGAGAGAAGGCACCCGGGCCGCTGTGGCCGTGGAAAAGGCCATGCGCCTTAAAAAGCCCCCTATTTTTGCCGTGGGCAACGCGCCCACCGCGCTTCTTCGGCTCCATCAGGCCATTCGTGACGAGGGCTACACCCCGCCCGGGGTCATTGCCGTGCCCGTGGGCTTTGTCAACGTGGTGGAATCTAAGGAACTGATCAGGCAAACAAATGTTCCCTGCATCGTGGCCCGGGGCCGCAAAGGCGGCAGCACTATTGCCGCCGCCATCTGCAATGCCCTGCTGCTGGATCTGGAAAAGGAGCGGCGGCAGGTATGAAGTGGTTAACGCACCAGGTCGCGGCCGTGGGCGCAGCTTGGATTCTGGATCTGCCCCCGGCGGCTCTTGCCGGAACCTTTGTTGGTTCCACCATTCCGGATGTGCTGGATCAGCGCCTGGCCGGTCTGTTTCCTGATCGGCAAAAGGCTTTCAACCGCATCCACCGGGGGGCCACCCACTGGTTTGGCTGGTGGGCGGCACTGCTCTTTTTGGGGCTGATGCCTCCTGCCTTTCTTCGCGATATCCCCTTTCTGAATTTCTTTCTCATGGGGCTTGGCTTTGGCGGCCTGGCCCACGTGGCCCTGGATATGCTCACGGTCTACGGGATTCCCCTTGTCCCCTGGAGCAGAAAACTCAAAATCTCGTTCGGGCTCTGCCGCACGGGCGGGCCCGGCGAATATCTGTTTCTGGCCGTGCTCCTCCTCCTCTTTGGCGTCATCGAGCGCGATAACCTGCTTGCCGTAACCGAAACAGTCCGGCGCTTGGCGCGCTTCTGAACTTCAGGGCCGGGATGCCCGGCGCGTAATACAGGCAGCGCGGCAAACGCGCTGCCAAGCTGCCTCCTCCACTGAAAAACAAGTTCCCTCTGAAAAAAAAGAGTATTGCACTCCCGGCGGGTTTCTTATAAGGAAAAAGGATATTGCATTTTTGCCTTGGAGGCAAATGTTCCGGTCAAACCGACCTTGCCGGTGCAGCCTGAAATTTGGAGTACTGCTGTATGACGAGCGGATGTGATCCCTTACTTCTCCACACATCCTTGCGAGTGGGGCTCAGGCCCATAGAGCGTTGTTTTCCGAAGGGAAGCCACGCTTTTTCGGCTATGGCTAAAGCCATAGCCACGGCACGCTCCTTGCTCTCTCTCTCTCTCTCTCTCTAAACTCCACATGTAGCAACCTCCCTGCCCGGCTCCGCTGGTCCCGCGGCAACAGGGGGTCAAGAGCGCCTGCAATCTTTCCAGTTGCCGCCGGTTGTATGACCGGCGGCCTTTTGGCGTTTATGCAGCCTCCTGTGGAGGTCTTATGAACGTGGCCATGATTATGCAAGCCGGCCATGCTTTTGAGGGCTGCACAACGCTGGTCTCTCTGGCCAAGCATTCCTCCTGCCCCCTGCGGCTCTCGATCTTTGCCGAACCATCGTCTGGCTCCCTGGCCCATGATCTGGAAAAAACCCTGCTGCGGCTCAACCCGGCCCTTTCCCTGACCTGGATTCCCCTCCGTACAGAAAGCAGGGAGGAGGCGCGGGACGAGAACGTAAAGGATGCGAACGCCCCGGCCCCCCGGGCCATGCCTGATGCTATCAGGACCATGATGACCATCCTGCGGCATTTTGCGGGGCAAAAATCCTTGCTCCTGCGTCATGAAATTGTTCTGCGGCACAACCCGGCCGCGCTCTGCGCCCTGGCTCCCGATAGGCCAGGCATTGCCGGTCTGCCGGATCACAAAGCGGCCCTGCGCCGTGACGCCCTGTTTTTACCTGCCGGGGTTCCCTATATAGATTGTTCGCTTTTGTGGCTCAATCCGGATGAGGCCTGCCTGGAGGCCTGTGAGACCCGCGCGCGGGCCTCCGGCACGGACCACATCGCCGCCCTGTTGGCCCAACGTCCGGATGATATGCTGAACCGCGCCTTTGCCGGGCTGTTTGGCATGCTTCCTCTGGCCTGGAAACAGCAGAAAGACCAGCTCTGCTTATGCGATCCGCAAAGGCCGGAGAGCCCCTCCCCGGTTCTTCGTCTGGCGGATGATGAGGATAAGAGGAAGGCGTTGCGCCATGATGCGCTCCGCATGGCATATCTCAGGAACACGGTGCTTTACGATAGATTTGCCGCGCGCGACAGCAGCCCTCTGGGCCGAGCCCTGCATACCCTTGCCGTACAGGCCGGGAAAACGGCGGAAGGTCTTTACGCCGCCACCCTCAAAGGCCCTCTAAAAAACCTCAAATCCCGGGTAGAGCGCAACCATGCCCAAAACTTCCGGCAGATTCGCGATATCTTGATGGAACGCCATGCGGAACAAAGCGCGTGTTTTCCCCTAGTCGGCAAACGCTATGATACTGTGTTCAGCTTTGACGACATGCGCTTTTTTCAGGGAGATCTTGGGGTCAGAGCCACGTGCCGCCTGCTGTTTTCAAGCAGAAACATGCAACCGGCGGGCCTGCCGCTCCCTCCCGGCCGAAACGCGGCCTTTTTCCATACCTTGCGCAACGCCCGGATACAACAGCAAATAGCCATTCTCTTGGCGGCATCCGGAGGATCTCTGGATTGTTATTTTGTGGAAACCGGGCTGCTCTGCTGCGTCACCAACGTAAACAACGCCTCCATCCCCATGCGCTTCAGAATGTTTTCTTCCTATATTGTGGATGACAAGGGCTTTTACTTCGATGCAACAATACCCACCCGCCTTGAGGGATACCTGAATTCCGGAGACGCCCGGCTGTGCCCTGATGAGGAAGCCAGAGCCATCCGCTTCGTAAACGCCCTGGTTACCTCCAAACTCAGCAAATATAACTACCAGCCAATGCATGCCTCGGGCCTGAACTTGGATTCCCGGCCCAAAGTGCTGGTCGTGGATCAATCCAAAAATGACGCTTCCATCAGCCGCGGCCTGGCCGACGCAACGACTTTCCAGAAAATGCTGGAGGCCGCCCTGCAGGAGAATCCCGAGGCGGAAATCTTGGTCAAGACCCATCCGGATTCCCTGAATAGGGGGCGCGGCGCCCACTACGCCGGTCTGCGCAATACCTCCCGCATTCGGCGGATCAGTGAATCAATCAACCCTCATCTTCTGTTGGATGCGGTGGAGAGCGTCTATGTATGCTCCTCCCTGCTGGGGCTGGAGGCATTGTTCCACAAGAAGCCCGTCCATGTCTTTGGCATGCCCTTCTATGCCGGATGGGGGTTGACCCATGATAGACAACGCCCGCTCCGGCCCCGGCGGCCTTTGACCCTCCACGAGCTGGTCCACGCCGTATACATGCGCTTTACCACCTACTTTGATCCTCTGACCGGGGAATGCGCGGAGGCGGAACCCTATGCCGAAGCTCTTCGGAAACTCCGTGATGAATACTTTACACTCTATGATCAAAACTCTTTGCGTGTAATTAAAGAAGAGACAGGCAATATATAATGCAAATCAGAAAAAAAAGTAAAAAATTTTGTTAAAAAACCTGAGGGGGAAGGTATGATCAAGGTCATTGCTGAAGCAGGATGCAATCATAAGGGGGATTTTACTATTGCGCTTGAGCTTATTGACAGCGCAGTACTTTGTAAATGTGACGTGATAAAATTTCAAAAGCGCACTCCGCGAGAACTTTTATCCTGTGAAGAATACAACAAGCCCCATCCCGTTCCGGAGAACGCTTACGGCAAGACCTATGGAGAACATCGGGAGTTCCTTGAGTTCTCCATGGAGCAGCATAGAGAGCTTAAAGCCTACTGTGAACAGCGCGGCATCATCTACAGCACCTCGGTTTGGGATATGACCTCAGCCCGAGAAATAGCATCTTTACAGCCTGAGCTGATCAAAATTCCTTCAGCCCAAAACACGAACTTTACCATGCTCGGCTGGCTGTGTGACAACTACGGGGGAGAAATACACCTTTCCTTCGGCATGACCAGCCGGGAGGAAGAGGAGAACATTGTCTCCTTTTTTGAACGCCACGGCCGCGCCGGGGATCTGGTCATCTATGCCTGCACCTCGGGGTATCCGGTAGCCTTTGAAGACGTTTGTCTGCTGGAAATCCCCCGTCTGCGCCAACAATTCGGCAAGCGTGTCAAATCTATTGGTTTTTCCGGCCACCACCTCGGCATAGCCGTGGATATTGCCGCGGTTACCTTGGGAGCTCAATGGGTTGAGCGTCATTTTACCCTGGATCGTACCTGGAAAGGCACTGATCACGCCGCCTCGCTGGAGCCCGCGGGCATGGCCAAGGTGACTCGCGATATCAGAAATGTAGGCAAAGCACTGAAGGCCAAGGAACAGGAAATATTGCCCGTGGAAGCTATACAGCGCGATAAACTCAAATGGAAAGGCGCTTCTCCGGCCTGAGAACCGTATTCCACCGCATGACGCAGCCATGAATAAAACTATTTTGGTTCTCGCGAAATTCGATTCCTTCGCCCGGGTGGCAAAACGCGTGGCGGATGGCTTTGCCGCCGCGGGCTTCCAGGTTGATTACCGGCTTATTGCGCCGGATCGCCGGGAAGCGCTCTCCTCAAGAATGCATCGGGAAATCGGTCTGGCCAAAGAAACGCCTGTTACCACGCCGGACACTCTCTTCCGTTCCGGAGAGCTTGCCGGCTTGAGCGCTGTATACCTTGGAGGAACCGGGGCTTTTGTCCGTAATTTTATCCGACGCATGCGGGAAGAGTTCGCCGGACGCCAAAGGCCCTTGACGCTCACGGGGTATCCCGGAGTCATCCTGCGAGAAAAGCTGTTCGGCTTCGCCAACCGCTGCGGCTGCGACTTTGTTCTGCTTAATGCCTCAGCAGATCTGGATGACTACCGAGCATTCTGCCGCAACTACGGACTGGATGCCGGGGGAGCACAGCTTTTCGGTTATGTGTTTCCGCCCTTTCATAAAGAAAACACGGCTGCCATACGCCGCGTTCTTTTCGCGGAGCAGGCCGCCATTCCCGCCACACGCAAGGAGCGGCTCTACCTGATCCACCGGCTGATCCGCTATGCCGCGCGCCATCAGGATCGAGAAGTGGTTATCAAGCCCCGTTTGGTTCCTGGAGAAACCTCCATCTTCACCACAAAGCATCATCTGGAATACCTGCTCAGATCCTTCCCGGAGCTGCCCGCCAACCTGCGTCTGGAATACGGCGATATTCAAGGCCTTTTGGAACAAACGGATCTGTGTCTGACTGTCAGTTCCACTGTGGCGCTTCAGGCTATGTGGTACGGCGTGCCCACCGGCATTATCCGCGATTTCGGCATTCGCGATGAGTACGGAACAGATTTTTTCCGTGAAAGCGGCTGCCTTGTCACCTTTGACGACCTGGAACGCGATGCGCTTCCCTCTGTTTGTCCTGCCTGGTTCTCCCGAAACTTCGCTGCTTGCGATGCCGCTCTACCCGAAATCGCGGAGGCCGTCGCCCGGGAATACGCGCGACGGGAACAGTGTGGCGATTGGAGCATGAACGGCAACCCCGATGCCGTATTCTGCGAAGCATTTCTCGGATTTCGGCCGGAACGTTTTGCAAAAAAACACCGCATAGCGGCGGTTCTTAACGCCATGTTCAGGCGGGCAGCCCGCATTGCCGGGAAGGAGATCACGCGTTGAGAGAAAAAAGAGGAGACCCATGAACGCAATCGCCATTATCCCTGCGCGTGGAGGCTCTAAAGGGCTGCCGGGAAAAAATATCCGCACTCTTGGCGGCAAACCTCTGCTGGCCTGGAGCATCGAAGCCGCCCTTGCCGCAGCCTGTGTGGAGCGCGTCTTTGTCAGCACGGATTCGCCGGAAATAGCCTCTGTTGCCAGCGCCTGGGGAGCGGAAACCATTATGCGCCCCGCTGCAATCAGCGGCGATACGGCCTCTTCGGAAAGCGCCTTGCTCCACGCCCTGGATTACCTGCGGGGGCATAATGCCCCGCGGCCGGAAATCCTCGTATTTTTGCAATGCACGTCGCCCTTTACCAGCGCCGAAGATATCGAAGGAACCGTTGCCGCCCTGCTGGAACAGAAGGCTGACTCCGCCCTATCGGTGACGCCGTTCGGACATTTTCTATGGCAAGAAGGAGATGCGGGAGCCAACGGCATCAACCATGACGGTAAAACCCGGCTGCGTCGCCAGGATTTGCCGCCGCAATACCTGGAAAACGGCGCGGTCTACGCCATGCGCACAGCCTGCTTTGAGCGGGAAAAGACGCGCTTTTGCGGGAAAACAGCACTGTTTGTGAGCCAGGGAGAAGAAAAAAGCCTGGAAATCGATACCGCCGGAGAATTCTTTCAGGCGGAAATCATGTGCCGTTGGCTGGCAAAACCGAGCCGGGAACGGGAAGACTACCGCCTTGCAGGTGCGACGGAACCCCGAGAACTAGGGGGAGTGGTCTTTGATTTTGACGGCGTATTCACGGCAAACGATGTCTGGATCGACCAAGAGGGCCGTGAAAGCGTCCGTTGCAGCCGGGGCGACGGCCTGGGTATTGCGGCCCTGCGCCAACGCGGCGTTCCCATGCTGGTGCTCTCCAGCGAAGAAAACCCCGTGGTTGCAGCGCGCTGCGCGAAGCTGGGACTAGAATATAGGCACGGCGTCAGCAATAAAAGCGCCTGGCTCCAGGGCTGGTTGCAAGAGAAAGGCCTGAGCCCCAGCCAGATTCTCTATCTGGGAAACGACCTCAATGATGCCGCCTGCCTTGGCCTGGTCGGCTGGCCCGTGGTCCCCGCCGATGCCCATGAGGCAATAAAGCCTCTTGCCAAACACATCTTGCATGCAAAGGGCGGCCATGGAGCAGTAAGGGAACTGTGTGACTCTCTCTGCGCCGCCTTGGATGCGGGCCGCCTCAGCCTCGTCGCTCCCGGCTCCCGCGAAAAAGGCTATTTCATCGGGCAGTGCGATGTACGCCCTTGGGGCAAATGGGAAGTTCTGGCCGTAGGCGAAGGATATTGCATTAAAAAAATTATGGT
>CATJOY010000064.1 GCA_949741925.1 uncultured Desulfovibrionaceae bacterium | reverse complement strand
TGTTTCAATCCACAGTCGCCCCATCCGCCGACTGACTCCGCAGCCGACGGATAGGGGTCGTGCGGATTGCCCCTCCCTGAAGGGAGAAGGTACAGAAAAGGATTTCAGCGGCTTCGACCTCTTGTCAACCACTCTTTTCCCCCTGAAGGGGGAGGTTTCAAAACACAAAGGAATTTTTGATGAAAATACTGCGCGCCAAAACCGCCGGTTTCTGTATGGGCGTGAGCCTTGCCCTCCACCGGTTGGAACAGGCTATGGCCTCCATGCCCGAACTGACGCGCCGGGGGCAGCGCCTGCTCACCCTGGGGCCGGTTATCCACAACCCCCGGGTTATTAAGGAATACGAGGCCAGAGGGGTTCTCTGTATAGATGATCCAGGCCAAGCGCGCCGGGGCGACCATGTGCTGATCCGCGCCCACGGCATTCCCCGACACGTGGAAGAGGAGCTGATCCGACGGGAGGCCGTGATTCTTGACGCCACTTGCCCCCGGGTTAAAGCGGCCCAACTAGCCATTGAAAAACAACGCAAGGAAGGCTTGGGAACCTTGCTCCTGTTCGGCGAGGCCGACCATCCCGAGGTGAGGGGCCTGGTCAGCTATGCCGACGGCGACGCGTTGGTGTTCGGCGATATCGATGCGTTGGAGGCTCTGGCGTTGAACGAAAAGGGAGCCTACTACCTGGCCTCGCAGACCACCCAGGATATCGAAGCCTTTGCCCAAGTTAAAGACATGCTCCACCAAAAACTGAAGAGCCCTGTGCCGATTCTGGAAACCATCTGCGGCGCTACCCGCAAACGCCAGCTAGAGGCCTACAGGCTGGCCGGCAAGGTAGATATCATGGTGGTTGTGGGCGGCCTCAACAGCGGCAATACCCGCAGGCTCGCGGATATTGCCCGCTCCCAAGGCGTTCCCGTTGTTCAGGTTGAAAGCGCCGCTGAGCTGCCGCGCGCGATGTTCCAAGGCAAGGAGAGAGTCGGCCTGACCGCGGGGGCTTCTACCCCGGCCGATCACATCCGCGGCGTGCATGAAGCGCTTGCGGGCATGGGGTAAGCCAAACCGGGGCATCAGGCCTTCTTGCCCGTGCTGCCTGCGGCTGGGAAACTGCCGCCTGAATTTCGCCTCGACCACGACCAATCACGCAAATATATTGCATATCCACGTAAAACAACTATATACTGCGGGCGTGCATACGCGGGCCTAAGGGATATTTCGCCCCGATCCGGGAAGCGGCCTTCGGACGTCTCCTTTCCCGGAAACAGCCGCATACGACGGCAGCCCGCCCTATGCCGCCAGCTCGCAAATTCTTTTGTCGGGTTATCATCACGTTGAAAAGGCTACGACCTTCTGGAGGGGTTGCATGAGCCAAACCAATATTCTCCTTGAAGCAGGAACCAACGAACTGGAAATCGTTGAGTTTTACCTGGATGAAACAATGGAGGATGGAACCGTCTACCGAGGTTTTTACGGCGTCAATGTCGCCAAGGTGTTGGAGATCATCCGGCTGCCCAAGGTTACGGAAATGCCCGAGGTCAGCCATAAGTCGGTGCTCGGAGCATTTAACCTGCGCTCGTGTATCATTCCTCTCGTCGATCTGGCCATCTGGCTGAACAAAAAAAGGGTGGAAAAAGAACCGCCCAAGGTCATCGTCACGGAATTCAACAACGTCACCACCTCGTTCTTGGTTTCCGGGGTGAACCGCATCCACCGCATCAGTTGGGAGGAGGTTGAGCCGCCCAACAGCTATGTTTCGGCTATGACCAGCAATACCATCACAGGCGTGGTCAAGCTGGAAGGCCGGATCATCTTCCTGCTGGATTTGGAACGGATCGTCAGCGATCTCAACCCCCAACTCGGCCTGCGCCTCGACAGCGCCGTGGACTGGAGCGCTAACACCCGTTACCGCGCTCTGGTGGCGGATGACTCCACGGTCATTCGGGAAATGCTCAAAGACCTCATGCAAAAGGCCAACTTTGACGTGGATGCCGTAACCAACGGACGAGACGCCTGGGAACGGCTACTGGAAATCAAGCGTATTGCCGAAGAAGAGCACAAAAAACCGATGGATTACCTGCAGGTTATGGTCGCGGATATCGAAATGCCCCAAATGGACGGCCATAACCTCTGTAAACGGATCAAGGAGGACCCGATGCTCAAAGAGCTGCCGGTCATCCTATTTTCTTCCCTGGTTACCGATAAGCTCCGCCACAAGGGCGTATCCGTGGGCGCTGATGACCAGATAGCCAAGCCCGAAGTCACCACTCTGGCCCACAGGGCTCTTTTGTTGATCGAGAAAAAAAGGGGGCCGAAGTGATGGCTCCGGCCAAGGGCAATAGATAGCATGAAACGCTAACGGGCTATGCGCCCTACGTTCCCCTTCAACGCGTATCCTTGCGGCCGCGGCAAATCCCGGGGCGCGGCAAAAGCCGGTTAAAGCCTCCGTTTACGGTTCGATTCATGCTGTAATTCCGCGGGGACGCAGCCCTTGCTTCCCCGCCCGGAAGGGAACCAGCGGCCGTCATTTCTATTTCTATGGCCTACCTCGGCGTTGCCCGGCCTCTACGATCTGCTTTGCCCGGAGATATGGTCATGCTCCGCCGCTTTGAAGCATTTCGGAACATTCTGACCAAGGAAAAGCCATGCCCTTGTCCTGTATTGTTTTTGATTGTGATGGCGTTCTTCTGGAAAGTGTGGATATTAAGCTGGAGGCCTTCCGGCGCCTGGCTGAACCCTATGGAAAGCGGGCTGAGGAAGAGTTTGTGCGACTACATGCCACCCATGGCGGCGTCAGCCGTTATGAGAAATTTATTTGGTTTTTTCGGGAATTCCTCGGGCGGGAAATCACTCCGGAAGAAGCTGCCGCATGGAATCGGCGTTTTGGAGAGTTTTCCGATGAAGCCCTAAAGAACTGCCCGTTGGTGCCCGGCTGTTTGGAGGTGCTGCATGCCTGGCACGGCCGCGTCCCCCTGTATGTGGCCTCGGGAACGCCCCAGATGCTCCTCGATGAAATCCTGGCGACCCGAGGCCTGAGCCGGTATTTTTCCGCCGCGCTGGGTACGCCTCCGGCCAAGGCGGCGTTGTTGCAAACCGCCGTTGACCACGCCGGGGCCGCCCCCCGTAACTGCGTTATGGTTGGGGATAGTTCCACGGATCTGGACGCCGCAGTCAGGGTGGGCACCTGCTTTTACGGCCGCGGCGAACGCTTCAGAAGCTCGGGCTTTCCTTGGCATACCGACCTGACGCAACTGAATACCTATCTTGAAAAGATGGCTGCAGAAGAGCTATGATCGTTCCGACAGACGATCACGAACCTTCCGAAAAAGGACACGCCATGCACGTTAAAGGAAAAATGAAAACGTTGTTTGACGCGTTTTCGCGCATCGGAGCCAAAGCCTTTCAGAATCCCCGTCTTCTCTCCTGCCATACTCTGGCCAAGAATCCCTATTACGATCATGTGCTCAGGCGCTATCTCATCCAAGCGCCCATCCGGCCGGTCAGCTTTCTGCACGGCCTGGATCTCGGCCTCAAGTACTACGCGGGCAACGGCGTGCATTTGCTTCTCATTCTGCTGGCCAAGATCGCCCTATGGAGCTCCGGCTGGAAAGCCCCTTCCCTAGCCGGCGGTAAAAAGCCGGTTCTGCTGATCGATACCTTTTTGGCCATTCCCAAAGTGATCGAACGCAAACGCTTTACCGAACTCTATCTTCCGGGGCTGGCCGAAGAAGCCGAACAACAGGGCTGGGCTCCTATCTATTTTTTCCGTCTCTACGGCACCCGCGATCCGCGCCTTTTTCTGAGCGCCTTCAGAATCTTGCGTGAGGCTTCTGTTGCAGGCCTGACTGACCTGCATCTTTTTACCTTCCGGGATTGGCTCTCCCTTCTCTGGCATTACCTGGTCTACCCCTTTGCCCATTGGAAGCTGATCCGCTCCATCAGCCGAACTCCCCATGACGCGCCCGAAGCGTATATCCGGGATGCCCTCATCCATACGCTGCCCGGCGGGCACATGATGGGCGAATGCCGCCGTTTGGCGGGTAAGCGGCTGGGAGAAACGCTGGATGCCAAGGCGCGCGTAGTTTCCTGGCACGAAAACCAGATTTCCAACAAGGCCTTTTATTATGGTTTGTGGGAAGCCGAAAACAACACCGGGCGTCATGTGCCGGTGATCGGAGCCCAGTTAACGCTGTGGCCTGATTCCCTGCTCGGCCACCATCCGGATGACGCCGAAGTGGCCCTGCATCTGACGCCGGATACAGTTCTGGTCAACGGCCCTTACTATCTGCCTGATGCCTCCATTCAAACCTATAAGCCCGGCCCTTCCCTGCGCTACAAGCAACTCTTTGACAGCCTGAACAAGGGCATCGGCAGCCTGGAGCAACACCGCGGCAAACCCGTGCTGGCGCTGCTTTCCTACCGCGAGGATGAAGTTAAACGGGTCCTGACCCTGATTCGCGAGGCCAAGCTTCCGGAGAACCCGGCCTTCAAATTCCACCCCTCAACGGATATCCGGCCCTATCGCCACCTCCTGCCAAGCGCCCCGGTGATTGTAACAGGCAGCCTGTACAGCGCCTTTGAAGAGGCCTCGTTGGTCATCGGAGCAGGCTCAGGCGATTTGGCGGAAGCCGTGGCCCTCGGCATACCCGCCATTGCCGTGGAAGATATTTTGGGTATTCCCGGTCTGGATTTCAACTACCTGCCTCAGGCCGGCAGGGGCAAACTGTGGCAAGGCGTGCGCCGGGCCGAAGATCTGCCCGGGGCTATCGAGGCCCTGCGCACGGCGTTGTACGATCCAGATCGTCAAGAGACGGTAAAGAATTTCAGGAATCTGTTGTTCACGGAACCGACCGAGGAAAAAATCAACGCAGCCTTTGCGCTCAAATAAACGTAAAAGCCTTGCCCGAAAAGTATGCGCTTCTGCTCGGATATGTTCAGGGCGATCAATTTTGATCCCCAAAGTATTTTGCTCTGCTGCACCCCCTGCCCTGCCACGCCCCGGCTGGATTTTCACGGCGGGCCTTTTCCCGTTGCGGCGTATCTTTCCTATCTTCGCTTGCTCCTGGAAGCTCTTAACCGCGAGCCCTCCTGTTGCCGGGGCTGTTTCAAACTGCAAGAGGAGGCTGAACCGCCGCATCTTTCGCCGACGATGCGGCCTTTTCGCTCGGTGCTTATTAACCACCATCGCAACTACTGCAACTGCCGCTGTGCCTATTGCCCTTTCTGGGCTCAAAAGCCCAAACCGCCGCTCTATTCTATCCGTGAGCCTTTGGAAAGCCTCATAACCTTAAAGCTTCTTGATCAGAACAGCCTCGTGAGCTGGGGCGGCGGCGAATCAACTATTCTCAAAGAATTTGAAGTGATGTGCCTCCGCCTGCAAAGCCTGGGCGTGCGGCAGTATGTGCACACCAATGCCCTACGCTGGTCTCCGGCCATTTCTGCAATGGTGGCCTCCGGCCTGGGCACGATCAATGTGAGCCTGGATTCCGGCGATGCCCCAAGTTATGCCGCGGTAAAAGGCGTGGATGGCTGGAAGCGAACCGTGGAACACCTCGCCCGTTACCGCGAAGCTTGCCGCAACCCGGAGGATCTCGAACTCAAGTATATTATCAATGCCGCGACCAATGCCCCGGACCTCATTATAAAATTCTTCGCTCTCTGCCGCAGCCTGGATATTCAGCATGTCGTGTAGTCTCTTGATGTTTTTGAGAACCATGCGGCCAACGCGCGCAATCTAAGGGCAGTGGCCCTGTTCATCGAGCAGGCTCGGGCTCAAGGCATACGCTACCATCAATTCAACGTTGAGGCCTGAGATCTTCCTTTCTCTTTTACTCTCCTGCGGCATACTCCCTAACCGTGGGCTTGGGGGCGGGCAGCCCCCACATCTTCCGCCTGCCCCTCCCTCAGGGGCGCCCCTGCCGGAGGGGGGCTGATTGACTCCCGATCGTTTATTCAGTACCGTAAAACGTTATTTTCTTACCGACGCCTTATTCCGCAAGGCTTCATGCCGTTTCGCGCCGGATGCCCCGGGGTGCGCCCCGGCGCATAAGACGCGTTCCGGCAAAATGGAACCCTAAAACGGCGAGCAGCCGAAAAAGGCGTATTTGCTCCGGCAGCGCGCAACGCAGAGAAGCGCTGCCCTTCCCGGGCGCGCGGTGAAACCGTGTTTTACCGCACCAGGCCCGAGTGCCGCACAATCACTCTGCCCAACGGACCAGCCATGACCAACGATTCAGGCAGCAAACCCGATACCGCGACCAAAGACTTTATCCGTGCCCTTATTGATGATGATAACGCCTCAGGCAAATACGGCGGCAGGGTGCATACCCGCTTCCCGCCCGAGCCCAACGGCTACCTCCATATCGGGCACGCTAAATCTATTTGCTTGAACTTCGGTGTGGCGCTTGAATACGGCGGTAAGTGCAATCTGCGCTTTGACGATACCAACCCCACCAAGGAAGAGACCGAATATGTCGAGTCCATTAAGCATGATGTGGAATGGCTTGGCTTTCACTGGGCTGAAGAACACTATGCTTCCGACTACTTTGAGCAGCTTTACGGGTATGCGGAAACTCTGATTCTTATGGGCAAGGCCTATGTCGATGATCTCTCGGCCGAAGAAATCAGGGAATACCGAGGCACGCTGACCGAACCGGGCAAAAACAGTCCTTACCGGGATCGATCCGTGGAAGAAAACCTTGATCTCTTCCGCCGCATGCGCGCCGGAGAATTCCCCGATGGCTCCCGGGTGCTCCGGGCTAAAATCAACATGGCTTCTCCCAATATTGTCATGCGCGATCCCACCTTGTACCGCATCCGTAAAGCCCACCACCACCGTACCGGTGATGCCTGGTGCATTTATCCCATGTACGATTTTGCCCATTGCATTTCCGATTCCATCGAGGGCATCACCCACTCCCTCTGCACCTTAGAGTTCGAGAACAACCGGGAACTGTACGACTGGCTGCTGATCCAGCTCGGCATCTACCGGCCCCGGCAAACCGAATTTGCCAGGCTGAACATTACACATACCGTGCTTTCCAAGCGCAAACTGATTCAGCTTGTCAAAGAGGGCCATGTACGCGGCTGGGACGACCCGCGCATGCCCACGATTTCCGGCCTGCGCCGCCGCGGATTTCCTGCCGAGGCCATCCGGGATTTTTGCAACCGGGTGGGCATAGCCAGGGCGGCGGGCACGGTTGTGGATTACAGCCTGCTGGAATTCTGCGTTCGGGAAAACCTGAACAAGGTCTGCCCCCGCGTTATGGCCGTGCTAGACCCTATAAAAATCATCATTGAAAACTACCCCGAAGGGCAGGTGGAATGGTTTGACATGCCCTATTTTCCCGAAGAAGCCGGCGGCGCCCCAGCAAACTACACCGGGCCGCTGAGCCGCAAGGTGCCTTTTTCACGGGAAATTTACATTGAGCGCGATGATTTCCGCGAAGAGGCTCCCAAAAAATTCTTCCGGCTCGCCCCAGGGCGGGAAGTGCGCCTGCGCTATGCCTATTACGTTACCTGTACCAATGTTATCAGGAATGCCGCCGGACAGGTAACGGAAATTCGTTGCGTATACGATCCGGAAAGCCGAGGCGGCGGCACGCCAGACGGCCGCAAGGTCAAGGGTACGCTGCACTGGGTTGATGCAACCCATGCCGTTGCCGCGGAAGTCCGCCTCTACGAGCAGCTTTTTGATGATGACGAGGCTCCGGAAGATGCAACCCTGCAAGAACGGCTTAACCCGCAATCCCTGCGCATTGTCCAAGCCGCCTGCGAACCCTCGTTGGCGTCCGGCGAAATCGGCGCTATGAACCAGTTTGAACGTTTGGGCTATTTCCGAACCGATGAAGACAGCAGCCCGAATGCGCCGGTCTTCTGCCGTACGGTTAGCCTCAAAGACAGTTGGGCGAAGATCGAGAAAAAACTCGAAACCTCCGCTACTGCCACTGCAGGCTAAAGTTTCCGTACCAAACTGTTCGCAAATACAATGGAGTAAACACCACGTTCTAACGCTTTTGCTATAGGCTTCTTTGCACCTCGCCTCCCTTTCCCGCCTTCAAACCTGCCGAACCCCCAGCCTCCGGGCACGTTCGGCAGGTTTTTTTAAATTATTTTCGTATTAGATATTCTATAATAGCAAATCTATCAAAAAATAATAAGTTCTTACATAGTTCACTCGAATAAGGGGGTTGGTTATCACTCCTTTTCATGGAACAATTTATTAATAAATAATTTAATTTTATTTAGAAGAAAATTATTATAACACATTGATTTTTAATAATTAGTATTTTATCACCGGGATAAGCGAAAAAATCGTGCAACCTATTGACGCAATCTACCGGAGCAGGTAGGATATAAGCTAATCTATCTGAAGTTTTCGTGTTCTGTTCGGGGGGTCTGCAGAACACACCGCAAGGTTTCACCACACCTGACCCCAAGGCTTGATCGTGTAAATATAGAGGAGGTTTTATGCGTTCAGATCTGATCAAAGTCGTTCACAACATCGTGCTGGAAAGCGCGATACCGGCAAAGGCTCTCGCCAAAGAGATCGGCAAGCCGTACTCAACCTTGTTACGGGAAGTCAATCCCTATGATGCCGGAGCCAAACTTGGAGTAGAAACGCTGTTGCAAATCATGCGTTTCACCGGCAACGTAGCCCCCCTGGAATATATGGCCGATCAACTCGGCTATGCGCTTGAGGCCAAAAAGCCTTTGCGCAATTCCGTACAAAAGTCTGAAAATAAACGTTCTCAACCCAGCATGAACGCCTAAGTATTCCGCGTTTACTGCGAAACGCCCCCCCGGCATCTGCCGGAGGGGCGTTTCGTTTTTCCTATCCCTCTTTCCTATCTCGAAAAATTTTTACTCCACAGTCACGCTTTTCGCCAAATTTTTGGGCTTATCCACATCACAGCCGCGGGCCACGGCCGCATGGTAGGCCAGCAGTTGCAACGGCGCGGAGCAGAGGATGGAGTTCATTACCCCACAATCATCATGAATGCGAAAGACTTCATCCGCGTGTTGGTGAATATCCTCATCATCCTGGCTGACAATGGCAATAATCCGCCCGTGGCGCGCCTTGACCTCGTTCAAGTTGGACAGCAGCCGGTCATAGCGTTCCCCCTTAAGCGTAATGAACAGCACCGGCATTTCCTCATCCACCAGGGCCAACGGACCATGTTTGATTTCTGAGGAATTCATGCCCTCGGCGTGGATATAGGATATTTCCTTTAACTTCAACGCGCCTTCCAGAGCCAGCGGCCAGCCGGCGCCCCGCCCCAGAAAAAGAAAGTGTTCCTTATCCTTGTACTTTAAGGCGATATCTTTAAGAAAATCGCACTTCAAAAGCACTTCATGCATGCGGGAACTAACCCGCAAAAGATCCCCGGCGCGACGGCGCAAAGAGGCTTCAGATTCCGTCCCCCGGCGGATGCCGAAACGCAGGGCCAGGATATAAAGCGCGGCAACCATGCTGGTAAAGGCCTTAGTCGAGGCCACGCCGATTTCAGGCCCGGCCATCAGCGGAAAAACGTAATCTGCCTCCCGAGCCATAGTAGAGCTGGGCACGTTGACCAGGGCCAGGGTCGGATGCCCGGTATCCTTGACCAAACGCAGGGCAGAGAGTGTATCAATAGTTTCCCCGGATTGAGTGATAACCACGTACAGTGTGCCCGGCTCCATAATGGGATTGCGGTAGCGGAAGTCGGAAGCGTATTCCGGATAGCAGGGGATGCGGGCAACCCGTTCAATGAGCAGGCGGCCGATCATAGCCGCGTGGTAGGCCGTGCCGTGAGCCAGAAGAACTATGCGCTTCACCGTATCCAGGGCGGCATCAGGTATATCTTCCTCCGGTACGTGAATCCGGGGCAATCCCTTTTCCGGCAGGCTCAACCGGGCGTCGATCAGAGTCTTTAAGGCTTTGGGCTGCTCGTAAATTTCCTTGAGCATGTAATGCTCATAACCTTCCCGGCCCGCATCTTCGGCGGACCATTCAATAGTTCTGATATCCGGCGTCAGCGGCTTTCCCTCTTTGCGGACCTCAAAGCCCTCCGGGCGGAGTACGGCCACCTCGCCGTCATTCAGATAACAGGCTTGACGGGTGTGGCTGAGAAAAGGCACCACGTCGGAGGCCAGCATGGTCTCGCCATCCCCCAGGCCGATGGTCAAGGGGCTGCCCTTGCGCGCGCCGATCAGCAGTTCCGGTTCATCCGCGCACATGACGCCCAAAGCGTAGACTCCCACCAAGCGGGGCAACACCTCTTCAACTGCGGCTAAAAGATCCCCTTTGTAGGCCCGGGCGATGAGGTGGGCGATAACCTCTGTATCCGTTTCTGAAGAAAACGTCGCTCCCTGCGCTAAAAGCTCCTGCTTCAACTCCGCGTAGTTATCGATAATGCCGTTATGCACGACGGCAAACCGCCCGGAGGGATCCCTGTGCGGGTGGGCGTTGCACTCGGTGGGCGCGCCGTGGGTGGCCCAACGGGTGTGCCCCAACGCACTGCGGGCGGTAGCGGCGGGGTCCATTTCCCCGGCCAGTTTATCCACCCGGCCGACCACACGTTTCACGCGCAATCCTTCCCCGCTCTGCCACACCACGCCGACGGAGTCATATCCCCGGTATTCCAAAGCTCGCAGACCGTCGATTACCGCGGGCAGGATTTCCTTTTTGCTCACTATCCCCATAATACCACACATAGATGGCTCCTTATGCTCATGTTCAGGCCCTCGGAATCCCCGGAAAACAGGGAGCCTGTGGGAAATACCCTCCTCTCATACCTGAGTCTGCCCGGCGGGGCAAGTAACGCCGCTCCCGGGTAGCGAGCCGGGGGAAAAAGGAAAATAACAAAATCCAAGAGGTGCCTTATATTTGAGTTGACTTCCCCTACCATTCCCGTTCTTGACACCGCCATTGACAACCCCGTCTCTTACCGGCATGCTAAAAGTCCAATCACTACAGGCGTAACCGTCGCCTTTACGTTGCCCCACAGCGTGAAAAGAGCGGTTTCTCTTGTTCTTGTCATCAATGCGCCTTTATAGGGCGAGTTACAACTTGGCAAGGCGACGTCCGGTATCCGTGAGGACCGGCGGCTGTAGTGAGCCGGGGAGCGTCGTCTTGTCTTTTTTTTGCGCCCCAAATCTAAATCACTACGAGGTGCCGTCCACTTTCCCCACTAACGACAACAACGTTCCTCTTAATTGGCAAAAGGAGCGTCGGCAAATGACCGCCATGGTACGGAAGTATATTCTTGCCCCATTGACGGTAATGGCCGAAATCCTTCAGAAGAAACGACATGCAAACATTTTTGAGCTGAGCCTGCAAGATACCGGGGGCATCCTTCAGCTTACGGTTAAGAGAGCCTACGTCGCATTGAGCCTGTACGGTTCTTCATTCGGGGGGAGAGGGAGCGCGCCCCATTCCAACATCATTCAAGAGGGATTTGAGGCGTCATCAAGCGCTTCTACCGCCGGGCAGGACGGGGAGGTCGCAGCATGAAGACATATACCGACGACGAAGTCGTTAACCTGCTTTCCCAATCCGTGAATAAGCTCAGTTTTTTGCAAGCAGTCTTTGAAAGAGCGCCTCACGAGGGGGAAGGCTTCGAGTTGCCGGGAGGCATGGCCTTAGGCCTGGCCGCCATCCTTCAAGACCTCAAGCACGATGTACGAACGGCCACAAACTTCTTTGATACATACGTTGATACTGCTCATAAGGAACCCGGCTAAGCTCGGGAAGTGGAATTATGACCGCTCCCCGCCGGAATGTGCGCGAATGACGGCGGCATCCCGCTAGGGCGCTGATCCGGGCGGAGGCATACTGTGCCGGACAAGCGGCAGCAAGGGGCAAAGCGGCATGCTTTGTTCAGGCGCATTCAGGAGCGCTACGGCCGCAAGAACCGCGCCCTGCCCGTCGTGAACCCGAGATATGACCATGTGGCTCCCTGACGAGCCGCTGAAGTATGCCAGCAGGCCGGAGCGGCCGAGACTTCCCCTGCCTCCTTACCTCTTGTCTCTGCGTTCCTTACATTCCCCAAGACGTTTCGTTACGCGGTTTACTTCATGCGCTGACGCGGCGCATATTCCCGAAAGGATAAAGGAAAAAGAAAGCCCCACAAGGCTTTTGCAACCTTATGGGGCTTTCTGAAATTCTTGCTTGGTGCCGTAGGAGGGACTCGAACCCTCACAGGATTGCTCCCACAAGGCCCTCAACCTTGCGTGTCTACCAGTTCCACCACCACGGCGTGTCCTGGTGTATATACGCTGCCCCTTCCCTTGGCAAGAAAAATGTTCAGCCCGGTCAAAGGAATCTGTTCTGAAAGCCCCGCGCCGGAGGTCTGAGCGGGGTTCTCCGGCTACGCCCGCACCAGGCGCAAGCCGCGGCAGCCCTCCATTCCCACTTGCTGTTTCCCTGCCTGATGCACTATACTGATTCGTTTTTGAGATCAGGCGCCGGGTGATCCGTAAAGCATGCGCCTGACTTCCCGCATCGGCCCTTGAGGCAAGGATGGAGTATGAACGCCAACGGCTTACCCGGCCAACCAATTCTTTGCCTCGCCCTGGGCAAGGCAATCCACAACGCCCTCCTCTTCTCCCCCGGGGAATCTCCCCGCACCGCTCCCCGGTTTGTTCTACCCGCCGCCCCACCGAACCGGCTTTTCTGGCAGGATCTCTGCCGGGCAGCGGGGCTGCCGTCTCCCGGTTTGCTGGCAGCGGCCGCACAGGACGATGGTTTCGTGGATGTGCCGGGAGCCAATCCGGGCCAAGTATCAGGCTTTACGGCCCGGTGGAGCGCCCTGGCGCATCGCCATGCCCAAGAAGGCATCCCGCCGGAGGCTCTGGTGTACGCAGCGGCTCCTGCCGCCCTGCCCCGACTCGCCGCACTCCAAGCCGCAACCGGCGGCCCAGTAGCTGAACACGGAGCGGCGCTGCTGTTGGGGCTCCTCGCTCTTCCGGAAATCGCCGAACGCAGCTACCGGCAAGGCGTTTTGCTCATCGCTGCGGACAGTAACCGCTTAACGGCGTCTCTGGTCTTTCAGGAACGAATCCTTGGCGTGTACGAACGTTCCTCTTCCCGCCTGGATCCCTCCCGGCTCGCCCGGGATGTAGAAGAATTCCGCCTTGGCTGGCTGCCCGATGAACAGGTACGCCAGACAGGCGGGCACGGCTGTTTTATCCTTGAATTGCCGCCTGAAGCCGAAGGGTTCAAACCGATCTACATCACCGGTCCGCAACGCTATGCGCTGCACGGCATGGGGAACATAGCGGCCCCCTACGATGACTGCAACCAAACGGCTTGTTTTGGCCTCTTGCATGGCCTCGGCTGCCTCTGATATTGATATGCTGTCGTCCGCCACAGGGCGAGCGTAAGGAGCGTGCACGATGAATTGCTACCATCCGGCGGAAACCTGGAGCCGGGAAGAAATAGAAAAAGCCCAAACCATGCGGCTCAAACACAGCGTCCAAGCCGCTTTGGCCTCTCCCTTTTACAGCAGACGCTTTTCCTCCTTGGGCATCACTGCGGAAACTATCAAAAGCTCTGAATCCATCAGGGATATTCCCTTTACGACCAAAAATGACCTGCGCAGCGGGTATCCCTTTGATTTTCTTGCTGTACCCAAAGAAGACCTGGTGCGGCTCCACGCCTCCAGCGGCACGACGGGCAGCCCTGTAACCATCTGCCACACCAGGGCTGATCTCAACGCCTGGGCCGATCTGATGGCCCGCTGCATGCACATGGTAGGCGTCCGCAAAAGCGATATATTCCAAAATATCGCTGGGTATGGTCTGTTTACCGGGGGGCTGGGCATCCACGCCGGGGCCGAACGCCTCGGCTGCCTGACCATTCCCGCGGGCGCGGGCAACACCCGCCGCCAAATCAAGCTCATTCAGGATATGCAAGTAAGCGTCCTGCATATCATCCCCTCCTACGCCCTCTATCTCGGCGGGGTGGTGCGCGATATGGGATTGGACCCGCGCGAGCTGCCGCCGCGTATCGCCTTGATCGGCGCAGAGCCGCATACCGAGGAGGCGCGACAGCGCATTGAGCTTCTCCTCGGGCTCAAAGCCTACAACTCCTATGGCCTCTCCGAGATGAACGGCCCGGGCGTCGCCTTTGAATGCCTGGGGCAAAACGGCATGCATGTCTGGGAAGACGCCTATATCCTGGAAATCATCAATCCCAAAACCCTGGAACCGGTACCGGATGGCGAAGTAGGCGAACTCGTGTTGACCACCCTTTGCCGTCGGGGCATGCCCGTACTGCGCTATAGAACCAGCGACCTGACCCGCGTCATCCCGGAACCCTGTCCCTGTGGACGGGTCCACCGCCGTATTGACCGGATCATGGGACGGGCGGACGACATGCTTATTATCAAGGGCTGTAACTTCTACCCCATGCAGGTAGAACAAATTCTGCTCTCCTTCCCTGAAGTCGGCCAGAACTACCTTATCCTCCTTGAACTGGAAGGAGATATGGACCAGGTCTGTGTTCAGGTGGAAATTCGCGAGGAATACTTTGTTGAAGACGTGCGCGCGCTGACGAAACTGCAAAAGCGTATCGCCCACAGGTTGCGGGATGAAATCCTCTTCACGCCCAAAGTGGAATTGGTCCAGGCCAACACCCTACCCAAGCAAGAGGGTAAGGCCGTTCGGGTTGTAGACAGGAGAAACAAGGGGCAATAATGCTCAACTTCGAGCTTCGGCAGGCCGACCAAGACATCAGACGGACCCGGACGCTGTTGTTCGTAACGGCGTTTATCGCTCTTGCCTTGGTTCAAGCAGTCCAGTTGGTTCAAGCGGCTGCGCCACAGCGTTTTGCCCTGCACGGCCCCCGTATGGATACGGAAACCGGAGATATTCTGGTCCGCCTCGGCGTGGATGTGGATACGACCGACGGGCTGGGCGATATGCTCCGGGATGGGGCTATCATGGAGCTGACCATTGAGGCCAGGCTGGAACGGGTGCGCACCCTCTGGGCTAACGCCACCCTGAGCGAGAAAACCCTAACCGCGTTACTGCGCCATAATCCCTTGACCCGCGAATTTTCCCTAACTATGCCCGGCGATGATACCTATATTGTAGATAAAAATCTGCACCGCCTCTTTGCCGCCACCTGGCACAAAATCGTTTTTTCTCTTGGCTCCCTGACCCTGTTGCAGGAAGCTGCTCCGGAATCGGCCTACCGCATCGACCTCACTATCTCCTTGCGCCATGCCGAAGTGCCCCCATGGATGGCCAAAACCTTTCTTTTCTGGTCCTGGGATGTGGTGGAGCCGGTCAGCATCGTCATACCGTTTACCTTCTAAAACGAGCGAACGCCGTATACGCCGCGATAATGCAGAGCTTCCCCTTGAGGAGGCCGGAGAAATAATTTCTCAAGCCCCCCGCCTTGCCCCGCGGGGGAAGGGAATGTTGTTCCTGTGTTTCTTTTGGCTCTTTTGGATCCCTCAAGACCTGGGGAAGCGTTTCCCCGATGAAGTCCGGGGCAACGACTCGGACGCCGCCGGCATACAGGCATTGGTGTAAGCAATAATGCGCATAAAACAGTTTTTCCGTACTCTCATCCATCCTCCCTCCTCGGCCTTGCCTGTCCGTCAGCGGGAACGTTTGCGCCGCAACCGCGAGCTGGCCATGGCCGGAGCCGCTTTTCTGCTTACTCTGGCCTTGACCTGGGTGCTGTTTCACCTCTACGACACAGGGTCCTATTTTTTCGTTGCCGTCTTCAGCCTCAACTTTCTCCTGCTGCTCGGCGTTGCCGCCGTGGTTATCCGGAACGGCCTCAAGCTGGTTCTGGAACGGCGCAAGGGGATACTAGGCTCACGCCTGCGTACCCGCCTGACCCTGGCCTTTGTCTTTCTGACCCTGGCGCCGTGCGCGCTTATGTTCCTTATTACCACAAAGTTTGTCCAGCTCTCGGTGGATTTCTGGTTTAAAGAGCAAATCACCACCTCTATGGAAGCCGCTCTCGAAGTTGGCCAGGCAGACTATGAAAGAGCCAGCAACCGCCTGGCGGTCCTTGGGCGGCACGTGATCGAGCAAGGTAAATCCGCGAACGTTCCCCGCTCCGGCGAGGGAACAGCCGCTCTTATCCAAAACAAAAAAGAGGAGGCCAGTCTCAGTTTATTAGGGCTGTTAAGCTCGGCTCAGGAAGAAGAGATCTGGCAAGCCGCGCCCGAATCCGCCGCGGCCTGGGGCGCGGCGCGCGCTTCGCTCAACTGGGAGGCGCTGCGGGAACAAGGCTTTCAGGCCGTGCTTGCCACGGGGCTGCATGAAGAGCATATCGTAGCTGTGCTGGCCCTGGATAAAGGCCGCCAGGGGTACTTGGTGCTGGCCGAAAGCATGGGGGCCGGCTACAGGGCCAAGCTGGATCGGGTAGCCAAGGGCGCGGCTGAGTATAACCAGCTCTGGCGGCTTAAGCGATCCATCAAATGGATGCTTTACGTGGGGTTGGGCGTGCTTACCCTGCTGATCATTCTCGGGGCCGTCTGGTTCGGCATCCGCGTGGCCAAGGAAATCACCGCGCCTATGCTGCAACTCTCCGATGCCGTCCAGCGCATCGCCCGCGGGGATCTCTCCGTTCGGCTTGAGGAACAATCCAACGACGAGGCGGGAACCCTGATCCGATCCTTCAACCGCATGGCCGCCGATCTTGAACTCAGCCGAAGCCATATCACCGGCATCAACAGCCAGCTCGCTGAGCAGAACCGGGAGATCGCTCAACACAACCAATATATGGAAACCGTGCTCAACACGATTGATTCCGGCGTTCTCTCCGCCGACGAGGAAGGCCGTCTGACCATGGTTAACCATGCCGCCGCCGCCATGCTGATGGGCTCTCCTCAAAGGCTGACCGGAAAATTCCTCTCCCAGATCCTGCCGCAAGACCGTTTTGCCGAGGATCTCCTCGAACAATTCCGCCGCCGTCCCCGTTCGCATCGGCAGCGGCAGATTACCTTAAAAAACAAGGAGCAGGAACGGCGGGTCATGATTAACGCCGTAGGCCTGGTTACCCCCGAAGGGCGCAACCGAGGTTTCGTGGCAGTGCTTGAGGATCTCTCCGAAATGGAACGGGTTCAACGTATGGAGGCCTGGCGTGAGGTCGCCCGGCGCATCGCCCATGAAATTAAGAACCCCTTAACCCCCATTAAGCTTTCCGCCCAACGTCTCCAGCGTAAATTCGGGGATTCCATTAATGATCCGGCCTTCAGCCAAAGCACAGCGCTGATCGTCAGCCAGGCCCAGGCGCTCCTGGAAATGGTTCAAGAGTTTTCCCTTTTCGCCAAGCTCCCGGAAGTGAACCCCACCCAAGATGACCTGCTGCCCCTGCTCAAGGAATTAGTGGAATTTTTCCGCAACAGCCATTCCAAAATTACCTGGATTTTGGAAACT
Source organism: uncultured Desulfovibrionaceae bacterium (assembly GCA_949741925.1). Lineage (GTDB taxonomy): Bacteria > Desulfobacterota > Desulfovibrionia > Desulfovibrionales > Desulfovibrionaceae > JAJDHY01. Next base: position 8,354 of record CATJOY010000064.1, on the reverse strand, counting down.
CCGGATACCTTGCCGCTGATCCCCCTGGATAAAGAGGCCTTGCGCCGCGCCTTCATGAATCTTTTTGCCAACGCCGCCGATGCCGTGGCCGCAACGGATACGCCACGGGTACGCATCACCGTTGCCCTGGAAGAGGAACGCCGCTTGGTGCGCATTGATGTTGCAGATAACGGGGCCGGTCTCACCGATGAAGAACGAGCCAGACTCTTTGAACCCTATTTCTCCCGCAAAAAAGGCGGAACCGGCCTGGGCTTGACCATCGTTAAATCCATCATCGCCGACCATAAGGGCTACACCCGCGCCGGCCTCTGCAACGATGGGGGCGCCATGCTCACCGTGGAACTGCCCCTGGGCTGAAAGGCACGGCCTCCGGCGGCCGGGGGAAGAAGGAAAAAACCTTTTGAAAAAGGTTCTTTTCCTCCTTCCCCCGGACCCCCTTCCTTCTTTTTCCAAAACTTCTCAATACGCGGCCTCCTCTTCTGAATGCTATTGCTTAAGCGCCTGTATAAAACAGTTCCTCCAGCAATTCGCACTACACAAAACAGGCGCCTCAATATGAGACGCCCGGAACAGTTTTACAAATAGAAGAAAAACAAGAGAACTGCCGCGCAAGGGCCGTCACGCCCGCAAACTGCACAACCAAGCTGCCCGGAGGCAGAAAATTCGATCGTCACGATACTCGAATAACAACGCTCTTCTGGTCGTTACAGCATGTGCCGTCTTTTAACAGCAGCTTCCCCAATACCAAATACAGTTGATCCATTTCGATCGGTTTGCTGATGTGCGCATCCATTCCCGCCGCCAAAGTCTTTGCCACATCTTCGCTGAACGCGTTGGCCGTAACGGCAACAATCGGCATCGTCTTCGCCCTGGGATGCACGGAAGCACGAATTGCCCTTGTCGCTTCCAGACCATCCATAATGGGCATCTGTACATCCATCAAAATCGCAGCATACACTCCCGGAGGGGAGGCGAGAAACATTTCTACCGCCTCCCGGCCATTGGTTGCAACGTCGGATTGGATGTCGGCCATATCCAGCATGGTGGTCAGAATTTCCTGGTTCAGCTCATTATCTTCCGCTATCAACAGCTTTTTTCCCTTCAAGAAATCCGGCTCCGCAGGGGTAGCTGCCTCAGGTTTTCTTCCCTTGTATAAGGCCGCTTCGATTGTAGCGTACATAGAAGAACGGTACAGCGGTTTAGAAAGGAACGCGTTGACCCCGGCCTCTCCGGCCTCTGCTTCAATATCAGAGTAATCGCAGGCGGAAATCATCACGATGGGCAGCCCCCACCCCAATTGCTTGCGAATCCGCCGCGTAATCTCAATGCCGTCTATGCCGGGCATCTTCCAATCTATCAGGCAGAAATCAAAGCCCTTGCCCTCTGCATTCGCCCGAATAACTTCGTTGATGGCCAGCTCGCCATCCATTATCCACTGCGCATCAATGCGGATATTTGCCAACAAGGCGGCCGTTTGTTCGCACAAGGCCTGCTCGTCGTCCACCACAAGGGCCCGAAGGTTCTGGCCGGCAAAATCCGGAAGAGCGTCACCGACCTCATGCGGCTGGAAAGGCAGTTCCACAATGCAGGTCGTCCCGACATTCGGTTCGCTCTTCACCTCAAATCTGCCGTCCATCAGCGTTACCAGGTTCAAGGTGATGCTCATGCCCAGACCCGTTCCCCCGAAACGACCGGCAATGGAAGAGTTAGCCTGTTCAAAAGGTTTGAAGCACCGTTCCAGCTCTTCCGGCGTCATGCCTATGCCGGTATCGGCAATGACAAAGCGGATGATATCCGTTTTCCCTTTGGAGGCCACCTTTGATACGTGCAGTTTGATCTGCCCTCCGGCAGGCGTGAACTTGACGGCATTGGAAGCTATGTTCAGAAGAACCTGATTCATCCGCAGCGGATCGCCGATAAACATCGTGCGCTGCCCGAATCCTTCCAGAACGCTCTCAAACTCCAGCCCCTTGGCCTTTGCCTGAGGATAAAGCGTTGCCACAAAGGTGTTCATCGTTTCAAAAAGATCGAACGGCTCATTGTGCAACAGCATTTTGTTGCTTTCGATCTTTGCCATATCCAATACATCGTTGATGAGCATCAACAGATGCTTAGAAGAAAAATTAATTTTTTCCAGACAATCCTTCACCCTGTCGGAATCCGTTACCGAGACGGCGGCAATCGTGGTCATCCCGATGATGGCGTTCAATGGCGTGCGAACTTCATGGGTCATGCGCGGCAAAAACTCGCTTTTTGCCATATTCGCTTTCTTCGCGCTCTCCATGGCATCCTGCAAGGTCTGACGAGAACGAATGTCTTCAGTGCAATCGGTGAAAAAACAGATGTACAGTACAGGAATAATACGTTCCGGCCTGTAAATGCGTATGGTCATGCAGCGTATCTCACCATCCGGCCGAGTGAACTGCACCACTTTGGTATACGGCGAGGCAAAATCCCAGTTCCGCACGGCCGCCGCAATTTCCTCCGCATCCTCCCGACGGAATCCCTTATACACGCCATGCTCATCACGCTCCGCCCTATGGCCAAGCACCCGCTCCATGTTCAGCGCTGTATAACTTTCGGTACCGGATTTGGTATCCCAAATGACAAACGTATCATCGATGGTCTTGGAGAGATAATCGAACAATGCAGCCCGGTACTCCAATTCTTGCCGTTGTCTATGCAAAATATACTGGGTCAATAACAGAATGGTGACAGTTAGGGTCAGCAAAATTGCTGACCCGCCTAGAGAAAATCTTCGTAATTCATTTGACAATTTACCGTACTGCACTACTCTACTTCTAGCAGAGGCAATAATATGTTCTCCCATATCAGAAATACTGCGGTATACCGGAACAATATTTTCTAGAATATATTCCTCAATCTCTTCATCTGTATGTTCGGAATTAGCTAGCGCAAAAACAACCTTTTGCTGCTCTAAAAAATTATCTAATCTCTCGGAGAGCTGCGTAATATCATCCGGATCTCCAAGATAATGCTTTTTCAATAGATTTACAGATTTTGAGATATCCTCAGAAAGCTCATATATATTTTTATTTAAGAGATTAATGTCGTCATCTGTATTATGGTTAATCAGTCTTTCAATATAAATCCATATTTGCGAAACATAAAATTTTATATCGCCAACGGCAATAACCACCTCAAAAGGATGCTGAGAGATTCGCTCCGTCTGCTCTCCCAAACGGCCCGAGCTATATATAGTCAAAGTTGAATACAGCAGTATCAAAACGATCAGCGCTGCAACGCTGAAAACATTCAATTTCCAGGCTTTTCGCGCATTTCCTGTTCCGATCCCTTGTCCCTGTCTGTCCATACGCAGATCCTGTTGAGTTTAACCGGAGAATTGTACATAATTCTATTCTTCTCAGTCTAAAAAGTCTAGAACTTTGCCGTCTGGGCAGGGAATCATATCCTTTTTAATTTATCATCAATCACTTTATGATTAATTGAGAATAAAAAAGGACGAATCTTTTGATAGCGCAGCATGTCCCGTTGCGCTGCCAAGGTGGGAAAGGGCGATGGCGTGGCGGACACCGGCAGTGGTAAGAAAACATCGTCTTGAACTGCTCTCCCGGCTGCGGTATGGATAGGGCTGCCGCTAAGCCCGGAAACGCCGTCCCTTTCCGGAAAGATTTTACCGTTTCCGGCGGATCATGGAGAAAGCCGCATGCCGAGCCAGGGCAGCCCCCCCACGCACAGCCAGCTTCCCGGAGTAAAAAAAAACTCCTGGTTTGCCAATGTGCTTCTGCATACCAAGCTTCGTCTGGTGATGGGCGTATGCTTGCTGCTCCTTGCCGGCCTCACCGCTGCTGCCCTCTGGGCTTTCTGGTCCGCTTCCGGGCAAAACCGCCGCCTCGCTTCCCGGACCATCCCTCTCCTGGAAAATTTGATCACCATTGAAAGGGAAAGCTACGAAGCCATGCTGCACCTGACAGCCTATGCCCTGAGCGGCGATAACGCCGAATATTCAGGCGGCCGTCAGAATCTGGCTCGGGTTAAAGAGGCGGAGCATCGTTTGCGCGAACTGATGCAATCCTCGGCCGGACAGGCCGCCGGTGAACCTCCCGCGGCCGGGGCTCCCGAGGCCGCCCTGCGCCGCGAAATAGAACGCTTTGACGACCGGGCCGAAGAAACCCGAGATTTTGTGCTGGAACAGGCCCAAGCAGGAGCAGACCTGCACAACGCCATAACCGCCCTGGAAACGGCCTTGATGCGCCGCGAATTTACGGGCCCTGCGGCCTCTTCGCCTTTCCTGAACCAAAGCCGCAAAGCCTTTTCAGAACTTTCCCCCGCCCTCGTCCAGGCCCTGGCCGGAAAAGACACAGGAGCCCCTGCCGACCTTGCTCCGGCTTTCGTTACTCTGGAACGCTTGGCAATCCGCATTCCCGGCCAGGGAGAAGAGCTGGCCGATCTTGCCCATAAGGCCGGAAACGCCCTGCAACGCCTTGCAAGAGGCGGGGAAACGGCGCTGCGCCTGAGCCGGGAACGGCAAGAAACGGCCTCAGCCGTCGTCGCCCTGAGCAGAACAATGGCCAGCCGCTACCTCAAGGATATCCAAAACGAAACCGAACAGAGCGGCGCTTTGTTCAGCACCATGCTCGTTGCCCTGCCCGGCTTCTTTTGCCTGGCCCTTGGCCTGGGGCTCTGCATGCTTCGCCTTTTGCGAAAAACCGTTGTCCAACCATTGGAATTCAGCCTGTGTTTCGCTGAACAAGCCTTTGACGGCAACGATCAGGTCACCCTGGACCTGGTCCGGAATGATGAGCTTGGCCGTCTGGCCGCCCTGCTGCGCAAGGCCGTCGGCGCCCATCGGGAAGCCGAAGGACGAATTCTGCGCGCCGACAACGCGGCCCGGCAAAAGATCAAAGAAGCCGGAGACCTGGCCGATAAGGCCCGCAAGGCTCTGGAAGTGCTCCGGCAACGGGAGGAGGCCGTAAACGATAAAATGGCCGCGCTCATCAAAATTTCTCCCCCGCAACGGCATGCGGCCCATGTTGCGGATGATTCCAAAACGGCGGGCCTCTCTGCCAGAAGCCCGCAAAGAGAACAAGAGATCAATGAGGATGCACCCGAGGCGGAAAAATCCCCTGCGCCGCCCCTGACGCCCGGCCTCTCCTCTCAGCAACCCGAGCTTGACGCGGAGGCCGGGCCGGATGACCGCGATTCGGTTTCCCTGCCAAAGCAAGCCCGGCCCTCCCGCCAAGCGGTGCGCAGCCTTACGGAAATCGCCGCGGGCATGCGCGATTTGACCCGCCTTTTAAACGAGAAATAAAACACATGATACGCTTGCCCGAAAAGGCCCCTGTGCCCCCGCTTCGCTGCCTGCGACGCTTCTGCCTGGAATGCCAGGGCGGCTCCTCCCGATCTGTTCGGGAGTGCGCTGATCTGGCCTGCTGTCTCAGGCCGTGGCGTCTCTCCCACACTGGAACCTCTACGGGAGCCGAGGGCAGAGCCGAGATCAAAGAAGCTCTACGTAGCATCCGTAAATACTGCCTTATCTGTGCGGGCTCTCGCCCGGATGTACGCCTGTGCGAAGCCTCAGCCTGCCCCTTATGGCATTTTCGCTTCGGGGTGACCCCGGCCACCTACCACAAGGTTATGCGCCGTTTTTTTGCTCCCAAAGCCCTGTTGTTGCCCGGCCTGGAGCATTTGGCCGAGAAAAAAACGCCGCCCCTCCGGAGGGGCAGCCTGACGGCACGCCGCTCTCGCAGCGCGTGACGCGATACCACAAGGAGGAACACCGTGGCTAAAAAGCCGGGGTATACCCTAACCCAAGCTTATGAAGCCGTTTCCCGAGATTACGATGTCCTCGTCATCGGCGGCGGCAACGCGGCGCTGTGCGCCGCCATGACTGCCAGGGAAAGCGGCGCTTCGGTCTTGATGCTGGAAAAATCCCCCGCGGAATTCCGCGGCGGCAACAGCCGCCATGCCCGGAGTGTGCGTTACGCGCACGCCACGGGCAATGACCATGTTACCGGTTCCTACGGAGAGAATGAATTCCTCGAGGATCTCCTCCGGGCCACCGGGGGAGAAACCAATGAAGAACTGGCCCGCCTGTGCATTCGGGAATCCATGAACCTCGGGGATTGGATGAAAGCCCGCGGCTGCGTGTTCCAGCCCGCTCTCCACGGCGCCCGACAGCTCGCCCGCGCCAATGCCTTTTTCCTCGGAGGCGGCAAAGCATTACTCAACAGCTACTATGCCGCCGCCGAACACATGGGCGTTGCTGTGGTCTACGGCGCGGCAGTACAGGATCTGGTTCTTGAAGACGGCCGGTTCAAAAGCGCGGTCTTTACCGTCAAAGGCCATGAGCACAAGATAAGCGCCAGAGCTGTGGTTGTCGCCTCCGGCGGTTTTCAGGCCAACCCGGACCTGTTGGCCGCATATTGGGGCAAAGCCGCCAAAAACTTTCTGGTCCGGGGCACGCCCTACGATACCGGCGAGGTTTTCCAGATCTTGGTCAACCACGGGGTCAAGACCATCGGCGATCTCCGGCAGGGTCCTTGCGTGGCTGTAGACGCCCGCGCGCCCGCAATGGACGGCGGCATTGTTTCCCGTCTGGATTGCCTGCCCTTTGGCATCGTGGTCAACAAGCGCGCCCGACGTTTCTACGACGAGGGCGAAGATCTCTGGCCCCTGCGCTTTGGACTCTGGGGGCGCCTGGTTGCCATGGAGGATGATCAGGCAGCCTATGCTCTTATTGATTCCAAATCCATCGCTCTGTCTATGCCCTCGGTCTTCCCGCCGATTCAAGCCGACTCCATTGCGGAAATGGCCGAAAAGCTCGGGCTTGATCCGGCGGAGCTGCAAAAAACCGTGGCTGCATTCAATGCCGCCGTGCAGGAGGGCACGTTTGACCCTGCCGCGTTGGATAGCTGCCGCACCCAAGGCCTGGAGCCCGCCAAGACCCATTGGGCCCGGCCCCTCGATACTCCGCCTTTCTACGGCTATCCCCTGCGTCCGGGCATTACCTTTACCTGCCACGGCGTGGCAGTGAACGCGGAGGCGCGGATGTTTTTCGGCGAAAAGGCCTCGCCCAATATGTTTGCCGCCGGGGAAATCATGGCCGGTACTCTTCTGGGCAAGGGCTACCTGGCCGGTTTCGGCATGACCATCGGATCGGTATTCGGCCGTATCGCCGGAAGGGAGGCGGGCAGTTATGGCAACCAGCACTAATCAGATCGTTCTCAAGGAAGCAGAGCGCAGCATGACCATCTGCAACGCCTGCCGGCACTGCGAAGGCTTTTGCGCCGTCTTCCCGGCCATGGAACGCAAGCGCGTCATCAACGGGCAGGATCTCAAGCTCTTGGCCAACCTCTGCCACAACTGCCGGGCTTGCTATTATGCCTGCCCCTACACGCAGCCCCACGAATACAACCTCAACCTGCCCCGCACCTTAAGCGAACTGCGCCTGGCAACCTACCAAGAATTCGCCTGGCCGTCCTGCATGGGCTTCCTTCTGGAACGCAACGCGCGCGCAACAGCCTTCCTGGCCGTGCTGTCTGTTGTTTTCGTTTTCTGTTTCGCTCTCATTTTCCAAGGCCCGGAGATCCTTTTCACCCGCCACCTCGGACCCGGGGCCTTTTATACTATCGCCCCCTACCCGGCCGTTGTGATCCCCTTCTCTCTGCTGGCCTTGGGCGTGCTGTTCCTCTGGGCCATGGGCGTCTGGCGCTTCTGGAAAGCCATCGGAGCGCCCTTCTCCGCCCTTCGGGATATTTCCGGCCATATCCACGCTCTCAAGGATATGCTGACCCTACGCTCCCTCGGCGGTGTCGGGCGCAGCTACGCCGCCCCGAACAAAACCTTTGCCATGGCGAGACGCTCGCTGCACCACGCCGTTTTCTACGGTTTCGTCTCCTGCTTCCTCGCCACCTGCCTCGCCTTCCTTTACGAACATCTTTTCGGTTGGTACGCGCCCTTCCCGTATTACAGCCTGCCGGTCATCTTGGGAACTCTCGGCGGTCTCGGCATCTGTTGCGGCAGTGCTGGACTCTTCTTCCTCCAGAACCAAACGGAGGAAGCCGCTTTTTCCCCCCTTGCCCGGAGAATGGACAAGGCCTTCCTCATTTTGGTCTTTCTGACCTCTTTCAGCGGTCTTGCCCTCCTTGTCTTTCGGGAAACCCACGCCATGGGCTTGCTCCTCACCCTACACCTGGGCTTTGTGCTGGCCTTTTTCCTGTGCCTCCCCTACGGCAAGTTCCTGCACGCGCTGTACCGCTACTTTGCCCTCTTGCGGGATATCCAGGAACAACGTTCCGGGTCTTCCACCTCCCTGCACGGATAGCCTACAAAAGCCGGGGGAGGGGAGGAAGGATCTTTTAAGAAAAGAT
>CATJOY010000063.1 GCA_949741925.1 uncultured Desulfovibrionaceae bacterium | reverse complement strand
GGATGTACGCGATCCGGTTTTCCGCAGGCAGGAAGGGTTAGTATGGTAAAATTAGTAAAAAAATTTAAATAGATAATAAGAAGAACCAATAACTATCAATATACAATATAGGTTATCCAATTGACATTAGATGTTTTCTTCTTTATCTTTTTTCCACTTAGGAGGAAGAGGCATATACTTATTCCTCCTCCATGCGAAAAATACCTCTTTATGAGGAATCTTTTCCGGCATTCTGTATATCGTTACCTAGTTACTTTTGCTTCTATTTTCTCTATCATTACTCAAAATATATATTATAAATGTGGATATTTACATATTTTATATAAGTAAATTTCTTCGTATACTCTTTCTACTGAGTTCGATCTATTTTATATATTTTAGTGTATTTCATAGTTCTATAGATACTGCTCATGATAAACATCATGAGTTGCCTAAAAAAATGGAAAGTATGTCCCATGCAGCATACTTACGGGTAAATACTATAAGGAGGTGCCGATGTATGGAGTGCGCCTGAAGATATTCGGAGACTATGCCTGCTTTACCAGACCGGAGATGAAGAGCGAGCGGGTCTCCTACGATGTGCCTACACCCTCCGCCGTGCGGGGCATCTTGGAGGCCATATACTGGAAGCCCGCCATTTCCTGGCGAGTTGACGCCGTGCATGTACTGCAACCGGTCATATTTACCTCCATCCGCCGCAACGAGCTGGGGGGAAAAATCCCTGCCCGCAATATTGCCGACGCCATGAAAAAAGGTTCCCCCTTGGCGGCTTTTATCGAAGAAGACAGGCAGCAGCGCGCAGCCCTGGTGCTCAAGGATGTCGCCTACTGCGTGGAAGCGCATTTTGTGCTTACGGATAAGGCTGGACCTGATGATTCTCCGGGCAAACATTTAGATATTTTCAACAGGCGTCTGGCCAGGGGGCAGATCTACCACCGGCCCTACCTGGGCTGTCGAGAATTTCCCGCCTTTGTGGCTCCCCTGGAAAGCATGCCGGCTTCGCCGCTTGCCGATGCGCCTGAAGGGAACAGAGATCTCGGATGGATGCTCTATGATCTGGATTACCGCAGCAACGCCGCTCCTCTGTTTTTCCGGGCCAGATTGGATAAAGGCATCCTCCGCGTTCCCGAACCGGATTCCCCGGAGGTACGCCGATGATCCTTCAAGAGCTAAACCGCTATTACCAACGGCTTTCCGAACAGGAAGATACGGGCGCTGCCTCGGAGGGCTTTGCCCCGCAATCCATAAGTTTTGCCTTGCAGCTTGATGAACAAGGAAGACTTTTAGATGTACGCGATGTGCGCGTCCCCGCCGCCAAGGGCAAAAAACTTGTGCCGTTCAAGATGATCGTGCCCTCCCTTGGTAAAGCGCGCACCTCGGGTGTGGAACCAAACTTTCTTTGGGATGGTCCTGCGTATGTCCTCGGCCGAGACGACAAGGGCAAGCCGGAACGCACTGCCATGTGCCGCAACGCCTTCCTGAGCCTGCATGAAGAACTGTTGGCCTTAGTCAATACCCCTGAAGCCATAGCCTTACTGCGCTTTCTACGCAATCCCCCGGCCCATGATCCGCGCATAGAAGAAAAATGGGAGGATATGGCAAACGCCAATCTCGTTTTTCGCATCGGGAAAAGCTATCTGCATGAAATTCCTGCCTTACGCGAAATTTGGTCTGCCAGAGGACAGAATGCCGACGCTGACACTGCGGGCGTCTGCCTGGTCACGGGAGAGCATACGGCCATAGCAAAACTGCACCCGTCTATAAAAGGCGTGTACGGGGCACAGTCAAGCGGAGCTGCTATCAGCGCGTATAATCAAGATTCCTTCGTCTCCTACGGTAAGGAGCAAAACCTCAATGCGCCAGTGGGAAAAGCTGCTGCCTTCGGCTACACCACGGCACTTAATCATTTGCTGGCCACCCCGGAACAATCGCTGCGCCTCGGCGCGGCCACAGTAGTCTGTTGGGCCGAGAGCGCTACGCCTTTGGAATCCAATCTGCTGGCCTTCATCAGCGGCCAGCAAAACGGCACGGCAGGCCCGGAGGCGGATACGGCATCTGCCCGGGAACGGACCGCCGTACTGCGCCGGTTAGGCCAGGGGCTCCCCGTGCCCCGGGCCTGGCCGGAACTTGATCCCGGAGTGCGCATCTTTATCCTGGCCCTGAAACCCAATGCTTCGCGCCTTGCCATAAGTTTTTTCCTGCAAGGAACGGCCGAGGAATTTATGGAGCATGTCGGAAGCTGGTACCAGGCCCTTGCCATTGATCGCCGCTTTGACGATGAGCCCGAATTCCCTTCCGTGTGGCAGATCGCCCGGGCCGTGTTGGGGAAACACAGGAAGGCGGAAGATATCCAACGGCTCGGCGACGAGCTGATCAAAAGCATTCTCGCCGGAACAACCTACCCCGCTTATCTCCTGCCCATGTGCCTGCAGTGTCTGCGTTCCGGCGATGCCGTCAGCTCGGTACGCGCCGGGTTGCTCAAGGCCATGCTCATTAAAAACTATGCTCACGAGGAGGAGCTTATGTCGTTGAATCCCAACCATCCAAACCCGGCCTACCAGCTCGGGCGGCTCTTTGCCCTGCTTGTGGGGGTACAGCGCAAAGCCATAGGACCGAACATCAACGCCGATATACGCGATAAATACTATGGATCTGCCTCGGCCACACCGGCTATGGTTTTTCCGCTGCTCCTGCGCAATGCGCAGAATCATATCAGTAAGGCCAAGGCCTGGGGATACGACAAACTGATCAGGGATGTTCTGGAACGTATCGATAACGAGTTTCCCGCCAACCTCAATTTACAGGACCAAGGCCTTTTTGCCTTGGGCTACTACCACCAACGGGTGGGCAAGGACATGAAATCTGATGACGACGCCATGCTTGAAAACAGTCTGGCCACGCAACAGCAATAACCGGCAAGGAGTCCGCCAATGAACGCCATTCAAAACCGCTACGATTTTATCCTGCTTTTTGACGTTGAAAACGGCAACCCTAACGGCGACCCGGATGCCGGCAACATGCCCCGCATCGATCCGGAAACCGGCCAGGGCATCATCACCGATGTCTGTCTCAAGCGGAAAGTGCGCAACTTTGTAGATCTGACCCATGCGGGGAAAGAAGGTTATCAGATCTATGTGAAAGAAAAGGCTATTCTGAACCAGCAGAACGAGCTTGCCTACAAGGCCTTGCATCTTGATCCCGCCCAAAAAGGGAAATCCAAGGCCGGAGATATCGACCGGGCCCGCGCCTGGATGTGTGGAAACTTTTACGATGTGCGCACCTTTGGCGCGGTGATGAGCACCGGCACAAACTGCGGCCAGGTGCGCGGTCCGGTACAGATAGCCTTTTCCAAAAGCTGTGATCCGGTGGTGCCGCGCGAGGTGACCATTACCCGCATGGCCGTAACAACGGAAAAAGAGGCTGAAGCCCAGCAGGGCGGAAACCGCACCATGGGCAACAAATTCATTATTCCTTATGCCCTGTACAGGGCACACGGTTTTGTTTCCGCGCCTCTGGCCCAACGCACCGGCTTTTCCGAGCCTGATCTGGAACTTTTCTGGCTGGCCCTGCAAAACATGTTCGAGCATGACCGTTCGGCAAGCCGGGGAGAAATGGCCGCCCGCAAGCTGCTGGTCTTCAAGCATGCAAGCGCGTTAGGCAATGCCCCGGCGCATAGTTTGTTTGAGCGCGTTACCATCAAACGGGCTGGTGATACAAACCTTCCTCCCCGGGCGTTCACTGATTACACAGTAACGGTTGCTGCGCACGACCTGCCTGACGGGGTGGAACTGCTGGAAAAACTCTAAGGGCTATGCAAACAAAAGAAGATTTTGTTGCAGGCAAGGGAAAAACTTTTTTATGAAAGGCGTATATTTGTAGTATTCTGAGCTAGAATAAACAATTTCTAAAATAATTGTAGTTTGCGCCACTCCATCTGTTCGGGCGGCACATACCGCCCGAACAGATGGAAACGATTATATTCCGCAACCATCGAATATACGCGAAAGCTATACCCCAAGGAATGCAATACGGCTCCTGCCCTGACCAGAGGGCATAACGCAAATTCTCCCTTCAATCTGTGATAAAGGAATCCGCTTCATGGGAGGAGGAATAAGCATGTATGCCGAAGCCGATTTTATCCCTCTCTCCTCCTTGCAGCACTATCTCTACTGCCCCCGACAGTGCGCGCTGATCCATCTTGAAGAAATATGGACGGAAAATACCTATACTGCCGAGGGGAGGCTGCTGCATGAAAAGGCCGATAGCGGCAAATCCGGGAGGCGAGGCGGTGTGAAAACCGTCACCAGCCTGTTGTTGCGCTCGGCCGAACTGGGGCTGAGCGGTAAGGCCGATGCCGTTGAATTTCACCGGCACGGCGATGTATGGTTGCCCTACCCCGTGGAGTATAAACGAGGCCGTCCCAAAAAGCACAATGCCGATCGGGTGCAACTATGCGCCCAAGCCATGTGCCTGGAAGAGATGCTTGACCTTGCCGTGCCGGAAGGGGCCCTATTTTATGGCAAAACCCGGCGCAGACAGACCGTGCTCTTTGACGCGGACTTGCGCGAAACGGTCCAAAAAGCTGCTCGGGATGTGCACGATCTGCTGGAGCGGGGGGCAACGCCGCCGCCTCTTGCTGACGAGCGCTGCTCCGCTTGCTCGCTTTTTGGAGACTGCCTCCCTAAAGCCAGCGGCAGACGGCGCGCTGTTTTACGCTACCTTGAATCCCTGCGGGAGTCTCCATGAAGCAGTATCTAAACACGCTCTACATTACCCTACAGGAAAGCTATCTCGCAAAGGATGGAGAATGTATCGCCGTGCATCAGGGAGGAAAGCTTCAGGGGAAAATTCCCATCCATACCCTGGGCGGTCTTGTCCTTTTCGGACAGGTTTCTTGTAGCCCCTTTCTGCTCGGCCACTGTGCGGAAAATAATGTTGCTGTTTCCTGGCTGACTGAAAACGGCCGTTTTCTCGCCTCAATGCACGGCCCCGTACGGGGCAACGTTTTATTGCGCCGGGAGCAATACCGCATGGCAGATAGCCCTAAAGCCTCTGCAAGCATCGCCAGAGCCTTGGTCATCGGGAAAATAGCCAACAGCCGCACAGTGTTGCTACGCGCAGCCCGGGAGCGGCCGAGCCCGGCGCTGGATGCAGCCTCCGACCGACTGGCCTCCTGCATGGCACGCCTGCGACCGGACCTGCCCCTTGATGTGGTACGCGGCATTGAGGGCGAGGCAGCCAATGCCTATTTCAGCGCCTTCGGCGTTCTGATTACCAATCCGGACCCGGTCTTTCTTTTTACAGGACGTAACCGCCGCCCGCCCCTGGATGCCGTCAACTGCCTGCTCTCCTTTTTCTATACGCTGCTGATGCACGATATTCGCAGTGCCCTGGAAACCTCCGGCTTGGATCCTGCTGTAGGGTTCCTGCACCGAGATCGGCCGGGCCGACCGAGTCTGGCTCTGGATATGATGGAGGAATTCCGACCCTATTTAGCCGACAGACTCGCCTGTACTCTTATCAATCGGGGACAGGTCAAAGCAAAGGGTTTTAAAAAGACGGAATCAGGCGCGGTGGTTATGGACGAAGCGACCCGTAAGGAAGTGATTCTCGCCTGGCAGAAACGGAAGCAGGAAGAAACGGAACATCCCTTTCTACAAGAGCGGATGCCCATAGGCCTTATTTGGCATAACCAAGCCCGCCTGCTCGCTCGGTGTATACGGGGCGATCTGGAAGCGTACCCGCCCTTTGTTATACGGTGACGCTATGATGGTTTTGATCAGCTACGATGTTAATACACACGACCAGGCAGGGAAAAAACGTTTACGTCGCCTGGCCAGAATTTGCGAAAACTGGGGGCAGCGCGTGCAACTTTCCGTTTTTGAATGCCTGGTTGATCCCTCCCAATGGGTGAAACTAAAGGCTGACCTGATGAGCTGTATGGATAAAGAAAAAGATAGCCTACGCTTTTACTATCTGGGCGCAAACTGGAAAAAACGAGTGGAACACATCGGGGCTAAGCCAACGTATGATCCAGAAGGACCGCTTATATTCTGATGTCTTGCGTGTGATCTTCTCTCGCGAGCACCCTAAGCGTACATAGTTTTCCCGGTGAATGCCCGCACCTTGTATATACTTATTTTTTCCTGTATTTTTTCAGTAAAGAGGGTTGCCGGTCCGGATACAACCCTCAATCCGCCCCGTATTCTCGCAAGGCAGCAAGCAAGGGCGCACTATATAAGGTAAAATTCGGGCAACAGTCGCTCCCCCCGCGGGAGCGTGGATTGAAACTCTTGCTCTTAAGTCAGGGAATTTTAAGGATATTGTCGCTCCCCCCGCGGGAGCGTGGATTGAAACTTGACGGCAACGCCCTGCTCGGCCGTGGATCGGTCGCTCCCCCCGCGGGAGCGTGGATTGAAACATCTTGGACCCTTGAGAAAAAATACGAAGGATTTCGTGTCGCTCCCCCCGCGGGAGCGTGGATTGAAACACTCATACGCGCGATCCGAGAGGATCGCTACGCCGTCGCTCCCCCCGCGGGAGCGTGGATTGAAACTGCGCAAATTCCCGCTGATAAGCAATCTGCCTTTGTCGCTCCCCCCGCGGGAGCGTGGATTGAAACAATCCT
>CATJOY010000062.1 GCA_949741925.1 uncultured Desulfovibrionaceae bacterium | reverse complement strand
CCAATCAATATGCATATCGCTCCGGTCATTCTCTGCGGTGGCAGCGGTACTCGCTTATGGCCTTTATCACGCGAAGGCCATCCCAAACAGTTTATCGACATGGGCAACGGGCGCAGCCTCTTTCGGGATACTCTACGCCGCGCCATAGCCGCGCCCCGGACCACACGGCCTCTCATTGTCTGCAATGAGGCCTACCGATTCTACGTTGCCGCCGAGCTGCTGCAGGAAAGCGCCGAGGCGGATATTCTGTTGGAGCCGGCCGGGCGCAATACGGCCCCGGCCCTGGCCCTAGCCGCTTTTGCTCTGACCGCGCGCGGGGATGATCCGCTCCTGTGCGTCATGCCTTCTGACCATGCTGTTGGTGATGCCGGGCTGTTTTATACGGCGCTGCAGCGAGCCGCCGTACTGGCCGAACAAGGCCGCATTGTTGCCTTCGGTGTTTTGCCTACAACGCCAGAAACAGGCTTTGGCTACCTGGAGCAGGGCGAGCCTCTCGGGCAAGAAGGTTTTTCCGTAATCCGTTTTGTGGAAAAGCCCTCTCTGGAAAAAGCCGCGGCCATGCTGGCGCGGGGCGGTTATTACTGGAACAGCGGCATGTTTTTATTGCGGGCGTCAACCTATCTGGCCGAGCTGGAACGACTCTCCCCAACAATTTTTACGGCCTGCCGCAACGCGTGGGAAGGCCACCAACAAGACGGAGCATTCTACCGCCCCGAGGTCGCGGCCTTTCTGGCCTCTCCTAGCGATTCCGTAGACTATGCCGTCATGGAACACACCAACCTCGTGGCTATGATCCCGTTGGAAACAAGCTGGAGCGACCTGGGCTCGTGGGAAGCCTTTTACCAGGAAGGGCAAAAGGATGAGGAAGGTAACGTCCGCCAGGGCGACATCATAGCTGTGGATACCAAAGATTGTTACCTGAGCGCCCGGCACCGCCTGCTGGCGGCGGTTGATCTGCACGATATGCTGGTGGTGGAAACACAGGATGCCGTTTTGGTTGCCTCGCGCAAACACGCTCAGGATGTAAAGCGCATCGTAGGCCGCCTGCGCCTGGAAGAAAGGCGGGAATATCGGGAACACCCCTTGGTGCAACGCCCCTGGGGTAGTTACGAAACGCTGGCGCTGGACACGCGTTTTCAGGTCAAGCGCATTATTGTCAACCCCGGCGCGGAACTTTCGTTGCAAATGCACCATCACAGAGCTGAGCACTGGGTTGTGGTCAGCGGAACCGCCGAAGTGACCAACGGTGATGAGGTACGCTTGTTTACTGAGGATCAATCAACCTATATCCCTGTAGGCGGCAGGCACCGGTTGAAAAACCCCGGCGTTATCCCTCTGGTTCTGATCGAGATTCAATCCGGCTCATACTTGGGCGAAGATGATATTATACGCTTTGAAGATGTCTACGGCCGGAACGAGCAGCAGGCGGCGGACGCGAAAGAAACGCTTCAAGCCGTAAGCAAGGGGGCGGCAACGCTTACACAGGCCTGCTCCCCCCATGTGGGGGGGGTAGGGAACGTTCCCTCAGGCCACCTCTGAAAGGCCATAACCAGCCCGTGCCACTTTGGAACAGAGGAACAACGTTCCTGTATCTCCTGACACGAGGAACCCCATACTCCCGGCCCGGGGACTAAGAGAATCATTCCCCTTGCCGGGAGCTTGGAGGGCAAGCGCCCCCAAGCCGTGAGCCGGATGAAACCCTCTGCCCCACGCCCTGCCGGGGGTAGGCTCCCTCCAAATTGAGGATGCAGGGGCAGGCATTCCCCCGGAAGGGACAGGGCCCCTGCCGCCGGAGGCGCTCAGTATAAGGCGTTGCAGGCGCTCGGTCTCAGAGGGCCGACAGCCCCCGCTCGATCCTGCCGCTGCTGATGGTGAACAGCGCGGCGTTCCCCACAATCCGGGCCAGCAAACGGGCCGTGGCTTCGTGGCAGGTGAAAAACAAAACCTGCTGCTCGGCTGCATATTCGTGCAGGGTTTTGGCGGTCAACGCGGCGCGGCGGGCATCGAAGTTGACCAGGATATCATCCATGATCACAGGCAAGGGTTCGGCTTGGCGCGAGTGCTCGGCAGCATACGCCAGGCGAAGGGCGAGATAGAGCTGCTCTTTGGTTCCCCGGCTGAGTTCATCCTCAGGATTGCGGGCCTGGCCTGAGGCAGTCAGCGCGCGAAGGGAATTATCATCCAGGGAGAGGCTGATGCCTGCGTATGCGCCGCCGGTGATGGCGGTGAAAAAGGTCTCGGCCTGGCGAACGACGCCGGGAAGGCGCTCTTTCTCAAACTTGGCCTTCGCCTGTAAAAGCAGGGAGCGCGCCAAGGCCAGGCGCGACCAGACCAGCCCCTGTTCCCGTAATTCTTCGCGTAAAGCTTCTTCTTCACGGCGCAGCCCGGCCATGGTATCCCCCTGTTCCAGGTTCCGCAGGGAGGCCCCGAGTTCGCCCTTTTGCCGGGCAATATCCTTTTCCCGCTCCACAGCCTGATCCAGCAATTGCTGGACGGCCAGGAGCGAACGTTCGATATCTTCGCGGCCCTGCCCGGCATAGGATGCGGCCAATGCAAGCAGATCCGCTTCCCGGAGCGGACGGCCGATTTCCGCCGCCAAAGCGGCCACGCGGCGTTCGCGCTCCAGCCGGGCCTCCTCCCGTGCCCGCCAGGCGCTGAAATCGCGGCGGAACGTCTCACTATCGGCAGTCCCGGCCCGACCGAGCAAGGCGGCTTTTTCCTCCTCGGCCGCTTGCGCCAAGGTCTCTGCTTCCAAGCGTTCGGATTCGGCCCGGGGCATATCCTCAGCCTTTTTGCGGCATTGCAGATCCTGCCGCCAGGCCTCAGCCGCGGAACCAGCCCGGGAATCCAAGCCGCGAACCAGGCTCTGGCAGTGGTCGGCAAAGGCCTCGGGATCATCTTCCTGGGGAAAAGCCAGGGCTGCCACGACGGCTTCCGGTTCTCCCAGATCGGCAGCAATGGCAGCCAGGCGGCGGGCAGCCTCAGCGGCTTCCAAACGCAGGGCTGCTTCCCTGCGCGCCAGCGTCTCGCCATTCTCCAGCGCCGCGCGAATCTCCTTAAGCGCATCCAAAGCCAAGCGGGCGGTTTCCGGGGAAAGGCTCTGCTCAAAGCCACCCTCGGCCAGCCATTGCCGCCAGGCTTCCCGCCGGAGATCATGCTCGGCAAGGGCGGTTTCAACAGCCGCCCGGGCCAAAT
Source organism: uncultured Desulfovibrionaceae bacterium (assembly GCA_949741925.1). Classification (GTDB taxonomy): domain Bacteria; phylum Desulfobacterota; class Desulfovibrionia; order Desulfovibrionales; family Desulfovibrionaceae; genus JAJDHY01. The sequence continues at coordinate 12,059 of CATJOY010000062.1, read as the reverse complement.
GCAAAGCCCGGCTGATCCTGGCCTGTTCCTCTTCCTTATGGGCCAGCGTCTCGCGGCGGAGAAGCGCCTCTCTGAGATCTTGCCCGGCTTCCTGCAAAGCCCGGCGAACAGCGGCCAGAGAGCGGCCGGCATTCCGATCCGGCCGGCTGCCCCGGGTTGCGGCGATTTCCTCCGGCAGGAGTCGGGAGAACGTTTCATGGTCCAGGGCCGCATCCAGACATTCTCGGATTCTCCGGAAGGCCCTGTCACGCCGCTCTTCCTGGTCGGCCAGAGCCTCCGCCAAAAGACCGGCTGGCCCAAGCTTTTGGCGGAAAAAAAACAGCGCCCGGCGCATCGAAAGATCGCTTTCCAGACGCGCCCGGACCGCGCCTGCAAGAGCGCTCCTTGCGGCATGCTCCTCAGCGGCGGGATCACCTCCAGCCCCTGCCCCCTTCTGTGGCCTCCTCTGCGGCGCATCGGAAAAAACCGCCGGGGAGGTCTCCTCCCGGCAACTGCAACGGCAATCCGGCGGCATAAGGGCTTCAAGGGCGATCCAGGCCCGGGCCGCAGCCTGCGCGGCTGTTTCCAGAGCCCGACGGTGCAGCGAGCGTTCGGCCTCCCGGGCTTCGGCCCGGGTCAGCAGCCTGCCGTCGCCCAGAGGAGAAGGCCGTCTGCGTCGGTCGTCAACCCGGCTGTAAAGGCAGATAGCCAGAAGCAGCCCGCCGAGCGTGAGGGAAACGGTTCCCGCAGCCTCCCACCAGTTCAGCCCCCCCGTCGGAGCGGACGGGTTCAGGGAAAAGGCGGAACCGCTGCCGGAATCTGCTGTTGAGAGGGCCGTGGAAAAGAACGGCAAACTATCCGTTAGAAGGGCATAGCGCGTTCCGGCCAAGCACAGCAGCCCCAAAAGGAACAGGGCCAGCCCCACAGCCGCCCCTTTTCCGCCGTATACAAAGCCGGTCAGGCCGGATCGGGCTTCCTCGCGCCGCTGTCGCTCCGCCGCTTCATCCTCTCGGAGCCGCTCAGCGCAGGCGGCCCGCTCGGCCTCGGCGGCCTGGTAGGTCTCCACGGCGCGTTCAAAGGTCCGCAGGGCGGCTTCCCTCCCGGCCAATTCTTCCGGCCCGGCCGGCGGAGCAACATTTTCCAGCGCTTCCTCGTAGGCAGCCAGCAGGGCCAGAGCATGCCCGCTTTCCCCCGGAGACGGTCCCGAACCAAGAATGGCGCAACCGGGCAGTTCTGGGGGCGCATGGCGGCGAAGATCCGCAAAGGCGGCCTCCAGTTCCTCGAGTTTCTTTTCTCTGGCTGCTTCCAGGCCGGGCAGCTCTTCCAGGGCTTCCTCGGCCCGGACCAGCAGACGGGCCACGCCCTCTAGAAATTCTTCTTCCAAAGCCAGCATATCCGGCGCGGCGGCGCGTTCTTTGGCTTCCCGCACAGCTTCCTCGGCAAGCAGCAGCTCTTGTTCCAGCCGCCGGACTTCCTCGCCGGCCCGAGCAACCTTTCCAGCCGCCCCGGTCAGAGCGTCGCCTAACGAAATGCAGGTTTCGCGCACAGCCAAAGAAAGGGTGAAGGAGGCGGCTTTCCGCCCATCCCATCCCGGCCCCAGATCGGCGCAACGGGAGGCTATATCCCGATCCAGTCTCAGGGCCTCGGCCCGCAGCGCCGGCACCTCCCGCCCGGCCCGGCGCATGGTTTCACGATCCTCCCGCTGCATGCGCTGCAAGGGATCGTAGGCTGCTGCCAGGCGCGGATCAGGACGCAGGCGCTCCAGCTCTTCCCGCAGCGCGTTCACCGCGCGCAGGGCGGCTGCCGCCCGCAGGCGGCGATCTTCCAGGCGTTCTTCCAACCGCTCCAGGCGTTCCAGACCATCCGGCGTAAACTCGCCGCCAGGCTCCGGCAGGGAACGGTACAGGGCGTCGGCCCGGGCAAAGGCTTCCCAGTGGCGGGAAACAGCCAGACGCTTTTCCAGGCTGCCGCGCTCGGTCTCCAGACGCGCGCGCTCCCGCGCGGAGGCCTCTTCTTCAGCGCGCAAGGCTTCCAGCCCGGCCCGCTGCTCCGCGTAGAGCAGAATTTCCGAACCCTGCCGTTTCTGCTCTTCCTGGTTCTCTCGGAGCCGGCGCAGCAGGCGGATCATGACGGCGTTTCTGGCCCGGGGGGCGTAAATGGCGGTCATTTCCGCCTGCAGGCGCTCCAGCACCCGGCCAGGCGTTTCCAGGCCGGTACCAAAGGCCGCGCCATAGAGGGCATGGCGGATCTTTTCATTGCGCTTGCCATCCAGGGCGGTCAATTCCCCGAGGCTGAAGGCAAAAACAGCGTCGTACATCTCCGGCGTGCAGTTGCCGAGCAACGCTTCCAGGCTCGCCCCGGGCAACGGCTCGCCGCGCTCCGTAGTCAGGATAGCCGCGCCGCCTCCTTTGCCGGGCGTTCGAGAGAGGGCCAGCGGGCCATACATTCGGGTATCCAGTACCAGGCTCCCTCCGGCTTTGCCCCCCGCCGGCGCATCTTCCGCCCCGTAATCCAACTTGTTGCGGCCGCCGCGCTGGTAGCCGAAAAACATAGCCCGGAAAAAATCCAGCAGCGTGCTCTTGCCCGCTTCGTTAGCCCCCAAGAAGACATTGACCCCGGGAGAGAGCTCCCCGGCTTCTTGCCCGGCCAGAACGCCGAATCGATCCACGCGGAAAGAGAGCAACCGCATTATTCGCCCTCCAGCCTGGCCGATGCCAGCAAGGCCGCGTCTTCCAAAAGCTCGCGCAGCTCCGCCCTCTCGGGAATCTTCAGCGCCGGACGCAACCGGTGGGCGGCATAGAGATCAGCCAGGGTCGTTTCCACAAGGGCCTCCAAGTCGTCATCCGATACGGCCGCGGCCTGTCGGAAAATTTCTCCCACAAGGTCGGGCCGGGCAGAGGCTTCGCCGTTTTCGGCCAAGGGTTTTGTCCTGACCTGCAAATCCTTGAGCCACAAGGCCAGTCCTTCTGACGGCGCAGCGTAAAACCCGCCGGCCTCATCGCGGAGACGCCGCAGCAGTTCCTCCCTGTTGCCCGGCTTGCGCAGCGCTTCATCCAGCTTACTCCGTCCCCGCAGCACCAGCCGAGCCAAAATGATCTCCACGCCCGCCGGGGCGCCGTCGGCCAGTTCCCCCAATCTGGCGATCATAAGGGCCTCAAGGGCATCCAGGCTTTCCGGCGGCTGGTCCAAAGCCCCCAGATCCAGGGAACAGCTTTCCCAAAGCGCCGGAGAAAGGGGCACAAAGGAGCACTCGCTGCTCCCGTCCGCAAAGGCCGTCACGGCATAGGCCCCGTGGGGGCCCTCTTCATTGATATGCAGGCCTTGCATGCTCCCGGCGTAGACAATGGCCGGGGTTTGCCGGACCACCTGCGGCCCGTGCACGTGCCCCAGAGCCCAGTAATCGGCGTCTCCGGACACCAAATCCTGTTCGGCGCAGGGTGCATAGGGTTCATGCCCGCCGCTGCGGCCGCCCAGAGCGCAATGCAGCACATTGATGCGAAAAGCCCCGCCCGACATCGCCGGACCACGCGCCGGAAAACGCCGGGCTAAATTATCCGTCTCCTGCTTGCCGGCATGGCTGAGGCCCCGAACCAAGGCCACGGTCTCGCCCCCCAGGCGCACAGGCGTTTCGGAAACCTCCGCGCCGAAGACAACCACGTTTTCCGGCCAGCGCACCGGCGAAGGCCCCCGTTCCAAAGGATCATGGTTGCCGTGGGCCAGAAAGACCATAATGCCCGCCTTTTCCAGACGCAGAAACATATCCCTGAGCGCCAGGCGGGCCCTAAGGAGCCCATCGCTGCTGTCGTAAATATCTCCGGCCAAGAGCAAAAAGGCGGCCTGCCGTTCAAGGCACAGTTCCTCAAGACGCTTCAAGGCCTTGTAGGAGGCTTCGGCCAGGAGTTTTCCCCCCGGAAACGCGCTCTCCAGGCCTGCCAGCCCCCGGAAGGGAGCCCCAAGATGCAGATCAGCGGCATGAATAAAGGTAAACGATTGCGGCATAATAGAGGGGCTATAGCACAGACTCGCCCCGGCGGGAACAGCCCGTTTACGGCCTCGGTCGGTTCCAGGGCAAAAAGGGGGGGATCTTGTCGCGCCCCGCCCGTGAAGCGCGGAGGGGATAAGCAGGCCACGCTCACAAGGAAACAACCGTGCCGCCCTCAGCTCACAAGCGTGGAACCCTACCCGATATTGCGGGCGGCAGCGCCTGTTTGTTCGTGGGAAATTCTATGCTAGCATAAGGAATGCAACGTTGGATACTCCATCTGGATATGGACGCCTTTTATGCTTCCGTGGAACAGCGCGACAACCCCTCCCTCAAGGGAAAGCCGGTGATCATCGGCGGTTCTCTGCGCGGCGTGGTCAGCGCCGCCTCTTATGAAGCCCGGAAATTCGGCGTCCGCAGCGCCATGCCCATGTTCCGGGCCCGCAAGCTCTGCCCCGGCGGCATCTTCCTGCGCGGTCGTATGGCCCGCTACAGGGAGGTTTCCGAGGAAATTATGGCGGTGTTAGACCGCTTCTCCCCGCTGGTGGAAAAAGCCTCGGTCGATGAGGCCTATTTGGATGCCTCCGGCCTGACCCTCCTGTTCGGCCCGGTGGAGACCATGGCCAAAACCCTCAAGGAAGAGGTTAAAACGGCCACCGGATTGACCTGCTCCATCGGCCTCGCGCCGGTAAAATTCCTGGCCAAAATTGCTTCCGATATGCAGAAGCCCGATGGCCTGACTGTGCTCCGCCCGGACATGATCCCCGCCTTTCTCCAAAGGCTGCCCGTGGAACGCATTCCCGGCGTAGGCGGCAAGACCCTCTCGACCTTGCATGCTCTCGGCGTGCGCTGCGCGGCGGATGTCCCCCGCTACCCCCGGGATTTCTGGCTGCGCCGCCTGGGCAAGGCAGGCGGCGTGCTCTACGACCGCGGCCGCGGCATCGACCCCCGGCCCGTTGTTCCCTGGCAAGAACCCAAATCCGAAAGCGCCGAAAACACCTTTGCCGAAGATACCAACGATAGAGAAGTGCTCCGTAACTGGCTCTTGCAACAAGCCGAACGGGTGGGCGCTTCGCTCCGCCGCCAAGCCCTGGCCGGGCGGACCATCACCCTGAAGGTCAAATACGCAGATTTCAGAAGCGCCACCCGCTCCTTGACCATGGCCTCTCCCACCAACGCTACCCGGGTCATCTACGAAACCGCCGCCAGCCTGCTTGAAGAGCTGAACCCCACCGCCAAGCTGCGGCTTATCGGGGTTGGCGTCTCCCACTTCGGACCCGGCCGGAAAAGCGAACGGCAACTTTCGTTGCTGCCGGAAGATGCCGAACAGCCGGAAAAGGCCCGGCATGCCGGCGCTGCGCGCGATCCGGGGGCACGTGCGGGAACGCCGGGGGCGGACCCAGGCCGGATCCGGGATAAGGCCCGGGATCAGGCGCTGGATGCGGCTATTGACGCGGTGCGTGAACGCTTTGGCAAAGATGCCTTGGTCCGGGGCAGGTTCTTCGCCGATAACGATACCTAGGCCGTCGCGCTGCTATCCCGGAAACAATACAACCGCCCGCAAAAAAAAATTTTTACGGGCGGTTTCCTCATCTGTTTCTCCTGCAACGGCCTTGTTGCAGCCCCGATATACCGCGCGTTAGTTCAAGGCCGCGCCGTATTTGGCGTCACTGACCAAGCGGGCATACCGCGAAAGATAACCCGTTTTGATTTTGGGTTCCGGAGCCCTCCACGCCGCTTTACGTTGCTCCAGCTCTTCCGGGCTGACTTTGAGCTCAAGACGGCGGCCGGGAATATCAATGGCGATGGCATCGCCATCTCGGACCAGGGCAATGGGGCCTCCCACCATGGCTTCAGGGCCGATATGGCCGATACAGGCTCCCTGGGTTGCGCCGCTGAAACGACCGTCGGTCAGAAGAGCCACCTTCAGGCCCATACCGGTAATCAAGGCGGTAGGCGAGAGCATCTCGCGCATGCCCGTCCCGCCGCGCGGGCCTTCATAACGGATGACAACCACATCGCCGTCGCTGACGGCCCGGCGGGAAATAGCCTCTACCGCGGCCTCTTCAGAATCAAAAACCTTGGCCGTGCCGGTGAAAACAAGCATATCCTCCCTGACGGCGCTTTCCTTAACTACCCCGCCGTCGGGCGCAAGATTGCCGCGCATGATGGCGATGCCGCCGGTGGCCCGGTAGGGAGCATCCGCATGCCGCAGTATATCCGGATTCCGGTTGACCGCATCCTTGATACGCTCGCCCACGGAGCCGGAAACCGTGGCCAGGCCCTCATTGATCAACCCCTTTGCGGCCAGTTCGCGCATGACGGCGGCAATGCCCCCGGCCTCGTTCAAATCCTGCATGTGGTGCTTGCCGCCGGGGCTGAGCTTGGTAATGTACGGCGTCTGGGCGCTGATGGCGTCAAAAAGCTCCAAAGGCAGTTCCAGACCGGCCTCCCGGGCAATGGCCGGGAGATGAAGAACGGTGTTGGTGGAGCCGCCAATGGCCATATCTACGGTAATAGCATTTTTAAAGGCTTCAAGGGTCATGATATCCCGGGGCTTGAGATCCTTTTTGACCAGATCAAGAATCACCCGACCGGCCGCCTTGGCCAGCATTTTACGCGCGCCGCTGTAAGCCGCCGGGATGGTGCCGTTGCCGGGAAGGGCCATACCCAACGCTTCGGCCAGACAGTTCATGGTGTTGGCGGTAAACAGCCCGGCGCACGAACCGCAGCCGGGGCAGGCGGCCTGCTCCAGGCGGGAGAGTTCGGCCTGGTCAATGAGCCCGGCCTCAAAGGCCCCGGAGGCCTCGAAGAGCGCGCTCAGGCTGATATCTTTGCCGTTATGGCGTCCGGCCTGCATGGGGCCGCCGCTGACGACCACAGCCGGGATATTCACCCGGGCCGCGGCCATCAGCATACCGGGAACGATTTTATCGCAGTTGGGGATAAGCACCAGGCCGTCAAAGGCGTGCCCGGTGGCCATGGCTTCGATGGAATCGGCAACCAGCTCTCGGCTGGGCAAGGAATACTTCATGCCCTCGTGGCCCATGGCAATGCCGTCGCATACGCCGATAGCCGGAAATTCAACGGGTGTGCCTCCGGCCGAAGCAACGCCGAGCTTTGCCGCCTGGCAAAGTTCTCCCAGATGGGCATGCCCGGGAACGATCTCGCTAAAGGCATTAACAATGCCGATAAGCGGACGTTGCAGATCCTCCGGGCTGAACCCCAGGGCGTGGAACAAAGAGCGGTGACCGGCCCGTTTAGAGCCTTTGGTGGCTTTTTCACTACGCATGGGTATATCTCCAGTGCGGTTGAGAATGGCGCGGCGGGCTTGTATGTGCTCCGCCGCTCGCACGAAAGGTCGTTCACGCGCGGGATATTGCTGTAAAACTATCCCGGCGCGTTTTCTCGCCACAGGGCAAGATCCTCCAAACCATGTATTCTATCGCATGACGCGGCAAAAAGCTACGCCGGCAAAAACGGTTTTTCAAAGCCCCGCCAAGGGCCGAACAAGAGACGGCAAGACGGTCAACGCAAAATAAAGCTTAAGGAGAAACAGTTCGCGCCGCCCTCGGGATCGGAGAGGCGTTCATAACTCATGCCGCAAACTGTCTTATGAATCATCTCCAGGCCCGCTCCGGAATCTTCGGCCAGCGGGTCAAAAAAAGGGCCGCGATCGATAATGCGCAAGTGCAAAAGCCTGTCTCCCGCGCCGACTCGGGGCAGCACCTCCGCCGCTACGGGGCCGGGAGTATCCGGGTAAGCATGGGTCCGGATATTTCCTAAAATCGCATCCACCACCACCAAAACACGGTTCAAGCGAACCCTATCCGCTCCACGCTCAAGGGCGATATCCACAAGCGTTTCGCGAAGGGTTTCCAGGTCTTCCGGCGTGCTTGAACAGCTTATTTTTATTGTTGTCGCGGTATAGTTCATGCTTTCTTCTCTGCCGGATACGCTCTCCATAGGCTTTTCCCTCTACCCAAACGGTTTTCCTGTCGTATGTTACTCACGATGCCCGAAAAAAACCAGTACCGGGCGACTTGGCAAGGCGGCGGCTTGCTGCTATTGAGGCCTTCCCGAGGGGGAATGGGGAAGGATCAACGCAGCCGGAGGCCGCGTATTTCCGGCATCGCGCGCAACGGGCTTGCGAAACAAGCGGCGGCCGAGCCATGAGCGAACTGCGCCGAAAACGGCGGTTCCGGGCTCACGGCAGCGCCGCGCCGCCCTTGTATTATCGTAATTACGCGCAGAGAACTTTCCATACCTGAGGGAACAACCATGCGGATCATTTTCCTATCACTTTGCATCATACTCCTGGCGGTCCAGCCGGCCTTTTCCTTTACTCCGGATAGCGCCTACCTGGCCGATAGGGAAGCTCTGGATGAACTCCAGCGGGATGCCTTCCGCTATATTTGGGAAGATGCAGACCCAGATACAGGCATGGCCTACGAAGGCTCGCTTGATCATTGGGAAGTGCACCCCGTGGCCGTGGGCGGCACCGGCTTCGGCATAGCCGCCATTGTGACGGCCGTGGATCGAGGCTGGATCACCCGGGATCAGGCTGTGAACCGGCTTATGAAAATCGTTCTGTTCCTGCGGGATACAACCCCGCGCCAGGCCCTGCACGGAGCCTTCCCCCACTGGATCAACGGAAAAACCGGGGAAATCATGAGCTTCGGCAAACATGACGAGGGCGCGGATCTGGTGGAAACCTCCCTGCTGATGCAAGGCCTGCTTCTTGCCCGCGCGTATTTTAACGGCCCCGGCATTGAAGAGGAACTGCGCTCCATCATAACCGGGCTGTGGGAAGACGTGGATTGGAACTTTTTCACCGACGGCCGAGAAAACGGCATCCACTGGCACTGGTCGCCTGAATCCGGTTTCAGAATGGGCCTGCGCATCCTGGGCTTCAACGAGTGCCTGATCACCTATGTTCTGGCTATCTCTTCTCCCACCCACCCCATCAGCCGTAAATCCTACAACTATTGGACCTCGGGCAACGGCTATAAGCCCAAAACTGTTTTCGGCTATAAAGTTGAAGCCGCCCTGCCCGGGGCGGGCCCCCTGTTTTTGACCCACTATTCCTTTATCGGCTTGGACCCGCGCCGCATGGCCGATAGTTTCGTGCCCCACGGCTATTTCAACCGCAACGTCAAGCACGTGCTGAGCAACCGCGGCTACTGCCTGCAAAACGCCCCGGCCCGGAACCGCTACGCCGAAGATTTCTGGGGGCTGACGGCAGGCAAGGTCAAAGATGGCTATGCCGCCTCGGATCCTGCAAACGATACAGGGTTCATCGCGCCCACCGGCGCGCTCTCCTCCATGCCTTATACGCCGCACTACTCGATGCAGATGCTTCAGAACCTGCGCGGAAAGCTGAAAAAACGAGCCTGGGGGAAAAACGGTCCTTACGACGCTCTGAGCCTCAAAGATAACTGGTACAGCGAAAACTATCTGGCTATCGACCAGTTGCCCATTGTCGGCATGGTGGAAAACTACCGCTCCAACCTACTCTGGAACCTCATGATGTCCGATCCGGATATTCAAGCCGGGTTAGAGCGCGCGGGTATTCAGGAGCCCTCGTTCAGCACCGGTTTTCCCGAAGCCGTGGTGACCTTGGATAAACGGGGCAAAAAATACGTGCCGGATGCCTACGATATTCGCCGCCACCCGGATACCGGCCGCTACCATATCCCTTACTGGTGCGCCGCGCCAGGGCAAGTGACCTTTACCTTTACCGATGAAGAAGGCCGGGCCGTGCTGACCCTCCAAGAAAACGCGGCCAAGGGCCGCAACCAGCTCCGCTTTGAGCAGTTTATGCCCCCCGATGGAGAGATAGTAACCCTGCACCTGGCAACCGAGGGCGGAGAAAAGGCCTCTTTGCCGGTGCGCCTCCATTAAGAGGGAATCAGGCCGTTCGCCTGCGCAAAACCGAAAGGGGCTCCCCAGCCTAAAAGATAAAAAAAACCGGACAAAGGTATCGTAAAGGGATGCCGAGTTCGGTTTTTTCAATCCATCTCGCCAAGGGGAACAAGGCAGCGCGGCGGCATCTATGAAGCCCCCTTCCGCGAGCCCCTCCCCGGCCCAGTACTCCATACCTTCGGCTCTCTCCAAAAACGCCTGATGAACATGCCGGCGCAGCATATTCACCAGGCGTTTTATTTCCAGCACTCAATAACGACCAAGGCTGTCGCCCCGGAACGCCGGAACCGGCTGCAACGCCCGCTATTCAAGGAAGAGAAAAATATCGGCGCCTCAGGAGAACGGAGCCGGCCCCTTTTTTCAAAAGCTTGCGCCTTGTCCGCTGTTGCTCCGGGCTCGCGGAACCGGCAAAAGCTGCCATTGACAAGGCAGCTTTTTGGTGGTGTTAATGCGGCCGCCGCGTAACCACTCCTCCGTAAAGGAGAAAATAGCGCCGCCGGAGGGCTCCGCTTGCGCCTGACGGACGGCGAGGGTGTAAGGCCCTCCACCCCATACCGCAACGGGTAGAGCGGCAGTCCATAGCCCCTTTTAAGCGCAACACATTGTTTGCGGCGCATGGGAGGCACCTTTGATACACAGCAAATTGCTGAAAACGAATCTGCTTGTAAGCGTCATTCTGCTTATAGGCTTCATGTTAACCGCCTTCTTCAGCCATCAAGCCAATTACCGCGGCTCCCTGAATAATATTGAGCAGGTTTCCTCCCTTACCACAGACGGCATCTATTACCAGCTTTCTTCTCTCTTGATTAAACCTGTAAATATTGCTCTTACCATGGCGCAAGATCGGTTGCTTGCCGATCATCTCGCACGGGAAGAAGAACATCTTGATGATGACGACTACCTGCAAACAATTAAAAATTATCTTGCCGCGTATCACCAAAAATACAACTTTGATTCGGTATTTCTGATTTCAACTTCCAGCGGGCGGTATTACACCTATAAGGGGGTTGATAGAATCTTGAACAGGGATAATCCAGAAAATACTTGGTACTATAAATTTTTGCATTCCACAAACGACTATGACCTCAATGTTGATAATGATGAAGTTTCCGGTGCTGGAAACGCTATTGTAGTATTTATCAATTGCAAAATTATCGATAATGCAGGCAAAACTATAGGCATTGTCGGCTTGGGTATACGTACTGATTACCTCAAAAATCTGATTAATCACTATCAAAATAAATATGGTGTTGAAGTATTTTTGATTAACAAGGCGGGAACAGTTCAAGTTTCCGGCAGCTACACCGGCGATGAGGAGACCAACTGGTTCAAAATGTATGGTATGGAAAAGATAAAAAAGGAAATTCTTGATAAAAACAATGCAAAAGAAAATTTCGGATTTTGGGCTAATTCAGAACTTGCGGAGCATCACTCATGGTATATTGTTACCCGCTATATTCCCTCATTATCATGGTATCTACTTGTTGAACATAATACATCGGCCCTTATGCGCTCCATAAAAGCGCAAATAATAAAATCCGGTTGTATGCTTACCCTCATTATCATAAGTGTTCTTGTTGTCATTACCACGCTTATTAAAAACTTCAACAAAAATATAACCGGGATAATTGAACAAAGGCAGGCTTTGTTTAAAAAAGCAACAGAACAGCTTTACGATAATATATATGAATGGAATATAACCAGCAACAGGTGTGTAGGCAAAAATACGCAACAATATTTTGATAGTATCGGCGCAAACAATATTTCCTATGATGACGGTCTTCGCCTCATAGCCGAAAAGCAAATTAAAGAAGAGTTTCGTGAGGCGTATATTGCCCTATTCAACACGAGCAATGTTATTCGAGAGTTTAATAAAGGGAACACCCGCCTCACGTATGACTTTCTGATTACCTGGGATGGCAAAGCCTATCACTGGATGCGGATAGACGCGCATATTTTCTATTCTCCTGACGATGAATCTATCCATATGTTCACGTACAGAAAGAATATTGATGCTGAGAAGCGCAAGGAACTTCTGGCAAATATCGATGAAATGACGAAGTGCTACACCAAAAAGGCTACAGAACGGATGATTGACAGTGAACTGGCCAGAAATCCGGAGGCAGAATATGCCTTTTTCATTTTTGATATAGATAATTTCAAACATGCCAAT